>NZ_JBGNUW010000019.1:0-321671 GCF_041950495.1 Nonomuraea sp. MTCD27 | reverse complement strand
CCTGGCCAACATCCATCCACGATGGACATCAACCAAAGGAATCCGTCACAATCAATCCATGACGGGGTTGTGCATCATGCACTGGCTTTTAACACACTGTTGAGTTCTCAAGAAACGGACGCGTACATCCGCACCGAGATCCCTTCCGGACCCCAGTGCGAGAGGCGCACATTTCGTTTCCTTTAGACTACCAGATCCGGACGATCCTTGTCAAACCGCCCGATCCGGGAGCTTCCGGACCTGCCTCGCTTGGAGGCAACCCTGCTAACTTACTCTAACTTTCGGCTCTTGTCCAACCGCGCGGCTGGCGCAACCCGGAAGTCGGGGTTTGTTCACAGGGATGTCAGGGCTGATTGGCCCCGCGTTGAAAACTGTAGCAGCCTCAGGCCCGTGGAAGGTCCATCTTCGGTAACGAATGGACCTTCCCCTCGTACGTACGGTTCAAACACCCAGCCCGGCGAGCTGAGCCTCCAGCCGCTCGATGTCGGCGGACGCCTGCTCGGCCCGGCTCCTGACCTTGTCCACCACGTCCTGCGGCGCCTTGGCCATGAACTGCTCGTTGCCCAGCTTGGCGGCCACCTGGGCGGCCTCCTTGCGCGCGGCAGCGAGATCCTTCTCCAGGCGCTTGCGCTCCGCGGCGACGTCGATGGCGCCGGCGGTGTCGATCTCCACCGTCACCGCCCCCACCGCGAACCGCGCCGTGGCGTTGAACGACTCCGACGGGTCCGTCAGGCGCAGCAGCGCCCGG
This sequence comes from Nonomuraea sp. MTCD27, assembly GCF_041950495.1. Taxonomy (NCBI): domain Bacteria; kingdom Bacillati; phylum Actinomycetota; class Actinomycetes; order Streptosporangiales; family Streptosporangiaceae; genus Nonomuraea; species Nonomuraea sp. MTCD27. Next base: position 320,923 of record NZ_JBGNUW010000019.1, on the reverse strand, counting down.
ATCGCCGACTCCTGGCCGGCCAGCGGCGTGCCGCTCAGCCCGAGCCGCGCGGCCACCTTCTGGCCCGGCTTGAGCCCCTGGTCCGACCGGAACCGGCGGACCTCCGTCACCAGCTCCTGCAGTGCCTCGATCTCCGCCTCGGCCGCGCGGTCCGCGTAGCGCGCCTCGGCCACCGGCCACGGCGCCACGACGAGCGATTCGCCGCCGGTGACGGCCCGCCACAGCTCCTCGGTCACGAACGGCACCAGCGGATGCAGCAGCCGCAGGATGGCGTCGAGCACGTGGCCGAGCACCAGCCGGGTGTGCTCCAGCCCCTCACCGAGCTGGATCTTGGCCAGCTCCAGGTACCAGTCGCAGACCTCGTCCCACGCGAAGTGGTAGAGCAGGTCGGACGCCTTGGCGAACTCGAACTCCTCGAAAGCCGCGTCGGCCGCCGTGACGACGGTCTGCAGGCGCGACAGGATCCACCGGTCGGCCGCGGTCAGCTCGGCGCCGTCGAGTGAGCCCACGGCGGCGCCGTTCATCAGGGCGAACCTGGTGGCGTTCCAGATCTTGTTGCAGAAGTTGCGGGAGCCGGCCGCCCATTCCTCGCTCACCGCGACGTCGGAGCCGGGGTTGGCGCCGCGCAGCAGGGTGAAGCGGGTGGCGTCGGCGCCGAAGCGATCGATCCAGTCGAGGGGATCGACCACGTTGCCGAACGACTTGGACATCTTCTTGCCGTACTGGTCGCGGACCATGCCGTGCAGGGCGACGACGCGGAACGGCGGCTCGCCGTCCATGGCGTAGAGCCCGAACATCATCATCCTGGCGACCCAGAAGAACAGGATGTCGTAGCCGGTGACCAGCACGGACGTCGGGTAGAAGCGCGCCAGCTCGGGTGTCTGGTCGGGCCAGCCCATCGTCGAGAACGGCCACAGACCGGACGAGAACCAGGTGTCGAGGACGTCGGAGTCCTGCGTGTAGCCGGCCGGCGGCTCCTCGTCGGGGCCCACGCACACGACCTCACCGGCGGGGCCGTACCAGACCGGGATGCGGTGACCCCACCAGAGCTGCCGGGAGATGCACCAGTCGTGCATGTCGTCGACCCAGTCGAAGTAGCGCTTGGCCAGCTCCGGCGGGTGGATGCGGGTGCGCCCGTCGCGGACGGCGTCGCCCGCGGCCTTGGCCAGCGGCGCGACGTTGACGAACCACTGCAGCGACAGCCTGGGCTCGACCACGGTCTTGCAGCGCGAGCAGTGACCGACCGAGTGCACGTAGGGCCGCTTCTCCGCGACGATCCTGCCATCGGCGCGCAGCGCGGCGACCACGGCGGGCCGGGCCTCGAAGCGGTCGAGCCCCTGGAACGGCCCGTGAGCGGTGATCACGCCGCGCTCGTCCATCACCGTCAGCGACGGCAGCGAATGGCGCCGGCCGATCTCGAAGTCGTTGGGGTCATGGGCGGGGGTCACCTTGACCGCGCCGGTGCCGAACGCCGGATCGACGTGCTCGTCGGCGACCACGGGGATCATGCGGCCGGTGAGCGGCACCTCCACCATCGTGCCGATCAGGTGGGCGTAGCGCTCGTCGGAGGGGTGCACGGCCACGGCGGTGTCGCCGAGCATGGTCTCGGCGCGCGTGGTGGCGACCACGATCTCGTCGGAGTAGCGGATCGAGACGAGCTCGCCCTCGTCCTCGCTGTGCTCCACCTCGATGTCGGACAGCGCGGTCAGGCAGCGCGGGCACCAGTTGATGATCCGCTCGGCGCGGTAGATCAGCCCGTCGTCGAACAGCTTCTTGAAGATGGTCTGCACGGCCCGCGACAGCCCCGGGTCCATCGTGAACCGCTCGCGCGACCAGTCGACACCGTCGCCGAGCTTGCGCATCTGGCCGAGGATCCGGCCGCCGGACTCCTCCTTCCACTCCCAGACCCGCTCGACGAACGCCTCGCGCCCCAGGTCGTGGCGGGACTTGCCCTGCTTGGCCAGCTCGCGCTCGACGACGTTCTGGGTGGCGATGCCGGCGTGGTCCATGCCGGGCAGCCACAACGTCTCGAGGCCGCGCATGCGCGCGCGGCGGGTCAGCGCGTCCTGGATGGAGTGGTCGAGGGCGTGCCCGATGTGCAGCACGCCCGTCACGTTGGGCGGCGGCAGGACGATGCTGTACGGCTCGCGCGAGCTGCCCGGGTCGGCGCGGAAGTAGCCTTCGGATACCCAGCGCTCGTAGCTACGGGTCTCGACGTCGGCCGGTGTGTACTGGGTAGGCAGCTCTGGCGTTGTCACAGTGACCAATTCTAGGGAGGCGGGCAAGCGAAACGCCCCATGGTTCGAAACCACGGGGCGTTCGCGGAAACCGCGGGCGAGTGTCAGGCCGACTTCTCGCGCGGCGTGCGCTGCTGCTTGGCGGCGAGCTGGTCGCGCGGCACGAGCGTCGGGATGGCGTGCTCGAGCACCGACTCGCGGGTGATGACCACCCGGGCGACATCCTGTCTGGAGGGCACCTCGTACATGACGGACTGGAGCACCTCCTCCAGGATGGCGCGCAGCCCGCGGGCGCCGGTGCCGCGCAGGATGGCCTGGTCGGCGATGGCCTCGAGGGCGCCGTCGGTGAACTCCAGCTCCACCCCGTCGAGCTCGAGCAACTTGCGGTATTGCTTGACCAGCGCGTTGCGCGGCTCGGTGAGAATCTGGATGAGCGCCTCACGGTCGAGGTTGTGCACCGAGGTGATGACCGGCAGGCGGCCGACGAACTCGGGGATCATGCCGAACTTCAGCAGGTCCTCCGGCATCACGTCGCCGAAGATGTCGGCCGTGTCGACCTCTTCCTTCGACCGGATGATGGCGTTGAAGCCGATGCCCTTCTTGCCGATGCGCGACTCGATGATCTTTTCCAGACCGGCGAACGCGCCACCGCAGATGAACAGCACGTTGGTCGTGTCGATCTGGATGAACTCCTGGTGCGGGTGCTTGCGGCCGCCCTGCGGGGGCACCGAGGCCGTGGTGCCCTCCAGGATCTTCAGCAGCGCCTGCTGCACACCCTCGCCGGAGACGTCGCGCGTGATCGACGGGTTTTCGCTCTTGCGAGCGATCTTGTCGACCTCGTCGATGTAGATGATGCCGGTCTCGGCCTTCTTGACGTCGTAGTCGGCGGCCTGGATGAGCTTGAGGAGGATGTTCTCGACATCCTCGCCGACGTAGCCCGCCTCGGTCAGCGCGGTGGCGTCGGCGATGGCGAAGGGTACGTTGAGCATCTTCGCCAGGGTCTGCGCCAGCAGCGTCTTGCCCGAGCCGGTGGGCCCGAGCAACAAGATGTTGCTCTTGGCCAGCTCAAGGCCGTCGTCTCTGCCCCGGTCACCGGACTGCACCCGCTTGTAGTGGTTGTACACCGCCACCGAGAGAGCCTTCTTCGCCTTGTCCTGACCGATGACATAGGCGTCGAGGAACTCGTAGATCTCCCTCGGCTTGGGCAGGTTGTCCCACTTGAGCTCGGAGGACTCAGACAGCTCCTCCTCGATGATCTCGTTGCAGAGATCGATGCACTCATCGCAGATGTAGACGCCTGGACCGGCAATGAGCTTCTTGACTTGCTTCTGACTCTTTCCGCAGAAAGAGCACTTCAGCAGGTCTCCCCCGTCGCCGATGCGTGCCACCCCAGATACTCCTTTGCGTGGGACCGCCCTGCTTGCTCCCGCGAGCAGTGTCTCCGGACATCCTCCGGACTAGGCCGAACCGCTCAGGTTTCGACGTTACCGTCTTCTGGGCCCTCAGTGAGCCCCCTAGCGGCGAGTCGCACCGGAACGTGCCCTATAGGGCAGCGCTCCGGTGCGTCACGTCTCGTCTAGGAAGCTACGGCCTGAGCTCGTTTCTTCCTGGACGGGATAATGTCATCGATCAGACCATACGCCTTTGCCTCGTCCGCGTTGAGAATTTTGTCGCGTTCGATGTCCTTGCGGACTTCGGCGGATGGCTTGCCCGTGTGCCTGGCCACGATGTCCTCGAGCAGCGTGCGCATGCGCAGGATCTCGCGGGCCTGGATCTCGATGTCGCTGCCCTGGCCGCCACCCTCGGTGGACGGCTGGTGGATCAGCACCCGGGCGTTGGGCAGCGCGAAGCGCTTGCCCGGGGTGCCTCCGGACAGCAGCACGGCCGCCGCGGAGGCGGCCTGGCCGAGGCAGACGGTCTGGATCTCCGGCCGGACGAACTGCATCGTGTCGTAGATCGCCGTCATGGCGGTGAAGGAACCGCCGGGCGAGTTGATGTAGATGCTGATGTCACGGTCGGGGTCGAGCGACTCCAGCGTCAGCAGCTGGGCCATCACGTCGTTGGCCGACGCGTCGTCGATCTGCACTCCGAGGAAGATGATGCGGTCCTCGAAGAGCTTGTTGTACGGGTTCATCTCCTTCACGCCGTATGACGTGCGCTCGACGAAGGAGGGGAGAACGTAACGGCTTTGGATGTTCATGTCAGCTCCCCCTAAGAGACCGGGCCCGCAGAGGGCACCTGCCGCGCACTGCGCACGACGTGGTCGATGAAGCCATAGTCCTTGGCCTCCTCCGCCGTGAACCAGCGGTCGCGGTCGGAGTCGGACTCGATCTGGTCCAGCGGCTGGCCCGTGTGGAAGGCGATCCGCTCGGCGAGCGTCTTCTTCACGTAGAGCATCTGCTCGGCCTGGATGGCGATGTCGGCGGCGGTGCCACCGATGCCGCCCGACGGCTGGTGCATCATCACCCGGGCGTGCGGCAGGCCGTAACGCTTGCCACGCGCCCCCGCGGTCAGCAGGAACTGCCCCATGGAGGCGGCCATGCCCATCACGACCGTGGATACGTCGTTCGGCACGTATTCCATCATGTCGTAAATCGCCATGCCCGCACTCACCGAGCCCCCCGGCGAGTTGATGTACAGCGTGATGTCCCGCTCGGGGTCATCGGCCGCGAGCAGGAGGAGCTCGGCGCAGATGCGGTTGGCGATCTCGTCGTTGACCTCCTGTCCGAGCACAATGATGCGCTCGCGGAGCAGGCGCTGGTAAAGCTGGTCCTCAAGCCGGAAGGACGAGCCGTTCTCACGGCCTCGCGACTCAGGCTGATAGAAGGTCGGCGGGCTGGTCACAGCGTCACCTTCCGATGCGTCGTAATCGATTGGCTTTGCTTGTGACCTTAACGCGCGCCACCTACAGGTCATGCCCGGTCCCCCGGACTGTTCGCTGACGGCGCAGGTGCGTCCGTGCGCACACCTGTTCCCTTTGCGGGCCAATGCGGCTTTCGTCCCACGAGGGCCGGCCGACGGCGGGCGACGCCCACCTCCCCGGGGCGCTCAGAGGGCGGATCAGGGTAGGGCAGGCCGCGCAGGGGCGTCGGAGCCGCGTACCGGCCCGCGATGCCGTCACAGGCCCTCTCAGCGCCCCCAAAGCGGAGGCCCCCGGACCGTTTCCAGTCCGGGGGCCTCGACGCCCAGGCGGATGTCACGCCTCGGGCTTGCCCTCGGCGTCGGCGTCCGAGTCGGAGGCGGCGGCCTCTTCCTCGACGACCTCGCCACCGTTGATCTCGGTGTAGATGGCCTTGAGGTCGACCTCGTTGCCCTCGGTGTCGACGACCTTGGCGGCGTCACCGAGCACCGACTTGGCCTTGTCGCGCACGATCTCGACCATGGCCAGCGTGAGCTGGTCGTTGTCGGCGAGGTGCTTGGCCAGCTCGTTCGGCTGCACGCCCATCTCCATGGCGCGGCGCACCACGAAGTTGGTCAGCTCCTGCTCCGAGACGCCCAGCTCCTCGGACTTGACGATCTTGTCGAGCACGAACCCGACCTTGATCGCCCTGGCGGAGTTGGTCTCGAACTCGGCGAAACGCTCCTCCTCCGTCGTCTGGTAGAGGCGGAAGAAGGCGTCGCGGCTGAGGCCGCTCTCGGCCACCTGGTGGTCAAGGTTGTGCTTGCGGGCGTCGACCTCGGCCTTGAGCGCGCTCTCCGGCAGCGGGATGTCGATCTGGTCCAGCAGCGCGTCGAGCGCCTTCTCGCGGGCCTGGACGACCTGGTCGATCAGCTTGTTGCGGCGGGACTGCTCGCGGATGCTGGCCTTGAGCTCGTCGAGCGTGTCGAACTCGCTCGCGAGCTGGGCGAACTCGTCGTCCAGCTCGGGCAGGACCTTCTCCTTGACCGACTTGACGTTGATGATCACGTCGGCCTCCTCGCCGGCGTTCTCACCGCCGACCAGCTCGGTCTTGAAGCTCTTCTCCTCGCCCGCGGACATGCCCTCGAGCGCGTCGTCGAGGCCCTGCAGCACGGAGCCGGCGCCGACCTCGTAGGAGACCTCGCTGGCCTGCTGCTCCTCGATGTTCTTGCCGTCGATCTCGGCGCGCAGGTCCATGACGACGAAGTCGCCGTTGGCGGCGGCGCGCTCCACGCCGGTCAGCGTGGCGAAGCGCTGGCGCAGCGCGTCGAGCTGGGCGTCCACGTCCTCGTCGGAGACCTCGGCGGAGTCGACCGTGATCTCGACGCCCGCGTAGTCGGGCACGTCGAAGTTGGGCCGGATGTCGACCTCGGCGGTGAACTCGATCTGCTCACCGTCGTCGATCTTCGTGACCTCGATGTCCGGCTGGCTGACCGGGAACACGTCGACCTCGTCGACGGCCTGGCCGTACAGCTTGGGCACCGCGTCGTTGAGGGTCTCCTCCAGCACTACCGCCCGGCCGAAGCGCTGCTCGATGATGCGGGCCGGAACCTTGCCAGGCCGGAACCCGGGGACGCGCACCTGCTGCGCGACCTTCTTGTACGCCGCATCCATGCTCGGGCGCAGCTCGTCGAACGGCACCTCGACAGTGAGCTTGACCCGGGTCGGGCTGAGCTCCTCGACAGCGGTCTTCACGGAATGGTCTCCTTGATCAAGCTACGAGTGATCGCGGGCGCGTCCATCGGTTCGGCTCACGCGCCGCGCCCACATGAGCGGTGTTGGGCATGCTCCGCCACGGCGGGTTCCAACGCCGATGGCCAGTCTAGGGCAGATGCATACCCAACCACGACGCCCGACGCCGTCAGAACTCGTCCGCGATCGTCCTCAACAACTCGATCGTCTCGTCCGGGGTGGTGCTCACGGCGCAGAGCCGCTCCATCACCTCGGTGTATCGGTCCACATCTTCCCGCTTGTCCAGGTAGAGCGCGCTGGCGAGCTGCTCGACGTACACCACGTCGGGCAGGTCGGTGTCGGGGAAGCGAAGGATGCTGAACGCCCCGCCCTCCGCACTGTGCCCGCCGAAGCTGAACGGCATGATCTGGATCGTGATGCTGGGCTGGCGCATCAGGTCGATGAGGTGCTCGAGCTGGGCCCTCATCACCTCGGCGCCGCCGATGGGGCGCCGTAGCGCGGCCTCGTCGATCACCGCCCAGAAGACCGGCCCGTCGGGCCTGTCGAACATCCGCTGGCGCTCCAGGCGGAGATCCACCCTTCTGGCGATCTCCTCCGCCCCGATGCCCGCCGAACCGGCGGTCACCACAGCCCTTGCGTACTCCTTGGTCTGCAACAGTCCCGGCACGAACTGGACCTCGTAGGTCCTGATCCTGGCGGCGGCCTCTTCAAGGCCGACGAACGCCTGGAACCACGTGGGCAGGACGTCGTTGAACCGGTGCCACCAGCCAGGCTCATTGGCGGTGGCCACCAGGTCGAGTACGGCGGAGCGGGCCTGATGATCCACGACCCCGTACAGGGTCAGCAGGTCCGCCACGTCGCGTTCTTTGAACCCCACTCGGCCGAGTTCCATCCGGCTGATCTTGGATTCCGACCCCCGGATGAGGTGGCCGGCCTCCTCACGAGTGACGTTCTTCGCTTCCCTGAGCTTGCGCAGTTGGGAGCCCAGGAGGATGCGCAGCGCCGTCGGCCCGGAACCCGGCTGGTTCTGCGTCACTTTGCCTCCTATCAAGGTCCGCACACACAGTGACACCACATTGCCGGGTATGACAAGGTCTCAACCTCGTGTCCGATTCGGATATCTATGCCCCGAAAACGCCGCTTGCTACTGCACATTGCACTTGCACGTGCATTTGGGTCTTGCAGCTGCAGGCGATCGTGACCCATGATGGCTTAGTGCATATTGGGCCAAACATGCACTAACCAAGGCTGAACGGGGAGGTATCGGCGGCATGGTGGAGGATCCTCTGGCCACTGCCGATTGCCTCCAGATCACCCGAGAGGTGGGTTTCGACCGCCTGCTCATGGGTGGCAAGCCGTACACCACCTCGTGCCCGCTGCCCTTCCAGGCGGACTCGGTGAAGACGGCCAGGGACGTGACCCGCTCGACGCTGCGCGGCTGGGGCCTGCACGAGCTGAGCGACGACGCCGCGCTGGTGGTCTCGGAGCTGGTGACGAACGCGGTCAGGTACGCGATGTACGCGCGCGGGCGCCGCGAGATAGAGCTGCTGCTGATGCGGGTCGCCCCCCACGTGCTGCTCGCCGTGGCCGACCCCAGCGACGAGGTGCCGCGTCCCAAGGAGCCCGACTTCATCTCCGAGAACGGGCGTGGCCTTTACATCGTCGAAACCTACAGCCAGTGCTGGGGCTGGGACCCGCTGGCGCGCGGCGGCAAGGCCGTATGGGCGCTGTTCCGCGCCGACGCCTGAACCGTCTCCATCCCGCTGAGCCCGGCCCCCGGCAGGAGCGGCCGGAGGCCCGGGGCGTGCCGTCACTCGCCGGTGACGCCGTCGATACGCTCGCGTAGCAGGTCAGCGTGACCGTTGTGGCGGGCGTACTCCTCGATCATGTGGACGAGGATCCAGCGGTGCGAGCATTCCTGCCCGTTGCGATCGCCCACGGCGTCGAGCGGCTTGGCGGCCGAGATGGCGCGCGCGTGCTCGATCTCCTCCTCCCACGTCGCGAACGCCTCCTTGACCGAGGCGGTGTCCACCTCGTTGAAGTCGGCGTCGTTGTCGCGGTCCTTGTCCCAGAGCTTGGGCAGGTCCTCGCCGTTGAGCACGCGCCGGAACCAGCTGCGTTCGACGTGCGCCAGGTGCCTGACCAGGCCCAGCAGGGAGAGCGTGGAGGGCGGGGCGGCGCGCAGGCGCAGCTGCTCGTCCGACAGGTCCGCGCACTTGACGGCCAGGGTCGCCCGGTGCCATTCGAGCCAGTTGTTCAAAACGGTCGGCTCGTCGCCGGTGAGGGGAGGGGGAGTTCGGGTGTCTGTCACGAGGCCCGACCTTATCCGGCCGCGTCCCCCGGCCCCGACCCGTTTCCCGACCCCTTGCCCGACCCCTTGCCCGGTCCCTTGCCCGGTCCCTTGCCCGGCCCGGGCCTGACCCGGCATTCGGCCTGGAGGAGCCGGTAGGCCGCCTCGCGTACGGTGTCGTCCCTGACGTTGTCCACGAACTCCTCGGGGGTGTTCCCGCACAGGTGGCGGAGGGCGGCGGATCCGTCCAGGAGGGACTGGATCAGCGTCCTCTGGGAGGTCAGGCGGCGGGGGTGGGCCCGGCCGTCTCCCGTGGCGAGGCAGCCGTGCCGGCCCTCGTACACGTAAGGGGGTGGCAGGCGGGTGCCGGACTCCAGGGTGATCGGGTCGGCGAGGGCCGCCGGCGGTAGTTGGGCTCGGTGAGGTCCAGCGCCGCGAGCTGGTGCTCGTCCAGCCAGAGCACGAACAGCCTGGAGGTCTCGCCGGGGGTCTCGATCGGCGCGGCCGGTACGTAACCCCACCGGCTCACATGGGCGGAGACGCCGGGGGCGACGCCGCGCACCTCGGCGACCGTCATGGGGACGAACGGGCGTACGCGGTGGTCGAGGAACTTCCTGCGCAGCTGGCTGGGAGCGGCGTTGGAGCCGACGGCCACGACGCGGTGGCGGGCCGCCAGCCCCTCGCCGCCCTCCCTTGCCAGCAGGGCGGCGAGCGTCTCCTCCCCCGCCCGCCAGCCGTCCGGGTCTCCGTCGGCCCGCAGGGGCACGTACGCGTCGTCGAGCAGGACGCCGGAGGCGGCCGGGATGCGTCCCGGATAGGTGAGCGGGCGGGCCATGGGGTCGTCCGTGAAAAGATCCACGGCCCCCAGCATGCCCGTACGGCTCCAGGGCCGCCCGGAGACCCGCGGGGCTACGACCGCCCGGAGACCCGTGCCCAGAGTCGCGTCACGCCCGCCCTGCGCCCCCAGGCGATCACGGCACTCAGCGCGAGCAGGACCAGCGGCAGGACCACCCAGCCCCCGGACACGAAGACCTCGGTCAGCGCCGCGCAGGCCATCAGCCCGACGAACGCCAGCGCGGCCGCCCCGGCCAGCCGCGGCACCAGCAGCGCCACGGCCCCGGCCACCTCCAGCACCCCGATGAGGTGACGGAACCAGTCACCCAGGCCGATCGCCTCGAACGTGGACGCGGACGGCTCCGCGCCGGTGAACTTCCCCAAGGCCGACATCACGAAGACGCCGGCGACGACGACCTGCAGGACCCACAGGGCGATGTGGGCCACGCGGCCGGTGGTGGTCTGGTGCGGTGCCGTGGTCACGATCCGTACCTCCTCGTCGTCGATGATCTCTACGCTAAGGAGGCAGGTCGGGAGGGACCATCGGGCTGGGTACCGTACGGGGTGCACCTAGGTGCACCCTTGCCGTCGGCCGGGGAGGGTCGCCGGCGTCGGCGTTCGCGCACGAACGCCGGAAACGGGCGACAGGACTTGAACCTGCGTTCGCCCCGATCGTCAAGCGGGCGGGTGACTGCTGCCAGGGCTGTTCGGAGCTTCGCCCGCCGTTTCGGGCGGTGCTTCGCACGGCGCTGCAACATGTTTCAGCAGCTCTCCCAGGCTCACCGAACGTGGACGAGGCCACTCCGAGTCAGCCCCTTCTATGCGTTATGCAGGTGTGTTCTCGCGCCAGCCACTGCTCGTCCATAGGAGCGCCCATGATGGCCTCCGCCGTCATCAGCGACGCCGTGCCGTAGTTGGCCTGCCACCCCTCCAACCCGCCGGGGGTGGTGCGCATCCAGCGCTCCACCGTCTCCTGGTCGGGCGTGGCGTCGTACTCCCACCCCGTGCCCTCGAAGCTCACCACAACGCGCCCCTTCTCCCTGTACGTAACAAAAGGCGGGCCGAAGTCGCTCCAGCCGACGTCCAGGCACACGCCTGCCTGAGAGAGGCGGACCTGCGCGTCGGTCTCCATGAAAGGCAGCCCTGGCTCCAGGAGGACGACGCCCTGGCCGAGCACGCCTGCGAGGAGCAGCGGTATTCCCTCTTCGAGATAGAAGTGCGCGTCCTCGTTGGCTTCGCTGAACGTGGCGGCAGTCACCAGGTGATGGCTTCCGCCGTAGGGGGCGAGGACATCGTCCAGGGTGGCGCCCGTACACCAGGTGATCCAGGTGGTGTTCCCCAAGGCGTCGGCCACCTGCTTGTAGTCGGTCACGGCGTGATCTTGCCGTCCACCACCGAGGACATCAAGAGCCGGCTGCTTCTCACCGGGACAGCTGGGACGGCTCTTCGTGCTCCTCCGCCCCCGTGCCAATGGTCAGGCACCCGCTTGGACACTCAGAAGGCCCCACCCGATTCGGATGGGGCCTTCTGGCTGGTCGGGGCGACAGGATTTGAACCTGCGACTTCTTGCTCCCAAAGCAAGCGCGCTGCCAAGCTGCGCCACGCCCCGTTTCGTCGAGTGCGCATGCGGTCCGTGTCTCCGGTACGCTTACGCCCTGACGACCGGATGAAGTCTAGACCAGAGTTCGACCGGTTCGCGCGGACGTAGCTCAATGGTAGAGCCCTAGTCTTCCAAACTAGCTACGCGGGTTCGATTCCCGTCGTCCGCTCCAGGCAGCGAAAGGCCAGGTCATCCCGGGTGGGGTGCCTGGCCTTCGTGGTGGTCGCCGGGGTCGAGGAGTTCGGCCCACGATTCCAGCGTCGCCTCGGCGACGGCATGGATGCGGTGCCCGTACGGGGGGTGGCCGTCGGCGACGAAGCTGCCGTCGCTGACCGGCAGTCCGGTGAAGGCGGCGCGGAAGTGCGCGGGTGGGCCGCCGGCCGGAAGCGGTGCGTACGGCGTCAGCGGCCTCATGTCGTAGCCCGACCGGGCCCTGTGGTTGTTGCGCGCCACCTGGTGGGCCTGCAGGCGCAGCAGCGCGTCGAGGCCCTGGTGCGCGTAGAGCTGCAGCAGGCGGAACTGGCCGTCCAGGAACTTCCCGCGGCCGGCGGAAGGATGTTGCAGCACGTACGCGCACACCACCACCGCGTGCCACCGGTACATCCCGGGATCGCCCTGCTCCTCGGCCAGGATCGCGTGGTAGTAGTCCGCGCACACGCCGAGCGGGCCGGAGTCCGCACCGCAGTCGCACCGAGCCATGCCGGGCAATCTAGGCCTCCCGCGACGGCCTTGTCGAAGGCATTTCCCGCGCCCCTAAGCTGTGCTCGATGCGCGCGCGACCGATCTCCCGTGAGGCCCTCGTCGAGGAGCTGGCCGAGCTGATCTCCGCCCGGCCGCCGGGATCGTGGGTGCGGGTGGCCGTGGACGGGGCGCCCGCGACACGCCCGGACGCGCTGGCCGACGAGCTGGTCGCGCCCCTCCGGCTGCGCGGGCGGCAGGTGGTGCGGGTGTCGGCGGGCGACTTCCTGCGGCCCGCCTCGCTGCGGCTGGAATACGGCAGGACCGATCCCGACGCCTTCTACGACGACTGGCTCGACGCCAAGGCGCTGCGCCGGGAGGTGCTGGACCCGCTGGAGCCGGGCGGGCCGGGGCGGGTGCTGCCGGCGCTGTGGGACAGCGGGATCGATCGGGCGTACCGGGTGCCGTACGCAGAGCTGCCGCCGGGCGGGGTGGTCGTCGTCGACGGGACGCTGCTGCTGGGTCGGGGGCTGGCGTTCGAGGTTAGCGTGCACCTGTGGCTGTCGCCGGGGGCGCTCGAACGCGGCACCCCGGAGGACGAGCGGTGGCGGTTGCCGGCCTACGAGCGCTACGAGCGGGAGGCGCGGCCCCAGGAGGCGGCCGACGTCGTGGTGCGGGCCGACCATCCCCGGCGACCGGCCGTGCTGGTCCGTGGCGGGTCTGGAACCTGACCCACCGGCGGCGCAGACTGAAGCGATGATCCCCAGCAACTGGTACAACATCGTTCCCGATCTGCCCACCCCGCCTCCTCCACCGCTGCATCCGGGCACGCGGCAGCCCATAGGCCCCGACGACCTGGCTCCGCTCTTCCCGATGGAACTGATCGGGCAGGAGGTGAGCGGCGAGCGGTTCGTCCCGATCCCGCAGGAGGTGCTGGACGTCTACCGGCTCTGGCGGCCGACGCCGCTGATCCGGGCGCGCAGGCTGGAGAAGGCGCTCGGCACGCCGGCCCGGATCTACTACAAGTACGAGGGCGGCTCGCCCGCCGGCTCCCACAAGCCGAACACGGCCGTGCCGCAGGCGTACTACAACGCCCGGGAGGGCGTGCGGCTGCTGACCACCGAGACCGGCGCCGGGCAGTGGGGCTCGGCCCTGGCGTTCGCCTGTTCCCAGTTCGACGTGGAGTGCCAGGTCTGGATGGTCCGCGCCTCCTACGACCAGAAGCCGTACCGGCGCTCCCTCATGCAGGTGTACGGCGCCACCGTCCACGCCAGCCCCTCCCCCGTGACGGGCTCGGGCAGCAAGGTGCTGGCCGACGACCCCGACTCCCCGGGCAGCCTGGGCATCGCGATCAGCGAGGCCGTCGAGGTGGCGGCGGCGACGCCCGACGCCCGCTACGCGCTCGGCTCGGTGCTCAACCACGTCCTCATGCACCAGACCGTGATCGGCGAGGAGGCGCTGAAGCAGCTGCCCGAGCTGCCGGACCTGGTCATCGGCTGCACCGGCGGCGGCTCGAACTTCGCCGGCCTGGCCTTCCCGTTCCTGCGGGAGAAGCTGGCCGGGCGGATCGGCACGGTGTTCCGCGCGGTCGAGCCGGCGGCCTGCCCGTCGTTCACGCGCGGCGCGTACGCCTACGACTTCGGGGACACGGCCGGGTTCACGCCGCTGCTCAAGATGCACACGCTGGGGCACACGTTCGTACCGGACCCGATCCACGCGGGCGGCCTGCGCTATCACGGCATGTCGCCGCTGCTGTCGCACATGTACGAGCTGGGCATGTTCGAGGCGGTCACCCGCTCCCAGAGCGAGTGCTTCGAGGCCGGCATCCGCTTCGCCAGGACCGAGGGCATCGTGCCGGCCCCCGAGCCCACGCACGCGCTGGCCGAGACCATCGCCGAGGCGCTGCGCTGCAAGGAGAGCGGCGAGGAGAAGGTCATCCTGACCGCCCTGTGCGGCCACGGCTTCTTCGACCTCGGCGCGTACGACCGCCATCTGGCCGGGCAGCTCGAGGACTACACGCTGCCGCAGGAGCGCATCGACCAGGCCCTCACCCAGCTGCCGGGATGAGCGAGCCGCGGGTGGCCGCGGGGGTGGGCGGCCACCCGCCGGTCATCGCGCCGTGGGACGCTTGCCGTGGTTCGCCTTCTTCTTCTTGCGTGCCTTGCCCTTGCGTGCGCGCCTGGCCATGCACTCGCCTCCGCTGATCGGTACGGCAGGAGTGACCAACGTCTCCTGCCCACCCTGACCAGCGCAAGCGTTCCGCGCTAACTAACATTCCCCAACAATTCCGTGTCATAATTTGGTGGAATCTGTTGGAAGGAGCGGGCGTGCTCGCACAGCAGCGGCAGCAGGCGATCCTCGAACGCGTGCGCAGCAACGGCGGCGTCCGGGTGGCCGACCTCGTACGCGAGCTCGGCGTCTCCGACATGACCATCCGCCGCGACCTCGAGGTGCTGGCCGAACGCGGGCTGCTGGAGAAGGTGCACGGAGGCGCGACAGCGCTCGGCCCCGGCTCGACCGAGGAGCCCGGCTTCACCGCCAAGTCCGCCCGCCAGCAGCAGGAGAAGGACGCCATCGCGCGGCACGCGGCCACGCTCGTACGACCGGGCACGGCCGTGGCGCTGTCGGCGGGGACCACCACGTGGGCGCTGGCCCACCACCTGATCGGCGTGCCCGAGCTGACCGTGATCACCAACTCGATCCCGGTCGCCGAGGTCTTCCACCGCAACCCGCGCGCCGACCGCACCGTCGTGCTGACCGGCGGGGTGCGCACGCCGTCCGACGCCCTGGTGGGCCCGGTCGCCGTGGCGGCGATCCGCCGCCTGCACGTGGACACGCTCTTCCTCGGCGTGCACGGGATGAGCGTGCGGGCCGGGTTCACCACGCCCAACCTGCTCGAGTCCGAGACCGACAGGGAGCTGGTCGCGGCCGCGCACCGGCTGGTGGTCCCCGCCGACCACACCAAGTGGAACACGGTCGGCATCAGCACCATCGCCGAGCTGACCGAGGCCGACGTGGTCATCAGCGACGCGGGGCTGCCCGAGGACGCACGAACAGAGCTGGCCGAACGGGCCGGAGAACTCATCATCGCGGAGGGCTCGCTTTGAAGCGCACCATCACCCATCTGGCCGACGGCCGGGAGCTCATCTACTTCGACCGGCGTGACGACGCCGACAGGAGTGCGATCGACCGGCGGCCGCTGGAGCCCCGCCCCGTGGCCTCCGAGCTGCGTTACGACCCGCTGACCGAGGAGTGGATCGCGATCGCCGGGCACCGGCAGACGCGGACGTTTCTGCCGACCGGCGGCACGGCCGAGTGCCCGTTGTGCCCGTCGTCGGACACGCGGTCGTCGGAGATCCCCGCCCACGACTACGACGTGGTGGTGTTCGAGAACCGCTTCCCCTCTTTCTCCGGAAATTTCGGGACTTACGAGGAAGTGGGCGGCCTGAGCGAAGTCCGTCCGGGTGTGGGCCGGTGTGAAGTGGTGTGCTTCACCTCCGACCACTCGTCCTCCTTCTCCAAGCTCTCCGACGACCAGGTGGGGCTCGTCATGGAGGCGTGGGCCGACCGCACGGCCGAGCTGTCCACGATCGAGGGCGTGGAGCAGGTGTTCTGCTTCGAGAACCGGGGCGCGGAGATCGGCATCACGCTCGCCCACCCGCACGGCCAGATCTACGCCTACCCGTACGTCACGCCCAGGACCAGGCTGCAGCTCGGCGCGGCGGCCCGGTACAAGGGGCCGGGCAACCTGTTCGCCGACGTGCTGGCCGCCGAGCGGGAGGCGGGGACACGGGTGGTGGCCGCCAACGAGCTGTGGACGGCCTTCGTGCCCGCCGCCGCGCGCTGGCCGTTCGAGGTGCACCTCTATCCGCACCGGCAGGTGCCCGACCTGGCCGCGCTCACGGAGGAGGAGCGGGACGCGTTCGCGCCCCTCTACACCTCGGTCCTGCGGGCGCTGGACGGGCTGTTCGGGGTGGTGATGCCGTACGTGTCGGCCTGGCACCAGGCACCCGTACGCCAGGACCGGGAGCTGGGCTATCTGCACCTGGAGCTGTTCAGCATCCGGCGGGCGGCGAACAAGCTCAAGTATCTGGCCGGCTCGGAGTCCGCGATGGGCGCCTTCGTCAACGACGTGCTGCCGGAGGAGGCGGCACGCATGCTTCGATCACAAGTAGATCACTAATAGATTTCTACTTAAGGTCGCATGACTCGTGATCTACCACTAATATCCCCATATGCACCGGCCGAAACAGCCGTGGCACGCCTAATCCCGAGCGCGTCGCCCGGGAGCCGGGGACCCATCGCACCTGGGGTGAATCCGCTTCGGCGGTAGGGATCAACTCCCCTGCCCGAACCCGTCAGCTAACCCGGCCGGCAGAGGGAGAGGAACACCTACGTGGCGGCTTCGTCCCCCGCGACTCTTGCCATCGGTCTCATCGCCGCCGCCGCCATCGCCGTCCTCCCGGCGACCGCGGCGTCGGGAGCCCCCAAACCCACGGAAGCCGAACTCCGCGCCCAGCTCAAACAGCTCAACACCAAGGTCGACAAGCTCATCGAGCGGTACAACCTCAAGCGCGTCGAGCTGGCCAAGGCCCAGCAGGCCGCCGAGACGGCCGAGGCCAGGCTGGCCACCGCCGAGCAGGCGCTGACCACGGCCGAGCAGCGGGTCGCCGAGATCGCCCGCCTGCGCTACCAGAACGCCGACCCGTCCGTACCCACCTTGATGCTGCCCCAGAACGCCAGCAGCGCGGCCCTGCTCGAACAGCTCACCGCCGAGCAGCAGGCCGTCGTGCAGGGCGTCGCCACGGCCCGCGACGACAAGCAGCAGGCCAGCGAGGAGGCCGCGGCGCTGGCGGCCCGGATCGAGTCGGACACGGCCACGGTGGCCGAGCAGCGCGACGAGGCCGAGGACGTCATCGACGACATCAAGGACAAGCTCGAGGACCTGGTGCCGTTCGGCACCGGCCGCAAGTCCGACGGCTCCTGGGCGCCCGAACTGCCCACGGGAACGGACAACATCACCTCGCGTACGCGGCTGATGAAGGCTCAGGTGGAGAAGAACTTCTCGCTGCCGTTCGAGGTGGGCTGCTTCCGCTCGGGCTCCAGCGGCGAGCACCCGCTCGGCCGGGCCTGCGACTTCATGATGAGCACGGGCGGCTCGATGCCCACCGCCGTCAACAACGCACTCGGCGACCGGATCGCGGCCTGGGCGATCAAGAACCAGAACAAGCTGGGCGTCAAGTACGTGATCTGGAAGCAGCGGATCAACCACGGATCGGGCTGGAGCACGATGTCCGACCGGGGCAGCGTCACCGAGAACCACTTCGACCACGTGCACATCTCGATGAACTGACCCGCGGCGACCCGCGCCGGGCCCGGGGTCAGGGCAGGCGTGCGGCGAGGGACTGGGGGGCGATCCGGCGGTAGGCGTCCGTCACGATCTCCGCGATCTCCGCCCAGTCCACGTCCGGCACGTCCAGGTAGACCCCCAGCCACCCCCGATGCCCCACGTACGGTGGCCGGAAGAACCTCTCGGGGTCCTCCGCCACCATCTCCTCCTGCACCCCGGGCGGGGCCGCGCACCAGAACGCCAGCCGATCGTCATGATGGTGATCGGCGAACATCACGAACGTCTTCTTGCCCCTGACGAACCACGTCGGCTCCCCGTGCGAGAGCCGCTCGGTCGTCTCGGGCAGCGCCAGGCACAGGCCCCGCAGCCGCTCCAGGGCGTCCACGGCGGCCTCAGTTCGTCAGCGTGAGCGGGTTGACCAGGTCGGCGTAGACGAGCAGGCCCGCCATGATCATCATCACGATCGCGATCGCGTACGTCAGCGGCAGCACCTTGGCGATGTCCACGTGAGCCGGCTCCGGCCGCCGCATGATCCTGGCGAACGCCCGCTTGATGCCCTCCCACAGCCCGCCGGCGATGTGGCCGCCGTCGAGCGGCAGCAGCGGGATGAGGTTGAACATGCCGATCGCGAGGTTGAAGCCGGCCAGCAGGTTGATGAAGATGGCGATCTTCTTCTCGGTGGACAGCTGGTCGGAGGCCAGGATCTCGCCACCCATGCGGCCCGCGCCGACCACGCCCACGGGGCCCTCGGGGTCGCGCTCCTCGCCGGAGAAGGCCGCGTGCCAGACGCCGACCATCTTCTCCGGCAGGTTGAGCAGCGAGCCGGCCACCCTGGCCGTCAGCTCGCCCATGTAGCCGATGACCTGGCCCATGGTCTGCTGCTGCATGACCTCGGTGGGCAGCACGCCGAGGAAGCCGACGTTCTTGTCGATCTTCTGCGGGTCCTCCAGGTTGGGCCGGTCCTGGGCGATGAGCGTGACGTTGACCGTCATCGGCTTGCCGTCGCGGACGATGCCCAGCCGCACCGCGCCGGGACCGTGGGAGCGGATCAGGCGGGTGGCGTCGTCCCAGGAGCCGATCTTCTGGCCGTTGAAGGCGACGATGTGGTCGCCGGGCTTCATGCCCGCCTGGACGGCGGGGGTGGGCTTGTCGGTGGGCTTGCACTCCGTACGCTGCTCCGAGATCGGGATCACGCACGTGTTGGTCTCGGGCGAGACGATCGGGGCCAGCGTGGGCAGGCCGATGCCGACCAGCAGGATGCTGAAGAAGACGAAGGCGAGCACGAAGTTCATCGCCGGGCCGCCGGACATGATGATGACCTTCTGCCACCACTTCTTCCGGTAGAAGACCTTCTCCTCGTCGCCCGGCCGCACCTCTTCCTGGGCGGCGTCGCGGGCGGACTCGATCAGGCCCTGCCACGGGCCCGTCGCGGTGCTCCTGAGCTTGCCGGGCTCATCGCCAGGACGCGGCGGCAGCATGCCGATCATGCGGATGTAGCCACCGAACGGGATCCACTTGATGCCGTATTCGGTCTCGCCCTTGCGTCGTGACCACGCCGTCGAGCCGAAGCCCACCATGTACTGGGTCACCTTGACGCCGAACAGCTTGGCCGGGAGCAGGTGGCCGAGCTCGTGCAGCGCGATGGAGACCATCAACCCGAGCAGGAAGAGGACGATCCCCACGACGTAGAGCCAGTTCATCTAGGCGCGCTCCAGGCAGACGACAGGCGGACCGGAGGACAGACGAAAGGTCCGACAGCCCCAGAGTAGTCGAACTCGCCACACCGCACGGCTTACCGCTTTTGAAGAGCATTGACAGCCCGCGATCGGCCGATCACGCTAAGAGACGACGGAGGGGGACGTCTTGATCCGCATACTGATCGCAGAGCACCTGCCGTTGGTGCGCCGTGGCCTGCTCGCCACCCTCGGAGCCGAACCCGACCTGCGGGTCGTGGCCGAGGCCGAACGCGCGGAGGAGGTGGTGCGCGCGGCGAGGACCGCCGAGGCCGACGTGGCCGTCGTCGACCTCGACCTGCCGGGGCCTGCCGTGACCGACCGGCTGGCCGAGCACGTGCCCCGCTGCGGGGTGCTGATCCTGTCGGCCTCCCCCAATCCCGCCCAGGTGCGCGAGGCCCTGGCCGGTCCGGCGCTCGGGTTCATGAGCCTGTGCGTGCCGCCGGAGCGGCTGGCCGAGGGGGTGCGCCAGGTGGCGGCGGGAGAGCGGGCCATCGAGGCGGAGCTGGCCGTTGCGGCGCTGCAGTGCGCGACGAACCCGCTGACCCGGCGGGAGCTGGACGTGCTGCGGGTCGCGGCGGGCGGGGCGCGTTCGACGGAGATCGCCGACGAGCTCTTCCTGTCGGTCGGCACCGTACGCAACCACCTGTCGCGCATCATGTGCAAGACGGGAGCGCGGAACCGGCTGGACGCGGTGCGCATCGCGAGCGACAGCGGCTGGCTGTGACGGGTCCCCGGTGGAGCCGCGCCGCTCCGCCGGGGCCCGAACCTCTAGAGGATCTCAGGCGGACGGAGGCCCTTGCCAGTGACCGCCATCACGACCGGCCCATGTGAAACGTCACGGGTCTATGGCCGCCAGATGAGCACCAGCGCGCAGTCGTCGTTGTGTCCCGAGGACATGGCGTTCACCAGCGCCCTGGCGCCGTCGCGGAACCCCGAGGGCAGCAGCCGCTCCGCCTCGCCGAGCAGCCGGTCGAGGCCGGCGTCGATGTCGCGCCCCGGCTGCTCGATCAGCCCGTCGGTGTAGAGCAGCAGCGCGTCGCCCTTGCGCAGGGTGCCGCTGTCGGGCTCGCAGTGCAGGTCGGGAACCACGCCGAGCACCACGCCCTTGGCCGAGGCGACCTGCCAGTTGCCCGTGCCCGCGTCGAACTTGACCACCGGCGGATGCCCGGCCGAGGTGATCGTGTAGTCGCCCGTGGCCAGGTCGAGACGCACGTGCACGGCCGTGACGAATCCCTCGTCGCCGCGCTGCCGGTGCAGGTAGGCGTTGCACGCGGGCAGGAAGTCGTCGACCGAGCCGAGCAGCCCGCCGAACGTGCCCGACAGCAGCAGCGCCCTGGTGCCCGCGTCGACGCCCTTGCCGGACACGTCGACCAGGGCGATCTCGACGGAGTTGCCGTCGCGCATGGAGACCATGAAGTCGCCGCCGAAGGAGGACCCGCCGGCCTGCTTGAGCACCACCTTGCCGCCCCAGTCCTTCGGCAGCGCGGGCAGCTCGCCCTGGCTCCTGAGCCGGTCGCGCAGCTCCAGCAGCATCGCGTCGCCGCGCAGCCCCTGGACGCCGAGCTTGCCCCTGGTGCGGGCCATGAGCACGGCGAGCACGGTGGTGAACACGATCGTCACCGACAGCCCCAGCCCGACGCGGCTCGCGCCCAGCGTGGCCGCGACGTAGCCGAGCGCGACCCCGACCCCCACCAGCAACTTGACCAGGCTGCGCAGCCGGAGCTGGAGCCCGCCGACGAGGGTGACCAGGATGAGCAGCGAGGGCGAGAACCACTCGGTCGAGACCTCGGCCGCGAGGAACCCGATGACGAGCGCCAGCACGATCAGCGTGCTGAGCAGACTGCGGTCCCGGGCCAGCAGCACGCGCCGAACGAACCGGACGATGGGCACCAGAAACGGCACCCGCACCAGGACCGCACGGACCCGTGGCGGGATGAGCGGCGCCGGTCGGGAACTCATGATGCGCCTGACTGTATCGGTCTGACCCGTGTTTGGGCAGCCCACTTGACCAACGCCTTGATCATTAAGCACGTATATTGGGTGGCCCTTCCCCTTTGCCCGCTCCTACCGTGGACGGATGACGTATCCGATCCGTCCGATTGACGAGTCTGAGTGGCCGGCCTTCGCCGGAGTGCTCGAAGAGGCGTTCGGCTGGACGCCGCATCCCACGCAGGCCGGGCGATTCAAGGCGGAGACCGAGTTCGACCGCACGCTGGCCGCCTTCGACGGCGACACCATCGCCGGAGTCACCTCCATCTTCAGCCTCACGATGACGATCCCCGGCGGGCAGTTGCCCGTAGCCGGGGTGACCGCCGTCAGCGTGCTCCCCTCCCACCGGCGCCGGGGCGTGCTGTCCTCCTTGATGCGCAGGCAACTCACCGACATACGCGAGCGCGGCGAGTCCGTGGCCGCCCTCTACGCCTCCGAGGCGCTCATCTACGGCCGGTACGGATACGGCAGGGCCGCCGGCGAGCTGGCGTTCCGGATCCACAAGCACGCCTCGGCGTTCGTCCGCGAAGCACCCCAGGACCCGTCGCTCCGGCTCCGGGTCGCCAAGCCCGCCGACGTGCGCGGCGAGCTGGAGAAGCTGTTCGCCTCCGTCGTGACCCGCCGCCCCGGCCGGTACGAGCGCAGGTCCCAGACCTGGGACGGCCTGCTGGCCGACGAGGAGTTCGACCAGCGCGGCGCCGGAACGCTGCGCTCGATCCTGGCCGAGGACGACGGCGGCGTGCGCGGCTACGCCCTGTTCCGCATCAAGTCCTCCTGGGACGACAACGGCGTCCCCGACGGCACCCTGAAGCTGTACGAGCTGGAGGCGGCCGACCCGGCGGCCTACGCCCTGCTCTGGCGCAGCGTGCTGGACCGCGACCTGGTCACCAAGCTCGAGGCGGGCGGCAGGCCGGTGGACGACCCGCTGATCGCCCTGCTGGCCGACCAGCGCCAGCTCCGCGCGAGCTGGGCGGACGAGCTCTGGGTACGCCTGGTCGAGGTCGACCGGGCGCTGAGCTCGCGGGCCTACGCCGCTCCCGTGGACCTGGTGGTCGAGGTCGAGGACGACGTGTGCCCGTGGAACGCCCGCCGCTGGCGGCTCACCGCCGACCTGTCGGGGGCGGAGTGCAAGCCGGTGGAGGAGGAGCCGGACGTGACGCTGCCGGTGGCCGCGCTGGGGTCGGCGTACCTGGGTGACGGCCTGCTCGGCGAGCAGCTCGACGCGGGCCTGCTGCGCGAGCACAACCCCGGCAGCGTGCGCAGGCTGGCCACCGCCATGTCGTGGAGCCCGAAGCCCTGGGCGGGGCTGACGTTCTGACGGCGGGGGCGTTCTGGCGTAGGCTCGACGGCATGGCGCTGCAAAGTCTGCAGATCACGGCGGTCGTCGCCATGCGTGCCCGCGATGTGTCGAAGCCGTCGAAAGAGCAGCAGGAGGCCGCCGACCGGCGGCCCCTGCGTGACGAGATGCCCAGGCGCGACTCCAAGCGCAAGGGCTAGGGAAGCGAGGGCAGCTGGCCGATCGTCTCGTACGTGGCCAGCTGCGCGATCCGCCTGCTGTGGCGCTCGCTGCCGGAGAACGACGTGGTCAGGAAGACCTCCACGAACCTCGTGGCGTCCTCGACGGAGTGCATGCGGGCGCCGACGCTGACCACGTTGGCGTTGTTGTGCTCGCGGGCGAGGCCGGCCGTCTCCTCGCTCCAGGCCAGGGCCGCGCGGATGCCGCGCACCTTGTTGGCGGCGATCTGCTCGCCGTTGCCGGACCCTCCGATCACCACCCCCAGGCTGCCGGGGTCGCCGGCGACGCCCTCGGCCGCCCGCAGGACGAACGCCGGGTAGTCGTCCTCGGCGTCATAGACGAAGGGACCGCAGTCGGTCACCTCGTGCCCGTGGTCCTTCAGCCAGGACACGAGATGGTTCTTGAGCTCATAGCCGGCATGGTCGGCACCGATGTAGACACGCACCCGCCCAGTCTTCCACAGCCCCGCCGATCGGGCTCGCTGACTAGAGTAAGGGCCTCCACCGTTGTCCAGTCCTTACGAAAGCGAAAGCAGAGAGCCATGCGAGAGATCCGCGTCATCGGCGATCCGGTCCTGCGCACGCCCGCCGAGCCGGTGACCGACTTCGACCGCGAGCTGCGCCGGCTGATCGACGAGATGTTCCAGGCCATGTACGCGGTCAACGGCGTGGGGCTGGCCGGCCCGCAGATCGGCGTGTCGCGGCGGCTGTTCGTCTATGACATCGCCGGGCGCAAGGGGCACGTGATCAACCCGCTGCTCACCGTCGACGACCCCGAGGAGGTGCTCGACGAAGAGGGCTGCCTGTCCGTGCCCGACCGCCAGTCCCGCCAGCCGATCTACGCGACGGTCGGGCGCGCCGCGGGCGTCACGGTCGAGGGCCTGGACCGGCTGCAGCGGCCGGTACGCGTCAAGGCCCGCGGCTCTCTCGCCCGCTGCTTCCAGCACGAGACCGAGCACCTCGACGGCAAGCTGTACGTCGACCGCCTCCCGCGGAACGAAGCTCGCAAGATCATGCTCAGGGCATAGGGCGCAGAAATCGCAGCCTGTGCCGGCCCGCTGGACGCGGGCCACCATAGGCGCAGAAATCGCAGCCTGTGCCGGCCCGCTGAACGCGGGCCGGCATAGGTTGGCGGGATGAGCGTACTTTCCGGAAAAGGAGCATTGGTTACCGGAGGTTCCAGGGGCATCGGCAAGGCCATCGTGGAGCGACTGACCGGCGACGGCGCGGAAGTCGTCTTCTGTTACGCCAGCTCGGACGAGGCGGCGGAGCAGGTGGCCAAGGAGACGGGCGCGCACGCCGTACGAGCCGACCTCGGCGACAAGCAGGACCTGGCGCGGCTGTTCGCCGAGGCGGAGGCGCGGCTGCCCGGGGTGGACATCCTGGTCAACAACGCGGCGACCGCCGAGGCGCAGAAGCCCATCGCCGACATCACGGACGAGGACTACGAGCGGGTGTTCGCGGTGAACACCAGGGCCGTCTTCCTGGCCATCCAGTGGGCCGGGCGGGTCATGCGCGACGGCGGCCGGATCATCAACGTCTCCTCGCTCAACACACGGCTGCCCGCGCCGGCCCTGGCGCTCTACTGCGGCAGCAAGGGCGCCATGGAGCAGTTCGCCAAGGTGGCCGCGCGGGAGCTGGGCGGGCGCGGGATCACGGTGAACGTGGTCTCGTCCGGCGCCACGGACACCGACATGCTGCGGGGCGCCAACCCGCCGGAGGCGCTGGAGATGACGCCGACATTCACCGCGCTGGGGCGGCTGGGCAGGCCCGACGACATCGCCGCGGTGGTCGCGATGCTGGCGGGCCCCGACGGGCGCTGGGTGACCGGGCAGAACGTGCTGGCCACCGGCGGGTTGTTCCTCTGACCGTGCGGCACGGCGGGCCGGGACGCCCGCCGTGCCTCCCCCACGCCATGAGACCCACGAGGACCATGAGGCTAGAGCTGCAGTGACTTGACCTCGAGGTATTCCTCGAGCCCCTGCTCGCCGAGCTCGCGGCCCACGCCCGACTGCTTGTAACCGCCGAAGGGGGCCATCGGGTTGAACCGGCCGCCGTTGACGGACACCTGGCCCGTGCGCAGCCTGCGGGCGACCGCGACCGCGTGGTCCTCGGTGCCCGCCCACACGGCGCCGGCCAGGCCGTATTTGGTGCCGTTGGCGATCTCGACGGCCTGGTCCTCGGTCGTGTACGGGATCAGCGACAGGACCGGCCCGAAGATCTCCTCCTGCTCGATCGTCATGCCCGGCTCCACGCCCGCGAACACCGTGGGCTCGACGAAGTAGCCGCGCTCGTGCGGCCGGTCGGTGCCGCCGGCCACCAGCCGCGCACCCTCCTCCTGGCCCCGGTTGACGTAGCGGATCACGCGGTCGCGCTGGGCCGCCGACACCAGCGGGCCCATCCGGGTGGACTCGTCGAAGGGGTCGCCGACCTGGTAGCCGCGGGTGGCCTCGACGGCCAGGTGGACGGCCTCGTCGTACTGGTCGCGCTGGACGATCATGCGGCTCCACGCCGAGCAGGTCTGCCCGGCGTTGACGAAGCAGTTGGCCACGCCGACCTTGACGGCCAGGGCCAGGTCGGCGTCGGGCAGGATGAGGTTGGCGGACTTGCCGCCCAGCTCGAGCGCGACCCGCTTGACCGTCTCGGCGGCGAGCGCGGAGACCCGGCGGCCCGCGGCGGTGGAGCCGGTGAAGGAGACCATGTCGACCTCGGGGTGGGCGGCCAGCGCCTCGCCGACGACCGGCCCCCGCCCGCTGACCAGGTTGAACACGCCCGGCGGCAGGCCCACCTCGTCGAAGATCTCCGCCAGCGCGTACGCGGCCAGCGGCGCCACCTCGCTCGGCTTGAGCACCACGGTGCACCCGGCGGCCAGCGCGGGGGCGACCTTGCACACGATCTGGTGCAGCGGGTAGTTCCACGGCGTGATCGCCGCGACCACCCCGATCGGCTCCTTCACCACCAGCGAGTTGCCCACGCGGGACTCGCGCGGGTGGCTCTCGGCGAGCCGGGCGTAGGAGGCCAGGACGGTCGTGGGCATGAGCGTCTGCACCTTGAGCGCGAAGCCAAGCGGCGCCCCCATGTCGGTGGCGATGGTCTTGGCCACCTCGTCGGAACGCTGTTTCAGCAGCTCGGCCGCGTCGGCGAGCAGCTTGCCGCGCTCGGCGGCGGCTGTTCGTGACCAGTCGGGGAAGGCCTTTCTGGCAGCGCTCACGGCCGCCTCGACATCGTCGGGCGAGCCCGCGGGCACCCGGTCGATGATCTCTTCTGTGGCCGGGTTCACGACCTCGATGGGCTCGTCCGATGCCGAAGCGGTCCAGGAGCCGCCGATGTACAGCTGACGCATAGCCCCATCCTGACAGTGACCCGGGCCACAACGCGAGGCCATCCTGATTCGGGGATAAGCCCTTTCCACCGCGACCCGGCTTTTCTTCTCCCGGGTGGGATCAGTCGAACTGCGGGCGCTTGGTGCGCGTGCGCTTCAGCTCGAAGAAGTCGTCGTACTGGGTGACGGCCAGCACGCCGTCCCACAGCTTGCCCGCGTCGTCGCCACGGAGGATCTTGGTGATCACCGGACCGAAGAAGGCGTTGTCGCCGACGCGGATGATCGGGGTGCCGACCTCCTGGCCGACCAGGCCGATGCCCTCGTCGTGCGACGCGCGGATGATGCCGTCCCACTCCTCGGAGTGCATGGCCTCGGCGAGGCCGCGGTCGAGCCCGGCGTCCTCGAGCGCGCCCTCGATGACCTCGCGCAGGCGCTCCGGCTCCTTGCCGAGGCCCTGATTGTGCAGGCGCGTGCCGAGCCCGGTGTAGAGCGGCCCGACGACCTGGTCGCCGTGCTTGGCGGCGGCCGCGGCCACCACCCTGACGGAGCCCATGGCCTGGGCGGCGCGCTCGAGATAGTCGGCCGGGACGTCCTTCTCCTCGTTGAGGAAGTAGAGCGACATCTGCCGCCAGCGGGGCTCGATGGGCCGAACTTTCTCAACTTCGAGCAGCCACCGTGACGTAACCCATGCGAATGGGCAGGAAGGATCGAACCACAGGTCCACGGGAATCTTCTCTGTCATGTCTGCCCGTAACCTGAGGTGGTTCGGGTCCTATTCCCGGCATGGCAGGATACGGACAACCCCGACGAAGTGGTGAAAAGGAGCGCAACTTGGCAGGCAACCTGACCCGGGACGAGGCTCGTGAGCGCGCCCGGCTGTTGAAGGTCGAGTCGTACGAGGTCGCACTCGACCTTACGGAGGGAGACGAGCGCTTCGAGAGCGTCACGACGGTCCGCTTCGCCGGCACCCGTCCGGGCTCCTCCACCTTCATCGACCTGCACGGGGCCAACGTCCGCAAGGTCACCCTCAACGGCGAGGCCCTCGACGTGTCGGCCTACGACGCCGAGAAGGGCCGCTTCCCGCTCCCCTCGCTCGCCGAGTCCAACGAACTGATCGTGGACGCCGACTGCAGCTACATGCGCACCGGCGAGGGCCTGCACCGCTTCGTCGACCCCGTGGATCAGGGGGTCTACCTGCACAGCCAGTTCGAGACGGCCGACGCGCACCGCATGTACGCCTGCTTCGACCAGCCCGACCTCAAGGCCACGTTCCAGCTGACGGTGCTGGCGCCGGCCGGCTGGGAGGTCGTCTCCAACGCCGCCGCCTCCACCGTGACGGAGCTGCCCGAGCAGCCCGGCCGGCACGGCACCGTGCAGGCGGCGAGGCGGTGGGAGTTCCCGGCCACGCCGGTCATGTCGACCTACATCACCGCGCTGGTGGCCGGGCCGTACCACAAGGTGACCTCCGAGCACGACGGCATCCCGCTGGGCATCTACTGCCGGGCCTCGCTGGCCGAGCACCTCGACGCCGACAACATCCTGGAGGTCACCCGGCAGGGCTTCGACTTCTTCCACCGGGTGTTCGGCGTGCGCTACCCGTTCGGGAAGTACGACCAGCTCTTCGTGCCCGAGTTCAACGCCGGCGCGATGGAGAACGCGGGCTGCGTGACGTTCCTGGAGGACTACGTCTTCCGCTCCCGGGTCACCGACGCGGTGGTCGAGCGGCGCGCCGAGACGATCCTGCACGAGATGGCGCACATGTGGTTCGGCGACCTCGTCACCATGCGCTGGTGGGACGACCTGTGGCTGAACGAGTCGTTCGCCACCTACATGTCCGTGCTGGCCCAGGCCGAGGCCACGCGGTGGGGCAAGGGCGCGTGGACCACGTTCGCGAACGTGGAGAAGTCCTGGGCCTACCGCCAGGACCAGCTGCCCTCCACCCACCCCATCGCCGCCGACATCCCCGACATGCAGGCGGTCGAGGTCAACTTCGACGGCATCACGTACGCCAAGGGCGCCTCGGTGCTCAAGCAGCTCGTGGCCTACGTCGGCCTGGACAACTTCCTGGCCGGCGTGCGCGACTACTTCGCCGAGCACGCCTGGGGCAACACCGAGCTGAAGGACCTGCTCAACGCCCTGGAGCGGACCTCGGGCCGCGACCTGTCGTCCTGGTCGAAGGAGTGGCTGGAGACCTCCTGGGTCAACACGCTGCGCCCGGAGTTCGAGGTGTCCGGGGGCCGCTTCACCAGGTTCGAGGTGCTGCAGGAGGCGCCGGCCGACTACCCGACGCTGCGCTCGCACCGGGTCGCGATCGGCCTCTACGCGCTGGCCGACGGCAAGCTGACCCGGACCAAGCGGGTCGAGCTGGACGTGGTCGGCGCCCGTACGAACGTGGCCCAGCTCATCGGCGAGGAGCAGCCCGACCTGGTGCTGCTCAACGACGACGACCTGACCTACGCCAAGATCCGCCTCGACGAGGGATCGATGCGGACGCTGGTCGACGGCGGCATCGCCGCGTTCACCGAGTCGCTGCCGCGCGCCCTGTGCTGGTCGGCGGCCTGGGACATGACCCGTGACGGCGAGATGTCCACGCGCGACTACGTCAGGCTGGTCGTCTCCGGCGCCGGCACGGTCGCCGACATCACGGTCCTGCAGGCGGTGCTGCGGCAGGCGCGGATGGCCGTGCAGCAGTACGCCGACCCGGCCTGGCGGGCCGAGGGCCTGGCGCTGCTGGCCACCGAGCTGCGCTCGCTGCTCGGCTCGGCCGCGCCCGGCTCCGACCAACAGCTCGCCTTCCTGCAGGCGTTCGCCCCGGTGGCGACCTCTGAGGCGGACCTGGGCGTGCTGCGGGGCATCCTCGACGGCTCCGCGGTGCCCGAGGGGCTGACCGTGGACGCCGACCTGCGCTGGACGCTCGTGCACGCACTGGTCTCCGGCGGAGTGCTGGCCGAGGCCGACATCGACGCCGAGCTGGAGCGCGACCCTACGGCGACGGGTGAGCGCTCGGCCGCGCAGTGCCGGGCCGCGATCCCGACGGCCGAGGCCAAGGCGGCGGCGTGGGAGCGGATCGTGGGCGGCAAGCTGGCCAACCACATCGCCCGCACCACGATCGGCGGCTTCCAGGAGCCGCACCACCCCGAGCTGCTGGCCCCCTACCGGGACAAGTACTTCGCCGAGGTGGGCCGCATCTACCAGGAGTGGACGTTCGACCAGGCCTCGACGTTCGCCGTGGGCTGCTTCCCCTCGCTGCTCATCGAGCCGGCGACGGTGCAGGCGGCGCACGACTTCCTGGCGACCGGGCAGCCGCCGCAGGCGCTGCGCCGGCTCATCCTGGAGGGCGCCGACGGCGTGAGCCGCGCCCTGCGCAACCGGGAGAAGGACGCCGCGTCCGCCTGACCCCCGCCTGACCTGCGCAGCCGGTGGACCCGCGGGTCCGCCGGCTGCGCCGACTTGACACGGGCATCCGACGCGTGGTGTTAGCCTCGAACCGTGCTAGGCGCCGGGACCACCCTCAACGACCGCTACGTGCTCGGCGGCCGCCTCGGCGGCGGCGGCATGGGCGAGGTGTGGCGTGCCGACGACACGGTCCTCGGGCGCACGGTGGCGGTCAAGGTGCTCATGCCCGCGCTCACCGAGGACCCGACGTTCGCCCAGCGCTTCCAGAACGAGGCCAGGGCGATGGCCTCGCTGCGCCATCCCGGCATCGTCGACGTCTACGACTACGGCATCTGCGAGGTCGACGGGCGCCAGGTGAGCTTCCTGGTCATGGAATACGTGCAGGGCGAGTCGCTCGACCGCGTGCTGCGGCGCGGCCCGCTCGGCACCGAGGTCACCATGCGGCTGGTCGCGGAGGTCGCCGACGCGCTGGCCGCCGCGCACGCGCAGGGCATCGTGCACCGCGACGTCAAGCCGGCCAACCTCATGGTCCGGCCCGACGGCAAGGTGGTGCTCACCGACTTCGGCATCGCCCACTCGGTCTCGGCCGGTCATCTGACGGCCACGGGGACGATGTTGTGCTCGGCCGGCTACTGCGCTCCGGAGATGGCCACCGCCAGCGACGTGACGCCCGCGGTCGACATCTACGCCCTGGGCGTGGTGGCGTACGAGTGCCTGAGCGGGCATCTGCCGTTCCAGGGCGACACTCCCGTGCAGATCATCTTCAAGCACCTCAACTCCCCCATGCCCCGCCTGCCCGACGGCGTGCCGCCCGGCCCGCGGCAGGTGGTGGCGCGGGCGCTGGAGAAGACGCCCGACGCGCGCTGGCAGACGGCCCCGCAGATGGGCGAGGCCGCGCGCCGGGCGCTGACCACCCCAGGCGCGCTGCCCGCGCCCCACCGCCGGCGCACCATGCGGGCGGTGCTGACCATGGCCGCCGCGGTGGTCGTGTCCGCGGCCGTGGCCGGCTCGGTGTGGTTGCGGCCCGCCGAGCCGACGACCGGCGTCGAGGTCAGCCCGCCCAGCGTCAGCGGCACCGCGACCGACCTCGTCCCGACCTCGCCGTCGGCGACGCGGAAGCAGTCCGCGCCGCCCACCAAGCGCGTGCCCACCCCGCGGGCCACCCGGGCCACGCGCGTGCCGAGCCCCACCGCGTCGGCCACCGCGACCCCGACCGCGACGACGCCGACGGCCACCCCGACCACCTCCGAGCCGGAGCCGTCGCAGGAGCCGACCACGCCGGGCCCGGAGGAGCCGACGTCCGAGCCCACGATCAGCAGGCCACCCGGTGAAATTCAGTGCATCCGCGCCCCGTGCCCGGGATAGCACCCATGGGTTTCATGTCCGTAATAGCCCGCTGATCGTGAGAAAGTCATCGCGTGGACTCGACTCGTGACCTGTTCATCGCCCTCGCCCGCCGCTACGCCTTCGCCGATCTGGGGGCGCTCGCGCCCGACGTGGAGATCGCGGAGGTGTGCGAGTTCGGGCACCGGCTGCTCTCGCTCGACGCCGAGGACTTCGCGGCCGAGGCCCGGGTGGTGCCCGCCGATCTACGGCGCCGCGCCCGGGCCTGCCACATGCCGCAGACCCCGCGCGAGCAGCCGCGTGGCGCGCTGGAGTCGCTCCGTCCCGCGTACGGGCTGCTGCTGGAGGTGATCGCCGCACGGTGGCACCGGCGCGAGCTGAGCCCGATGATCGCCGCGGTGCACATCGCCAGCGAATACCTGCCGCTGCTGGCCTTCGAGCCGCAGCTCGGCCACGCCGGCGACCCCGCCAGGTGGCCGGCGGGGCTGAGCGCGCCCGGGAGCAGGTTCGGCGTGATCGGCGACCGGGAGTGCGACCACACCAAGTCCGAGCAGTCGGCCACGAACCGGACGCTTCGGGTGTCACTGGAGCCGGCCGAGGGCTGGCGGGCGTACTTCGACCGGCAGCACAGCCAGGTCGCGGGCGCAGTGGGCGTGTGCGTGGCCACCTGCCGCAACCCGTGCACGGCCATGGACTGGATCGGTCCCGAGGCGCGGGCCGACCTGCAGGCGCGGGCGCGTACGGCGCTGGCCTTCGCCGAGACCCCGCTCGTACGCCTGCGGCACGCGGCCCCGGTGGGTCACGGCTTCGGGGTGCCGTCGCCGGAGGAGGTGCTCGACGCCTGGGAGCGCAGCCGGGCGGCGCTCGACAAGAACCCGATCGGCACGGCGGCGCTGAAGGACGACGGGTTCCCGCTGCCGGGGCTGCCCGCGCTGTTCTCGGCCGTCGCGGACGCGACCATCGAGCCGGCGACGCTGCTGGCCGGGGTCAGCGCGCACGTCGTGACCCTGCTGGAGCGGACCTAACGGCGGGCCGGGGTGGCCTGCTCGCCGAGCGCGCCGATCCCGTACAGCAGGCCGCCGATCAGGTCCCCCACGCTGAACGCGGTGGCCATCGACATCGCGGTCAGCCGGCACGTGCTGTCGCTCAGCCGCCGCCGGGCGCGCTCGCCGGTCACGATCTCCAGGCCCCGGCCCACAGGGTCCACGAAGATCACCACGGCGTCGTCGGACTCCTCGCCCAGGGCGGCGTGCAGGCGCTCGGCGAAGTGCCGCCGCCCGCCCACCGGCTCCCCGAGGAACAGGCCGAACCGCAGCCCGCTGCGACGCTCGGCGGTGTGCAGCGCCTGCCGGAGGTCGTCGGCCTGCGCGGCGGTCAGTCCTCGCATCGTCACCTCACCATCCCGCGGAGGCGCCGCCGGCCCGCCGGCCGGGCTCCGCCGTCTCGGCCGCCGCCACCCAGTCGTGCTCGGGCACCTCCGCCCAGTGGGCCACCCGGTCGGCCAGCACCAGACCGGACGTGCTCACCCCGCGCTCGCTCCTGAGGGGGCCGCCCAGCCACGTGGGGCCTGACTCGATCCGGCGTTGCGCGCCGCGCCCCGGCACCATGACGATCAGGCTGATCAGCACGAACAGCCCCATGGACACCCCGATGAGAAAGAGCAGAATCTCCGCTGCGCTGTTCACACCAAGACCGTAATCCTCATGAGCGGGTCCGGCCAGACCCGTCCTGCGTGTCTTACCAGACCCGCGGGCGCCGGTCGCCCCAGAAACCGCCCCTGTCCGCCTCGATCTGTGCGGACAGAGAGATCAGCGTGCCCTCGCCGCCGACCCGGCCGGCCAGCATGACGCCGATGGGCAGGCCGTCCTCGCTCCAGTGCAGGGGGAGGTTCACGGCGGGCTGGCCGCTGATGTTGTAGATGGCCGGGAAGGCGGCGAAGTGCTTCATCCGCTCGAACGTCTGCTCGGGGTCGTCGCCGTCCTCGAACCAGCCCACCGGCCTGGGCGGCTGGGTGACGGTCGGGGTGAGCACGGCGTCGTAGGCGTTCGTGAGCTCCAGGGCGCCCCGGGTGGCGAGCTGGAGCCGGGCCTGGGCCTGGAGGAAGTCGGGGGCGGGGGTGGCGAAGCCGCGCTCGCGCAGCCAGCGCGTGAGGGGCCTGAGCAGGTCGTGGTGCTCGTCGGCGACCGGGTGCATGCAGGCGAAGGAGAACCACATGGTGACGAACTCGGGCACGAGCTCCGCGCCGAACGGGCGGGGGATCTCGACGACCTCGTGACCGAGGTCGTCGAGCGTCTTGGCGGCCTCCTCGTACGCGGCCAGCACCTCGGGGTCGAGCTCCGTGCCCGGCACGACCGGAGCGGCGTAACGGGCGATGCGCAGCCTTCCGGGGTCGCGCCCCGCGCAGGCCAGGAACGTCCCGTCGTGCGGCGGCGCCAGGTAGAGGTCGCCCGGCGCGTTGTGGGCCATGACGTCGAGCAGGGCCGCGGCGTCGGCCACCGTCCTGGCGATGGGGCCGTTGGTGGACAGGCCCGCCAGGTCGGGGATGATCGGGGCCCAGCTGATGCGGCCGCGCGTGGGCTTGATGCCGTACAGGCCGCAGACCGAGGCGGGGATGCGGATCGAGCCGGCGCCGTCGCTGCCCTGGGCGGCGGGCGCGAGCCCGGCTGCCACGGCGGCGGCCGCTCCCCCGCTGGAGCCGCCGGCCGACGTCCGCGGGTCCCACGGCGAGCGGGTGGGCGGCGAGACGGAGGTCTCGGTGTAGCAGGGCAGCCCGAACTCGGGTGTGGCGGTCTTGCCGAGCATGACCGTGCCCGCCTCGCGCAGCCGGGTCACGACCGTGTCGTCCACCGGAGCCACGAAGTCCCGGTAGGTGGCCGAGCCGAACATGATCGGCACGTCCTTCACCAGGTTAAGATCTTTCACCGGGATCGGCACTC
Organism: Nonomuraea sp. MTCD27; assembly: GCF_041950495.1. Lineage (NCBI taxonomy): Bacteria > Bacillati > Actinomycetota > Actinomycetes > Streptosporangiales > Streptosporangiaceae > Nonomuraea > Nonomuraea sp. MTCD27. The sequence goes on along the minus strand of NZ_JBGNUW010000019.1, from coordinate 287,105 downwards.
CGGCGAGGGGACCGTCCGGGAGCTCGCGCTCCAGGCGGCGCGCCTGGTCGAGTGCCTTTTCACCGGTCACGGTCACGTAGGCGCCGACCTGCGGGTCGATGCGTTCGATCCGGTCGAGGTAGTGCCGGGTGAGCTCGACCGGTGAGATCTCCCGGGAGCGGACGGCCTGAGCCTGCTCGAGCGCGGAAAGCTCGTGAAGTTCTCGCACGTTCGGCACCCTAGGCTTCTCTAGAGAAGAACAGTAGACATACCCCGAAAACACGCGTGGAACACGATGAGCTGGGCCATAAAACTATGGACACGGCAACACTAGGAATCGAACAGAACCCCGGGCTACGGTGAATTACGTGGACTCCGACAACCAGCGTGAAGACGGTCACAACGCGTCTCCCATCTGGGTGAGCGAACGGCCAGAAAAGGATGAGACCGCCGCCGCGAAGCCTTCGGCGCCCACCACAACGTACGCGCCCGTCGAGCGCGCGTCCGCGCGCAGCCTGCTCCAGCAGCCACGTTTCCGCCGCCTGCGCAACCGCCTGATCCTGGCGGTCCTCGTCGGTCTGGCGGTGGGCTTCCTGGTGCGCGACTGGCGGGTGGGCGTGTCCGCGGGCGTGATCGCGGCCGTCCTGGAGGCGGTCTACCGTGCGCGCTCCAGCTCGTCCGTGCCCGCGTGGCGGCGGACGTCCGTGGCGGAGCGCCGCACCGAGGCGCAACTGCGCAAACTTGAGCGCAGCGGCTACCGCACCCTGCACGCCAGGGCGATCCCGGGCAGCGAGGCCCAGATCGACCACCTCGTGGTGGGCCCGACCGGCGTGTACGCGGTCGACTCGGAGAAGTGGGACCGGCGCCTGCCCGTACGCGTGCAGATGGGCAAGAAGCTCTTCCACGGCCCCTTCGACATGAAGCCCCGCCTCACCGAGGCCAAGTGGGAGGCGTCGCGGGCCAGCGAGCTGATCAGCGAGTCGTTCGGCCGCGAGATCTCCGTCGTGCCCTCGCTGGCCATCTACGGCCCGCCGGTGCCATGGAAGATCATGACGATTCGCGGCGTGGACGTCTACCAGGGCGACCGCGCCCGCCGGTGGATCACCAAGCGGGAGCGGGCGCTGACCGCCGCCGAGATCGACCGGATCCACGACATCGCCGCCCAGGTGCTGCCCGCCCGCTACGGCGAGGGCTGATCTCCGTCCACTCTGGCCGCCAGTCTCGCGCCGAAGGCGTCGAGGTGGGCGGCCAGTTCCGTGCTCGGGGGGAGCCGGCGCGGCAGCCGCGAGTAGACCGCCGCCCCGAACCCCGCCTGCCGCACGATGTGGTCGATCAGCGCCTCCCGGTCGTGCGGCCACGGGAACGACGGCTGGGCGATCAGCAGGGAGACGCAGCCGTGCACGGCCGACCAGAGGCCGAGCGCCAGCGCCTCGGGATCGCCTTCGAGCACCCGCGTCTCCACACAGGCCGAGACGGCGTTCACCATGTGCCCGAAGGCCTGCGCGGCGGCCGGCGGCACCCCGGGGGCCGCTGAGGGGCGCATCATCAGCACCCGGTACTGCACCGGGTGGTCGAGGGCGAAGCGGGCGTAGGCGCGGGCGCACTTGCCCAGGGCGAGGAACGGGTCGCCGCCGAGGTTGTCGGTGAACAGCCGGCCCAGCTCGTCCCACACCCGCAGGCAGACCGCCTCGACGAGCTCCTCCTTGTCGGCGAAGTGCAGGTAGACCGAGGGGGTGGAGACGCCGGCCCGCAAGGCGACGGCGCGCAGCGTGAGCGCGTCCTCGCTGCCGGACTCGGCCAGCAGGTCCTCGGCCGCGCGCAGGATCTCCTCGCGGAGCAGCGCGCCCTCTCCACGCCTGGCGCGTACGCGTCTGGTGGTCATGGATCTCAGGTTGACGCCGTCAAGTTGACGATGTCAATCTGACCTTCTGCGGAGGGGAGATTTACCGACAATGGGGACTTTTCAGGAAGCGACAGCATTGACAGCGCTTCGCGAGGGCGAGTTCGGCGCCGTGCTGGACGCGCAGTGGAGCGTCGGGACCCGGCTGCACGGCGGCTACCTGCTGGCCGTGCTGGCCCGGGCCGCCTGTGAGAGCCCCGCCGGGGGCGGGCACCCGCACGTGACCGCGGTCAGCGGCTCGTTCATCCAGCCACCCGAGCCGGGCGAGGCCGTCGCGCGGGTCGAGACGCTGCGGGTGGGCCGGAGCGTGGCCCAGGTGAGGGCCGCGCTCGTGCAGGAGGGCCGCACGCGCGTCGAGGCGCACATCACGCTGGGCCTGCTGGACGACTCGGACCCCTGGTGGTCGGGGCACGAGCCGGTACGCCTGCCGCGCGAGCAGGACTGCTTCCTGACCCCCGTCGACCCGCCGGGCGCGGGCATGCACGTGCCCCTGATGGCCGTGGTCGAGGAACGCATCGACCCCGAGCACCTGGCCTTCGCCTTCGGCGCCCCCTCCAGGCGTGGCGTGATCGCGAGCTGGCAGCGGCTGGCCGACGGCTCCGACTGGGACCCGCTGAGCCTGCTGGTGGCGCTCGACCCGGTGCCGCCGGTCTCGTTCGACCTGGGGCTGTCGGGGTGGGTGCCGACGATCCAGCTCTCGGCGTACATCCGCCGGCTGCCCGCCCCCGGGCCGATCCGGGTGCGGCTGTCGGCCACGGACGTCGGCGGCGACCGGATGGACGAGGTGGCCCACGTCTGGGACGACAAGGGCCGTCTGGTGGGCCAGGCGACCCAGCTCGCCGCCGTACGGCTGCCGGCCTAGCGGTAGATCTCCGGGATCGAGTCGCACCACGGGAAGAACTCCGACCGGGTGGCCCGGGTGATGTTGCCGCACGCCCCGACCTGGGTGGGGCGCTCGGCGCCCTTGGCGTGCAGGATCAGCACGGCCTTGTCCAGCGGGTACTGCCGGGGCGAGGCCGCGCCGAAGTCCAGCGCGCCGGTGGCGCCCTCGATGGCGTGGCCGCTCTGGTCGGGGGTGTGCAGGGTGCCGAGCTGGCGCCAGACGGTGTAGGAGTTCACCGGGACGCGGTGGCGCTCCTTCCCGAGCCGCCGGATCGCGGTGATCATCGTCTCCGTGGCGTCGTACGACAGGGCGGCGTGCCCGTCCAGCGTCCGGCCGGGCCCCGGCTCCTCGCACTCGAAGGGGAAGGTGGCGAACAGGTCGGTGTAGAAGTCGTGCCGCTGCGGCTCGCCGCACCTGTTGGGGGCCGCGGCGAACGACTCGTAGTAGTAGCCGATGCCGGTGACGGCCGACCGGACGCGTACGTCGGCGACGTACCTGGTGACGTCGTCGCCCCCGAGGATGGTCGGCGGCGAGCCCGCGCACTTGTCGGCCACCCCCTTCACGAACTCCGCGAAGTCGGGGATGCCGCGCCCGGCGAAGTACACCAGCCCGTCGAACCCGCAGGCCGACACGCCCGCGTCCCTCGGCTCGCCCGCGTAGGCGTCCTCGCTCCTGTCCGCCGCGCCCGGCTTGGCCGACCCGACCGGCGTGAAGCGGTGGCCCTCGGCCGCGAACCCGCGCTCCTTCAGCCGGGCCAGGACCCGGGTCCTGAGGTTGGCGGCGTAGTAGTCGGTCTCGTCGTGCGAGTAGTAGACGCGGGCCCGCCGCTTGATCTCGCCCTCGCGGACCAGCGAGTCGGCGAAGGCCGCGGCCATCCACGCCTGCCGGGAGTTCTGCGGCGCCACCTGGAAGTAGAACGGCGAGTCGCTGACCAGCCGGTCGGCCGACAGCGTGGAGGCCACCATCGGTAACCCGGCCTTGCCCAGCTCCTGGATGGCCGCGACGGTCTCCTGGCGGCTCTGGTCCAGGCCCACCACGCCCACGATGGGCGCCTCGTCGTCGCGGTAGCGCAGCAGCAGCCGCGCGATGCGCGAGCCGTGCTGCATCCGGCCGCCGGCGTTGGCCAGCAGGATGCGTACGAGCGGCTCGCTGGGGCCCGCCGCGCCGTTCTGCCGCTTCTGGGCGATCGCGACGCCCGCCAGGCCCTCGCGGGCGGCCGCCAGCGTGTCACGGTCGGAGGAGGTCAGCGCGGCCAGGTAGACGATCGTCACGTACGGCCGGTCGCCGCCCTCGTGCAGGCGGGCGGCCCGCTCGTTCTCCTGCCGCAGGACGGCCTGCACCCGCTCCATCTCGGCGTTGCCCGGCGCGAACAGGTAGTCGGGTTCGGCCACGCCGACGCACTCGGTGCCGGCCAGCTGCCTGCCGCTCTCCGCCCAGGGCGTCCACAGGCCGGTGGCGCAGGCGTTGCGGTGCCAGGCGGCGGTCTGGCCCGCGTACGCGCCCACAGCGCCCGCCAGGGCCATCCAGAACAGCGCGATCGCGGTCCACGACGACCACCAGGGTGCCACGCGGGCCGGCGGCACCCAGGTGGGGTCCGCGACGTCGTACCGGGCGAGGTCGGCCGGCAGCGCCGGCGCGCAGATGTCCAGCGGGGTCCGCAGCACCTGCCGCCAGGCCGCGGGGCCGTCGGCGGTGACCAGCTCCCTGCGCCAGCGGACGAGCATCCACAGCGGCTCCTCGTCGTCCTCCAGCAGGACCGTGTCGGGCGTGTACGAGACCACCACGACCGGGTCGAACCTGTCGACGTCCGCCCGCCGCTCCTCGATCAGCTCCACCAGGGCGCCGCCGTGCTCGTTGAGCAGCAGGAGCGGGTAGAACACGTGACCGGCGCCCCGGACGTGCAGGGGCGAGCGCTCGTACTGCCTGGCGAGATCGTCCATGAACGCCCTCAGCAGCAGCCGGGAGACGCGGTCCTCGTCGGCCGGGTCCAGGTCCGCGAGCAGGGCCGGCACGCCCGGCGCCGAACGGTCGTCCCGCGACAGCGCCCGTCGCAGCCAGCGGAAGCGCCCGCCCAGCCCCGGGACCCGCCCGCCGAGCCGCAGGTCGTGCAGGAACCCCGGTAACAGCCGCAGCAGCAGGTTGACCGGGAAAGGGACGTGCTCCGCGCCCGTGCCCGCCGTGTCCACCCCCCAGCCCCAGGTGCGGTCCGCCTCGCGCAGGACGCGGCGGGCGTGCTCCTCCCGGCCGTGCGTCTCCTCGAGCTGCTCGACGAGCAGCGCGACCAGCCGGTATCGCGGGAAGCGCAACCGGTTGCTGCGCAGCGCGGACACGATCCGGGAGAGCATCTTCGGCACCGGCTCGCCCGGCTGGATGTCCGGATTGGCGCGCGGGATCCCCGGCGAGATGACGTGGGTGGCGGATCCGTCCTTCCCCGGCTCCCGCGCCGTCTTCTGCCCCGTCTTCTGCGCCGTCTTCCGGGGCGCCAGCACCGCCGGCCAGTCGCCCGCCTCGCTGAGCTGGACGAGCGGGATCCCCCTCCGGCCGGTGTGCTGGCCGTCGTCCGTCCCCCTGCGCCAGGAGGCCAGCAGGGGCCGTCTGGCGACGTGTGGCGAGTCCTGGACTCCCTCACCCCTGGCCGGTCTGCGGCACAGGCGGTCTATCGTGTGAATGAAGTTGCCGACCCGGGCGGAGTCGTCCAGCATGGCTGCCCCGTGGCTCATCTGATCTCTCTAACACGAGTTCGAGCGCCGTCGGCTTCGATTCCGGCACGATCCGGTAACCAAGCGTCCGATCTGTGGACAGGCGTCTCAGTCACCGGGCGGTGGCCGTAACATGTGAAGACTCGCTAGCGATGGGAGATGCCCAATGCCCGCCCTCAGGTCACGTACAGTCACCCACGGCAGGAATATGGCCGGTGCCCGGGCCCTGCTCCGGGCGACCGGCGTAGCCGGGAGCGATTTCGGCAAGCCCATCATCGCGGTGGCCAACAGCTTCACCCAGTTCGTGCCGGGCCACGTGCACCTGCAGGACGTCGGCAAGGTGGTGTCCGACGCGATCCGGGAGGCGGGGGCCATCCCCCGCGAGTTCAACACGATCGCGGTCGACGACGGCATCGCGATGGGCCATGGCGGGATGCTCTACTCCCTGCCGTCGCGCGAGCTGATCGCCGACGCCGTCGAGTACATGGTGGAGGCCCACTGCGCCGACGCGATGATCTGCGTGTCCAACTGTGACAAGATCACGCCGGGCATGCTGCTCGCCGCGTTCCGGCTGAACATCCCGACGGTCTTCGTCTCCGGCGGCCCCATGGAGGCCGGCAAGACGCCGGGCAAGAAGCTCGACCTGATCGACCCGATGATCGCCTCCGCCGACGACTCCGTCTCCGACGCCGAGCTGCTGGAGATGGAGGAGAGCGCCTGCCCGACCTGCGGCTCCTGCTCGGGCATGTTCACCGCCAACTCGATGAACTGCCTGGCCGAGGCCATCGGCCTGGCGCTGCCCGGCAACGGCACGATCCTGGCCACGCACCGGTCCCGCAAGCAGCTGTTCGAGGACGCCGGCCGCCAGCTCGTGGAGATCACCCGCCGCTACTACGAGGACGGCGACGAGTCGGTGCTGCCGCGCTCGATCGCCACCCGCGAGGCGTTCGAGAACGCGATGACGCTCGACGTGGCGATGGGCGGCTCCACCAACACGATCCTGCACATCCTGGCCGCTGCCCGCGAGGCGAAGGTGGACTTCGGGCTCAAGGAGATCAACGAGATCTCGCTGCGGGTGCCGTGCCTGTGCAAGGTCGCCCCGGCCACGAACAAATACCACGTCGAGGACGTCCACCGCGCCGGTGGCATCCCCGCCATCCTGGGCGAGCTCGACCGGGCCGGGCTGCTCCACCGCGACCTGCCCACCGTCAACGGCGGCACGCTGGGCGACCTGCTGGCCGGCTGGGACGTGCGCTCGCCGTCGGTGAAGCCCGAGGCCGTGGAGCTGTGGCACGCGGCGCCCGGCAACGTGCGCACGGTCAAGCCCTACTCCCAGGACAACCGCTGGGACACCCTCGACGTCGACCGCGAGGCGGGCTGCATCCGCGACCTGGAGCACGCCTACACCGTGGACGGCGGCCTGGCCGTCCTCTACGGCAACATCTCGCGCGACGGCGCCGTGGTGAAGACCGCCGGGGTGGACGAGTCGATCTGGACGTTCAGCGGGCCCGCGGTGGTGTTCGAGTCGCAGGAGCAGGCGGTCGAGGGCATCCTCGGCGGCAAGGTCAAGGCCGGCGACGTGGTCGTCATCCGCTACGAGGGCCCCAAGGGCGGGCCCGGCATGCAGGAGATGCTCTACCCGACGTCCTTCCTGAAGGGCAAGGGCCTGGGCAAGGTCTGCGCGCTCATCACCGACGGGCGCTTCTCCGGCGGCACGTCCGGGCTGTCGATCGGGCACGCCTCGCCGGAGGCGGCCGAGGGCGGCGCGATCGCGCTGGTCGAGGACGGCGACATCATCGACATCGACATCCCCAACCGGGCGATGGAGCTGCGGGTGCCCGAGGCCGAGCTGGCCGCGCGGCGCGAGCGGCTGCTGGCCGAGCTGGGCGGATACCGGCCGCGTGACCGCAACCGGCCGGTGAGCGTGGCGCTGCAGGCGTACGCGGCGATGACGACGTCCGCCTCGACGGGCGCCTCGCGCGACCTGTCGCAGCTCTCGCGATAACCCTGATGCCTGTGCGGCGGAAGCCATATCCGCCGCACAGGTTTTCGAAAAATGTCGGTGGTCATCCCTATTCTTGGGGTATGACGACAGTCGTGAAGCACGATACTCGCCCGCTGACGACCGCCGAGATCGCCGCACTCGCCCTCTCCCTCGCTCACCTCGGAGCGGGCCCCCAGGCCGTCACCGCAAGGCGCGGCCTGCAGCACGCATTCGAGCACCTGGAGCTCGACGACGACGTCATCGCCACCACGCTCGCGACCCTCACCGAGCCGCTGCCCACCGACGTGGCCTCCCGGGCCAGGCTCATGGCCGACGCCATCACCAGCCGTCTCAACATCCGCCTGCACTACCGCGACGCCTCCGGCACGATCACCGCGCGCGACGTCGAGCCGGTGACGTGCCTGGTGCACCGCGAATACTGGTATCTGGTCGGCGTGTGCAGAATGCGCCGGGCGATCAGGGCGTTCCGGTTCGACCGGATCATCGCGGTCGAGCCCACGCTCACGCCGTCCCGGCCGCACCTGGCCGACCGGTTCCTGCCGTTCCAGCGCCGCAAGCGGCGCGCCATCACGGCCGCGTGAAACTGACCGTCCGTTGACCTGACGGGCCCCGGCCTTTGGGGTGGCGGCTGGCAGGCTCCCGCACATGCGCGTACGGGAGTCCTCGCTCTTCGCCGCCCTGCTGGTCGCCCTGCTGGTCGTGGGCCCCGGCTGTACGGCGCCGCCGGACGCGGTGCCCCTTCCGACTCCCGTGTCGCTGACGCCGGAGACCGCCGACGGAGGCGAGCTGCCCCCGGCCGAACGACGGGCGCTCGACCGGGCACTGGCACGCTACCTGCGCGACCGTCCCGGGCGGGCCGCCCTGGCCGTCTACGACCGCACGACCGGGGCCAGGTACGCCTTCCGCGAGCGCACGCCGTTCCTGCTGGCCAGCGTGGCCAAGGTGGACATCCTGCTGGCGTTCCTGCTCGGCAAGCGGGGTGAGCGGCTCAGCGGCTACGAGCGCGCGCTGGCCTCACGGATGATCCGCTACAGCGACAACGACTGCGCGCACGAGCTCTACCTGACGATCGGCGGCCGGGCCGGGCTGGACCGGGCGCTGCACCGGCTGGACGTGCGGCACACGCGGCCCGGCTCGGGCCTGTACTGGGGATGGACCCGCAGCAGGCCGTCCGACCAGGTCAAGGTGCTGGAGCGGCTCACCGACCCCGGAGGGCCGCTGCCGGCCCGCAGCCGGCGCTACGCCCTCGACCTCATGTCGTCGGTGGAGCCGTCACAGGCGTGGGGGGTCAGCGCGGCCGCCTCGCAGGAGGGTGCGGTGGCGCTCAAGAACGGCTGGCTGCCCACCGAGGTCCACGACGGGCTGTGGACGGTCAACAGCGTGGGCCGGCTCCGCGTACGTGGGCACGACCTGCTGATGGCCGTGCTGTCGGAGCGCAGCCCGGACATGGAGAGCGGCGTCGACACCGTCGAGCGGCTGGCCCGGCTGACGGTGCGCGCGCTGACCCGGCCGGCGACGCCGCCGGCCCCCTGGGCCACCGCCGATGTCTAGGACGAGCAGCACCCGCCGCCGCAGCAGCCGCCGCCGCTCGCCTTGGGGGCGGCCGCGCTGCCCGTCATGGAGACCGTGGACAGCAGCTTGACCGTGTCGTCGTGGCCGTCGGGGCAGGTCGCCGGGGCGTCGGAGGCCGACATGGGGCGGGAGACCTCGAACGTGGAGCCGCAGGCGCGGCAGCGGAAGTCGTAACGCGGCATGGGCCAAGGGTAACCGCAGCGGAGCGCGGAAGTCCCTACGGGGCGTAGGTGACGTGGGCGAAGTCGGACACGGGCTCGTAGCCGATCGCCTGGTAGATGGCGTTGCTGGTCGGGTTGCCCAGGTCGGTGAAGAGCACCACCTCCGTGCACCGCTCCGCCAGGCCGGTCCGGCTGGCGAAGGCCGTGACGGCGGCGCCGTAGCCGCGACGCCGGCACGAGGGCGGCGTGTACACCGGGCCGATGCGGCAGACCCCGCCCGCCGCGGGCGAGAGGGCGGCGAGCGACACCGGCGCCCCGCCCTCCTCCCACACGAACAGCTCGCGGCCGGCCAGCCGCTGCGCGACCCGCTCGGCCACGTCGTCGGCCTCCCCCATGCCGACCTCGTCACCGAACGCGTGGTACCAGCTCACCAGCAGCGGGAAGTCACCGGGAACGGCGAGCCTGCCCAGGCCCGGGACGTCGGGGACGGTGAGCGTGCCGAGGCGGTAGAGCCGCTCCGACACCACCCGCGCGGGCGCGCCCAGCAGCCGCGTGGCCTCGGCCGTCACCTCGACCGGCCCCACGAACATGGACAGCTCGCCCTTCAGCGCCTCCACCAGCGGCGCGACCGCCTCGACGGGAACGGCGAAGAGCCCGGCGGGATGGGGCGGCGTATGGAACACCGCCCCGCGAACGTCGCCATCCACCGTCCACCAGCCGAAGAGGGGGCTCTTCACGGGCATGCCCGCCCGCAGGTTGGCCAGGATCGTCAGCGGAACGGTGTTGCGCACCGGGTCGCCGAGCAGGAACGGCTCGGCGACCGCGGCGTACTCCTCGACATCTGAGGTGAGGGTCCACATGCCTGCACATGGTGTCAGGCAGCGGCCCCCTGCTCAATGCGCTTTTCTCAGGCCGCGGCCTCGAGGTAGGGCGCCCATTGCGGGTCACCGACGAGCGAGGCGCCGATGAGCCGCCAGTGGGCGCCCCGTGGCACCGCAGGGCTGACGCGAAGCGTCCACCCCAGCTCCTCCAGGTATTTGTCGGCCTTGCGGTGGTTGCAGGTGGTGCACGAGGCGACGCAGTTTTCCCAGGTGTGCGTGCCGCCCCTGGACCGGGGGATGACGTGGTCGATGGTCTCGGCCTTCTGCCCGCAGTAGGCGCAACGGTAGTCGTCGCGCCGCATGAGGGCCGCCCTGGTCAGCGGGATGCGGGACCGGTAGGGGATACGGACATATCTGCGAAGCCTGATCACCGAGGGGACGTCGAGCGTGCGGCTCGCGGAGCGCAGCACGGCGCCCCTTCCGTCGCGGTGCACGACGTCGGCCTTCTCCCGCAGCACGAGCACGATGGCGCGGTGCAGCGAGAGGGTGGTCAGTGGCTCGTAGGTTGCGTTGAGCAGCAGGACTTGGCGCATCATCGGGCCTCTCCCTGCTGCGCGGGTATCAAAGGGGACATGCCGCGGCATGTCCCAGCTGTCGGCCCCTCCTGGGGCACTAGTGCTTCCGTCACGTGGACCTCCGCCGGACGGCCCAGCGGATGGTCACCACGGCACCGTCCTGTCACCAAGTTTGGCGTTTGCACCGTGGTCCCCGCCACCCCAAAAACCTCCTGCCGGAATGACCAGAGGGACGCACGGTACATTTTATGCCCGCTCTACCAGCGCTTTACGCATGCCCGTTGGCAGTAGGGTTCCTGCATGACAGGAGAGCCGTACCCGACCGCACGCCGCGAAGACATCGTCGACATCCTGCACGAAACGCCCGTGCCCGACCCCTACAGGTGGCTCGAGGACCCGGACAGCCCCGAGACCAAGGGATGGCTGCTCGCACAGGCGGAGTTGTTCGGCAGCGAGCGCGGGCCGCAGCGGTTCAAGAGCCGCATCGCGGAGCTGCTCAGGTCCGGGTCCGTGGGTGCCCCGGCCTGGCGCGGTGAGCGCTACTTCTTCTCGCGTCGCACTCCCGACCAGGAGCACGCCGTCTACTACGTGGTCGAGCCCGACGGCACCGAGCGGGCCCTCATCGACCCGATGGCGATCGACCCGTCCGGCCTGACCACGCTCGACACGGTGCAGCCGGACAAGGAGGGACGCCTGCTGGCGTACCAGATCTCGGTGGGCGGCGACGAGGAGTCGGTCCTCTACGTCATCGACGTCGCCACGGGCGCGCGGGTCGAGGGGCCGATCGACCGGTGCCGCTACTCCCCGATCGCGTGGCTCCCGGGCGGGGAGGCGTTCTACTACGTACGCCGACTGCCGAGCACCGAGGTGCCGGAGAACGAGACCCAGTTCCACCGCCGCGTCTACCTGCACCGCGTCGGCACCTCCACCGAGGACGACGTGATGATCTTCGGCGAGGGCCTGAAGATGACCAACTACTACGGCGTCTCGGTCTCACGCGACGGCCACTGGCTGCAGGTGTCCGCCAACGAGGGCACCGCCCCGCGCAACGACCTCTGGGTGGCCGACCTGACCACGTCCCCGGCCGAGCGTCCCGAGCTGCGGGTCGTGCAGGAGGGCGTGGACGCGCAGTCGGGGCTGGTGTTCGGCCGCGACGGCCGGCTCTACGTGCACACCGACCGCGACGCGCCCCGTGCCCGGGTGTGCGTCACCGACCCGGCCGACCCGTCGTTCGAGACCTGGCGCGACCTGATCCCCGAGGACCCGGAGGCGGTGCTGTCCGACTTCGCCATCCTCGACGACCTGGAGCGCCCGGTCATGCTGGTGGGCTGGACGCGCCACGCGATCAGCGAGATCACCATTCACGACCTGGAGACCGGCGAGCGGCTCGGCGAGGTGCCCACCCCGGGGCTCGGCACGATCGGCGGCATCGCGGAGCGCCCCGAGGGCGGTCACGAGGCGTGGTTCGGCTACACCGACAACACCACGCCGCCCACCATCCAGCGCTACGACGCCAGGACCGGCGAGACCACGCTCTGGGCGGCCTCCCCCGGCGCGGTCGAGGTGCCCGAAGTGCGCACCGAGCAGGTGGTCTACCGCTCCAAGGACGGCACGGACGTCCGCATGCTGATCATCTCCCCGGTCGGCGAGGCGCAGGGCCCGCGGCCCACGATCCTGTACGGCTACGGCGGCTTCGGCCTGTCCATGACCCCCGGCTACTCGGCGTCCATCCTGACCTGGGTGGAGGCGGGCGGCGTCTACGCCATCGCCAACCTGCGCGGCGGCGGCGAGGAGGGCGAGGACTGGCACCGCGCGGGGATGCTGGCCAACAAGCAGAACGTGTTCGACGACTTCCACGCGGCGGCCGAGCACCTGATCGCCACCGGCGTGACCACGCCCGCCCAGCTCGGCATCTCCGGCGGCTCCAACGGCGGCCTGCTGGTGGGCGCCGCGCTGACGCAGCGCCCCGAGCTGTACGCCGCCGTGGTCTGCTCCGCGCCGCTGCTCGACATGATCAGGTACGAGAAGTTCGGCCTCGGCGCCACCTGGAACGTCGAATACGGCTCGGCCGACGACCCCGAGCAGTTCGGCTGGCTGCTGGGCTACTCGCCCTACCACCACGTCCAGGAGTCGGTGCCGTACCCGGCGACGCTCTTCACCGTCTTCCAGTCCGACACGCGCGTGCACCCGCTGCACGCGTGGAAGATGTGCGCGGCGCTGCAGCACGCCTCCACCGGCGAGCGGCCGGTGCTGCTGCGCAACGAGGCCGAGGTCGGGCACGGCGCGCGCTCGGTCAGCCGGTCGGTGGACCTGTCGGCCGACATGCTGACGTTCCTCGCGCGGCACACCGGCCTATAGTCTCGACGGCATGAGCACGCTGGGGCTGGCCATGGTCGAGGCCACCCCCAGCGCTGCGCTGCGGCCCTACGTGACCAGGCTGTGCGCCTACCGCGAGCGCTACTCCGCGCCGGTGACCCGGTCGGAGGCGGCGATGCCGGGAGCCGTGCTCATCCTCGCCTTCGGCACGCCGATGGAGGCGGGCGGGCGGCGGATGACCGCGTTCGGCGGGGGGCTCGGCGACCGCTTCACCGTCACCCGCACGGCCGGGCCGACGGAGGGCGTTGAGGTCTTCCTGACGCCGTTCGGGGCCAGGCGGCTCTACGGGATGCCGATGCGGCACCTGACAAACCAGGTGCTGCCGGTCGGAGATCTCCTCGGGCCGTGGTCGGAGCTGATCGTGGAGCGGCTGGCCGCGACCCCGTCGTGGCGGGACCGGCTGGCGCTGGCCGACCGGCTGCTGTGCGAGCGCATCGCGGCGGGGCCGCCGCTGGGGCCCGAGCTGCCGTGGGCCTGGGCCCGGCTGCTGGAGTCGGGCGGCAGGCTCGGCGTGTCGTCGCTGGCCGAGTCGCTGGGCTGGAGCCATCGCCATCTCGTCGCCCGCTTCCAGGACCAGATCGGGCTGCCGCCGAAGACGGCGGCCCGGGTCATCCGGTTCGGGCGCGCCCTGCGCCTGCTGCGATCGGGGACGGCCCTGGCCGAGGTGGCGGCCGAATGCGGCTTCTACGACCAGGCCCACATGAACCGTGAGTTCCGGGCGCTGGGCGACACCACGCCAGGTCAGATTTGTCCAAGACCCGGCGTCACCGGCGCGGCATCGTGGGCCTCATGACACGAACCGTGTACGCACTCGCCCGATACCAGGACTGCCAGGCCGCGGTCGACTTCCTGACCAGCGCGTTCGGGTTCCGGGTGCACGAAACGTCCAAGAACGACGAGGGCGTGGTCAACCACGCCGAGCTGGCCGTCGGCGACGACCTCATCATGATCGGCCAGGGAAGGCCCGGTGGGCCGGGCATCTACGTCGCGGTCGAGGACGTCGACGCCCACCATGCCCACGCCAGGGCGGCGGGGGCGTCGATCACCATGGAGCTGGTGGACCAGCCGTACGGATCCCGCGAGTACGGCTGCACGGACCCGGAGGGCAATCCTTGGTATTTCGGGACTTATCGGCCATGAGCTCATCGGCGGGCGGGTACCCGTACGTGGGGTCCGCCTCGCCGGCCGGCGCCGGAGGGCCGCCCGGGCAGGTGATCCGGTCGGCGGAGGAGCTGGCCGGATGGCTGGCGGGACGGCCGCCGGAGGAGCCGGCGGAGCCGTTCACGTTCGTGGTGGACCTGGACGGGACGCTGCGGCTGGCGGCGCGCCGGAGCGAGCACGTGGCGTGCGCCGGCGGCCGGCCGGTGCTGAGCGCCGGCGAGATCGCCTTCGAGCGGTCCGCCGACGGGGGCTGGGCGGTGGAGGCCGTCAGCAACCAGTCGACCGGCTACTGCCCCGACGTCACGTCCTGGGCGGCGGTGGAGGCGGCCCTGGAGCGGATCGGGGTGGGACATCCCGGCGGGTTCACGCACGAGGTGGTGTTCCGGCGGTGTCCCGGGTGCCGGGAGATCAACCTGGTGAAGGAGGAGGACTTCGTGTGCGCCTTCTGCGGGGGCGAGCTGCCGGCCGCCTGGAACGTCGCCTGACGCGGAGCTGCCCGCGGCCCGCCGGGGACAGCTAGCGCGGGAAGATGATCGTCTTGTGACCGTCGAGCAGCACCCGCTGCTCGGCATGCCACTTGACCGCCCTGGCCAGCGCCACGCACTCCACGTCGCGCCCCATCGCCACGAGGTCCGCCGGGGAGTGGCTGTGGTTGACCCGGGCCACCTCCTGCTCGATGATCGGCCCCTCGTCCAGGTCGGCGGTGACGTAGTGGGCCGTCGCGCCGATGAGCTTGACGCCGCGGTTGTGGGCCTGGTGGTAGGGCTTGGCGCCCTTGAACGACGGCAGGAACGAGTGGTGGATGTTGATGGCCCGGCCCGCCAGCTTCTCGCAGAGATCCTCCGAGAGCACCTGCATGTAACGGGCCAGCACCACCAGGTCCACCTGGTAGTGCTCCACCAGCGCCAGCACCTCGGCCTCCTGCTTCGCCTTGGTCTCCGGCGTGACCGGCAGGTGGTGGTAGTCGATCCCGTTCGACTGGGTGAGCGGCCGCAGGTCGGGGTGGTTGGAGACGACCGCGACGATCTCGATGTCCAGCGCCTTGGAGCGTACGCGGTAGAGCAGGTCGTTCAGGCAGTGGTCGAACTTGCTCACCATGATCAGCACTCGCGGCTTCCTGGCCACGTCGCTCAGCTTGAACTCCATGCCGAAGTCGGGCGCGAGCGCGGCGAAGGCGGCGTTGAGCTCGTCCTCGCCCAGCGGCCCCGAGAACTGCACGCGCATGAAGAAGCGCTGCTCCACCCTGTCGCCGAACTGCTGGCTCTCGATGATGTTGCACCCGTGCCCGGCGAGCAGGCCGGAGACGGCGGCCACCACACCGGGCCGGTCGGGACAGGACAGCGTCAGGATGTATTCGGCGGGGCTGGTCATGCCTTCACTCTCGCGGACGTGGGCTGCGTGGCGCCGGATGGCTGATCTGGGCAGAGTACCGGTCTGCGGCCATGGTCGAGGGTACCCGCCGCGACGGGTCTTCCACTGCCGCACCCGGGATCGTGTCCATCATTCAACCGATCTTGGGTAGTAATCCGGCATTGCGCGTGAAACGGATGGGTGTCGGGGGGGTGGCGGCACGGGGTGACGGCCGTCTCTTGTAGGTGAGTCCAGCAGGTCCAGCCACAGCCGGGCGGGGCGGGAGGGAGCGCGTGTCCTTGGACGCCGTCGTACTGATCGTGCTCGCCTGCCTGTTCGCCGTGGTGTCCGGGGTCAACGACGGGGGCGCCCTCCTCGCGACCGGGCTCAAGCTGCCCACCATCCGCCCGGCGATCGGGATCGTCACGCTCGTCGTGCTGGTGGCGGCCGTACCGCTGGTCACGCATCAGGTGGCGTTGACGTTCGTGACCCGGCTGGCGTCGTTCGACGAGCCGGGCGGCCAGATCGCGATGACGATCGCGGTCGTCGCGTCGCTCGCCGTGGTGGCGGTGCTCAGCGCGAAGGGCCGCCCGACCAGCCTCACCCTGGCCATCGTGGGCGGCCTCACCGGTGCGGGGCTGGGCTGGGGACTGGCGGTCTCGCCGGGGTCGGTGGCGCTGGTGCTGGCGTTCGGGCTGGCGGCGCCGTTCGCCGGGGGGCTGGCGGCGTGGGTGCTCATCCGGGTGCTGGCGGCCACGACCACCTCCCGGGCGTTGCGGCGCTGGCACTGGGCGGGGTTCCTGCTCCAGACCCTCGCGTACGCGGCCAACGACGCGCAGAAGATGCTGGCGGTGTTCATGATCGCGGTCGGCTTCTCCGGGGCGCCCGTGGCGTACACGGTGCTGGTGGCCGTGCTGTTCGGGGTGGGCACCCTGTACGGGCTGCCCAAGGCGGGCCGTACGCTGAGCCGCGAGATCATCGTTTCCCGGCCCGCGCACGGGGTCACGGCGGAGCTGGCCGCGGGAACGGCCGTGATGGCGTGCGCGGTGGCGGGCATGCCGGTGAGCATGACCCAGGCCATCGCCGGCGGGCTCATCGGGGCCGGGGTGGCGCAGGGGGGCGGGCGGGTTCGCTGGTACGCCGCCGGCAAGATCGTCGCGGCCTGGTTGCTGACGCTTCCCGTGAGCGGGCTGCTGGGGTGGGGGCTCGCGCTGCTGGTGAAGGGGTTCGCGAGCGTGAGGGTGTCATGAAAGGGGTGGTCGGGTCGTGAAGCGGCTGCGGCGAATCCGGGATCTCATGACCGGTCGTATGGACAGCGCGCTCTCGGAGGCCCTGCTCGGGCAGCTGGAGGCCACCAAGGAAGGCGCGTGGCTGGCCATGGCCATGATCGGCGGCGAGGTCGGCAGGACGGGGGCGCACGAGCAGATGCGCTCGATCGAGCACCTCGGGGACGAGGAACGCGCCCGCCTCATCGACGAGCTCAAGACGGCCCTGGTCACGCCCATCGACCGGGAGGACCTCTTCCGGCTCTCCAGGTCGATCGACGACGTCCTGGACTCCCTGCGGGACTTCGTCCGCGAGTCCCACCTCTACCGGGTGCCCGACCAGATCCGCTTCACCCCGCTGCTCGACCAGGTCATCGTCGGCATCGACGCCCTGGAGAGCGCCGTCCGCAACCTCGCCTCCAGCTCTTCCGTGGTGTCCCAGGACGCCCTTGAGGCGAAGAAGGCGGGCGGGGCCATCCGGCGGATGTACCAGTACGAGATCTCGCGGATCTTCTCCGGTGAGCTCACGGCGGAGGCGATGAAGGAGCGGGAGCTGGTGCGGCGCCTCGAGATCGTCGGCGTGGCCATCGGCGAGGCGGCTGACGCCATCGCCGACGGCGCGATGAAGCGATGAAGCAGCGATGAGGCCGTCAAGCCGTGGAAACGGTCCAGCGGTCCAGCGGTCCAGCGGTCGCGCCAGAACGCGGCGCAGCCGCCGCACCGTGAGACGGCCGCACCCCGAGACCGCCACGCCGTGAGACCGCCGCACCGCGAGGCCGTCACGCCGTGAAGTCGTCATGCCGTGAGACGGTGGGGCCGTGGGGCCCTTTGGTCAGTGGGTGGTGGGGAAGGCGTTGATGCCGGTGAGGTCGGCCGACAGGGCCCAGAGGCGGGCGGCCTGGTGTGGGTCGATCGCGTGGGCGCGGACGCCGCCGAGCGAGTCGGGGTCGGTGGAGAGCTCGGCGATGTCGCAGTCGTCGCAGTAGACCCCGCCCATCCCGTCCAACTGCGGTGACGTGGCCGCCCACACCATGGTGGCCGCCCCCTGCTCGGGCGTCTTGAAGCTCGTCTCCAGGGGGTTGCCCTCCTCGTCGATCCAGCCGGCCGCGACCATCTCCTCCTTGGGGAGGTGGCGCTGCAGCGGCGTGAGGATGCCACCGGGGTGCAGGGAGAACGCGCGCACTCCCAGGTCGCGGGCCAGGGCGTCGAGGTGTACGGCGAACAGCACGTTCGCGGTCTTCGACTGCCCGTAGGCGAGCCACTTGTCGTAGCCGCGCTCGAACTGCACGTCGTCCCAGCGGATGCCGGAGCGGCGGTGCGCGCCGGACGAGACGGCCACCACCCGGCCCTGGCCCCGCGCGATGGCCGGCCAGAGGAGGTTGACCAGCGCGTAGTGCCCGAGGTGGTTGGTGGCGAACTGCGCCTCCCAGCCGGGCCCCACCCGCGTCTCCGGGCAGGCCATGATGCCCGCGCTGTTGATGACGATCTCGGCGCTGCGTCCGGTGGCGAGGAAGCGGTCGGCGAACCCGCGTACGCTGTCGAGGTCACCGAGGTCGAGCTCGTCCACCTCGACCCCGTCGATGCCCCGCACCGCCGCACCGGCGGTCTCGACGCGGCGGGCGGGGACCACGACGTGGGCCCCGGCACGGGTGAGCGCACGCGTCGCCTCCAGGCCGATGCCCGAGTAGCCGCCGGTGACGATCGCCAGCTTCCCGGACAGATCGATCCCGTGAAGCACGTCGTCCGCGGTGCTCCGGGCGCCGAAGCCCGATCCGATCTTGTGTTGTGGCGTGGTCATGACTCCACGTTACGAATTAGAGCGCGCTCCAGGTCAAGCGCCCCCTGGGCCGGGCCGCAGGCCGACGGCCGGAGCGAGGTCGGTGAGCTGGGCGACGGCGTCGGCGAGGTCGGGGGCATCCGGGGAGAGGGGCTGGATGACGACGTGGTCAGCCCCGGCGTCGAGGTGGTCGCGGACGCGCTGGGCGACGGTGTCGACGCTGCCCCAGGCCACGATGGCGTCCGTCAGCCGGTCGCTGCCGCCGTCGGCGAAGTCGTCGTCGGTGAAGCCGAGCGTGCGCAGGTTGTTGAGGTAGTTGGGCAAGGTCAGGTAGACGGACATGTGGGTGCGGGCGATCGCGCGGGCGCGGGCCGGGTCGGACTCCAGCACGACCGCCTGCTCCGGGATGAGGAGCCGGTCGCGGCCGAGGATCTCGCGGGCCTGGGCGGTGTGCTCCGGCGGCACGAAGTAGCTGTGGGCGCCGTCGGCCTTGTCTCGCGACAGCTCCAGCATCTTGGGCCGCAGCGCGGCCAGGAGCCGGGGGCAGTCGGCCTTGGGGAGGATCTGCTCGGCCTGGTCCATGGCGTCGAGGTAGGTGCGCATGGCGGTCAGCGGCTTGGCGTAGTCGTGGCCCCGGGTGTTGACCAGGGGGCTGTGGCTGACGCCGATGCCCAGCAGGAAGCGCCCCGGGAAGGCGTCGGCCAGCGTGACCCCGGCACCCGCCATGGCCATGGCGTCCCTGGCCCACAGGCTGGCGATGCCGGTGCCGAAGACGACGCGCTCGGTGGCCGCCAGCAGGACGGCGGCGCTCGCGAACGGCTCCTTGCTCGCCCAGCCCTCGTTGACCCAGATGGAGCCGTAGCCCAGCGCCTCGATCCGGGCCGCCGCCCGCCGCCCCTCCTCGGCGGGAGCCTGTCCGATCATGGGATGCCACACTCCGACGCGCCCGAGGTCCACGGCCGCTCCCTCCGAGTAGAATGTTCGATCGAGATGGAACACTATCCTAATGTTCGATCGCCGTCGAACAGGACACGCAACCTCAGCCACACCTCGCCGCTCGAGGTCTCGCTCCAGGCCGCCCTCGACGCGGTCGGCGACCCGACCCGCCGCCGCATCGTGCGCGAGCTGGCCGGCGTCCCCGACTGGGCGCGCGCCTGCGGCACGTTCAACCACCTGCCGGTGGCCAAGTCCACGCTGAGTCACCACTTCGCCGTCCTGCGCAATGTAGGCCTGCTGGAGCAGCGTGACGAGGGGACTCGCCGACTCAACCGGCTACGGCGCGAGGAGTTCGACGGTCGGTTCCCCGGGCTGCTGGCGCTGGTCCTCGGCGAGGTGGAAGCCGTTCCCCCCGAGGCGTAGCGGCGCTCGTTTTGGAGTGATCTTCCTGGCCTTGGTTGCCCACCTCATCGTGGGCGCGTTGCAATGTGAGATGTGATCGCCACTCCCGGCAGGACCGGCACCCCAGCCGAGCGCCCCCGGTTGGCCATCTCCTCCTGCCTGCTCGGCCGGCCCGTCCGGCACGACGGCCGCCACAACCTCGACCGCTTCCTCACCGAGACCCTGGCCCCGTACGTCGACTGGCTCCCCGTCTGCCCCGAGGTCGAGGCGGGCCTGGGCACCCCGCGCGAGGCCCTGTGGCAGGTGAGCACCGCGCAGGGTCCCCGCCTGGTGACGCGGATGTCGCGCGTCGACCTCACCGGCCGCATGACGGCGGTGGCCGACAGGCGCGCCGCCCAGCTCGACATCGACGGGTACGTGTTCAAGGCCAAGACCCCCACCTGCGGCATCCACGGCGTCCCCCGCCACGGGAACGACGGCGTCGACCAGCGCAACCGGGGCCTGTTCGCCGGGATCGTCATGGAGCGGCACCCGCTGCTGCCCGTGGAGGACGAGGGCCGGCTGCGCGACCCCCGGCTGCGCGCGGACTTCGTGGAGCGGGTGTTCGCGCACGCCAGGCTGCGTACGTTCCTCGACGGCGACTGGCGGCCACGCGACCTCGTCGCCTTCCACGCCCGCCACAAGATGCAGCTGCTCGCCCACGACCCCGCGCTCTACCGGGAGGCGGGCCGCGTGGTGGCCGGCGCCGGCGCGCGGCCGCGCGAGGAGGTGGCCGCCGACTACGCCGAGGTGTTCGGGCGCACGATGACCGCCAGGACCACCACGGGCCGGAACGTCAACGTGCTGCAGCACTGCCTGGGCATGCTCGCGCTGGACCCAGCGCGGCGGGCCGACCTGGTGGAGGTCATCGACTCCTACCGGGCGGGCCTGGTGCCGCTGGACGTGCCCGTGCGGCTGATGCGCCATCACGCGCGCGGGGAGTCCGCCGCGTACGTACGGGACCAGACGTACCTGACCCCTTACCCCGACGCCCTCCGGGAGTAGCGTTCTCCTCGATGAACGCCGTCGAGGAGAGCAGCGACCGTCCAGCCGCGCGCGTGGTCTGCCTGGACCGCGACGGCCGGGTGCTGCTGATGCACTGGTACGACGCGATCGCCCGCGCGGACGTCTGGCAGCCCCCGGGCGGCGGGATCGATCCCGGCGAGACCCCGCTGGAGGCCGCCAGGCGGGAGCTGACCGAGGAGACCGGCCTGCCCGGCTCGGCCGTGGTGGACCGCTTCGTCGAGGTCGAACGCGACTTCC
Organism: Nonomuraea sp. MTCD27; assembly: GCF_041950495.1. NCBI lineage: Bacteria > Bacillati > Actinomycetota > Actinomycetes > Streptosporangiales > Streptosporangiaceae > Nonomuraea > Nonomuraea sp. MTCD27. Next base: position 265,941 of record NZ_JBGNUW010000019.1, on the reverse strand, counting down.
GCTGGCTCGGGGTCCGCTACGTGAAGCGGGAGCCCTTCTACCTGGCCAGGTTCGCCGAGGCCCGCCCGGAGGCGCACCCCGGGGAGCTGACGGCGGAGGAACGGGCCGCCTTCCGTGGCTATGTCTGGGCCGAGGAGCTGCCTGAGGGCGTCCAGCCCCCGGAGCTGGCGAAGGTCGTCGCGCGGCTCACGGAAGATCCACGGTGACGCCGGCGGCCGCGACCGACAGCTCGCCCCCGTAGGACGCGGCCGCCGCCGCGAGCGCGGGCTCGGGCGGGATGTCGGGCCACAGGTGCGTGAGCAGCAGCCGCCCGGCCCCGGCCGACGCCGCCGTGCGGCCGGCGTCGCGGGCGCTGGAGAGGTAGGGGGCGTCCTCGTCGGGGACGTGTTCGGAGTAGGTCGCCTCGGCCACCAGCAGGTCCGCGCCCTTCGCCAGGGCGAGGAGCTCGCCGGAGGGCCCGGTGTCGCCGGTGTAGGCGATCACCCGGCCGCCCGCGCCGGTCAGCCGCAGCCCGGCGTTCGGCACGTGGTGCGGCAGGTCGAAGGTGTCCAGCCGGAAGGGGCCGAGCTCGACCGGCCTGCCGGGCACCAGGTCGTGGTGGGCCAGGCCGGCGGCCAGCATGCGCGGCTTGTCCAGGGCCAGGACCGCTTCGAGCGCGCCGGGCGGCGCGTGGACGGGCAGCGGCGGCGCGGGCTCGTCGGCCAGCACGCGGGCCCGCAGGAGCGGGTTGAGGTCGGCGCAGTGGTCGGGGTGACCGTGGGTGACCAGGACCGCGTCCACGTCGGCGGCTCCCATGAGCTCCAGGAGCCGGGGCAGGGTGGCGTAGCCGGGGTCGATGAAGACCCGGAAGCCCTCCTCCTCGACGAGGTAACCGCTGCACGCCTGCCCGGCCGCCGGCCAGGCGCCGCACCCGCCCAGGACCGTGAGCCTCATGGGCGCCCCAGCTCCGCCAGCGTCGTCGTCATCAGCCCGCGCAGCAGCGCGCCCGCCACCTTCTCGTGCTCGGCCTCCACCGGCAGCCCCTTGTTCACCCGGTCGCGGTAGACCTCGCGCTCGTGGCCGCCGGTGTAGGGCACCGCGGTCATCGCGACGACCACGCCGACCTTGGTGCCGCCGTGCGGCAGGACGGCCACGGCATGCGTGCGCAGGCAGGTCTCGTCGGGGGCGCCGTACCAGCCGCACTTGATCCTCGCCTTCGGCGAGCGCAGGGCCCGGCGGGCGCCGAACGCCTGCGAGTCCTCCACCTGCCCCATCCACCCGAGCACGGTCTCGGCCACCGGATCGCCCGTGACCGCCGCCTGAGCGAGCACCGCGTAGGCGGCGGCCACCTCGTCGGCCGAGACCTCGACGGAGCCGAAGCGGGAGGGGTCGCCGTTCGGCGGCGCCCAGGCCACGCCGGTGCGCTCGCGGAGGTCGTCGAGGATGACGCGGGGGCCGACGGCGAGCCACAGGTTGAGCGTGTCGGTGTTGGAGGAGACGACCACGGCCGGCTCGGCGTGGCGGCGCCACCGCTCGGCGTCGGGGATGCGGGGCGCGCTCACCCACGCGTACAGGGGCTTCAGCAGGGAGGCGCAGCGCAGCCGGGTCAGGCCGGATCTGACACTCACCGTACGGGCGGGCGGCCCGCCATAGCCGCGCCTGATGCCCGCCGCCTGGGCGCTGGCACTGTGATCAAGGTTGTCGAGCAGCTCATTGAAGCCCACGCGTCCAACCGTAGACCCTACGGAGCACTCCCCCAGCGCCCTTCGTACCACTCCGGGCTCGGCGGTTCGCCCGGCAGCTCGGTCGCGCCCGGGGCGCGCAGGCCGTCGAGGGCGATGGCGAGCAGACGCTGCTTGACGTGCTCGTGCTCCTCGCCGGGCGGCCCGGGGGCCGGGCGGCTGAACTGCTCCATGAGCAGCGAGATGTCCAGCACGGTCACGTCGCTCCTGAGCACGCCCGCCTCGTGCGCCCTGGCCACGAGCCGCTCGGCGACCTCGTCGCCCCTCCTCGCGGTGCGCCACATCTCGCCGGTGACCTCGATCGTGCCCGCGACCGGCGCCAGCGCGCCCGACCTGTTGGCCACGCAGGTGCTTACGTAGAGCGCCAGGCCCTCCCACGGATCGTCCTGCGCCAGCCCGGCCTCGGCGGCCTCCACGGCCCGCTCCATCGCGATCAGGCACAGGCGCTGGAGCAGCTCCTCCTTGGTGCGGTAGCGCCGGTAGAGGCTCCCCATGCCCACGCCGGCCTGCTTGGCGATGGCCGACACGGGCGCGTCGAACCCCTGCGTGGTGAACACCTCGTGCGCCGCCCGCAGCAGGCGCAGATCGTTGCGTGCCGCCTCGGCCTGCCTGCCGCGTGTGCTCATGCCGTCCAGGATATTCCGGAGCGCATCGCTCCGATACACTTCCGGAGCAGATCGCTCCGATTGAAGTGAGGTGTGGCATGCGTGCGGTGGTGCTGAGGCGGTACGGAGGGCCCGAGACTCTGGTCGCGGAGGAGGTGCCGGATCCCGTTCCCGGGGCCGGGCAGGTGCTCGTGGAGGTGGAGGTGGCCGGCATCACGTTCGTGGAGACGCAGATACGGGCCGATCGGGGGCCGCGGCGCGCATCGCTGCCCGCGATCCTGGGCAACGGCGTCGCCGGTACGGTCTCCGCCGTCGGCGACGGCGTGGACCCCGCGCTCGAGGGCACGCGGGTGGTCAGCGCGCTGGGCGGCCACGGCGGGTACGCGGAGCTGGCCGTGGCCGGGGCCGGCGACCTCATCCCCATCCCCGAGGGGTTGTCGGCCGAGGTCGCGGTGGCCCTGCTCGCCGACGGGCGTACGGCGGTGGGGCTTTCCGCGGCCGCCGCGCCCCGGGCGGGAGAGTGGGTGCTGGTGGAGGCGGCCGGGGGCGGCGTGGGCAGCCTCCTCGTGCAGCTCGCCCGGGACGCGGGGGCGCGCGTGATCGGGGCGGCGAGCAGAGTGGCCAAGCGCGACCTGGCCGCGGGCCTCGGCGCCGAGCTGACCGTGGACTACACCGACCCGGGCTGGACCGACGTCGTGCGGGCGGCCACGGGCGGTCTGGACGTGGTCTTCGACGGGGTGGGCGGCGAGATCGGCGCGGCGGCCCAGGGGTTGCTGAAGGACGGGGGGCGGTTGAGCGTGTACGGGATGGCGGGCGGGCCCATGACCACCCCCGATGCCCGCGTGACGGCGGTGGGCTGGCCTTCGACGGACCTGCGTGAGCTGTCCAGGCAGGCCCTGGAGCTGGCCGCTCGCGGGCGCCTGCGGCCGGTGATCGGGGCCACGTACCCGCTGGAGTCGGCGGGCGAGGCGCACGCGGCCATCGAGGCGCGCACGGTCACCGGCAAGACCCTGCTGCGGCCCCGTACGGGATCCGCGACCTGACCGCGGGGCGGGGTCAGAGGCCGTACCTCGTCAAGGAGGCGACAAATGCGACCGGCACCAGGGCGGCGACCCCGAGCCACGCCGCCACCCGCCACCGGCGCGCCACCCCGGCCTCCGTCACGAACGCCCCCAGCGCCCCCGCCACCGCGAACGCCGCGCCCGCCACGGCCGCGTGCGCGAGCGACGACGTCGAGGAGGGCAGCGACTCACCGGCCACCCTGAACACCACCAGCATCCCGGCCGCCACCAGCGCCACCCGCCGCCCCGGCCGGACGCCGACCCGCTCCAGGGCGAACGCGATCCCGGCGAGCAGGGCCAGGCTGATCACCACGACCACGCCGACGGCCGGCACCAGGCAACCCCACTCCTGACACCCGACACCCGACCAGGCCAGCCGCACGGTGGCCCACCACCACACCCCCAAGGCCGCACACACCACGGCCGCCCGCCCCATTCGCCCCCTCATGCCCTTAATGCTCCCACCGCCCCCGCTCCCACGCCGCCCCGACCGGGCCAACCACCAGCCCGACGCGGACCAGGCCCCCCCAAGGCGGCCCGGCCCGTGCCGGCCCGGGCCGGCACGGGACAGCGGGGGCCGACGCGGGGCGGAACCGACGCGGGGCGGGGCCGACGGGGGTGGGGCGGTGAGCGGCGCGGTCGGGGCCGGGACGGCACAGGGCGGGGCGAGGGCGGTTGGGGGGGTCAGGGGAGGTGGGTGGCGTGGTGGTCGTCGGCGTCGGCTTCGGGGTGACGGCCCAGGGCGCGGAGGGCTACGGCGCGGTTGGCGTACAGGTCGGGCTGGGGCTGGAGGTCGATGGCGCGGGTGAGGTCGGCGACCGAACCCTCCAGGTCGCCCATGGCGTAGCGCAGCACCCCCCGGTTCCCCCAGGCCGACGCGAGCGCGGGCGCCCGGTCCACGGCCAGGTTCAGGGCCGCCTCCGCCGCGTCGTACCGGCCCGCCGACGTCTCGATCTGGCCCAGCACCGTGAGCAGGTGCGGGTTGCCGGGCGCCAGGGCGAGCCCGGCCTCCACGTCGGCCCTGGCCTCGGCGTCCCGGTCCGAGGCGGCCAGCAGCCCGGCGCGGTTGATGTAGGCGTCCAGGTAGCCGGGGTCCAGCTCGATGACCCGCCCCAGGTCGTCGAGGGCGGCATCGACGTCGCCCCGCACCGTGCACAGCTCCGCCCGGTTGTAGTGGGCCTCCGGCAGCGGCGGCCCGGCCCGCATGGCGCGCTCGAAGTCGGCCAGCGCCTCCTCGTGCCGCCCGAGCCGGAACAGGAGATTGCCACGTTCCAGGTAGTAGTCGGGAAATGCCGGATCGATCCGGATCGCCGCCCCGTAGTCCTCCAGCGCCTCCTTGGTGTGCCCGAGCGCCGCCAGGAGCTGGGCCCGGTTGGCCAGCAGCACCATCCGGTGCACCGGGTGCCGCTCCCCCAGCTCACCGGCCAGCTCGATGGCCGACTCCACCAGCGACAGCGCCGCCCCGAGCCGGCCGTGCCGCAGCTCGATCAGCGCCAGTCCGTTGCGGTCGAAGCCGAGCTTGAACGCCCGTTCGGCCGGGTCGGGCAGGAGGGTGGAGATGGCGATCGCCTCGTTGATCCAGGCTCGGGCCCTGGTCAGGTCGCGGCGGGCGGGGTCGGGATGGCGGGCGTCGAGCATGGCGGTGCCGTACGCGGCCGCGGCGTGCATGGCCGGGTCCTGGCTGCCCTGGCGTACCCGGTCCCAGACCTCGCGGGCCTCGGCCGTGCGCCCGAGCCCGCCGAGCGCGGTGGCGGTGCGCTGGGCGAAGCGCCACCAGCGGGCGGAACCCGGCTCGGTACGCGCCATACCCCGCTCCCCCAGCTCCGCCACGGCGTGCAGGAAGCCCTCCCGCATGCACCGATCGACGACCGCCCACAACTCGTCCGCGTCCCGGGCGTCGGGTGCGGGCTCGGGGCCGCCGGAGTACACCGTGATCGCCAGCGTGGCGGGCGGGATCCGCCGCATCATGACGTCGAGCAGCTCGGTGTCCGTCGGGTCGGCCGCGTCGCCGTTGCACACGGCGATCGCCCGCCCAGGGGGCACGGCGTCGCGGACGAACTCCGCGAGCCCGTTGGCCAGCCGTAACGTCCGGCGGGGCGCGGGGACCAGGATGCGCTCCTCGTCGGACAGCCCGGCCTCGATCGTGACCCGCCCGGCCGGTACGAGCCCGGCCAGCTCGGGCGCCGCCGCCAGGATCTCGATGTCGTGGGCCGCCACCAGCTCCGCCGACCGCTCCAGCGCCGGCGGCACCAGGTTCCGCAGCAGAGCGGCGGCGACGGTGTAGGGGCCACGCGGCCGGCGATGTGCGTCGATCAACGGCGCCAGCAGCCGCGCGGCCCCCGTTCGGGCGGGTGGTTCGCCCTGGACCCTGAGGTGGGACCTCTCCTCAGTCACCCCTTGTGAATGACGCTGGAGGTCCCAGCCAGCCTCGCGGTTCCAGGCTTGCGGACTACGATGCGCTTCATGACATACCTCTCCACTCGGGGCTAATTACCCATTATTGGGTCACCCCACCGAATATCAAGGTTTATCGTGAATAAGTGGGAGGCTAATGGATAAAAAGCACTTGCCTTTTGAATGGTATATCTAACCTATTAGGACCGAAACCAACGGTGCAATCGTGTGGTATGCGCCTGCCCGGTTTCCTCCATCAAGTCGCACAGGCACCGGCCGAGCAGGGTGACCGACTGGCAGCACCCGGGCCCGGGCAGGTTCTTCGCGCGCACGATGATGGTGGCCCGCTCGATCAGCCGCTCCAGGCTGGGCTCCGCACCCCCCTTGAGCGAGCGGGTCTGCCACGGGCACGACTCGGCGTCCACGCAGGCGTTCCGGTCGATGAACGGCGGGGCGCCGCCTTGGAGCCGCAGCGGATCAGCCCGCTTGACCCGCTGGTCGGCCAGCGCCCGGGTCGCGATGGCCAGCAGGTCACGGCGGCCGCGTACCTTTCCCTGAGCGGCACCCCCGGCCGGCAGGGCGAGCAGCATCGCCCCGGCCATCAGCGCGCCGCCCACGACCAGGCTCCAGCCCATCTGCTCGTGGAACCAGATCACCGCGATCGCGGCGACCCAGAGCGGTTGCGAGGACATGAGGATCTGGCTCGGCACGGCCGGCACGTGCGCCTGGCCGTAGGAGCGGGCCAGGAACCCCAGCGCGCACGACACCACGGAGAGATGCGCCAGGATCAGCCAGTCCGGCACGCTCGCCGGCAGCGACACCCCGTCCCGCACCGCGACCCCTCCCGTGAGGATGCCGATGGTGGAGAGCTGGATCACGGTCAGCGCGTACGCGGGAAAGCCGGAGGGACGCTTGGACAGGTGTGCCAGCAGCAGCGTGTGGCCGGAGTAGAGGGCGGCGGCGGTGAGCGTGACGCCGAGCGCGAGCACCGAGATCTCGTGGTCCTCCACACCACGCAGCAACGTGAACACGGTCATGCCGGCCAGCGCGAGCACGACCCCGGCCCAGATCCGCCGCGGCACCCGCTGCCGGAACAGCGCCAGCGACAGGATGGGCGTGATCATCACGCTGCACCCGACGGCGAACCCCGACACCGCCGACGGCAGGCTGTCGAGCGCGACGGCCTGGGCCGCCTGCCCGATCCCGAACATCACCCCGAGTACGGCCCCGTTGATCCACGTGCCCCGCGACAGCCCCCGAAGGCAGCCCGGCTTGATGAGGAGCAGCGTGAGCGCGGCAAGGAGATAGCGCTCGGCGAGCAGGTCCTCAACCGGTAACCGGAGAATGAGATCTTTCATCAGCGGGAACGCCGACCCCCAAGCGGCGCTGACGAACAACAGAAGCACGGCTCCCAGAAGGGGGCGGGGAGCGGGCATGCCTGTCATGAGAAAAGCATGGCACTACTATTCGCAGCCGTAGATGTACAGGGCGCAGCCGGTGATGCTTGTCTACACCTAGGTGGTAAGAGCCTCACCCGCGGGTTCGTACATCCTTATCCGTGGAAGCCGATAAGGGACCGGTCGCACATATCGCTCGGGGGAATTCGGCGATCGGCGAGCGTCACGGAGAGTGTCGGCGGTGCGGTCACGCCGAGGAGTTCGGGGCAAGGTCACCGGGGGGTGGCGGGCCCCAGGAGGGGGTGTGGGGCCGCTTGGGTGAGTGCGGTCTAGAGTTCCAGGACCGCAGGCGGGATCAGGCGTTTCTCTATGTAGACGACGGTCAGGTCGCCTACTCGCTCCCTGGAGAGCTCACGCCATCCCTGGCGCTCGTACAACGACAACGCGGCCTCCTGGTTGAGGGTGGTGTCACCCCTGACGCAGTGGAAACCGAGCTCGACCGCGCGCCGCTCCAACGCCACGAGCATGGCCGAGCCGAACCCGCGCCGCTGGTATTCGGGGTGGACCCGCAACCGGCACATCTCGGCCGTGTCGGTGTCGACGGGTTTCAGCCCGCCCATGGCCACGACCCGCGAACCCACCTCGCCCACCAGGAAGTCGCCGCCGCAGGCCAGATAGATCTCCTGGATCCGCGGGAAGTCGTCGTCGTAGTAGACGCCGTCACCGGGGACCAGGCCCACTCTCGCGAGGGCGATCCGGTGGAGTGCGAGGATGGTGTCGAGGTCGGACCAGCGATAGCGTCTGATCTTCAGCTTCATCCACCCTCCCTTTCACGTGGGCTGCTTGGGCCGCCGCAGCGCGGCCTGATAGCCCGGCAGTCCTGGAGCCTGCGCGTCCCGCGAGATGATGGCCTGTTCGAGCGCCAGCGCGGGCCGCACGATGAGGTCGGTCAGATATTCGTCGCCCACCAGGCTCAGGGCCTTCGTGCCGATGGCCACCGCCTCGCCGACGTCGCCGTCGAGCAGCTTGCACTGCGCCTGGTCGAGCCTGATCAGCGTCTGGTCGAGGATGTGGTCTTCGTACTTGTCCAGCGCCTGGTCGAGCACCACCTCCGCCTCGATCGTCTGGCCGAGCTTGGTGAGCACGTCGCCCTGGTAGAAGTAGAGCTGCTTCTCGGTGTAGCCGAAGGCCACGTCCTCCTGCTCCTCGGTCTTCATGTGGGAGAAGGCGTTCCTGGCCCGCGCCAGAGCGCGCTTGGCCTGGTCGACGACCTCCTTCTTGCTGTCCACGCCGGACATCATGGCCAGCGCCCTGGCCTCGACGACCGGTGCCATCGCCTGCGCCGGGCACGGGGTGGAGCCGGCCAGGTCGCGGCTCTTCTTGGCCAGGTTGAGCGCCTCGCGCGCGTCGCCGAAGTAGAGGGGGACGAGCGACTCGCGGGCGCAGATCCACGCGCGCAGCGCGCGGTCGCCGGTCTCGTCGGCGGCCGTGCGCCCGGTGCGGAAGAACGACCGCGCCAGCCGGTGGTCGCCCAGGTTGATCAGGATCATGCCGCTCAGGCCGGACAGCTGGGCGGCCATCCTGCACAGGCGTTCCTGCAGGTCGATGGGCTGGCGGCGGGACATCGCCGTGCGTACGGCGCTCAGCTCCAGCAGCACGTCGCACAGCAGCCGCAGCGGGGCCGTCGTCGTGTACTGGCGGCCGAAACTGACGGTGGCCTCCTCCCACTGGTCGAGCATCGCGGCCGACACGGTGGCCGAGACCAGCGTCTCGTCCATCCGGCGCCTGATGCCCTCGCACGCTCCGAGCACCGGCCCGTCGATCTGCCCGGTTGCGTTGCTGTCGGTGTTGAGGAGATTTAATAGCGTCCTCCGGAGGATGTTCTCGTCCTCCTCCGCGTCGGGCTCGGTCTCCATGGGCTCGATCTGCAGCTCCCGCTCGGTGGGCAGCTGCGCCCGCTCCTTGACGTCGGGGGCCAGCAGTCCGGGCATCCGGTGACCGTGGCCGCAGATGCACGGCGCGTCGTAGCCGAGCGCGACCGGCTCGACGCGGTAGACCGTGCACAGATAGTGCAGGTATTCGGGGCCAGGACGCTTGAGCCCGCTCTCGTAGGCGGACAGCAGCGTCTCGCCGATGCCGGGCATCGGTTTCGCGTCGCGCTCGAACAGGGCGCGCACCTGCTCGATGACGTCGGCCAGCGCGATCCCGTACGACAGGCGATGCGCCTTGATGCGGGTCGTGCTGAACAGGCCCGTGCACGCCTCATGGATCTCATCAGCTATCTGAGCCGACGTGCGCCCGGCGGCCAGGCCCCTGGCCCTGATCCGCCGGGCGATCTCCGTCTCCCTGTGCTGTCTGCCGGACATCCCGGCCCCTCTCACGCATGTCTCGACCGGTCCGCAACTGGTGACTCAGCGTAGCCCTCAAGTTGCTGTGCGCCTACCCCAAGACTATGAAGCAATGACGGCGGGATTGGAAACGCGTGTAGCAAGCCTACGGTTAAGGATCGTCCTCCCCGGGACTGTTTCTTACAACCCATGAGGTGAGAAGCGACTCCCCGTGAGCAGAACGGCTCGTTGCGCCGACCCTTGACATGGGACATCTTTGGCCCACCAGCAACGATTCCCAAGGGAGGGACGAACGGTGGGGGACGACAACTTCGAGCACCTGGAGCGCCTCGTGGCCGAACTCGGCGCTCGCGGGCTGCTCGCACGAGTGGTCCAGACCCAGAGCGGGCGCAGGTTCGTCCGGGTCATCAACCCGAACGCGACAAGCCTGTCCGAGAACGTCACCTGTCGGCCGGCAGCCGTCTCCGACATGCCGGACTGGTGGTACTGCTGGTCCTGGGGCGAACGGATGCACACGGCCGACGACCCGGCCGGTGCGGCGACGAAGGTCGCCCGCGTGCTCGCCGCCGTGGGGGAGTGACGACGCGGTGAACCGGGTGGAGCGCAGCCACCACGGCTCACCGCACCCCGCGGCGGCTCCTGGGAGCCGGCGGAGTGACCGGTGCGGAGGGTTTCCCGAATGCGGGAGCCCTGGTCACTCCGCCGGTTCCGGCCCGCCACAACACCCAAGACGTACGGCGCCGCGCGCCGTACGCGCGAAGCCGCCCGCCCGGTGCGCCGGGCGGGTGTTCGGGGGATCCCTCCCGGAACCGGCACGGGACATGCTTCCGGGTGCGTGTCCCGGACCGAGCCGTCCGTCATCGGAGCGCCGTCTCTCTCCCTCCGCGGCCCAGAGAGCCGGCGACCCCGTCTTCCCCGGCGTGATGTGACGGCGGGCGGTTCAGTCGGCGGTATTTTTGGATCGAATCGGTCCAAAGAGCCGGCCGAACCGCTTCCGGAGGGGGATCCACCATAGTGTTACTGCTGGTGACGCCATCGCCACCACCCGCGTCTCCGTCGATTCTGACCGATATCGACAAAATGACCTCACAAGTGGCCGTGACCTGCCAGGACGACCCGGTTTGCTCTAGTCTTGCGGGGATGTTCGACAACGCAGGCTGGGCACCGCTGGCGGCCATGATGGTCGTCGTCGTCCTGATACTCGTGCTCGCGTTCGTGCTCCGCAACATCGCGCACCGGGTCATCACAAGAGTGGTCAACCGGGCGGCGACGGGAGCTTCGATCACCAGTCGCTTCCGCAAGAACGCCGCGACGGACGGGATCGACGCGCTCCTGCACGAGCGGCGCAAGCAGCGCGCGGAGACGATGGGGTCGGTGCTCAAGCACATCGCCTCGATCGTCATCCTGGGCACCGCGGTGCTGACCGTGCTCGACCGGCTGACGGTCCCCATCGCGCCCCTTCTGACGAGCGTGGGCATCCTGGGCGTGGCCATCGGCTTCGGCGCTCAGGAACTGGTCAAGGACTTCATCGCCGGCATGTTCATGCTGCTGGAGGACCAGTACGGCGTGGGCGACGTGATCGACGCGGGCGCCGCGGTCGGCACGGTGGAGGCGGTCACCCTGCGCGTCACCCGGCTGCGCGACGTGGACGGCCGCGTCTGGTACGTCCGCAACGGCACGATCACCCGGGTGGGCAACGAGTCGCAGGGCTGGTCGCGGTCGTACATGGACGTCCCGGTGGCCTACGACGCCGACGTGGTCGGCGTGCGCGTGCTGCTGGAGCACGTGGCGGAGGAGATCTGGGCCGACCCCGAGCTGCGCGAGAGCAAGATCGTGGAGCCGCCGCAGGTCTTCGGCGTCGAGCAGCTGTCCGACAGCTCGCTGGTGTTCCGCATCTCCGCCAAGACGCTGCCCGCCGCGCAGGCCGAGGTGTCCAGGGAGCTCAGGCTCAGGGTCAAGTCGGCGCTCGACACCGCGGGCATCCCCATGGTCGCCACCGCATAGGCTAGGACCGTGACAGAGACCTCCTTCTACGACGCCGTCGGGGGCGAGGAGACTTTCCGGCGCCTCGTGCATCGCTTCTACGAGGGGGTCGCGGAAGACCCGCTCCTACGGCCGCTCTACCCGGAGCCCGATCTGACGGGCGCCGAGGAGCGGCTGCGGGGCTTCCTGATCCAATACTGGGGCGGCCCCAACGACTACAGCCAGCAGCGCGGCCACCCGAGGCTGCGCATGCGGCACATGCCGTTCGTGATCGGCGAGCCCGAGCGGGACGCCTGGCTGCGCCACATGCGTGACGCGGTCGACTCCCTCGATCTGCCGGAGGACCAGGCGACCAAGCTTTGGGACTATCTGGTCTACGCCGCCCACAGCCTGGTGAACTCTCCCGCGTAACGGGGCATGACACGCCACATGGATATCCCCTGGTGGCGTGATGCAGTCGTCTACGAGATCTACGTTCGCAGCTTCGCCGACGCCTCCGGAGACGGCGTCGGCGACCTGACCGGAGTGCGCGAGCGCCTCCCCTACCTCCAGCAGCTGGGCGTCGACGCGATCTGGCTGACCCCGTTCTACCCCTCCCCCATGACCGACGGCGGCTACGACGTGGCCGACTATCGCGGCGTGGACCCGCTGTTCGGCACCCTCGCGGACTTCGAGGCGCTGGTCGCCGACGCGCACCGGCACGAGCTGCGGGTGATCGTGGACGTCGTGCCCAACCACAGCTCGTCCGAGCACCCCTGGTTCCAGGCGGCGCTGCGGGGCGAGCACCGCGACCGGTACATCTTCCGCGACACGACCAACAACTGGCAGTCCACCTTCAGCGGCCCGGCCTGGACGCAGGTGGCGGACGGGCAGTACTACCTGCACCTGTTCGCACCGGGACAGCCCGACTTCAACTGGCGCAACCCCGAGGTGCACGCGGAGTTCCTGGACGTGCTGCGGTTCTGGCTGGACCGGGGCGTCGACGGGTTCCGCATCGACGTGGCGATGGGCCTGTACAAGGCGGAGGGGCTGCCCGACGTGGGCGACCAGTCGTTCAAGGCGGTCTCGCCGGTGTGGGGGCAGCCGGAGGTGCACGGCGTCTACCGCGACTGGCGGCGGCTGCTGGACAGCTATCCGGGCGAGCGGATGGCCGTGGGCGAGGTGTGGACCGACAGTCCCGAGGACCTCGCCCGTTACGTGCGGCCCGACGAGCTGCACCAGAGCTTCAACTTCGCCTGGCTGCAGGCGCCGTGGTCGCCGACGGCGTTCAAGCAGGTGATCGACGACACGCTGTCCACGGTGCCGTTCGCCACGTGGGTGCTGTCCAACCACGACGTCGTACGCCACCGCACCCGCTACGGCACGGCCGACCCCGGCACGGGCCTGGCGCGGGCCAGGGCGGCGGTGCTGACCATGCTGGCCCTGCCCGGCTCGGCCTACCTCTACCAGGGCGAGGAGCTGGGGCTGCCCGAGGTGACCGACCTGCCGGACGAGGCCCGGCAGGACCCGGTCTTCTTCCAGTCGAAGGGCAAGCTGCCGGGGCGTGACGGGTGCCGGGTGCCGATCCCGTGGACGGTGGACCCGCCCTCCCACGGGTTCTCGGCGGGCGGGGCGGAGCCGTGGCTGCCGCAGCCGGACACGTTCGCGGAGCTGAGCGTCGAGAAGCAGGAGGGGGTCGCCGACTCGACGCTGGAGTTCTACCGCCGGGCCCTGGCCTGCCGCCGTGACCTGGCCCGATCCATTCCTTACACGCTGGAGTGGATGGACTCTCCCGAGGGAGCGCTTTTCTTCTACCGCGGGCCGCTGATCTGCGCGATCAACTGCGGCATGGGCCCGGTACACCTGCCCGAGCACGACGAGGTGATCCTGTCGAGCGGGCCGCTCAAGAGGGGGCTGCTGCCGCCCGACACTGCGGTGTGGCTGCGGCGCGCGTCATAGCCCGGCGGCGCTCTCACCGCGGAAGGGGATGACGGGCAGCGAGATCAGCGCGCACGCCAGCCCCGCCGCGAAGGCCGCCCAGAACCCGGTGCTGGTGATCAGCACTCCGGCCAGCGGCGTGACGGCCAGGGAGACGACGTTCTGGACGGTGTTGTGGGTGCCGAGCACGCGACCCGCCCAGGAGGGACCGGCGAGCTCGCCCGCCGCGAGGTAGGCGAGCCCGTTGCCGGCCACGGTCGTCACCGCGGCCAGCGCGAGCATGGCGGGCCCGAGCCAGGTGCGGGTGAGCGTGCCGGTGATCAGCAGCGCGAGCACCGCCACGCTGCCGAGGGTGAGCAGCAGCAGGGGCCGCATGCGCAGGCCCGTCCGGTCGGACCAGCGCCCGACCGCGACGCGCACGGCGGCCCCGCCGATCGCCGCCACGCCGAAGAGCTGCCCGGCGCCGACACCGTCCCAGCCGTAGGTCCTGACCAGGCAGGTCACGCCGTACGTGCTGACCACGACCTGCGGCACGACGTGCAGCGCGCTGGTGGCGTGCACCCGCCACAACGCGGGCTGCCGGTACGGCGAGCCGGTCGCCGCCGCGCCGGACCCGGCGAGCGCGCGCGGCGGCTCGGCCAGGAAGAGCCCGGCCAGCACGGCGGCCAGCAGGCTCACGCAGGCGCAGACGATCAGCACGCCGGGCAGGCCGTACGCCAGCGCGACCGGCGGCAGCGCGAAGGCGCCGACGGCCATGCCGAGGGTGAAGGAGACCTGCCGCACGCCCATGGCGACGCCGCGCTCGGGCGGCTCGAACCAGCGCAGCACGATCCGGCCGCCGCCGACCATCGCGGCCGAGCCCGCCGCGCCGGCCAGGGCGAGCAACACGACCACCACCCAGGCCCGCTCCACGAACGCGACCGAGGCGAACAGGACGGCCGCCAGCCCCACACCCACACCTAGGATCAGGCGCTCGCCGTGCCGGTCGGCCAGCGCGCCCCAGGCGACGAGAGCGACCATGACCCCCAGGGCCGGGGCGTTCGCCATGATCCCGGCCACGACCAAGGAAACACCGAAATGTCGCTCAATTTCCGGCATGACCAGCGGCAGGCCGAACAGGCCTAAGGTGACACCGGCGTGGGCGTTGACGCCCAGCGCCAGCATCAGCCAGCGTTTCATTCCGCGTAGCGCTTGAGGTAGGCCAGTTCGGTCTCGGTGAGCCGGCGGGGGGCCGCCCGATCGACGTCGTAGGCGGCCAGGACGGACATGGCGGTCACGTAAACCGCCTCGTCGTCGCGGATCTCGTAGCGCAGCGTGAACCGGACCGACCTGATCTCCGTCACCCAGGTCTCGACGCGTACGGGGTGGGCGCGGAAGCCGAGCGGGCGGCGGTAGTCGATCTCGTGGCGGGTCACCACCAGGCCCTTGAACGGCTCGTCGCCCGCGTTGTACGGATCGATGTGGAACATGCCGAAGCGAGCGTCCTCGAGGTAGTCGAGGAAGCGCACGTTGTTCACGTGCCCTTGAGAGTCGACGTCGCCGAATCTCACCGTGCGCGGATAGATGTGCCGTTCGGCCGGGGTGCGTTCAACCACGTCCGCCACCGTACCCGCCCGCGCTAGGTGGCCTTGCGCCGGGCCAGGCAGGCGAGCACGGTCAGGACCGAGATCGCGGCCATGGAGCCGAGCGCCCATCGGTAGCCGGTCACGAGCTGCTCCACCGCGCCGCCCGAGAGCTGTGCCAGCGTGCCGGCGAAGACGCTCTGGTGCAGCTCGGCGGGCAGCGGTGCGGTGATGATCGACAGGACCAGGCCGGTGCCGACGACGTTGCCGGTGTTCTGCACCATGAGGCGCATGGCGTTGACGATGCCGAGCCGGTTGGAGGGCAGGCCGTCCAGGATGGCGGTGGTGTTGGAGGGCAGGAAAACGCCCGAGCCGAGCCCGATGAGCACCAGCCCGGCGGCCACGGCCGGGTACGGCATGTCCGACGACATCACGGCGAGCATGACCACCAGTCCGCAGGTGGTGGTCGCGGCCCCGGCCACGGCCAGCGTGCGCGCGCTGGTCAGCCGCTGCAGGAAGCCCGAGGTCACCGAGGCGATCATGGCGGCGATGGCCAGCGGCAGCACCTTCAGCCCGGCCTGTACGGGATCGTCCCCGCGCACGGCCTGGAAGTAGAGCGCGACCAAGAAGACCATGCCCATGCGGGCCACGGCGTTGAGGAACGAGGCCAGCGTCCCGAAGGCGAAGGCCCGCTCCCGGAACAGGCCCATGTCCACCACCGGATACGCGGCCCGCCGCTCCCTGAGCACGAACAGCGGCAGCCCGACGGCGAAGGCCGCCAGCCCGCCCAGCACCACGGGGTGCGTCCAGCCCAGCCTGGTGAACTCCGACAGCGCCAGCAGCAGCCCGCCCAGCGTGACCAGGACGAGCACGTTCCCCGGCGCGTCGAGCCCGCTCTCGGCTCGGTCCTGGGTCGGCCTGCGCAGCACGATCGCCCCCCAGACCAGGCAGATCAGGCCGATCGGCACGTTGAACCAGAACACCCAGCGCCAGCCCAGGTTCTCGGCCAGCACCCCGCCCAGCGTCGGCCCGATCAGCCCGGCGATCGAGAACGACGCCACGTACACGCCCATGCCCTCCCCCAGCCGCTCGCGCGGGAAGGCGTCGCTGACCAGGGCGGCGCTGTTGGTGAGCAGCATGGCGGCCCCCGCGGCCTGCAGCACGCGCATGGCCACGATCACCCACGCGTTCGGCGCCAGGCCCGCGAGGAGGGCGGCCACCGTGTAGGTGGACAGTCCTAAGAGATACATCCTGCGCCGGCCGAACAGATCCGCCAGCCGCCCGAATACCACCATGAGGACGGTCGTGGTCAACTGGAAGCCCAGGAGGATCCAGCCCGCGGCCGTCGCGTCGGCGCCGGTGTGCCTGGCGATCTCCGGCAGCGCGACGTTGATCGCGCTGCCGCCGAGCCCGGTCAGCACGCTGGCCAGGCTCACGACCGACAGCGTTCGCCAGGCGTACCCGATGGGAGTGGTCGTGGTCGCGGCCAATGGGCCTGTCCTTTCTAGATTTTAATACTAGAATCCAGTTCACATCGTCAGCCGGTCAAGGATCGAGGTGTCGGATGAGTGGAATAGTCGAGGGCCGCGTGGTGATCGTCACGGGTGCGGCCAGGGGCATCGGACGGGGACACGCGCTGGAGTTCGCCCGCCAGGGGGCGAAGGTGGTGGTCAACGACCTGGGCGCGGAGGTGGACGGCACCGGCTCGTCCGGGGCCGCGGCCGAGGTGGTGGCGGAGATCGAGGCCATGGGCGGCCAGGCGATCGTCAACGGCGAGGACGTCTCCGACTTCGACGGCGCCGAGCGGCTGATCCGGGCCGCCATCGACACCTTCGGCGATCTGGACGTGCTGGTCAACAACGCGGGCATCCTGCGCGACCGGATGCTCGTCAACATGACCGCCGACGAGTGGGACTCCGTGATCAGGGTTCACCTGCGCGGCACGTTCGCGCCGCTGCGCCACGCCGCCGCGTACTGGCGGTCCAAGGCGAAGGCGGGCGAACAGGTGGATGCCCGGATCATCAACACGACCTCGTCCTCCGGCATCTACGGTAACCCGGGGCAAGGCAACTACGGCGCCGCGAAGGCGGGCATCGCGGGCCTTACCGTCATCGCGGCCAGGGAGCTGGAGCGCTACGGCGTGACCGTGAACGCCATCGCCCCCGCCGCCCTCACCCGCATGACCGAGAACCTCATACCGGCGGGCGCCACCGGCGCCGACCCCGACGACATCGCGCCGCTGGTCGTCTGGCTGGCCAGTGCCGAGGCCAAGGGGATCACCGGGCGGGTGTTCAACGTGCGCGCCGGCGTGATCAGCGTGGCCGAGGGCTGGCACGCCGGCCCCGGCGTGGACAAGGGCGGCCGGTGGGACCCGGCCGAGCTGGGCTCGGTCATCCCCGCCCTGGTCGAGAAGGCCGCGCCCAACGCTCTGACCAACGGCCGCATCCCCGGACGGGAGGACTGACATGCCGCTCGACCACACCCTGGTGGGTGTCGAGAGCCCGGCGCACGAGCGCACGTGGACCTCGAAGGACACCATGCTGTACGCGCTCGGCGTCGGAGCGGGCACCGGCGAGCTGGAGTTCACCACGGAGAAGGGGCAGCGGGTGCTGCCGACGTTCGCCGTGCTGGCGGCCCAGGCGCCGGGGCGGCGGCTGGGCGACTTCGACCCGGCCCTGCTGGTCCACGCCGAGCAGGGCTTCGAGCTGCACCGGGAGCTGCCGGCCGCGGGCGGCGTGCGGACCACCTCGAAGGTGACCGGGATCTACGACAAGGGCTCGGGGGCGCTGGTGACCTCCGAGGCCAGGGCCGTGGACCTGAGCACGGGCGAGCTGGTGATCGCCTCGCGGAGCTCGGTGTTCATCAGGGGCGAGGGCGGGTTCGGCGGCGACCGGGGGCCGCGGGACGAGTGGGCCCTGCCCGACCGGGCGCCCGACCACAAGGTGACCTACTCCACGCATCCGGAGCAGGCGCTGATCTACCGGCTGTCCGGCGACTACAACCCGCTGCACAGCGACCCCGAGTTCGCCGCCAGGGCCGGGTTCAGCCGGCCGATCCTGCACGGGCTGTGCACGTACGGGGTGACGGGCCGGGCGCTGCTGCACGCGGTGGCGAAGTCGGATCCGGGGCGGTTCAGGGCGATGTCGGGGCGGTTCTCCAGCCCGGTGCTGCCCGGGGAGTCGCTCACGGTGTCGATCTGGGTGGACGGCGCGGACGTGCTGTTCCGTACCGCCAAGGACGACGGGACCGTGGTGATCGACCGGGGCCGGGCCACGATCGCCTGATCAGCCCTCGTCGAGCACCCGAAGGGGGTCGAGGCGGTGGATCAGCGTCATCGCCGCCTCGATGACCTCCTGGGCCTCCTCCTCGCTGTCGGAGGTGGCGACCTCGCGGGCGGCCTCGCCGATGATGCTGGTCAGCACGGCCACGGTGAAGCGGTCGAGCGGGTCGCCCCCGGCGCCGAGCAGCACCGCGTTCTGGCGCACCCACTCGCGCCCCCGGGTGCGCCGGATCAGCTCGAACCCGGGCGGCCCGTCGCCGTCGATGAACAGCCTGACCAGGTCGCGCCGCTCCCATGCCCCGGCGAGGTAGGCCCGCGCGCCCGCGATCAGCAGCTCCACCGGATCGTCCACGCCCTCTTTCCTCGCCTTGGCCACGCTGGCGGCCGACGCCTGCTCGTGGGCGGCCTGGTGGTCCTCGTAGAGGGCGAGGAACAGCTCGGTCTTGCCGCCGAAGTGGTGGTAGAGGCTGCCGACGCTGGAGCCGGCGCGGGCGACCACCTCGGCCACGTTGGAGTCGGCGAAGCCGTGCTCGCTGAAGACCTCGCGAGCCGCCTGCAACATGCTCTTGCGCGTCTGGGCCGTGCGACTCCACTCCCACGAGGACTTGCGTGCCATACCGGCAATCCTAGCCGCTCGAATTCTAGAATCTGATTCTTGACACATGACCGTAACAGTTGGAATCTCTTCCTAGAGAACGATTCTAGAAATTTTCAGGAGGCGGCTGTGGACTTCTCGCTCACCCCCGAGGAACGGCAGATCCGCGACACCGTCCGGTCCTTCATCGAGAAGGAGGTCATGCCGCTGGAGCCCGAGGTCCTGCGCAACGAGCGCGAGGGCCGCCCCGGCCTGGCCCCCGACGTGCTGCGGGACCTGCGGGCCAAGGCCAGGAAGTCCGGCTTCTGGGGGATCAACACCCCCGAGGAGTACGGCGGCGCCGCGCTCGGCCCGATCATGTCCGCGATCATCGCCATGGAGATCGGCCGCACCTTCGTGCCCTTCTCCTTCGGCGGCAGCGCCGACAACATCCTCTACGCCGGCACCGAGGAGCAGAAGCGGCGCTACCTGATCCCGACCATCGAGGGCGAGCGGCGCTCCTGCTTCGCCATCACCGAACCGGGCGCCGGCTCCGACGCCCGCAACATCCGCACCCGGGCCACCCGCGACGGCGCCGAGTGGGTGGTCAACGGCGAGAAGACGTTCATCACGGGCGGGAACGAGGCCGACTTCGTCATGGTGTTCGCCGTGACCGAGCCGTACGGCGTCACCTGCTTCCTGGTCGACCGGGACATGGGCTGGAAGTCCGAGCCGATCCCGACCATGGGCGAGTGGGGCCCCGCGTCGCTGGTGTTCCAGGACGTACGGGTGCCGGAGGAGAACATCCTCGGCGAGCTGGGCAAGGGCTTCGAGCTGGCCATGCAGTGGATCGGGCAGGGGCGCTACATGATCCCGGCCCGCGCCATCGGGTCCGCCGAGCGCATGCTGGGCATGGCCGTCGACTACGCCAAGATCCGCAAGTCGATGGGGCAGACGATCTCGGAGTACCAGGCCATCCAGTGGATGATCGCCGACTCGCAGGTGGAGATCGAGGCCGCCAAGTGGCTGACGCTGTACGCGGCCTGGCGGGTCTCGCAGGGCATGGATGCCCGGCACGCCTCCTCCATCGCCAAGCTCAACGGCGCCGTCATGGCGAACCAGGTGGTCGACCGGGTGCTGCAGATCCACGGGGGTATGGGCTACACCAAGGAGCTGCCGATCGAGCGGTGGTACCGCGAGCTGCGGTTGCTGCGCATCTTCGAGGGGACCGACGAGATCCAGCGGCGGACGATCGCCCGCAACCTGATCAAGGGGCACGCGCGGCTCGGCCTCATCGGGGAGTGACGGACATGTCGGTCGGGGAACTGTTCAATCCGCGTTCGATCGCCCTGGTGGGGGCCACGGACAAGTCGGGGTGGTCGATCAGCACGCTGGCCAACCTGCGTGCCCACGGCTTCCCCGGGCCCGTTCACCTGGTGAACCCCCGGGGTGGCGTCGTGCACGGCTCGCCCGCGTTCCGGAGCCTGACGGAGATCCCGGAGCCGGTGGACCTGGCGTACGTGATGGTGCCGACCGCGGCCGTGCTGGGCGTGCTGCGGGAAGGGGCCAAGCTGGGGATCCGGTGCTACGTGATCCTCACGGCCGGGTTCGGGGAGGCCGGGGAGGAGGGGGCGCGGCTGGAGTCGGAAATTTCGGCTTTCGCCGTGGAAAATGGGCTGACGATCCTCGGGCCGAACGGCAACGGGTACATCAACGCCGCCGCCGGCATCACCCCGTACGGGCTGCCCATCCCCCCGCCGCTGCTGCGCGGCGAGGTCGGCGTGGTGCTGCAGAGCGGCGCGCTGGCCAGCTCGGTGCTGGCCTTCGCGCAGGCCCGCAACGTGGGCGTCAGCCTGCTCACCTCCATGGGCAACGAGTCGGTCGTCGCGGTCACCGACGTGATCGACTATCTGGTGGACGATCCGGCCACCAAGGTCATCGCGCTCTTCCTGGAGACGATCAGGAACCCGGCCGAGTTCTCCCGCGTGGCGCGGCGCGCGCTGGAGGCGGGCAAGCCGATCGTGGCGCTCAAGATCGGCCGCAGCAAGCTGGCCTCGCACACCGCGCAGGCGCACACCGGGGCCCTGGTGGGCGACGACGACGTCATCGACGCGGCGCTGCGCGGGCTCGGGGTGATCAGGGTGCGCTCGCTGGAGGACCTCATCATCACGGCGGGGCTGCTCGCCTCGACGGGGCCGCTGCCGGGGCGGCGGGTCGGGGTCGTCACCCCGTCCGGCGGGGCCTCGGAGATCATCGCGGACCGGGCCGAGGACGAGGGGCTGGAGCTGCCGCCGTTCGCGCCGGAGACGGTGGCCCGGCTGGCGGAGATCGTCCCGTCCTTCGGCACCGTGCAGAACCCGCTCGACGTCACCGGGTACGTCCTCATCGACCGCACCCTCCTCGGCCGCGCGCTGGAGGCGGTCACCGCCGACCCGGGCATCGACCTGATCATGCTGCTGTCGGAGCCGCCCAGGGTGCCACCGCCCGACCCGGCACCGGTCCTGGCCATGTACGCGGCCAGCGCGCAGCGCATCGCCGCCTCGCCGGTGCCGGTCGTGGTGGTGAGCAACGTGCTGACCGACGTGACGGAGTTCGGGCGGCGGGTGCAGCGGGAGACCGGGTACCCGTACGTGGCGGGCGGGATCGAGCACGGGATGCACGCCATCGGCGCGGCGGTGCGGTGGTCGGAGACGCGGGCCAGGGCGCTGTCCCGGCCCCCGGCCCCGCCCCGGGCCGTCGAGCCCGCCCGGCCGCCAGGGGCGCACGGCGTGTGGGCCGAGCATCGCGCCGCCGCGCTGCTGGCCTCGGCGGGGCTGCCGGTGGTGCCCTCCGAGCTGGCGCGGGACGAGGCGGAGGCGGTGGCGGCGGCCGAGCGGTTCGGTTATCCGGTGGTGCTCAAGGTGGCGGCCGAGGGGCTCGGGCACAAGAGCGACATCGGCGGGGTCCGGCTCGGCCTGGGCGGGGCCGCGGAGGTGCGGCGGGCGTACCGGGAGCTGGCCGCGGCGCTGCCGTCGCTCGACGGCGTGCTCGTCCAGCCGCAGCGCACCGGCGGCGTGGAGCTGCTGGTCGGCGTGGTACGCGATCCCGCCTGGGGGCTCACGCTGGCCGTCGGGCTCGGCGGGGTCTGGGTGGAGGTGCTGCGCGACACGGCGCTGCGGGTGTTGCCGGTGGACGCCGCCGAGGTGCGTACGGCGCTGTCGGAGCTACGGGGCTCGGCCCTGCTGGATGGGGCCAGGGGCGCCGAGCCGGCGGACCTGGACGCCGTGGCCGGGGTGGTCGCGGGCATCGCCGCGTTCGCCGGGTCGCTGGGTGACGGCCTGGAGTCGCTGGAGGTCAACCCGCTGCTCGTCACCGGTTCCCGGGTGGAGGCGCTGGACGCGCTGGTCACCTGGCGTTGAGCGGGAAATGGGCGACCCCGGGGGCCGCCCATTTCACCTTCCGGGGACTACTCCACCTCCACCGGCAGCTCGTAGATCTCGGTCGTCGGGTGCCCCGCCTTCTCGTGCACGCGCAGCACCGCCTCCTTCGACGGCCCCGACGACAGGCAGAACACCTTCCCCGAGTCCGGGTCGAGCCAGGCGCGCTCGAAGTGCACCCCCTCGGCCCCCTCGATCGCCAGGTCACGTTCGTGCGCCGCGCGCAGCTGCTCCTCCGTGGCCCCGATGAATCCGCTGTGCACGTCCATGAATTTCGGCATCGCGAATCCCTCCTCCTGCGTCAGGTGTGCCCTTTCCAGGAAAGGCGTTCCATCACGTGCCATCCCGTGCCACCGCGGTCAGGGGAGACGGTTCGACAGCACCAGAGTGGCGGCGGAGGCGAACATGCCGCCGTTGCCCAGGACGACGCTCACCTCCACCCCGGGCACCTGGGCCGCCGCCTCGCCGCGGAGCTGGCGTACCGACTCCTGGATGGCGAACATGCCGTACATGCCGGTGTGCGTGTACGACAGGCCGCCGCCGTTCGTGTTCAGGGGCAGGCGGCCGCCGGGTGAGGTGTGGCCCTCGGCGATG
The DNA here is from genome assembly GCF_041950495.1 of Nonomuraea sp. MTCD27. NCBI lineage: Bacteria > Bacillati > Actinomycetota > Actinomycetes > Streptosporangiales > Streptosporangiaceae > Nonomuraea > Nonomuraea sp. MTCD27. The sequence goes on along the minus strand of NZ_JBGNUW010000019.1, from coordinate 243,089 downwards.
AACGCCCCGGCCTCGCCCCGGCCGACGAAGCCCAGGTCCTCCAGGCCGTAGATCGGCACGTGGGCGAAGGCGTCGTACACCATGAGGTGGTCCACGTCCTCGTGCGTGATCTTGGCCTCGGCGAAGGCCGCCTCGCCCGACAGCCGGAAGCCCTTCGAGGTGGTGAAGTCCTCCATCTGCGAGATGATCGGCGACTCCGCCGCCTCCCCCGAGCCCAGCAGGTAGACCGGGGCGCGGCGGGCCCGCTCCTCCGAGGTGACGATCAGGGCGCCGCCGCCGTCGGTCACCAGGCAGCACTCCAGCAGGTGGAACGGGTAGGCGACCAGGCGCGAGGCGAGCACGTCCTCGACGGTGATGAGGTCCTGGTACATCGCCCGCGGGTTGAGGTGGGCCCAGCGCCGCTGCGCGACGGCGACCTCGGCGAGCTGCTCGTGCGTGAGACCGGTCTCCTTCATGTAGCGCAGGGCCGTGATCGTGAACGACGTGGGCGGCCCCACCACGCCGTACGGCAGCTCGAACTGCCCCAGCAGCGAGTCCATCCCCATGCCGAAGCGCCCGGCCCCGACGCGCGAGCGGCCCGACTCGCCGTGGGTGATCAGCACGGTACCGCACAGCCCGGCCCTGATGGCGGCGGCCGCGTGCCGTACGTGGAAGAGGAACGACGACCCGCCCACGCCCGTGCCGTCCAGCCAGGCGGGCGTGATCCCGAGAGCGTGGGCGATCTGGATCGGGCCGGGCGTCCCCACCGTGGCGACGCCGTCGATGTCGTGGATGGTCATGCCCGCGTCGGCGAGCGCGTTCCTGGCGGCCTCCAGGTGCAGCTGCATCGTGGAGTGGCCGGGCAGGCGGCCCACCTCGTCGGTCTCGGCGGCGCCGGCGATCACGACGGTCATCGGGCGCCTCCGGCCGGCTCGAACAGCGGCACGCAGACGTCCCCGCGCCGCTCGAACACCACCCGCAGCTCCATGTCCAGCGGCAGGTTCTCCGGGGTGTTCGCCACGCCCACGATGTTCGTCATCATGCGCACGCCCTCCTCCAGCTCCACGACGGCGATCGCGTACGGGCCCTCGTCCTCGAACCCGGGGGCCGGACGGTGGTTGATGACGTAGGAGTACAGGGTCGCGCGGCCACTGGCGCGGACCCACTCGACCTGGTCTCCGCCGCAGCGGGGACAGCTCGGCCGGGGATAGAAGTAGTGCCGCGCGCACGTCTGGCAGCGCTGGATCCTGAGCTCGCCCGCGGCCGTGCCGTCCCAGAACGGCTGGGTCTCGGGCGTGGGCTTAGGTGCCGGCTTCATCGGCCTCCCCAATCTAGTTCTAGAATTACACTCTAGATCTAGGTTCTGTCAGGACTCAAGGGCTCGGGATGCGGTTGCCGTTCCTGCCCTGCCCGGCCAGCACCTCCTCCAGGGTCGGGCGCGCGTCGTCCGGATGGCGCGGGCCCGGCTGGGCGAGCTGGATCAGCACGCCGTGCGCCTCCTTCGGGTGCAGGAACACCTCCTGCCAGCGCGGATCCGCCTGGTTGAGCCCGTGCAGGCGGTAGCCGCGCCCGGTCAGCCTGGCCACGGCCGCCGCCAGGTCGCTGACGTGGAAGTTCAGGTGGTGGACGCCGCCCCGGCCGCGGGTGAGCTCGAAGAAGCTGTCGAAGAACGCCGACCCGGCCAGCGGCTCCATGAGCTCGACCTTGCCGCCGTTGGCGTACGTGAGCTGCAGCGTCCGGTATCCGGCCATCCGGTTGTCACCGCCGCCGCCCAGATGCCGGCCGCCGAGCAGGTCACGGTAGATCGGCAGCAGATCCCTGATCCGGGGCGCGGCCACGGCCGTGTGGTCGAAGTGCACCTCGAGGCCGTCCAGTTCCAGGTCCACGCGGGGGGCTCCTCACTTTCGACAATCCTAGAATTTCATTCTAGCCGCTGGCGGCGCGCTCACTCTTGACGGAGCCGAATGTGAGGAGCAGCATCGCAGAAAGGAATTCTAGAGCTAGCTTCTAGAACAACACGGGGGGTTCGGCCCGATCAGAAAGGCTGGCCATGAGGCTGTCCTACGTCCGTGAGCTCGACGAGTACCCGACCGGCGCCCGCCGCATGAAGATCCTCACGATGGCCGTGCTGGCCATCCTCATCGGCTCCTACGAAGGGCAGATCGCGCCCGTCGTGCCCCTGCTGCTCAAAGACCTCGACATGACGCTGGCCACGTACGGCGCGGTGTCGGGCACGGCGGCGGTGGCCGGCGCGATCGCCTCCATCCTGGGCGGGCGGCTCACCGACCGGCTCGGCCGGGTCCGGCTGCTCATCCCCCTCATGGCGCTGACGGCGGTGTGCTGCTTCGCCATGACGCTCGTGCAGAGCCCGCGCGACCTGCTGATCGCCAGGATCGTGCTGGCGTTCGTGGACGGCGTGGCCATGGCCAGCACCGCGCCGCTGATCCGTGACTTCTCCCCGCGCCTCGGGCGGGCCCAGGCGTTCGGCTTCTGGACCTGGGGCCCCGTCGGCGCGAACTTCCTGGCCGCCGCCGTCGCCGGGTGGACCCTGCCGATCTTCAACGACTCGTGGCGCTCGCAGTTCGTCATCATGGGCTGCTTCTCGCTGGTCATCTCGGCGGTCATCGCGTTCAACATCGCGGACCTGTCCCCCGAGCTGCGCGCCCGGATCCAGCACACCGAGCGGGCCGCCACCGAGGTCGTGGACCTCACCCGGCCGGCGACCATGCGCTCGCTGTTCCGGCGGCGCAACATCTGGGCGCACGTCGTCGGGATCTCGCTGTGGCTGGTGCTCTACATCACGCTGTCGCTGTTCGGGCAGACGATGCTGGTCGGGGCGCTGGGCATCAGCAGCGCCGAGGCCTCCACCATCATGGCGGCCTTCTGGAGCCTCAACCTGATCACGCTGATCGTGACCGGGCGGCTGTCCGACCGTACGCAGCTGCGCAAGCCGTTCTCCCTCGGCGGCACCGTCGCGGCCGTCCTCGTCACCGCCTACCTGGCCGTCTCACTCGGCCAGGAGGGCGTGTCGACCGGCACGCTGATGGTCGTCGGCGCGCTGCTCGGCGGCTCGCTCGGCGTCGCGTACGCCCCCTGGATGGCCAACTACTCCGAGGACGCCGAGGACGCCGACCCGCGCCTGCAGGGCACCGCGTGGGGGTTGTTCGGGTTCCTCAGCAAGGGCATCGCCGTGATCGGCCTGCTGGTCATCCCGTACGTGGTCGAGGCCACGAACTGGCAGACGTGGCTGTTCGTCGCCCTGGGCTGTCTCGTCCTGTTCATCCCGGCGATCATGTTGTTCAATGGGCCGTGGCGGCGCCCCGCCCGCACGCGCGCCGCGGTCGCACTCGGGGAGGCCGAAGGATGACCGAGCCGTCCGACGTCGCCGGCGCCGACCTGCGCGGGCTGCGCGACCTCGACATCGACGACGTGCTGGCGTACGTGCACCGCGACCTCAAGCGGCTGCCCGGCTACACCGAGCTCTACAAGCGTTACCTGCGCCAGCGCTGGGACGTCTACGAGCTCGACTTCTCCCAGGACGTGGTGGACTGGCGCGAGCGCATGACGCAGGAGGAGCGCGACGCCTTCGTCGGGATCTCCGCCGGCTTCCACCACGGGGAGCGGCAGGTGGAGGTGGAGCTGCCGGTGTTCATGCTGGGCGGCTCCGAGGAGTCCAAGATCTACATGTCCAGCCAGATCGAGGACGAGGCCCGGCACACAGTGTTCTTCGACCGCTTCTACCGCGAGGTGGTCGGCATGCCGGGCGACTCCGTGCAGGAGGTGCTGGACGCGTCGTTCGAGCACGTGTCGGAGACGTTCGTGGGGCCGTTCGGGCTGCTCGCGTACCAGGCCGACGAGCTGCGCAAGGATCCCGAGGACCCGGCCGCCCGGGTGCGTTACGGCACCACGTACTTCCTGTGGATCGAGGGCGTGCTGGCGCTGTCCGTCATGAAGATCACGCTGACCTACTGCCGGGAGCGCGGGTTCCTGCCCGGCTACTACACCGGGTTCACCGCCACCTGCCGCGACGAGGCCCGGCACGTGCAGTTCGGGATGCGGTTCCTGCGCGACTCCGTGCAGGAGGACCCGCGGCTGCTGCTGCAGATCCACGAGACGTTGCGGACGATCCTGGCCATCAACGGCGCCACCAGCCGCAGGCTCGCGCTGGAGTCGCTGGGCTGGACGCCGGAGGAGGTCAGGCGGCTCATGATCCGGCAACTCCACATGAAGCTGACCGACGTGGGCATCGCGATTCCGCCGGACATCCAGGAGAAGGTCTCCCGTATCGAACCAGAGCTCGCCGGGGGCTGACACATGGGCTTCTTCACCGACGAATGGGCCGAGGCCGTGCGCGTCGCCGTGGACGCCGGTCCCGAGCAGGACGGCAAGCTGCCGTCGTACTGGCAGTGGATCGACCGGGCCCGGGAGGGCTACACCGCCACGTGGGCGCTGGGCGTGCGGGAGACGGGCGCGTACCTGGTGCTGGCCTGGGAGGGCGGCAAGTGCGTGGACGCGCGGATCACCACCGACCCGGGCGCCGCCGACTACGTGCTGGCCGCCTCCGAGGCCACCTGGCGGGAGCTCCGGGAAGGGGCCGACCCGGGGCGGGTGGTGATGTACCGGGGGCTGCGCCTCGAACGGGGGAACGTGCTGGCGTTCTTCCGGGTGATCTACTTCTTCGTGGAGTCGCTGGCCGCGCTGGCCCGGGTGCCTTGACAGGCGGGTCATGCGACTCCTCTAACATCTCCCCGGGGCCGGGCGGGGAGGAGTCATCGTGCTCGAGGTGCTGGGGGTCGACCACTGGGGTGAGGAGGCGTACCTGGCGTTGGTCGAAGGTGGACCGCTCACGGAGAACGAGCTGGCCGGGCTGACCACCGTCGAGCCGGGCGTCCTCGGCAAGGTGCTGCACCGGCTGGAGGACCGCGGGCTGATCAGCCGCGTGCCCGGCCAGCCGGCACGGTACGCCGCCCTGCCGCCCGAGCCCGCCATCGAGGTGTTGCTGCTGGCCCGCGAGCGCGACATCGAACGCGTCCGCGCGCTGGCCCAGCACCTCGGCGAGCGGCACCGGAGGGCCCGGTCCGGCCGCGACGCCGCCGAGCTGATCGAGGTGATCTCCGGGCCCGACGCCGTGGCCCGGTGCGGCCAGCAGCTCCTGCGACGGGCCAAGGACGTCATCCGGGGCATCGACGCCCCGCCGTACGCGCAGGCCAGCGAGGGCGGCGAGATCTCCTCCACCGCGAACGTCACCGACCGGGGCGTCCGGCGGCGCTTCATCCACGAGCGCGGGATGTTACGGGTGGACGGGCAGGCGGAGAAGATCGAGCGCGGCGTGGCCGCCGGGGAGGAGGTGCGGATCTTCCCCAACGTGCCGATGAAGATGATCCTCTCCGACGACGACCTCGGGCTCATCCCGCTCCGCGCCACGCCCCGGGTGCTCGACTCGTGCATCCTGGTGCATCCGTCCTCGCTGCTGGACGCCCTGTCCACGCTGTTCGAGCTGCTGTGGGCGCAGGCGCAGCCGTTCGAGGCGGTGGCCGGGGAGGAGCGGGGCGGCGAGGAGCGGGCCGGCGATCCACCGCTCAGTGAGGTCGAGCGGCGGATCGTCTCCCTGCTCGCGCACGGGCTGTCGGACGAGGCAATCGCCCGGCAGCTCGGCATCGGCTACCGGACCGTGCAACGCCGGATCCAGGCGCTGATGGCCCGGTTGTCCGCGACCAGCCGGTTCCAGGCGGGCGTGCTGGCAGCTCGCCGCGGATGGTGGGACCCGGAGCTTTGAGGTCACCCGATCAGTCGCGGCGCACCTTCCTGTAGGTCACCCGATCAGTCGCGGTGCAACTTCCTGTAGGTCACCCGATGCGGACGGGCCGCGTCGGCTCCCAACCGCTCGATCTTGTTCTTCTCATAGTCCGCGAAGTTGCCCTCGAACCAGAACCAGTTCGACCCTTCCTCCCAAGCCAGGATGTGGGTCGCGATGCGGTCGAGGAACCACCGGTCGTGGGAGGTGATCACCGCGCAGCCCGGGAAGTCGAGCAGCGCGTTCTCCAGCGACGACAACGTCTCGGTGTCGAGGTCGTTGGTGGGCTCGTCCAGCAGCAGCACGTTGCCGCCCTGCTTCAGGGTGAGCGCCAGGTTGAGCCGGTTGCGCTCGCCACCCGACAACACCCCGGCCTTCTTCTGCTGGTCGGGACCCTTGAACCCGAACGCCGCGATGTACGCCCGGGACGGCATCTCCACGTTGCCGACCTTGATGTGGTCGAGCCCGTCGGAGACGACCTCCCAGACGTTCCTGTTGGGGTCGATGCCGCCCCGGCTCTGGTCGGCGTAGGAGATCTTGACCGTGTCACCGACGACGATCGAACCGGTGTCGGGCGTCTCACTACCGATGATCATGCGGAACAGCGTGGTCTTGCCGACGCCGTTGGGGCCGATGATGCCGACGATGCCGTTACGTGGCAGGTCGAACGTCAGCCCCTCCATCAGCAGCCGGTCGCCGAACCCCTTGGTCAGCTTGTCGGACTTGATCACCGTGGTGCCCAGACGCGGGCCCGGCGGGATCTGGATCTCCTCGAAGTCCAGCTTGCGGAACTTGTCGGCCTCGGCCGCCATCTCCTCGTAGCGCTGGAGACGGGCCTTGCTCTTGGTCTGGCGGGCCTTGGGGTTGGACCGGACCCACTCCAGCTCGTCCTCGAGGCGCTTCTTCCGCTTGACGTCCTTCTGGCCCTCGACCTTGAGCCGCTGGGTCTTGGCCTCCAGGTAGGTGGAGTAGTTGCCCTCGTAGGCATACGCACGGCCCCGGTCGAGCTCCAGGATCCAGCCGGCGACGTTGTCGAGGAAGTAGCGGTCGTGGGTGACGGCCAGGACCGTGCCGGCGTACTTCTCCAGGTGCTGCTCCAGCCACTGCACACTCTCGGCGTCGAGGTGGTTGGTGGGCTCGTCGAGCAGCAGCAGGTCGGGCGCCTCGAGGAGCAGCTTGCACAGCGCGACCCGGCGGCGCTCACCACCGGACAGCTTGGTCACCTCGGCGTCGGGCGGCGGGCAACGCAGCGCGTCCATGGCCTGCTCGAGCTGGCTGTCGAGGTCCCAGGCGTTGCGGTGCTCGAGCTGGTCCTGCAGCTTGCCCATCTCCTCCAGCAACTCGTCGCTGTAGTCGGTGGCCATCTGCTCGGCGATGTCGTTGTAGCGCTGGAGCATCGCCATCGTCTCGGCGACACCCTCCTGCACGTTGCCGAGGACCGTCTTCTCCTCGTTGAGCGGCGGCTCCTGCTGGAGCATGCCGACCGTGAAGCCCGGCATGAGCTTGGCCTCACCGTTGGACGCCTGCTCCAGGCCGGCCATCATCCGGAGCAGCGTCGACTTCCCGGTGCCGTTCGGCCCCAGAACACCGATCTTGGCTCCGGGCAGGAACGACAGCGTGACGTCGTCAAGGACAACCTTGTCGCCGTGCGCCTTGCGCACGCGCTGCAGCGTATAGATGTACTCCGGCATGCCCCCTAGCTTAGGGGCTCCCAACCCAGGCTTCCGCCGCTCGTCCCGAGTAGCCCCGGGGCCCTTTTGCGCGCAGGGGGCAGAAAGCCCACCCCAAAGCCACAAACCCAGCGAAAATCACCACCGCACAGACCCGGCCCCCCACCTGCACGCGGTACGCGCCCCCCAGGGGGCAGCAACCTCAAGCCCCGAACCACCAGCCCAGGTACGCACGGATGCCGTGTGTGAACGCCGAGCGTGGGCGACGGACGGTGGCGACGGACATGACCACGTGGGCCAGGGACGGTGTCGACCGTCAGAGGGCGAGGGACGGTGACCAGGGACGGTGACCAGGGTCAGTGGGCGAGGGACGGTGGGCGAGGGTCAGTGGGCGAGGGTCAGTGGGCGAGGGACGGTGGCCGGGGACAGAGGGCGAGGACAGCAAGAGGCGGGGAATCAAAGGGCTGAGGAAATCAAGGGGCGGGATCGTCGGGGATGGTACGGGGTGGGGGTTGGACGGCGGGGATGCAGACACGGTCTCGACCCAACTCCTTGGCCCGATAGAGCGCCAGGTCGGCGGCCGTCAGCAAGTCGATCAGATCGTCACCGTGGACGCTCATCAGCGCCACCCCCACCGAGATCGTCACTTTGATCAACGTGTCGTCAACGGGCACGGCCATGTGCCCGATGCGGACGCGCAGGCGTTCGGCCACGCGGCGGGCCTCGTCGTCGTCGGCGCCCGGTAGGAGGACGACGAACTCCTCACCCCCGAACCGCCCCACAACGTCATAGTCGCGCAACTGACTGCGCAGCATGGATGCCACCCCGACCAGAACCTGATCACCGACCAGGTGGCCATGAGCGTCATTGACGCGCTTGAAATGGTCGATATCGATGATCAGAAGTGCCAGCGTGTCACCGGTGCGGCGGGCTCGGACGATCTCGGTGTCGGCCTCCCGCTGCCAGGCGGCGGCGTTGAGCAGGCCGGTCTTGGCGTCGGTACGGGCGGCGGCCTGCAACTGCGCATGAAGGAGACTGCGCTGCAGCAGCACCACAGGCGGTAGCGCGAGAACGAGCAGGCCGAGGTTCAGCCCGCAGCCGATGGAGACCGACACGCCCAGGCAGAGCTCGACGATGTCCAGCAGCACCTTCTCCCTGTCCCACAGAACCTCCCGCCAGGTGCTGTCGGGATCTTCCAGATGGGCGGCGACGGCGATGAGGGCGATGTTGAGCAGGGAGAAGAGCACCGCGGCCGCCACCGCGAAGAGAATCGGTGGCCCGCTCCCCCGCGACAGCACCGCCGGGTCGTCCACGAACCGGTGGAACACGACGGAGGCCGTACATCCGGCCAGGCCGATGGCGGCCGAGCTGAACACCCGCCGGTACAGCACCGTCGCCCGCACCCGGATCTGCAGCAGGATCTGCAGCACAATGGGCGCGAAAAGGGCATAGACCGGGGGCAAGAGCAGCGCCACCGGCAACCACCAGGCCGACAACAGGTCTCGCGACACCCCGGCTGGCATGCCGAGACGCCTGGTGGCCTCGATGCACACGGCGCCACACCCCATGAGGGCGCAGAACGTGAGCGCGTCCCGCCACTGGAAGGTGGTGGACGCCGCGAACATCACGATCGCGACGAGATCAAGAGCGACTATCGCGCACAAGTAGAGCACAAGCGGACGACGTTGCCCGAGCAAGGGCCAGCGATCGGCCAGCGTTGACACAACGTCGCGAGACTTGATCGAGGCGTGACTGGTCACCGCCATCTCGTCTCCTCCCTGACTAACGATGTGTAACACAATAATTGCGGAGTGTGCGTTGTGCGATGGGAACCGATACGTTGGCAGAGACCACACCTGTTCACTCCACGAGCGGGGTCGTGATGGAGAGCCGTGCTGGAAAGGAGCAGCCATGGTGCGGGGCGTGACCTGGACATGACAGATGCTCTAGCCATCTGACGCGGGCAACACACCATCGGCCGTCCTTCGGGGGTGTCAATACGGGACCCGGCCGGTGCCCCCTCCCCCCTCCATTCGCACTGTTCCTCGCGCTCTCTCCCCACTGCGACCCGGCTCTGGGACCACCAGCCATAAGGAATCCCCTGCACAGCGCCCGTGCACAGCGGCCGTACACGGCGCCCGTGCACAGCGCCCTGCACAGCGGCCCTGCACAGCGGCCGTACGCGGCGCCCGTACACAGCGGCCGCGCACAAGGCACGGCACAGCAACTCAGCACCCATGTCGCCCATCGCCTGCCCGATCATCGACTCGCCAGGGGCGCCGGCCGGTTTCGCCTCCGCCTCTGACAGACGCGTGTCCCGACCGGGCGTCCTGAGCCAGCTCATGGCGAACGCCGCAGATGAGCGTCGGGTTGCCGAGACATCTGGCCAAGCGTGGGACCGCGCCCGTCGGACCGCATCCCTGAACCGCACCCGCCGGGCCACACCCCGTGGGGCCGTCCCCGTGGGAACGCGCCCACCGGACCGCACCCGTCGGACTGCACCCCCAGGCCACACCCCTGGGCGCGGCCCGTCGGACCGAAAATGCGTGACGGCGTTATCGGTGCTGGTCACCCATCGCAGGGCGCGCTGTCCACTCCCCCCCGGGGGGTGCGAGGGCGCCGATGTGGCGGTTCGGCGCCCCTACGGCGCGACCGTCGCTAGGCCGCCGCTCGATCCTTCATCGTCGCCGGGAGGTCTCCTTCGGCATCCGACTCCTCGGATCCCGTATCGCGGCCCTTTCCGTCGTCGTCCACGCCCAGGACGCGGACTGTGTCGTCATCCGCACCCAGCACGCGTACGGTGCTCTCCTCCGAGACAGTGGCGGCAGGCATGGTGCCGTCATCCTCCGAGCCCAGCATGCGTACGGTGCCGTCGTTCAACCCCAGGTGCCGCACCGCATCGCGGCCGTCGCCTGGGCGGCGGTGGGGGCGGGTGCCCATGGCCCAGTCGCGGGTTTCCTCGTCCAGCCGGTCACGCATCTCCTTGCTCATCGAGCCGCCACCGGTCCGCTCCGGCTTGCTGAAGACGCCGGTGCCCCAGCGGAGGTCGTGTCCCACCGCGCTGGCCTCGATCTCGGGCATGAAGCGGCGGTCACCCTCGGCGCCGAACTCGCGGATGCGCAGCTTGCCCGACACCACCACGGGATGGCCCGCCCGTACGGAGGCTGCGACGTTTTCTCCTAGGGCCCGCCAGCAGCGGACCGTGAAGCAGACCTTCTCCCCGTCCGCCCATTGACCCGTCTTCTTGTCGAAGTAACGGTGCGAGGTGAGCACCTTCAGCGAGGTGACCTTGGTGCCCTCGTCGAAGCTGTACTGCCTCGGCTCTGCCGCGACGTTGCCGGTAAGCGTGATGTAGATGTCGTTCATCCCATGCCTCCCATGCGGCGGGCCGGCTGCCCGCGATCTGGGAACACGGTGCCGCGGGAGGGCATGGCCGGGGACGGCCGAACGCGGTTCTGTGGACAGGGATGTGGCGACGGCCGGCGGCTGTGGACGAAGGGCCCCGCGGTGCCAGGGGCAACACCATCTCACCCGGCCCGGTACGTACCGCAGTGTGGACCGATCCCGGCAGCACCGGTGGACTCATCGCGATCCGGGCCGGCATCTCGCGCGAAGAGCTGCTCGACACCCTGCCCGCCACGATCGGGATGTCCACCGGACATCCCGCATCACCGAACCGGCCGAAACAGCCGCACTTGTCGCGTTCCTGACCTCCGGCAAGGCACTCAACTTCGACGGCTCCGACCTCGTCAGCGACGGCGGCCTGCGCGATGCGCTTTGAAACCGGGGTCGGACGTGGCGAGCGCGCGTGGTTCGTACGGGACGGAGCGGGCCCGCCGGTGTGGGCCCGCTCGCGTCGACGTCACACCGACAGGTCCCGCATGGCCGTGTAGAAGGAGTGGTGGCGGCCCAGCTCGCGTTCCACCGGCTCCACCACCATGGTGGCCGACACGGCCGCGACCCGGCGTCTCATCTCCCGCTCGAGCCGCTCCCGCTCCCGCGACGCCCCGAGCTCCACGAAGTTCCGGGACGCGATGCCGGACAACGCCCCGAGCCCGAGCACGGAGGCCATCATCAGCCCCACCCACGGCAGCGTCGCGCTCTCACCAAGCAACTCCAGCGAGGGCGGCAGCTGCCCGGGCATGAGCAGGCCGACCACCAGCCAGGCGAGGCCGGCCACGAACGCCACCACCAGGAAGTACTGCCACACCTTGAGCGCCCGCCACCAGCCCGGCACCCGGTCGAGCTGCGGGGCCACCTCCGCGAGGTCCTCCGTCAGGGCCTGCGGGAGCTGGCCGGAGCGGGATCGGGCCGCCTGGTGCACGGCCGTACGCCACACCGGGTGCATCCCCATGGACAGCCCGTCGGCCAGGGCCTGCACCGCGTTGGCCACCTCGGCCGACTGGGCGCTCACCGAGGTGGTCGCGATGCCGCGGATCTCCTCCCCGACGTCCTCCAGCCGCAGGCTCTTCAGCGGGTCGGTACGGAACTTCCCGATCCACCTCGGGTACGGCCACCCGACCCAGCGGCTCGACCGCTCCGCGTAGACGTTCTCCATGGCCTCGCCCACGGCCGGCACGCCCACCGCGTCGCACAACGCGTCCGTCAGCCCCATCCGGCGGGCCTCGTCGACCGTGGACGGCGCGGACAGCGCCTCCCCCATCGGCATGGCCTGGCTGAGCTTCTGCTCCAGCCGGTGCAGGTCCGCTTCGAGCTTCTGGATCGCGGCGCGCCGCCGGGCGACCGCGGTCGCGATGACGCTCTTGAGGCTCTCGACGCCCCGCCCGGTGACGGCCGAGGTCGGTACGACGCTGGGGTGCTCGACGCCTTCCCTGCGCAGCAGGTCGTTGAGGTCGATGACCAGCTCGGCCAGCTCCTCGGTGGTCAGCCGGTCCGCCTGGTTGAGCGCGAACACGGTCACCGCGTCATGCCCGGCCAGCTCCGTCACGTAGCGCCGGTGCGTGGAGGCGTCGGCGTACTTCTGCGGGTCCAGCACCCACACCACCAGGTCGGCCAGCCCGATGAGCCGGTCGGCCTCGGTGTCGGTGAGCGCCCTGATCGAGTCGTGGTCGGGCAGGTCGAGCAGGATCAGCCCGTGGAGCTGGCTGTCGCCCTTGTCGAGCGCGCTGGCCCGCGAGAAGCGGTGCCGCCACTGGATCTGCAGCCAGTCGAGCAGCGGCCCGGCGCCCTCCAGCCCCCACACGCAGGCGTGGGTGCGGGCGGTGGTCGGCCTGCGTACGCCGGTGGGCGACAGCTCCAGCCCGGAGATCGCGTTGAACAGCGACGACTTGCCGCTGCCCGTACCGCCCGCGAGGGCGACGACGGTGTGTTCCGACGACAGCTTCAGCCGGTCCCCGGCCCGCAGCAGCAGCCCGTTGGCCTCGTTGAGCAGCTTCTTGTCCAGCCGCCCCGGGCCCAGCTCCACCACCTTGGTGAGCGCGGCCAATCGCGGAGCGAGCCCCGGTCTGGTGGTCATGGTGGTCATCGAGCGACCTCGAGGTTGTACGTTGCCTGATAGAGCCGGGTCGCGACGGAGTCGTCGGGAATGCCCGCGGAGTCGAGCGCTTGCACGTAACGCATGGCCTCCTCGTCGAACAGCACGCCGATCCTGGCCCGCAGATCACTGAGCGCCTTGGCGCCGATGCCGCGCAGCGACTCCGCACCGAGCAGGGCGTTGACCAGCCGGTGCGGCACGCCTTCGCCGTTGCCACCGCTGAACATGGCGACCATGAAGATCAGTGCGAGCGAGTCCGGATCGAACGAGACCAGCTTCGAGACCGACCGCTTGGCCACGCCCTCCGTGCGTACGAGCTCGCTGAGATGCTCCTGCCAGGACGCGATGGTCCGGCCGGTGTGGCGTACGAGATTGTCGGACGGCCTGTCGAGGTTCTCCCCGAGCTTGGCCCCCAGCTCCGAACGGTGCCGCCAGCGCGCGACCACTTCCTCCGAGGCACGGTTGGCGGCGGCGACGATCACCGATTCGAGCCCGGTGCGGATCGCCGCCTTGAACGCCAGCACGCGCTCCGGCGCCTGCTTGGCCGCCCGGCTGCGCTTGCGCACCTGCAGCGAGCGCATGAGGTCGCCGGAACCCGCGAAGTCCTGCCAGCGGGCGAGCACCTCACCACGCAGCAGCGAGCCGTTCTTCGAGGTCTTGTCGATCTCGACGAGGGCGCCCCGGAAGGCCGCCTCGACGTCGCTGCGCAGCTCCGCCCTGAACGCGACCTGCGCCTCCAGGTGCTTGGCCAGCGCGGGTACGCGGGTGCGGAAGCTGTTGAGCACGCCGTTGAGCGTCTCGCGTACGGCCTGGGCCCGCCGCTCCTCGTCCACCGACAGCTCGGCCAGCCAGAGCCGCAGGTCGGTCACCTCGTTGTCGGGCAGCCTGCCGTCGGCCACCTTCGACTCGTGGATGACGAACCTGTCGATGTCGCCCAGCCCGTATTCGGTGAGCATGCGTACGAAGTGCTTGAGCACCACGTCCGCGGACTTCTCCTGCACCCGTGACAGGACGATCGCCAGGCGGGCGCCGCGCTCCTTGGCCAGGCGCAGCAGGTTCCAGGCGGGGGCGTCGGCGTAGCGGGCCGCCGTGGTCACGAAGACCCACAGGTCGGCGGCGTCGAGCATGCGGTGGGCGACGTCGTGGTGCTCCTCGACCACCGAGTCGATGTCGGGGGTGTCGAGCAGCGCCACGCCCTGGGGCAGCTTCTCGGTCGCGACGATGACCAGGCTGCGCATCCCGGCCTCCGGTTCGGGCTTGTCCAGCCGCTCGAGGCCGCGGAGCAGCTCGCCCTCGGCGAACCACTTGCGGTCCTCCGGGTGGCAGGCCAGGACGGGGGTGCCGGTGGTCGGGCGGCGTACGCCGGTGCGGGAGACGTTCTTCTCGGCCAGGCTGTTGACTAGGGTGGACTTGCCGGCACCCGTCGAGCCCGCGATCACGATGAGGGCGGGGGCGGCGCTGGTCCGCACCCGGGGCAGGACGTAGTCCTCCAGCTGGGCCAGCAGTTCCGCCTGTGCCTGCTTGGCCTCTTCGGAGCCGGGCAGGTCCAGGCCGAAACGCAGGTCGGCGATGCTCTCGCGGAGGGCGTCGAGCGCCGACATCAGCGCCTCGGCGGCCTCGGCGGGCAACTCCTCCAGCACCTCGCCCTTGCCCGGGGTGGTCTTGGGGTCGTCTGAGGTGGTGGTGCCGGCGGAAGCGCTGGTGTCGCCCTCACTTTCGCCCTCGCCCTCGCCGGCATCGTCCGCCGGTTCACCGTCATCCTCGGTGTCCTCGGTGTCCGCGGCGTCCGCAAGGCGGTGGTCTGCGGCTTGTACGGCGTCGGTGCCCTCGGCGGGCTCGTCGCTGTCCGCCGGTTCGGCGCGGCCCGCAAGGTCTGCGCCGTCAGCGGGGTGAGCACTGTCCGCACGCTCGTCCGGCTCCGCGTCTTCCGTTTCCGCCGCGTCTTCCGCTCCCACGGTGGCCTCGGCGACGTCTGACGAAGCCGGCTCGACCTGGGAGTCTGCCTCGGAGACCGGCGTATACGGGTCGGCGTCGGATGCGGGCTCGACGGCAGCAGGCGGCTCCTCGTCGGTCACAGGCGGCTGGGCCTCGGCGGATGGCACGTCCGTGGCCGGTGGCTGCTCGTCGCGGGGCTCGTGCCTGTCCCAGGACCTCGCGGTGTCCGGGGCCGGGGGCGCATCGTCCGAGGCGGGCGGGGTCGTACGGGCGCCGGGACCGCCGAGCGCGGCGGGCCGCACAAAGAGCGAAGGGCGCTCCGAGGATGGGGATGATGGCTCCGGCTCCTCGAAACTCGGCCACGCCCCAGCATCCGGCCGCCCCCCAGCGCCTGGCCGCCCGTCATCGCCTGGCCGTCCTTCAGGACCGGGCCACACCCCAGAACGCGGCCGCCTCTCAGCGTCCGACCGTCCCTGGGCATCCGGCCGCCCCTCAGCGCCAGGCCGTCCCTGGGCATCCGGCCGTCCCTGAGCTCCGGGCCTTCCCTGAGCGTCCGGCTGCCCCTCAGCGCCAGGCCGTCCCTGAGCGTCCGGCCGTCCCTGAGCTCCGGGCCTTCCCTGAGCGCCAGGCCGCCCCTCAGGGGCCGGCTGGTCGTCGAAGCCCGGCGGTGGCCGGTGCCCCGAGGGGCCGTCGGCCGCCGGGGGCCGCCGCAGCGCGGCAGGCTTCTCGAAGAGCGAGGGCCGTCGAGCAGGGGGCTCCTCACGAGCCCCGCGGACGGCGGGCTCGCCACGGAACCACTGACCGGCAGAGCCCTCATCGGCCTCACGGTCGGCAGCCTCGGCCCGGGCATCCCGCCCGGCCGAAGCGTCCCGGGCATCGCGCCCGGTGGAAGCGTCCCGGGCATCCCGCCCGGCCGACCCATCCAGGGCATCCCGCCCGGCCGGACCGCCCGGGGCATCGCGCCCGGCTGACCCGGCGCGCGGGTCGCGGCCGGGCGATTCGGCCGGTGCGTCTCGGGCGGCCTGGTCGGGGCGGGGGTCGTGGGGGGCCGGGTGGTCGGGCCCGTCGGGCGTGCCGGGGTCGGCGCGTTTGTCGCGCGCCGTCCCCTCGCCGTCCAGGGCGTCGTCGTCCCGGACCTCGTCGAGGTCATCATCCGTCACCGGGCGGAAGCTCAACGTCTGCTCCCCGGGTGACTCGTGCCGCCCGTCATCCATGGCCGTGTTCACGGCAAGCGCTCCGCTCGAACCATCTCGACCTCCTGGCCGACCCTCACGACGTCGCCGACGATGACGATCGCCGGCGGCCGTATCCCAGCCGCGGACACGCGGTCGGCCACGGTGGAAAGCGAAGCGATTACCGCCCGCTGGGTCGGAAGGGTACCGTCCTGTACCACCATTACGGGAGTCTCCGGCGAACGTCCGTCGCGAAGCAGGGCCTCGGCGACCTTCGCCAGCCGCTCGACGGCCATCATCAGCACCAGCGTGCCCTGGGAACGCGCCAGGCCGGGCCAGTCGACGGTGGACTTGGGGTCGTCGGGTGCCACGTGCACGGAGATGACGTGAAATTCCTGGCTCACCCCGCGATGCGTCACCGGCACCCCGGCGGCGGCGGGCACCGCGACGGCGCTGGTGATGCCGGGGACGATCAGCACCGGGATGCCGGCCTGGGCACAGGCGATCATCTCCTCGCCGCCGCGCCCGAACACGAACGAGTCGCCGCCCTTGAGCCGGACCACGAACTTGCCCTGCCTGGCGCGGTCCACGAGCAGCTCGTTGATCGTCTCCTGGGACAGCGACCGGCCGTAGGGCACCTTGGCGGCGTCGATCAGCTCGACGTCGGGGGCCAGCTCGTCGAGCAGCGCCCGGGGCGCGAGGCGGTCGGCGACCACCACGTCGGCCTGGGCGAGGAGTTGCCGCCCGCGCACGGTGATCAGGCCGGGATCGCCGGGGCCACCGCCGACGAGCGCCACGCCGACCGGCTTGGTGCGGTTGCGCCGGGCGTCGACCGTGCCGTCGCGCAGCGCCTCGACGATCGCGTCACGGATGCCGGCGGCCCTGCGCGGGTCGCCGCCCGCGGTGACGGCCACGCTGATCTCGTCGACCCGCCCCGTGGCGGGTGTCCAGGCGGCGGAGGCGTCCTTGTCGTCGGCCCGCACGCACCACACGCGCTTGGCCTCCGCCTCGGCGGCGACCGCCGTGTTGACGGATCTCTCATCGGTGCACGCCTGCACGAGCCAGGCCCCGTCGCAGTCGCCGACCTCGTAGGGCCGGGCGTGCCACGTGACCCTGCCCGCGGCGATCAGGTCGTCGAGGGCCGGCGTGACGGACGGCGACACGACGGTGACCTCCGCACCGGCCTCTAGCAGCGCGGGAACGCGCCGCTGGGCGACACGGCCGCCACCCACGACGAGGACCCGGCGGCCGGAAAGCCGCAGGCCGAGGAGGTAGGGACCCATGGGGGGAATCTCCCGTTCGCGAAGGTTGTGTTTAGCAGCTAAACCTACCGGCTCCGCATGTGTCATTTGCTGCGCACGGGTTAACGACCGTCGAGAAGAGGTTGCCGGGGATCCCAGCGAGGCCCGCCCTCATCGTCCTTACGGCGTCTGGCCATCGCTGACAAGGCTTCAAGGATAACCCGGTTCCCGAGGTAGGCCGTGATGTCGGCGTGATCGTACGGCGGCGCCACCTCGACCACCTCCATTCCGGCCACCGGCATTTCATAGCAGATCCGGCGAACCGCATCGAGGAGCTGCCTGGCCGTGAGCCCGCCCGGCTCGGGCGTGCCGGTGCCGGGCGCGTGGCCGGGATCGCAGACGTCGATGTCCACCGACAGGAAGATCTGGTCGCACTCGTCGAGCGCGATCCGGAACGACTCCGTCAGGCATTCGTCAAGCCCGCGAGCCACAATTTCGGTCATCTCATATGAACGCATCTTCTGCGAAGCCATCCAGCCGAGCGTCTCGGGCTCCGGCCAGTAGCCGCGCAGCCCGATCTGCAGGAACCTGTCGCCGCGGATGGCCCCGGACTCGATGAGCCGCCGCATGGGCTGGCCGTGGCCGTACAGGTGGCCGAAGGCGATGTCCCCGGTGTCGGCGTGCGCGTCGAAGTGGATCATCGACGTACGTCCCGCCGCGTACGCCCTGGCCGTGCCCCGCGCGTCCGGCAGCGCCACCGTGTGGTCACCCCCGAGGACCAGCGGGATCGCCCCCGAGGCGGCTACCCGGTGCACCGCCTCCTCGATCGCCGACAGCGCCCCCTCGACGTCGCCCGAATAGCACTCCACGTCACCGGCGTCCAGCACCCGCAGGTCCCGCAGGGCGTCCACGCGCAGCGCCAGGCTGGGCCGGGAGCCGTCGTGCGGCAGGTAGCAGGCCTGCCGCAGCGCCATCGGGCCGAACCTGGCGCCCGGCCGGTTCGAGGTGCCGCCGTCGAACGGGGCGCCGATGATCACCACGTCGGCGCCCTCGTAGCTCGCCGGGTCGTTGACGTCGCATCGGTCGACGCCGAGAAACGTGATGTCAGGGCCGTACATCGGTCCATATCGAGACACTGAGCACCTCCAGTGTCTCCATCATCACACGGGCTTTTCGGTCACTCCCGCCGAATCGAACGTGGCCACGTCGTGCATCACGCGTACGGCCGCGCACACCATCGGGTGCGCCAGCAGCCCGCCCGTCCCCTCGCCGAGCCGCAGCTCCAGGTCCACCAGCGGGCGCAGCCCGAGGTGGGCGAGCGCGGCGGCGTGGCCGGGCTCGGCGGAGCGGTGGCCCGCCACGCAGTGGTCGGTGACGGCCGGATCGAGCGCGGCGGCCACGAGGGCGGCGGCGCCGGCGATGACGCCGTCCAGGATCACGGGCACCCGCGCCGCGGCGCCGGCCAGGATGAAGCCCGCCAGGGCCGCGTGCTCGAACCCGCCGACGGCGGCCAGGGCCCGCAGCGCCTCGCTGGGCGACGTCGAGGCGTCCGACAGCGCGTTCGCGCGCAGGGCCTCGCGGACGATGCCGACCTTGAGCTCGTACGTCTCGTCGTCGATCCCCGTGCCCCTGCCGGTCACCTCGGCCGGGTCCTTGCCGGTGAAGACGGAGATCAGCGCGGCGGAGGCGGTGGTGTTGGCGATGCCCATGTCGCCGGTGATCAGGCAGCGCGCGCCCTTGGCCACCAGGTCCCTGGCCACGACGATGCCGGCCTCCAGGGCCCTGACGGCCTGGTCGACGGTCATGGCCGGGCCCTTGGACAGGTCGGCGGTGCCGTACGCGATCTTGTGCTTGACCAGGGCGGGCGCGTCGGGCAGGTCGGCGGCGACGCCGACGTCCACCACGGTCACCGACGCGCCGGCCTGAGCGGCGAAGGCGTTGGCCACCGCACCGCCCGCGAGAAAGTTGGCGACCATCTGGACCGTGACCTCCTGCGGCCACGGGCTGACACCGCGCGCGTGCACACCGTGATCGGCGGCGAAGATGGCCAGAGCCGCCGGCGCCGGCATGGGAGGCGGGCTGGTGCCGGCCGCCCCCGCGAGGCGTATCGCGATCTCCTCGAGCGCGCCGAGCGAACCGCGGGGCTTGGTGAGGCGGTCCTGATGGGCGCGGGCCTCGGCGAGCGCCGGCGCGTCTGCCGGGCGGATCGCGGCGAGTGTCTCAGCGAGCACTACGAACCTCCACTTAGGGAACGAGTTGGAGCGCTTCCTCGTATCGGTCGATCACGACGTCGGCCAGGATCTCGCAGTCGCCGATCACCTCGGCGCAGCGGATGTCGAGGTCGGGGTGTCCCGCCCCGTACGCCAGCGCCTGGGCCCACACGCGCTCGAGCATGCCGCCCGCGAACAGCAGGTACGGCACCACGATCACCCGCTTGGCCCCCAGGCGGCGGCAGCGCTCGAGCCCGCCGGGCACCCCGGGCGGGGTGACCGACACGAACGCGGTCTCGACGGTCATGAAGTCGTAGGCGTGCGTCTCCCAGAACAGCCGGGAGACGCGGTGGATCTCGGCGTTCGCGGTCGCGTCCGTGGAGCCCTCGCCGACCAGGACGACCGCGGTCTCCCCCGGCTCGACGTGCGTGAGGAGGTCGTCGGACGGGATCGCGTCCACGGCGCGCAGCCGGGGCCTGGCCCCCACCAGCTCCAGCGCGCGCGGCTTGGAGATCTCGGCGGCGGCCTCGTTGAGCCGCTCGGCCAGCAGCGCCAGCACGCGGGGGTCGGGGCCGAGGGGGCGGCCGTAGTCGTACATCAGCGTGGGGTGCCGCTGCTGCTCCAGCGCCATCGCGGCGGGGAACTCCTCGCCCACCCGGCTGAGGCTCAGCGGCAGCGCCACGAGCCGGTGGTGACCCCTGGCGACCAGGGAGGCGACGGAATCGCTCAGCCGGGGCGTGGCCCGCTCCAGATAGCCCCCCGACACGTCCGCTCCGGTCTGGTCGAGTCGACAGCGCAGGCGGTGTACGAACCTGCCGAACTCCGCGGCGTAGGCGTCGTCCTGTGAGCCCTGCCCGATCAGCAGGAGCGGCGGCTTCATTGTGAGGGATTCTCCGGTGCGCTAGACAAAGTCACGCGAGGATAACCGATGCGCACCGGTAGGGAACAGGTCACGCTGTGTGCGCAGGTGTCGCATGCACCACGAAAACGGGGTCAGAGGCGGTCAGGCGGTGGGAACCGTCGGGGTTGAGGGTCAGCTTCGAGGCCAGGATCTGAGTGCCCTCGCCACGGTAGCCCTGCTCGCGCAACCGGTCCAGCACGGCGGTGACCTGCTCGACCTTGCTCAGCGCGCACACGAGCACGCGCGGGCGCCGGGCGGCGCAGGCCACCACCACGTCGAGGCCGCCGCCGCCCACGTAGACGGCGTCGGGGTCGGGCAGCGGCTCGAGCGCCGGGGGCGCCTGTCCCCTGGTCAGAGCCACTTTCACGCCGTGTTCGAGCACGTTGGAGCGCAGTTGGGCGCACCGCTGCTCGTCCCGCTCGACGGCCATGACGGCCGCCCCGTGGCGGGCGCACTCGACGGCGATCTGGCCGACGCCCGCGCCGACGTCCCAGACCAGGTCGCCGAGCCGGGGCCCCAGCTTGGCCAGCACGTACGCCCTGACCTCCGGCGGGAGCCCGCCCTCGAACGGCAGCGCCCACTCTGCGGGCCCCGGCCCGGCACCGGCCACCCAGCTCGGCTCCTTGGCCTGGTGCAGCGGGTCGATGACGAGGACCACGTCGGGGTCCTTCCACGGCCTGGTGGTGGCCTCGCCCATGCGGCTGTGCGTGACCCGCTCGTCGGGGCCGCCGAGGTCCTCGCACACGATCAGCGCGCGCGGCGTGGTGGGCGCCAGCTCCCTGGCGATCTCGCCGGGGCCGACGCCGGGCGCGACGAGCAGCGCCACCTTGGGATGGGCGCGGCAGGCGTTCACGGCCCGGTTGAGCTGGCCGGGGCCGGACGGGGCGACGACCAGGGCGTCCTCCCAGTTGAGGCCGGCGCAGGCGAAGGCGCGGCTCACGAGCGAGATGGCGGGCAGGACGTCCGGCTTGAGGCCGTGTGCCCGCAACGTGCGTACGACGCCGAAGAATCCGGGATCGCCCTCCGCGACCACGACCGCGGGCCCCTCGCCATGTTCGAGGTGGTCGTCGAGGGTCTCCAGCAGCGACCCGTCGGCCGCGGTCGCCGCGGTGAGCCTGAGCTGCCCGAGAATGGCGTCCGGCCCCACGACGAGCCTGGCCTCGTGCAGCTTGTCCACCGCCCTGGCCGAGAGCTCGGACCCGTCCCAGCCGACAACCGTGATCATGCGCCTCACCGTCCTCACCTCAAGGGTGACGGCTGCGGAGGAGATTCACAAAGGGTGCGGGGGTCAGTCCGGTGTGCCCTCAGGCCAGGTCGGACGGGATGAGGCTGTAGATGACCATGTCCGCGCCGCCGAGCGAGGCGCGGGCGACGCCCTCGCGGACGAACCCGGCCTTCTCCGCCACCCGCTGCGACGCGGTGTTGGCCACGACGGCGCGCAGCTGGAGCCGGCTGAATCCGTGCTGCTCGAACAGCCAGCGCGCGAGCGCCCGCACGGCCTCGCCGGTGAACCCCCTGCCCCGGGCCCAAGGGGCGGCCATGTAGCCGACCTCGGCGGTCCGGTTGTCCCAGTCGAGGTGCTGCAGGTCCACGTTCGCCACGTAGCGGCCGGTGCCGAGCTCCTCGGCCGTCCAGACGGCGCCCAGACCCCTCATCCGCAGGCGCTCCGCGTGGGCGATGTACGCCCGCGCGTGCTCCTCGGTGTAGTCACGGGGCACGCCCGTGTACGCCTGCGACAGCGGGTCCGCGGCGGTGTCCGTCAGGTGCCGGACGTCCTGGGGCCCCTGCGGCCGGAGGAGCAGCCGCTCGGTGCGCAGCTCCGTCCTGGGCAGGGCGGCGGTGCGCGTGCCGCTGTCGTGGCGCAGCAGGCCGAAGATGACGAGGTCGTGCGTGCCGTCGCCGTCCAGGACCGCGTCCCGGAGCACGCCTTCCCAGGTGAAGCCCGCTTTGCAGGCCACGCGGAGCGAGGCGAGGTTGTCCAGGTTGGCCGTCAGGTCGATCCTGCGCAGCCCCACCGTCTTGAACGCCCAGTGGGTCAGCCCGCGTACCGCCTCGGTGGCGAACCCGCGGCCCCGGTAGAGGGGATGCACGCCGTAGCCGACCTCGGCGGTGCCGGCGGTCCACGACGTCTTGAACAGGCTGATGGCGCCCACGATGAGCCCGTCGGCGTCGGCCATGGCCAGGTGGACCCCCTGACCGGAGCGACGCAGCTCGTGCACGTCGTGCATGAGCCACCGGTGCACGCCCGAGCGCCTGGCCGGGGCGCCCGGCGGCAGGAACTGGACGCCGGACCCCACGATGGAGCTGACTCTGCGCGCGTCCTTGAGGCCGAATGGCCGCAGCGTAAGCCGTGCCGTGGCGATGCTCACGTCAGGATCGAACACGCTCGGCAGGCTACACACCCGCGATGTTTGCCCACGAAAGCGGGGGTAGGGGCGCACTGAGAGGAGTGAGGGAACTATGGAACGTGGGAGCGACAAGCACGGGCCCCGCCTGGACGACGAGCAGAAGCACGAGACCGAGGGCATGATGCGCGGTGGCGGCTCGACGCACGCCGAGGAGTGGAAGGAGCCCGAGGCCATGCCGGCGGCCGGTGAGGAGCCGCGGCAGTCGTACCCGCCCGGTCACGCCCCCGGCGTCCCCGAAGGCATGACGCAGCGCGACGTCGACGTCCGCAGCGACCTGGCCAAGTGGCTGAGCGACACCCACTGGCCGGCGGACAAGCGCCAGCTGCTGGAACGCGCCCACCGCCACGGTGCCCCGGACCCGGTGATCGACATGGTCGAGGCCCTCCCCGACCGCAGTTTCGTGAACATGGCCGACATCGCCAAGGCACTCGGCATCGGCGTGGAAAAGCGGAGGTGGTGACCGGTGCGGCTCGACTTCATCCGGCCCCTGTACGAGCGGCGCGGCCCGTACGCGTCCGTCTACCTGGGCGCGCTCACCGGGCCCGAGCGGGAGAGCCACTGGCGCGGCGTACGCGACCAGCTCGACCACCACGCCGACAAGGCGACCCTGGACGCCCTCCAGGAGGAGGCCCTGCGGGCCGCGGCCGGGCGGGCGCTGTTCGCCACGCACGGTGACGTGGTGCTGGCCGAGTCGCTCGCGCGGGCGCCGTCCGAGCTGGCCGTCTGGACCTCGCTGCCGCACGTCACCCCCATGCTGATGCAGCGCGGCGAGAACGTGCCGCACATCCGGGTCATCGTGGACCACGCGGGGGCCGAGGTCACCGTGTTCGGGGGCGGGTCGCCGCGCAAGGCCACCGTCGAGGCCGCCTCGTGGCCGCTGCAGAAGACCGCGCAGGGCGGCTGGTCGCAGAAGCGGTACGAGCGGGCCGTGGACGAGGCGTGGGAGAAGAACGCGGTCGCCGTGGCCCACGAGATCGACGAGCAGGTACGCCGCATCGGGGCGGAGCTGGTCCTGGTGGCGGGCGAGCCGAAGTCGCGCTCGTACCTGCTGCACCACCTCGGCACCAAGGCCGCCGACCGGGTGACGATGGTCGAGCACGGCAGCCGGGAGGACCACGGCCAGTTCGAGGTGGACGTGGAGCGGGCCCTCGACGACTGGCTCGACCGCCGGCGCGCCGAGCTGCTCGAACGGCACCAGGAGTCGTCGGGCCCGACCGGGATGGCCCGGGTCTCGCAGGCCCTGCGCGAGGGCCGGGTGCACGCGGTGCTCGTGCCCGGCGAGCTGCCGAAGCCGGTCTGGATCGGCGAGGGCGGCACGCAGTTGGCCACCGACCAGGGTGAGCTGCACCGCTGGGGGGTGGAGGAGCCGATCCAGGAGCGCTCGGACTCCGCGCTGGCCAGGGCGGCCGCGATGACGGACGCCGAGCTGTGGTTCACCGACGCGGTGCCGGACGTGGCGGCCGTGCTCAGGTACTGATGATCACTTCGAGGGTCCGGGGGCCGTGCACGCCCTCGACCCGGTTCAGCTCGATGTCGCTGGTGGCCGACGGGCCGCTGATCCAGGTGAGCGGGCGGGCCGGGTCGAGCCGGGCGACGGCCTCCGGGACGCCGGCCACGATCTGGTCGGCCCGCACCACGCACAGGTGGTAGTCGGGGACCAGCGTCTGCGCCCTCGTGCCCTGGCCCGGGCCGTGGTCGAGGACGATGGTGCCGGTCTCCGCGATGGCCACGGCGCAGTTCGTGACCACGCCGTCGGCCGTCCTGACGTCGCTCCACCCGCCGGCCCGGTCGAAGCCGTCGGGGACGATCATGCGGCGCTCGCCGAGGCATTCGTCGATCTTGCCCGGCACCTCCGCCGCCGGGATGACGTGCACGATCGCCCGGTAGTCGTCCACCCGCTCGGCGAACAGCTCGACCAGGGCCTCGCCCGGCCGCTCGGTGCGGTAGTGCCGGGGGATCTCCACGTCTTCCACGCCGGCGACGGCCTTGCCGATCCGGGCGAGGATCTCCTCACGCGCGCTCATTCCGCTCCCACCAGTCTCTGAAGGATTCTTCCGGAATTTCAGGAATGTCCCTGGTGTCGGTCCACGCCGACAGCGGGCCGGGCATGCGCTTGGGGACGAGCTTGCGCAGCCGGCCGGCCGCACGCTGCGCCTTGGCCAGCCGGCGGTGGTCGTTGAATATCCAGCCGGCGACCTTCATGCCGGCCCGCTCGGCCGCCGCGTGCGGGGCCTTGGCCCGCAGGTCCACCAGGACCTCGGGGATGTCGATGGCCACCGGGCAGGCCTCGTAGCAGGCGCCGCAGAGGCTGGAGGCGAACGGCAGCGAGGCGTCCAGTTCGGAGGACATGCCCCTGAGCTGCGGGGTGAGGATCGCGCCGATCGGGCCGGGATAGACCGAGCCGTACGCGTGGCCGCCCGCGCGCTCGTACACGGGGCACACGTTCAGGCAGGCCGAGCAGCGGATGCAGCGCAGCGCCTGGCGGCCCACCTCGTCGGCGAGCACGTCGGTGCGGCCGTTGTCGAGCAGCACGAGGTGGAACTCCTGGCCCTCGACCGCGCCCGTCCACATGCTCGTGTACGGATTCATCCGCTCGCCCGTGGAGCTTCGCGGAAGGAGCTGGAGGAACACCTCCAGATCCCGCCAGGACGGCAGCAGTTTCTCGATCCCGACGACGCTGATCAGGGTCTCCGGGAGGGTCAGGCACATGCGGCCGTTGCCCTCCGACTCCAGCACCACCAGCGTGCCGGTCTCGGCCACCATGAAGTTGGCGCCGGAGATCGCGACCTTGCTCCTGAGGAAGCGTTCGCGCAGGTGGAGGCGGGCCGCCTCGGCCAGGGCCGGCGGGTCGTCGGTGAGGTCGGGCGACACGCCGGGCATCTTGTCGAGGAAGATCTCCCGGATCTCCGACCTGTTGCGATGGATGGCCGGGACCAGGATGTGGCTCGGGAAGTCGTCGCCGAGCTGGACGATCAGCTCGGCCAGGTCCGTCTCGTACGCGGTGATGCCCGCCGCGGCCAGCGCCTGGTTGAGCTCGATCTCCTGGGTGGCCATCGACTTGACCTTGACCACCTCGGTCTCGCCGGTGGCCTTGACCAGGTCCGTCACGATGCGGTTGGCCTCGGCGGCGTCCCTGGCCCAGTGCACGGTGCCGCCCGCCCGGGTCACCGCCGCCTCGAGCTGGAGCAGGTAGCGGTCGAGGTTGCGGAGGGTGTGGTCCTTGATCGCCTTGCCGGCCGCGCGGAGCTCCTGCCAGTCGGGCAGCTCGCCGACGACGCTCGCCCGCTTGCCGCGGATGGTGTGGGTGGCCTTGCGGAGGTTGAAGCGGAGCTGGGAGTTCTGTACGGCCTCTTTGGCGTTCTCCGGGAAACTTCCCGGCATGCCGAGGAACGTCGAGCTCATTGGGCCTCCTCCGTGGACGCGAGGATCTCGGCCAGGTGCATGGTCCTGACGCCGGTCTGCTGGCGGCTCAGGGTGCCGCCGATGTGCATCAGGCAGGAGTTGTCCGCCGCGCAGAGCACCTCGGCGCCCGTGCCCAGGACGTTGCGGGTCTTGTCGGCGCCCATCGCGGCGGAGACGGCCGGGTTCTTGACCGCGAAGGTGCCGCCGAAGCCGCAGCACTCCTCGGATCCCGGCAGCGGCACCAGCTCCAGGCCACGTACGTTCCGCAGCAGCCTGGTGGGCCGGTCGCCCAGGTGGAGGCCGCGGAGCGAGTGGCACGTCGGGTGATATGTCACCCGGTGCGGGAAATATGCGCCGACGTCATCGGTCTTCAGGACGTCGATCAGGAACTCGGACAGCTCATACACCTTCGGGACGACCTCCGCGATCGCCACCGCTCCCCTGCTGCCCGGCCTGGCCAGCTTCGGGTACTGCTCGCGCACCATGGCCGCGCACGAGCCCGACGGCGCGACGACCGCGTCGTATCCGGCGAACACCTCGGTGAAGTGCCGGGCCAGCCGCACGCCCTCCTCCCGGTAACCGGTGTTGACGTGCATCTGCCCGCAGCACGTCTGGGCGGCGGGGAAGTCCACGTCGCAGCCGAGCCTGCGCAAGAGCGACACGACGGCCTTGCCGGTGCCGGGGAAGAGCGTGTCGTTCACACACGTGATGAACAGGGCGACTCGCACGACTCTCCTTCCAAGGTATGGTCCGACCACAGTATGGTCAGACCATACCGAACCACACCACTTCCGGCCACCATCCATCCCGGCACCAGGAGGCTTCGTTGGACGGCACCGGCTGGCGCCCCGTCAAGCGAACGCGGACGTTCGAGGACGTTCTTGCCCAGATCGAGCGGCGCATCACCGAGGACGGCCTCACCGTCGGCGACCGGCTGCCCGCCGAACGGCAGCTCGCCGAGCAGCTCGGCGTCAGCCGCTCGTCGGTGCGCGAGGCGATGCGCGTGCTGGAGACGCTGGGCGTGGTCTCCTCGCAGGTGGGCCGGGGTCCGGACGCCGGAGCCGTGCTCACCTCGCGCCCGGACTCCGCCCTGACCGACCTGCTCCGGCTGCACCTCGGCCTGGCCAGCCTGGAGATGCGCGAGGTCATCGACGCCCGGCACATGATCGAGCAGTGGGCCGCCGCGCAGGCGGCCGCCACCGGGGCCGACACCTCCGCGCTGGCCGCCGCCCTGGACGGGATGGACGGGGCGAAGACGGCCGAGGAGTTCGTGGAGCACGACACGGCCTTCCACTGCGCGATCGCGGACGCGTCGGGCAACCGGCTCATCGCCGCCATCATGCGCTCGCTCCGCGACTCGATGCGGAGGTACTCGGTCGAAGCGGTGCAACGGCTGGGGGACACGTCGGTCCTGCGCGCGGACCACGTACGCATCCTGGAGGCCATCGAGCGGGGCGCTGCCGACGAGGCCGCCCAGGCCGTCTCGGAGCACCTGGCGCACGCGTACCCGTCGCTGTTCCGCTGATCCGTCAGCGGCTCACTCCCGCCGGTCCGCCTCCCGGCACGTGGCCCCCGAACACCCCGCCATCCCCGTCAACCGCTGGTCCAACCGTCCCACCAGCGCCGGATCGGCGTACTCGGCCAGGTTCCGCAGCTGGTACGGATCAGCGTGCAGATCGTAGAGCTGCCGCTCCCCCGTCTCGTAGCGCACATACGTGTACTGATCGGTCCGCAACGCCTGATAGGCGGGCACGGGCGTCTGAGCCGCCGACGACGGGTCGGCCGGCCGGCTGAACTCGATCAGCACCTGTTTTCGCCAGTCCCCCGGCGGGGTCCCCTTCAGCAGCGGCACCAGCGAGCGGCCCTCCGCGAACGGAGCCGCCGTGGCCCCGCCCAGCTCCGCGAACGTCGGTGCCAGGTCGATCGTGGCGCCCATCTGCGTGACCGCCGCGCCGACCTTGACGCCGGGGCCGCGGACGACGAGCGGGACCTTGATGGCCTCCTCGAACGGGGTGGTCTTGCCCTGCTTGAGGCGGTGGGTCCCGAGGTGGAAGCCGTTGTCGGAGGTGAAGAAGATGTAGGTGTTGTCGAGCTTGCCCGACTCCTGCAGGGCCCGGACCACCGAGCCGACGAGGTCGTCCACGCCGAGCATGGATCGCAGCCGGGTGCGGTAGCGCTCGTCGATCCCGGCGATGGCCGGCTCCGGGATCCTGGGCCTGGTGCGCAGCCAGAGCGGCTCGTCGCTGACGTCCTCCTGGTTGAACGAGGGCGTGCGCGGCGCCGTGGCCGTCGGGAAGGCGTCGAGGTGCCGGAGGGCGGGGTTGGCCGGGTTGTGCGGGCCGGTCGGGGCCAGGTAGAGGAAGAACGGCTCCGGCGATCCGGTGATGAAGTCGTGGGCCTTGCGGGCCAGCACGTCGGACAGGTAGTCCTGCTCGGACCAGCCGTAGTCGTACAGGCTGCCGTTCTCGTTGAGGCGGTAGCCGTACTCCTGGTAGAGCGCGCGGACCGGCACGTTCCACTCGTTCCAGCCGGGCGGCACGAACGACTCCTGGGCCGAGGCTCCCGGATAGTGGTTGAGGTATTTGCCCATCAGCGCCGTCCGGTAGCCGGCCTGCTGCATCCAGGTGCCGATCGTGGAACGTTCCAGACCCTGGGTGTGGAAGCGGTCGAAGCCGCCCTCGGGCGGGGTGTTGGTGAGCACGCCGTGGCTGTGCACGTGCTGGGAGCGCAGGATCGACGCCCTCGACGGGCAGCACCAGGAGTTCGTCACGAAGAAGCGGTCGAACGAGGTGCCCTGGCCGACGAGGTGCTGGGTGATGTTCGGGAAATTCGGCAGGGTGCCGCTCTCGAGATCGTCGGCCAGCACGAGGACGATGTTCGGCCGTGAGTCGCCCTCGGCGATCGTGGGCTCGGCCGCCGGCAGGAGAAGCAGCAGGCAGGCGAGTCGACAGAGCACTTTGAGCACAGAGTCTGACTTCCCCGGAAGATCCCATTGACACCAGGATCGAGCTCGACCGTAATAGAACTTAATTCCGGAGGTGTCCTATGAAGCTCGGCCTGAACCTCGGCTACTGGCAGCGCAACGCCGACGACGCGACGGAGTCGGTGCTGGCGGCCGAACGGCTCGGCTACGACTCGGTGTGGACCGCCGAGGCGTACGGCAGCGACGTCTTCACGCCGCTCGCCTGGTACGGCGCGCGTACGACCCGCATCAAGCTGGGCACCTCGATCGCCCAGATCTCGGCCCGGCCCCCGGTCACGACGGCGATGACCGCCATGACGCTCGACCACCTCACCGGCGGCCGGCTGCTGCTCGGCGTGGGCGCCTCCGGGCCGCAGGTCGTGGAGGGCTGGTACGGCCAGCCGTTCGCCCGCCCGCTGGCCAGGACGCGCGAGTACGTCGAGATCATGCGCAAGGTGTGGCGCCGCGAGGAGCCGGTGACCAGCGACGGCCCGCACTACCCGCTGCCCCTGGCCGGCGGGCTGGGCAAACCGCTCAAGCTCATCACCCATCCGCTCAGGCCGGACATCCCCGTCTACCTCGGGGCGGAGGGCCCCAAGAACGTCGCCCTCGCGGCGGAGATCGGGCAGGGGTGGCTGCCGCTGTTCGCCTTCCCCGAGAAGATCGAGGAGATGTACGGCGAGGCGCTGTCGGGGGCCGCTCCCGGCTTCGACGTGGCCGCCATGGTGATGGTGATGATCTCCGACAACGTCCGGGCCGCGCTGGACGGCGTGAAGATGATGCTCACGCTGTACATCGGCGGCATGGGCGCCAAGCAGCGCAACTTCCACGCCGACATCATCGGCCGGATGGGCTATGCCGAGGCCGCCGAGCACATCCAGTCGCTCTACCTGGCGGGGCGCAAGGACGAGGCGTTCCGGGCGATCCCGGACGAGCTGGCCGACGGCATCTCGCTCGTCGGCCCGCCCGGCCGGATCAAGGAGCGCCTCGACCTGTGGCACCGCAGCCCGGTCACGAGCCTGCTGGTCATGGGGCCGCGGGACGAGCCGACGCTGAAGCTCGTCCGCGACCTCGTGCTCGACGGCTGATCGCAGAGGCGATGCCGGGCGCAGGCCGGGCATGGGCCGGCGCCCGGCTCGTACCGGGTGGCTAGTCCGGGCGCGGGGCCGGGTCGGCGGTGACCGAGCGCAGGAGCGGGCGGCTCAGCGCGCCCGCTCCGATCACGCCGGCGAAGCCCGCGACGACGCAGCCCACCAGGGTCGTCACGCCGATCACGTTGATGCCGCCGATCATGAACGGCATCGCGCAGAACGCCCCGACCAGGATCGCCCCGCCGCCCATCACCGTCAGCGGGATGAGCGTCTCGGCCCGGCGGGCCCGGTCGAGCACCTCCAGCGGCGTGCCGGCCAGCCGCAGCAGCCCGTACGCCTGCCGCCGGTCCAGCACCGACGACATGGCGGTGATCCCCGAGCTGGCGATGGCCACCAGGAACGACACCGACAGCACCACGATGGTGCCCACGCGGACGTCGGCGAGGATCTGGGTGCCGAAGCGCTGGTCGTCGGTCTCCGTGGTGGGCGTGCGGCCGGGGACGAGCCCGGAGAGCGCGGTGCGGGCCCGGTCCAGCGTGGCCGCGTCGGCGGCGCTGCCCAGGGACGCGACGACGACGTTCTTGACGGGCCGCACGGTGGCCGTCACCCCCGCCTCGCGCAGCCGCTCGCGGGCCCGGCCGGTCAGCTCCGCCGCCTGCCCGGCGGGCGCGGTGACGCGGAGCTGGGGCGGCCCGGCCGCCTGGTCGTCGAACGCCGCCGGGCTGAGTAGGCCCAGGAAGCCCGCCACGAAGCCGGTCAGCGCCACACCGCTCACCGTCCGCCAGGCCGAGCGGGGGTCGTCCACGAGCCGGCGGCCGGCGAGCAGCCGGGCGGGGCCGCGCGCGCTGCCGGCCGTGATCCGGCCGATCATGCCGACCACCCACGGGCCGGCCAGGTTGACGCACAGGAACGCGAGAGCGAGCGCCACCGCGACGATCGCCACGCTGGTGCCCCTGGTCAGCAGCGGGAACGCGGCCAGCACCGCCAGCAGGGCGAGCACCCGTACGAACCGCATGGCGGGCGGCGTCTCCCGCTTGGCCACGCCGAGCGGGCTCACCACGACCCGCCGCAGCCCGGCCACCGCCGACAGCCCCACCAGCAGCGGCACCGCGACCAGCACGGCGGCCAGGATCAGCGGGTCCGGGAACAGGTCCGAGACGAACCACGGCCCGCCCTGCATCCTGATCCCGGCCAGCAGCGGCACGGCCAGGGCGAAGGCGACGGCACCCGTGAGCGCGCCGGCCAGCGCGACGATCACCGCCTCGGTCACGGTCATGGTCACGACCTGGCCGGGCGTCGCCCCGACCAGCCGCAGCGCGGCCAGCCGCTGGTTGCGCCGGGCCACCGTGAGCCGGGCCGCCGCGCCCCCGAAGACCAGCAGCGGCACCACCATGAGCACGCTGGCGATGAGCGAGAGCATCCGGTACGCCTCGGCGTCCTCACTCGGCTTCCCGGCCAGGCTCGCGACCTTGGCGGG
Source organism: Nonomuraea sp. MTCD27 (assembly GCF_041950495.1). NCBI lineage: Bacteria > Bacillati > Actinomycetota > Actinomycetes > Streptosporangiales > Streptosporangiaceae > Nonomuraea > Nonomuraea sp. MTCD27. The sequence continues at coordinate 211,353 of NZ_JBGNUW010000019.1, read as the reverse complement.
CGGCTTGGCGACGATCCAGTCGTCGCTGCGGGCGGCGGTCATCGCCGGGGCGCCGGGCTCGTGACCGACGACCGCGACCAGCTCGCCGGGGTGGACGAGCGCCTCGTCGCCGAGCACGCCCTCGGGATCGGGATAGCGGTCGGCGAGCTCGGCCGCGGGCAGCTCCCTGGCCAGCTCGGCCAGGGCCGGCGACAGCCACACCTCGCCCGGCGCCGGGAAGCGGGGCAGGCCGGGCGGCGGGGTGGGGGCCTTGCCGAGCGCGGCCAGGTCGATGACGGTGATCGCCTGGTCGCGGACGAAGTCGTAGCGGGACGCCTCGACGGCGACCGCGCCGGAGGAGACCGGGACCGGGTTGCGCCAGGCGCCGCGCTCGGCCCTGGCCTGGAAGGCGGAGTTCGCGGCCACCGCGAACAGCAGCAGCGCCGTGGCCACCGCGACGGCCCCCAGCGTGAGCCAGGTGCCGAGCATCCCCCTGCGGCCGCCGCCCTTGAGCAGGCGCCAGGTGAGGTCGAGGTTCACGCGCGTACCCCGCTCGCGCCCGCCAGGATCCGGCCGTCGCGGACCTCGACCATGCGGTCGCACCAGGCGGCCACGTTCGGGTCGTGGGTGACGACGATCAGGCAGGCGCCGTTGTGCTTGGTCGCCTCCACCAGCAGCCGCATCGTCTCCTGCCCGGTCTGCTGGTCGAGCGCGCCCGTGGGCTCGTCGGCGAAGACCACGGCCGGCTTGCTCACCAGTGCCCTGGCGATGGCCACCCGCTGCGCCTGGCCGCCGGACAGCTCGCCCGGCCGCCTGGTCTCCATGGAGTGCAGGCCGAGGGGCGCGAACCACTCGCGCGCCTGGCGTACCGCCTGGGCCCTCGGCACCCCGCCCAGCATGAGCGGGAGCGCCACGTTCTCCTCCGCGGGCAGCTCCGGCAGGAGCTGGCCGAACTGGAAGACGAAGCCGAAGCGGGTGCGCCGAAGCGCGCTGCGCTGCCGCTCGCCCATGGCGTCGATGCGCTGCCCGAGCAGGTGCACCTCGCCCCCGTCCGGCTTCATGATCCCGGCCAGGCAGTGGAGCAGGGTCGACTTGCCGGAACCGCTCGGCCCCATGATCGCCACGGCTTCACCGGCCCGTATCGCGATGTCCACGCCGCCGAGGGCGACCGTCTGCCCGAACCGCTTGGCCAGGGCCCGTCCAACAAGCACGTCGTTCATGGCGTCCAGCCTGCCGGGAGCGGGGTGGCGGGAGGATCGGCCGTGCGTCCATAACCGCCTCGGCCGAACGGCTGATCCTTAGAGTTGGGGTGTGACTATTCGGGTTCTCATCGCTGACGACCAGCAACTGGTACGCACCGGCTTCCAGATGATTTTGGATGCCCAACCGGACATGGAGGTCGTGGCCGCGGTCGCGGACGGGGCGGAGGCCGTGGCGGAGGCCAGGCGGCTGCGGCCGGACGTGTGCCTGCTCGACATCAGGATGCCCAAGCTCGACGGGCTGGAGGTGACCCGCGCGCTGGCGGGCCCCGGCGTGGAGAACCCGCTGCGGGTGGTCATCGTCACCACGTTCGACCTGGACGAGTACGTCTACGGAGCCCTGCGCTCCGGCGCCACCGGCTTCCTGCTCAAGGACAGCGGGCCCACGCTGCTGATCGAGGCGGTCCGGGCAGCCGCAGCGGGTGACGCGCTGGTGTCGCCTTCGGTGACCGTGCGGCTGCTGCAACACCTGGCCCAGCCCCGCCGGACGATGCTCCCGGTGAACGAGCCGCTGACCGATCGCGAGCTGGACGTCGTACGGCTGGTGGCCAGGGGGCGGACGAACCAGGAGGTGGCCGCGGAGCTGTTCGTGTCGCTTTCCACCGTGAAGACACATCTCGGCAGCATCTTCGCCAAGCTCGGTGTCCGTAATCGGGTTGGAATCGCAGCTTGGGCGTGGGAATCCGGCGTGGTGAGCTGATTAACAGCGGGGCTCCCGGGATACAAGTGAATCAGAACCTCAGCGCATGGCCCGGGGGGAGAACAACGTGCGCTACACCCAGGCATCGCCTAACAGAGCCGCCTCTGCCGTATATGTGACACTCACTGCTCAGGTCCTCTCCCTCGGCGCTTTGGTGATCTTCGAACAGGCCCGCGGCCGCGAACTCGCCGCCCAGCTCGCCGCGTTCGGCGGCCGTCCCGAGGGGGCGGACGCGGAAGCGGTGGTGGGGGCGGTGACGACGTTCGCGGTGCTGATGATGCTGGTGGCGGGCACCTCGATCGCGGCCGCGGCCGCCTACGTGACCTGGCTCGTGCGGGCCAGGCAGGCCAACGACCGCTCGGCCGCGACGGGTCCGGTGGCGGCCGCCTGGCTGCTGCCCGGCGTCAACCTGATCGCCCCGGTGGTGCTGGTCGACGAGGTGTGGCGGGGCACCCGGCCGCCGGCGGGCCGCCGCGGGCGATGGCTGGCGCTGGTGTCGGGGTGGTGGCTGAGCTGGCTGGCCGCGCTGGCGCTGGTGACGATCCGGCTGCCGCTGGGCGCCTCGGCGGGCGACCTGACGGGGGTGGGGATGCCGGAACTGGCCTGCGCGGGGCTGGCGGCCGTGCTGTGCGCGGCGACGGTGCGCGAGCTGAGCCGGCTGCAGCGGGCGGCCCTCTGCGCCAAGAGCCCCGAGCCCGGCACCGTGCGCGCCTTCTCGCCGTCCGCCACGATCGAGGGCCTGGCGACCGACCCCCGCTGACCGGCGGCGGCACGGCGGCCGCTCCCACGAGGGAGCGGATCAGGCCGCCGTCGGGCCCGAGCTGCCCGGGCTGGCGTGCCAGAGCCGCCTGGGCGGGTTGGCCGCGATGGCCGGGCCGAGGTCGGAGTAGGGCGAGAGGCGGAAGCCGTTGGCGTACTCGATCTTGCGGCCGCCCACCCCGGCCAGCTCCTCCGGGGCCCGGTCGATGACGGCGCGGACCGCCTCGATGCCCTGGGAGCGCCGGAGCGCGTCCAGGTCGGCCAGGTTCCAGCAGTCCACCGCCCGCATCGACACCGCCCGTGTCCCCGTGCGCCGGACCACCCCCCTGGCCAGCACGAGCCACGAGCCGAACACGATCGACGCGCACCGCCCCTGCACCGACTCGAAGAACGTCAGGTCGATCGGCCCCGTCGAGTCGTCGAGCGTGGTGAAGATGACCCGCTGGCCCGAGCGCACGGCCGGCGTCTGGGTCGCCACCTTGACCCCGGCGACCAGGATCTCCGCCCCGTTGCGCTGGGCGAGCAGATCCCTGGAACGTACCACCCCGAGCGCGTCGAGCAATTCGTCGTGGAAGCTGATGACGTGCCGGCTGACGTCGATGCCGAGGATCTCCAGCTCGGCCTCGACCATCTCCGTCTCCGTCATCTCGGGCAGCTCCCCCGGCGGCAGGTGCTCGCCGAACCCCAGCGGCAGCTGGACCGCCGGAGGAGCCGCGTTCTGGGCGGACGACAGGTCCATGTGCGAGCTGTAGCGCCGGGACTTGCGCGGGCCCGCCTGCACGCCGATCGCCGAGGTCCGGTCGAGCACGCCCACCTGGGCGATCAGGTCACGGCGGGTCAGCTCGCCGGGACGCCAGCGGGGCCCGCCCGGGTGCAGGTCGTGCAGCGCGTCCAGGCCGCCGACCTGGACGATCCGCTCGATCGTGGGCCGCGAGGGCCGGGCGCGGTCCCAGAAGTCGGCCAGCGACGTGTACGGCTGCCCGGCCACCATGCGCTCGACCTCCGCCTCGCTCACCCCCTTGATCGCCGAGAACGGCACCCGCAGCGCGTACCCCTTGCCGATCTCCCCGACCTTGAACTCCCGGCGCGCCCGCGCGCCCTCCAGCGCGGCCGGCCGCACCCGCACCTGGACGCGCGGCCCGAGCCGCTCCACCCGCCAGTCCTTGCCCGACTTGTTGACATCGAGCGGCAGGATCTTCACCCCGCACTGCCGGGCCTCGTCGATGATGACCCGCGGCGGGTACATGCCGGGCTCGTGCGTGAGCACCCCGGCGAAGAACGCCGCCGCGTGGTGCCGCTTGAGCCAGGCCGACTGGTAGGTGGGCAGCGCGAACGCCGCCGCGTGCGCCTTGCAGAACCCGAACGCCCCGAACGCGTCCAGCACCTTCCAGGCCCGCTCCACGGCCGCCTCGTCGAACCCGTTGGCCTTGGCCAGGGGGACGAACGCCCGGCGCACCCGTGCGCGCCCCTCCGGCGTGTCCAGCGTCCGCCGCAGCGTCTCGGCGTACGACAGGTCGCGCCCGGTCATCACCGAGATGATCTTCAGCACCTGCTCGTGGAACACCACGACCCCGTGCGTCTCGTTCAGCGCCTCCCGCAGCCTCTCGTGCGGGTAGTACGGCTGCCGCCACCCGTGCCTGGCCTCCAGGTAGGGGGTGACCATGTCGGAGTTGACCGGCCCCGGCCTGAACAGCGAGATGTCCACGATCAGGTCGTGCATCCTGCGCGGCTCCAGCTTGGCCACCAGCTCGCGCTGGCCCGGCGACTCGATCTGGAAGCAGCCGAGGGTGCGCGAGGCGCAGATCATGTCGTAGGTCTCCTGGTCGTCGTGCGGGACGTATTGCACCTCGGGGTCGTCGCCGTGCTGGGTGTCCAGCTCGACCACGACGTCGTCCACCCGCTTGATCTCGGCCAGCGTGTACGCCATGGCCGACTGCATCCGCACGCCCAGCACGTCGAGCTTGAGCAGCCCGGCCTCCTCCACGTCGTCCTTGTCGAACTGCGACATCGGGAACTCCAGCAGGCTGCGCTCCACCGGCGTCCGGTCCCGCAGCGCCGAGTTGCCGATCAGCACGCCGCACGGGTGCAGCGCGATGTGCCTGGGCAGCCCGTCGAGCTTCTCCGCCAGCCGGAACACCCGGTCGAGCCCCGCCTCGCCGAGCCGGCTCTCGCGCAGCTCGGGCAGATCCTCCAGGGACGCGGTGATCTGCCTGGCCCTGATGTGCGGGAACGCCTTCGCGATCGCGTCGATCTCGTGCGGCGGCAGGCCCATCGCCCCGGCCACGTCGCGGATGGCGCTGCGCGCCCGGTAGGTCTCCATCATGGACACGCAGGCCACGCGGGACTCGCCGTAACGGTCGAAGATGGCCTGGTAGCAGTCGAGCCGGCGGGCCGACTCGACGTCCACGTCGATGTCGGGCAGCCCGATGCGGCCCTCGGACAGGAAGCGCTCCATGAGCAGGCCGTGGTCGATCGGGTTCACCTCGCCGATGCCGATGAGGTAGTTGACCAGGCTGCCGGCGCCCGAGCCGCGGATGGCGCAGCGGATGCCCATGCCGCGGATCATGTCCGTGATGCCGGCCACGGCGATGAAATATCCGGACAGGCGCTTGCGCTCGATGATGGCCAGCTCGTCCCGGAGGCGCTCCTTGGCGTCGGCGGAGCGGTCGAGGCCGCGCCTGATCAGCCCGTCCTCGACCCGGTGGCGCAGCAGCGGCACCGGGTCGCGGCCGATCTCCGGCAGGTGCAGGGCGGGCGGGTCGTTGCGCAGCGCGAGCAGGTCGAGCGGATCCATCGAGCACGCCTCGGCCAGCCGCCTGGTGGTGAACAGCAGCCGGGCCACCCGCTCCTGGTCGCCGGCGCACACCTTGGCCGCCACCTGCCGCATCTCCTTGGTGCTCTTGAGGTAGGCATGGGAGGTGGTGCGCTCCAGGTGGCGCGGGTGCAGCGGGACGAGCTGGCGGGCCGCGTCGAGCACGTCGCCCACCTGGTGGTCGGCCGGGTCGAGGTAGCGCACCGCGTTGGTCAGGATCGCGGGCACGCCCATGGACTCGGCCAGGCCGAGCATGCGCACGGCCGTGGTGGCGTCGCGGAAGCCGTACTGGTCGACCAGCTCGATCACCACGCCGGGCACCGCGGCGCGCCACAGGCCCAGCAGCGTCCTGGCGTGCTCGTCGCGCCGCTCGGCCACCGCGCGGCCCACGTCGGACCTGGGGCCGAGCAGCACCACGAGCCCGTCCTCGGCGCCGAACCCGTGGTCGCCGCCGGGTCCGCCGGCCCACTCGGCGACCAGCTCGCGGGTCACCTTGGGCGCGCCCCGCTCGCCCGTGTGGTGGGCGGCCGTGACCAGGCGGCACAGGCGGGACCAGCCCTTGGCGCGGGCCAGCACCGTGACGCGGTCCTCGGCGTTCGGGCCGGTCCTGGGGCGCGGCGGGCGGACGCCCGGCACCGGGGTGAAGGCGGAGGCGTGGACGTCGAGCGCCAGGTTCACGCCGAGCACCGGGGCGACGCCGGCCTCCGCGCACGCCTGGGCGTGCTTGATCGCGCCGTAGAGGCCGTCGCGGTCGGTCAGCGCCAGGATGTCCATCCCGTGCTCCACCGCCCGGCTCACCAGCGCTCGCGGGAACGCGGTGCCGTAGCGCATGGAGTAGGCGGAGCTCACGTCGAGGTGCGGGAACGGGGGCGCCATCAGTCCCACGCCCTCAGCAGCAGCCAGCCGTTGCTGGCGGTGTCGTAGCGCAGCTCGTAGGAGCCCACCTCCCGGCCCGGGCTGGCCTCCACCCGCCAGAACTGGCGCTCGCCGGGATCACCCTCACCGGTCTTCCACCACTCGCGCGCGACCACCCATTGATCGAGGACGCGGCGGACGAGATAGAGCCGATCCCGCCAGACGAACTGGGTCGGCTCCCCGTCCCGGGTCCACACCTCTATCGGATCGCCATAGAGTCTGCTCAAGACGCTTCTCCCCGCGGCTCTTGTCCGTATGCTGAGCCACCCGGGGGAAGACGGGCGCTTATGACTCGAACATATGTTCTCAGCGCTCGAAACGCAAGTCGCCCGCCTGCCGCACGAGAGGGTTGGCGCCGATCGAGTTGCGGATGCTGAAGGCCACGCTGCCCGCCCGGTAACGGTCGTCCGACGACTCCACGGGGCGGCCCTCGTGGGTCGTCGTGGTCCGGCGCTGGCGCAGGAGCGGGCTGCCGCGGCGCACGCCCAGCAGGCGGGCGTCCTGGGCCCCGGCGGGCACCGCGTCGATGAGGTGCTCGCCGTAGGCGAACACCAGGCCGACGGACTCGTACAACGCCTCGGTGACCGACTCGCAGTCGGCGGGGAGCCGCTCGACGGCGGCGGCCACCCACCCGGCGTAGACGGTGCGCTCCACGAGGACCGGCTCGCCCTCCAGCGAGCGCAGGCGCAGCACCTCCAGCACCTCCTCCGAGGCGAGCCTGGCCGGCTCCGCGCCGCTCGCCGGCCGGCGGCGCTGGGCGATCACCTGGCCGCCGAAGCGGTAGCCGTTCGCGCGGGCCCACTGGGCGAAGCTGTGCAGCTCGGCGAAGCTCTGGCTGCGCGCGTTGCCGAGCACGATGCGCCTGGCGCCCTGGCGGGAGCCGACCAGGCCCTCGGCGGCCAGCACGGCCACCGCCTGGCGTACGGTGCCGCGAGCCGCGCCGTACCGCTCGGCCAGCTCCGCCTCGCTGGGGAGCTGGGAACCGACCGGATGAACGCCGGAGAGGATCTCGTCCCGCAGCTCATCAGCGATCCGTTCATAGCGCGAAACCATCACCGACCATCCCTATTCACGAAAGAGCAATGTTTATGGGACTTACTGGTGCTCGCTTGTTTGTACAAGTTCCCCTACGTTCGTGCCACACCCCCTGGAAATTGGAGGCGTCGTGCTCACATCTCGCGCCCGTGCGACCGGCGTGGTCGCAGTCCTTACCGTAGTCACCGCGGCGTGCGGCGCCGCTCCCGGCACCCAGCAGACCACCCAGGCCTCGCAAGGCGGTGTGAACGCCGCCACCGCCACCTCCGCCGCCGATTTCGGCGGATTCGACAAGCTCGTCGAGGCGGCCAAGAAGGAGGGCAACCTGCACGTCATCGCCCTCCCGCCGGACTGGGCCAACTATGGCGAGATCATCGAGAAGTTCCAGGCCAAGTACGGCATCAAGATCGAGAGCGAGACCCCCGACGCGGCCAGCGCCGACGAGATCAACGCCGTGAAGACCCGCAAGGGCCAGGACCGCGCCCCCGACGTGCTGGACCTGGGCCAGTCGTTCGCGATCAGCGGCGCCGCCGAAGGGCTGTTCGCGCCGTACAAGGTGCAGACCTTCGACAAGATCCCCGAGGGCCAGAAGGAGGCGACCGGGCTCTGGGTCAACGACTACGGCGGCTACGTGTCCATCGGCTGCGACGCCAAGCAGATCAAGGTCTGCCCGACGAGCTTCGCCGACCTGCTCAAGCCCGAGTACAAGGGCCAGGTCGCGATGAACGGCAACCCGACCAAGTCGGGCTCGGCCTTCGCCGGCGTGTACGCGGCCTCCATCGCCAGCGGCGGCTCCTTCGACGACATCCAGCCCGGCATCGACTTCTTCAAGAAGCTCAAGGAGGCCGGCAACTACAACCCGGTCGAGACCACGCCCGCGACCATCGAGAAGGGCGAGACCAAGATCAGCATCGACTGGGACTACAACAACGCCGCCTACGCGCCCCAGATGGCCGCCAAGGGCCTCGACTGGAAGGTGAACGTCCCCACCGACGGCAAGTACTTCCAGATGTACGCCCAGGCGATCAACAAGGACGCCCCGCACCCGGCCGCCGCCCGGCTCTGGCAGGAGTACCTCTACAGCGCCGAGGGCCAGAACCTCTTCCTCAAGGGCTTCGCCCGCCCCGTCCTGCTGCCCGCGATGACCACCGACGGCACCGTGGACCAGGCGCTGGCCGACAAGCTGCCCGCGGTCGAGGGCGAGCCCACGTTCCCGACGACCGAGCAGGTGGACACGGCCAAGGCCAAGCTGGCCAGCGGCTGGGACGCCGCGATCTCGGGATGACCCGCTCCCGTTCGAGGGGCTGGCTCGGCGCGCTGCCGCTGCTGGCGTTCTTCGCGCTCGTGTTCGGCATCCCCGCCGTGGCGCTGGTGGCCGGAGCGTTCACGGCGCAGGGGCGGCCGAGCCTGTCCAACCTGTCACAGAGCCTGCAGGGCGGTTACCTCACCGCCATGGCCGGCAGCGTCAAGCTGTCGGCCGTGGTGGCGCTGCTGGGGGCCGTCCTGGGCACCTTCCTCGCCCACGCCGTCGTGACCTCGCGCAGCACGCTGCTGCGCGAGTCCGTGCTGACCGCGTCCGGCGTGCTGGCCAACTTCGGCGGGGTGCCGCTGGCGTTCTTCTGGATCGCCACGCTCGGCAACTCCGGCGTGATCAGCGGCCTGCTGGGGCTGCCCTCCGGCTCCCTGTACACGTTCTGGGGGCTGGTCATCGTCTACCTGTACTTCTCGGTCCCGCTGATGGTGCTGGCCATGGCCCCGGCGCTGGACGGGCTGCGCCCGCAGTGGCGCGAGGCGGCGGCCAACAGCGGGGCCACCACCTGGCACTACTGGCGCTTCGTCGCGCTGCCGGTGCTGGCCCCGGCCATGCTGGGCGGGGTCGTGCTGCTGTTCGGCTCGTCCTTCTCCGCGTACGCGACCGCGAACGCCATGGTCGGCACCGTCGTCCCGCTCGTCACCCTGAAGATCGCCAGCGCGCTGACCGGCGACGTGCTGGTCGGCTACGAGAACATCGCGCTGGCACTCAGCCTGGACATGATCGTGGTGGCCGGGCTGGTGATGGCGATCTACCTGCCGCTGCAGAGGAGGACCTCCCGATGGCTGCACTGACCGGTCTGGAGGGGGTCTCCGGCGCCGCTCCCCGTCGCCCGCCGCGGGCGTGGCGCGGCGCGGTGTTCCTGCTGGCCGCCGTGTACTTCCTGGTCCCCCTGTGCACCTCGCTCTGGTACACGATCTACACGCCGACCTCCGGGGTGTCGTTCTCGGCGTACGGCGAGCTGTTCACGGCCGAGGGCTTCGTCCGCTCGCTGTCGCTCTCCCTCGGGCTGGCCGTCGCCACGATCGCGCTGGTGCTGCTGCTGGCACTGCCCGCGATGCTGGCCGTGCGGCTGTTCGCGCCCCGGCTGCGGCCGGTCATGGAGGTGCTCTGCACCTTGCCGCTGGTCGTGCCGCCGATCACGTTCGTGGCCGGGATCGGCACGTCGCTGCGCAACGGGACCGAGGTGCTGGCGCCGACGCCGTTCTGGGCCACGCTGATCGCGGTGCAGGATCCGGCGTTCCCCGTGGTGCTGGTGCTGGCGTACGTGGTGCTGGTGCTGCCGTTCGTGTACCGGTCGCTGGACGCCGGGCTGCGCACGATGGACGTGCGGACGCTGGTGGAGGCGGCCCGCAACCTGGGAGCCTCCTGGCCGTACGTGCTGGTGCGGGTGATCGTGCCCAACCTGCGCTCGGCCCTGGCCAGCGCGTCGTTCCTGACGCTGGCCCTCGTGCTGGGCGAGTACACCGTGGCCAGCCTGCTCGGGTACGAGCCGTTCGCGGTGTGGATCGTGACCGTCTCGGGCTCCAAGGGACAGCTGTCGGTCGCGGTGTCGATCCTCAGCCTGCTGCTCATCTGGCTGCTGCTGCTCGGAGTGTCCACCATCTTTGGCAAGGAGAAGGGGAAATGACCGCATCGGTGGAGTTCCGTGCCCTGCGGCGGGAGTTCGGGAAGACGGTCGCGCTGGACGGCCTCGACCTGATCGTCGCCCCCGGGGAGTTCGTCGCCCTGCTGGGCCCCTCGGGCTGCGGCAAGACGACGGCGCTGCGCTGCGTGGCCGGGTTCGAGCGGCCGGACTCGGGGGCGGTGCTGGTGGACGGCAAGGACGTCACGAACGTCCCGGCCAACAAGCGGGACGCGGGCATGGTCTTCCAGTCCTACTCCCTCTTCCCCAACCTGAACGCCCGCGACAACGTCGCCTTCGGCCTGCGCGTCCGCAAGGTGCCGGTGGCCACCAGGCGGGCGAAGGCGGACGAGCTGCTCGAACTCGTCGGCTTGCCCACGCACGCCGACCGCTACCCGCACCAGCTCTCCGGCGGCCAGCAGCAGCGCGTCGCGCTGGCCCGCGCGCTCGCCCTGGAGCCGAGCGTCCTGCTGCTGGACGAGCCGCTGTCGGCACTGGACGCCAAGGTACGCGTGACGCTGCGCGAGGAGATCCGCCGCATCCAGCTCGACCTGGGCATCACCACCATCTTCGTCACGCACGACCAGGAGGAGGCCCTGTCGATCGCCGACCGGGTGGCGGTGCTGCGGGACGGGCGGCTCGAACAGGTCGGTGCGCCCGCCGAGGTGTACGACCGTCCGGCCACGCCCTTCGTCGCCGAGTTCGTCGGCACCATGAACCACCTGGCCGGGCGGGTGTCCGGGGACCAGGTGACGGTGCTCGGCCAGCTCCTCCCGGTGGACGGTCCCATTCCTGAGGATCCGTCCGTGGACGTGCTGATCCGTCCGGAGGCGGTGCAGGTCGTACCGTCCGAGGACGGGCCCGCCGAGGTGCTGGCCGCCTCGTTCCGCGGCTCCTCCGTCCGGCTCAGGCTGGCGGTGGAGGGCGGGGAGGTGCTCGCGGACGTGCCGGGACACGAGGCGATCCGGCTCGGGCCGGGCACACGCGTCACGGTGCGGCTGGTGGAGCGGCCCGTCCTGGTGGCCGCCCGCACGGTCACCGTCCCCGTGCCGGTCGTGCCCGCCGATGCGGTCTGACCTGCCCGAGGCCGTCCTGCTAGACCTGGACGGCACGCTGGTGGACACCGAGGGCCTCTGGTGGCAGGCGGTCGCCGCCGTCGCCGGATCCCTCGGCCGCCGCCTGTCCCCCGCCGACGCCCCGTACGTACACGGCCGCACGATCGAGGACGTGGCCGGCTTCCTCGGTGAGCCGGAGCTCACCGGACGGCTCACCGACGCCTTCGCCGACCGCGTCGTACGGGACCTGACGGTCATGCCGGGGGCGCGGCAGCTCCTGTCGGACCTGGCCGCCACCGCCATCCCCACCGCCCTGGTCAGCGCCTCTCCCCGGAGCATCGTGGAGCTGGCGCTGCCGCGGCTGGGGCACGCGTTCGACCTGGTGATCGCGAACGAGGACACGGAGCGGGGCAAGCCGTGGCCGGACCCGTACCTGGAGGCGGCCCGGCGGCTCGGCGCGACACCCTCACGCTGCGTGGCCGTCGAGGACAGCCCGACCGGGATCGCGGCGGCCACGGCGGCGGGGTGCCGGGTGCTGGTGGTGTCGCAGGAGAGCGGGCTGCCGTCGTTGGATCGCCTGCGCGGGTCCTTCCCGCCCTGATCGTTACCCTCGGTGTACGCGTGTCCGTGCGCGAGGCCTGCGGCGGGAAGGCTTGTGTCGGTAAGCTAGCGCGCCGTGAGCGGTGAAACCTCCCACATCGGGCGCTACAGGCTGCTTAGTGTGCTGGGGCGGGGCGGGATGGGCACGGTCCATCTGGCCGAGGATCCTGCTGGGCAACGGGTCGCCGTCAAGGTGATCAACCCGGAGCTCAGCCAGCACGAGCAGTTCCGCATGCGGTTCCGCAGGGAGGCGGACGCGGCGCAGCGGGTCCGCAGGTTCTGCACGGCCGCCGTGATCGAGGCCGCGCTCGACGGCGACCAGCTCTACGTCGTCACCGAATACGTGCCCGGCCCCAACCTCGACGAGGCCGTACTCCAGTCCGGGCCCCTGCGCGGGTCCAGCCTCGACGCGCTGGCCGTCAGCGTGGCCACCGCGCTCACCGCCATCCACGGGGCCGGGGTCGTGCACAGGGATCTCAAGCCGTCGAACGTGCTGCTGTCGCCCGTCGGCCCCCGGGTGATCGACTTCGGCATCGCGCGGGCTCTCGACACGCTCGGCGGCGTCACGAGCACCGGCGAGATCGTCGGCACGCCCCGCTACATGGCCCCCGAGGTACTGCGGGGCGACCCGGTGTCCCCGGCCTGCGACGTGTTCTCGTGGGGCTGCCTGGTGGCGTTCGCGGCCAGCGGGCGGGCGCCGTTCGGCGGGGGCACGCTGCCGTCGATCGTCTACCAGGTGCTCAACACCGAGCCGAACCTCGACGCCGTCGAACCCGGCCTGCGCGAGCTGGTCGCCGCCGCCCTGCACAAGGACCCGGCCATGCGGCCCACCGCACAGCAGCTGCTCGACCACCTCGTCGGGCGGGAAGCGGCGCCGGAGCAGGCGGCCCGGACCGTGAGCGTGGCCTGGCAGCAGTCCACGCTCCCCTACACGCCCGCTCCGCCCGCGAAGCCGGGGCGGGGCAAGCTGTACACGGGTCTCGCGGGGGCCGCGGCCGTCCTGGTGGCAGGGGGCGTGACCGCGTGGGCCGTGCTGGCCCCCGGCGGACCGCCCGACGACCTGAGCGTCCTCTACCGGGAGGACTTCACGCAGACCACCGGCGGCTGGAACGGCGTGTACGACCCTGAGGAGACCACGAGCTACGGATACCGGACCGACGGGACCTACGGGCTGGACGTGGAGGAAGGGTACGAGGAGCGGTGGGCGAAGGCCCCTCTCCCCTTCCTGGTCACCACGCCGACGGCCACGCCCGGCCCGTCGGCCAGCCCCACGCCGATGTTGCCCTCGTCCGTCGTCGTCGCCGTCACCGCCGAGGTCAAGAGGTCCGTCGGCACCGGCGAATACGGCATTTACTGCCACAACTCCGATGACGACGACACCTACTACGAGTTCGGGCTGGACACGACCGGCAAGGCCCGGATCCGGCGCATCCTCGACGGGGCTGGGGGCACGCTGGCCGCTCCCGTACAGGTGGACGGCCTGCCGGGCGGCAAGACCCGGATCGTGGCGTCGTGCGAGCAGGCCGGGAGCACCGTGCGGCTGACGATGTGGGTGAACGACGAGCAGGTGCAGCAGGTGGAGGATCCGAACGGGATCGGCAACGGGACCCTCGGGTTGTTCGCGCGTACGCCGAAGGACGGCAAGTCGCTGCTGAAGACCACGTTCGACGACTTCGAGCTGCGCGGCCAGAAGGAGCCCTGACCGCCCCGTCCGGGCCGCCGAGGGCTCCCGTCCTGGCGGTCAGGGGCTCCCGTCCTGGCCGGCAAGAGTTCCCGTCCGGGGCTGTCGAAGGCTCCCTTCCGCGCCGCCGCCGAGGGCTACAGGACTCCGGCGCGGGCCGCGGCCAGGGCCGCGTCGGCGGCGCGGTCGGCGTCGCGCTCGGTCACCGGCTCGTGCGCGACGAACAGCCGGTAGTAGACAGGCGCGACCGCCACCCTGATCACCTCCCTGACGTCCACGACGTCGGGCAGCTCACCCCGCTCGACCGCCCGCCGGACCACCTCCGCCGACTGCTCGTGCCGGGCCACGAAGAACTCGTGCAGCGCCCGCGCGGCGGCGGGATTCTGTACGGCGGCCGCCACGAACGCCGACGACACCGGCCCCAGCTCGGGATCGGCGAACCCGCTGCGTACGAGCTGGACGATGCCCCGCAGATCACCCTCGATCGAGCCGGTGTCCGGAATGGGCCACGGCTCGTCCCTGGCCAGCTCCAGCGCGTCGGAGATCAGCCCTTCGACACCGCCCCAGCGCCGGTAGACGGTCGTCTTGTGCACGCCCGACCGCTCGGCGACGCCCTCCACCGTCAGGCCCGGGTAGCCGTGCTCGACCAGCTCGGCGAGCGTGGCCTGGCGCACGGCGTCACGCACCCGCGCGCTTCGTCCTCCGGGGCGCTTGCTGGTCTCCAATTACTACTCCAGTTGCGTTAGCCGTCTCCGCATGGCATTCTAACGCTACAACAGTAGCGATTGGAGTTCCATCCTGATCCACCTCCGCGGGGTTTCCAAGTCATACGGCGAGCGGGCCGTCCTCACCGACGTGTCCATGTCCGTGGGGCCGGGCGAGCGCGCCGGCATCGTCGGCGAGAACGGCTCGGGCAAGTCCACGCTCCTGCGCCTGCTGGCCGGGGTCGAGCGGCCCGACGACGGCGAGGTGCGCGTGACCGGCGACCTCGACCTCGGCTACCTCGGGCAGACTCTCGGGCTGCCGCCCGGCCACACGGTCCAGCAGGCCGTTGACGCCGCGCTGGCCGATCTGCGCGCCATGGAGCGCAGGATGCGCGAGCTGGAGTCGGCGCTCAGCGAGTCGGCGCCCACTGAGTCGGCGCCCACCGACGAGGCGATGGACGAATACGGGGAGCTGCTCACGGCGTACGAGCTGCGGGGCGGCTACGAGGCCGACGCGCGCGTGGACAAGGCGTTCCACGGCCTGGGGCTGGCCCACGTGGGCCGCGACCGGCGGCTGTCGAGCCTGTCGGGCGGGGAGCAGGCGCGGCTGGGCCTGGCGTGCGTGCTGGCCGCCGGGCCGCGCGTCCTGCTGCTCGACGAGCCGACCAACCACCTCGACGAGCCGGCGCTGGCCTGGCTCGAAGAGCGCCTGCGCGAGCACCGGGGCACGGTGGCCGTGGTCTCGCACGACCGCGTCTTCCTCGACCGGGTCGCCACGGCCGTCCTCGAGGTCGAGCACGGCACCGTGACCCGCTTCGGCGGCGGCTACCCGGGCTTCCTCGCGGCCAAGGCGGCGGCCAGGGCGCGCTGGGAGCAGGCGTACGCGGCGTGGCGCGAGGAGGTGCGGCAGGTGCGCGAATACGCGGCCACCACCGCGCACCGGGTGGCCGCGGGGCGGCTGATGCGCGACAACAACAAGATGGCCTACGACCGCAATGCCGGCCGGGTGCAGAGCTCGGTGGCGGGCCGCGTCCGCAACGCCCACGAACGGCTCCGCCGCCTGGAGTCCGACCCGGTCCCGCGCCCTCCTGACCCGCTACGCTTCCGCGGCACGTTCGGCACCGCCGCCCCGGCCGACCACCTCCCGGCCGCCCCTCCGCCCACGACCCAGTACGCCCCCAGGCGATCGGCCCCGGACACCACCACGGGATCGGCCCCGGACACCACCGACCAGCCCGCCCGCGGTGGGGCCGAGCAGACCGCCGGGGAGACGGGCGCGCAGGCGGCCGAGGAGACCGGCACGCGGGCGGCCCGAGGCGGGGCCGAGGAGGTCCGTGGCCGGGCCGAGGAGGCGGGTCCTCGCGTGCTCGTGGAGTTGCGCGACGTCCGGGTCGGTGACCGGCTGCGGGTCGAGGCGCTGACGATCAGGGCGGGCGACCGGTTGCTGGTTCGCGGGGTCAACGGCGCGGGCAAGTCCACGCTCCTGCGCACCCTGGCGGAGCGGGCCGAGGGCAGGGTGGGTTACCTGCCGCAGGAGGTGAGCTTCGATCCGGGCCAGAGCGTGCTGGAGGCGTACGGCGTGGGTTATGCGGACGAGCGCAGGGCCGCGCTGCTGAGCACCGGGCTGTTCCGGCCGAACACCCTCGACCAGCGGGTGGGCACGCTGTCGGTCGGGCAGCAGCGCAGACTGGCCCTGGCCAGGCTGCTGGCCGGGGAACACGACCTGCTGCTGCTCGACGAGCCGACGAACCACCTGTCGCCGGTGCTGGCCGAGGAGCTGGAGCAGGCCCTCGACGCCTACCGGGGCGCGCTCGTCGTGGTGTCCCACGACCGCGCCCTCGTCCGACGCTTCCGTGGTACCGCGATCGAGGTGGAGAAGGGGCGCGTACGTTGACCCAGCCGCTGATCAAGCCCGCTACGCCCCTCACCGACCGAGACGCCGACCGGCCCGACCGGCCCGACCGGCGCCAACCGGCGTCAACCGGCCAGGACTTCGGCAGCCGTGAGCAACCGGCCGCCACCGGCCAGGATTCCGGCCCGACAGCAACCGACGCCCACGGGCCGAGGCTCCGGCCGACAGCCACCGGCACTTGCAAGCAGGACGACCAAGCTTCTCGGGGGAAACATATGTTGACCATGATCAAAGACGGCGCGCCGTACGGCATCGCCACCGCGCCGGACGGGGCGCTGTGGTTCACGCTCGTCCACCAAGGGCGGGTGGGGAGGTTGGTGCCCGGTGAGGAGCCTGTCATCCACCAGCTCGACCCGGCCGACGGGTTGCCCACGGTGATCGCGCCCGGGCCCGACGGAGCCATGTGGTTCACCGAGTGTAAGGGTGGACGGGTCAGCCGCATCACCACTGACGGGCGGCGCACCGTACACGAGGTGAGCTCTCCGTACGGGATCGCGGCGGGGCCCGACGGGGCGATGTGGTTCACCGAGATGGAGCCCGGCAGGATCGGCCGGATCGGCGCCGACGGGGCGTTGACCGAGTTCGACGTGCCGGTGGAGGGTGGCATGCCGTCGTTCATCACGGCGGGTCCCGACGACGCCCTCTGGTTCACCCTCAACCAGGGCAACGCCATCGGCCGCATCTCGTTGGCGGGCGAGGTGAGCGTTCATCCGCTTCCCACGGAGGGGGCCGCCCCGGTGGGGATCACTCTGGGCCCGGACCAGGCCCTGTGGTTCGTGGAGATCGGGGCGGGCCAGGTGGGGCGGATCGACACGTCCGGGGCCATCACCGAGCACCCGCTTCCCGACCGCGCCGCCCGTCCCCATGCGATCACCGCCGGTCCGGACGGCGCGCTCTGGTTCACGGAGTGGGCCGCCGACCGGATCGGCCGCATCACCACCGACGGGGTGATCGAGGAGTTGCCGCTTCCTGGGCTGCCGGGGGAAGGTGACGGCGGGCGGAAGGCCGAGCCGCACGGGCTGACCGTGGGGCCGGACCGTGCCGTATGGGTGGCCCTGGAAGCGGGCGCTCTGGCCCGGCTGGGCTGACCGGGCGGCGAGGCGGCTTCGGAAGCGGCCTGCCTTTCCGCCTCAGCCGGCCCCGCACGGCCGATCACGGGCCCACCCGGCCGAACGGCCTGTCCCCGCCTCGCCTGGCCGCACGGCCTGTCACGGGCGCACTCAGTAGAGCGGCCTGTCACCACCTCACCCGGCCGCACGGTCTGTCACGGCCTCGCCCGGCTGGGCGGTCTGGCGTGGTCCGCGGCGGACGGGGCGTCATGAGGCTTTCGGCGGCTCGGCCCCGTCGCGGTTCTCAAGTGATGGGTGGAACGCCCGACCCGGGTGGCATCGTCTGGTGGTGGCGGAGTTGACTAGGGGCATGCATGCCATCATCGTCTCCGCCCAGGGCGGCCCCGAGGTTCTGGAATACGTCGAGCATCCCGATCCGACTCCCGGTGACGGGGAGATCGTGGTCGACGTCGCCGCCAGTGGCGTCAACTTCATCGACATCTACCACCGCTCCGGCGCGTACCCGCTCAACCTGCCCACCTCCATCGGCTCCGAGGGCGCGGGGACGGTGTCGGCGGTCGGGGCCGGGGTGCGGGACGTCTCGGTGGGGGACACCGTCGCGTGGGCCAACGTCCTCGGGAGCTACGCCGAGAAGGCCGTGATCCCGGCCGGCAGGGCGGTGCCGGTGCCGGAGGGGGTGTCCGCCGAGGTGGCGGCGGCGGCGATGTTGCAGGGCATGACGGCCCACTACCTGACCCACTCCACGCACGAGGTCAAGGAGGGCGACCAGGTTCTCGTCCACGCGGGCGCGGGCGGGATGGGGCAGCTGCTGATCCAGCTGGCCAAGCTCAAGGGCGCCAAGGTGTACGCCACGGTCTCCACCGGTGAGAAGGAGAAGCTGGCCCGGGAGGCGGGGGCCGACGAGGTGCTGGGGTACGACGGCTTCGCCGAGGCGCTGCGCGGCAAGATCGACGTGGTGTACGACGGCGTCGGCAAGGCCACGTTCGACGGCGGCCTGGAGGTGCTCCGCCCGCGCGGCCTCATGGCCCTGTACGGCGCCGCCAGCGGCCCGGTGCCCCCGTTCGACCCCCAGACGCTCAACAAGAAGGGCTCGCTCTTCCTCACCAGGCCCACGCTCATCCACTACATCGCCGAGCGCGAGGAGCTGCTGCAACGCGCCTCCGACCTGTTCGGCTGGATCGCGGCCGGGCAGCTCCGGATCAACGTCTCGCACCGCTACCCGCTGGCGGACGCGCGGCAGGCCCACGAGGACCTGGCGGCCCGTCGTACGACCGGAAAGCTGCTTCTCATACCCTGACGTTCATGGACATCGCAGGATCGATCTGGTCGTTCGCCGCCGTGGTCGCGCTGCTCACCCTGACTCCCGGCCTCGACACGGCCCTCATCCTGCGAACGTCCCTCCTGGCCGGGCGGCGGCCCGCCTGGGGTGTGACGCTGGGCATCCAGGCGGGCACGCTGACCTGGGGCGTGCTCACCGCGGCCGGGCTGTCGGCGCTCCTGGCGGCCTCCGAGCTGGCCTACGACGTCCTGCGCTGGGCCGGGGCCGCCTATCTGGTGTGGATGGGCCTGCGCATGCTCATGACCAAGGCCGAGGCGCAGGACATGCCGGAGCGGCAGGAGGTCCGGTTCTGGAAGGGGTTCCGGCGCGGGCTGGTCACGAACCTGCTCAACCCCAAGGTGGGGGCCTTCTACGTGGCCATGCTGCCGAACTTCATCCCCCCGGAGGCGCCGCACGCGCTGATGGGGCTGGCGCTGGCCGGGGTGCACGTGGTGGAGGGGCTGGTGTGGAGCGCGGTGCTGATCGGGTTCGCGTCGCTGATGAGCGGGGTGCTGCGCTCGGCCCGGGTACGGCGGTTCCTCGATCGGCTGACCGGGGTCGTGATCGTCGGGTTCGGCGTACGCCTCGCGGTGAGCGACTGACGGACCGGCTGGCTTCAGCGGGCGAACCCGGCCGGCCAGCCGAGGAGGCGGGCGCCCAGGACGGCTGTCTCCAGGGTGAAGCGCTGTGTCGGGTCGTCCGGGGAGAAGCCGGTCAGGCGGCGGATGCGTTCCAGCCGGTACGTCACCGCCCGCGGGCTCAGCCCCAGCCGCCGCGCGGCCGCCGTCTGGTTGCCGTGCGAGGCGAAGACGGCCTCCAGCGTCTCCAGCAGCGGCTCGTGCCCGCCCCGTGCCTCCAGCAGCGGGTTCAGGACGCTGGTCACGAGATCCTCGATGGCGTTCCTGTCGCGCAGCAGCACGGGGAAGACCAGCAGGTCGGCGGCCTTGACCACGTCGATCCGCAGGCCGAGCCCGTCGGCCAGCTCCAGGGCCTGCGCCGCCTCCCGGTACGACGCCACCACGCCGCCCGGCCCCCGCTGCGCCCGGCCCACGCCCACGCGCCAGCCGGGCGGGAAGCGGGCGCGTACGTGGTGGGTGAACTCCCCCACGGCGACGGGCAGCGTCGCCGGGGCCACGCACACCAGGAGCCCGTCGCGTACGGCCACGAGCACGTTGTGCGAGCCGAACCGGGCGATCAGGTCCCGCTCGATCCGGTCCTGGTCGCCGTCGCCCATGCCGCGGGCCACCGCCACCACGTACGACTCCGCCAGCCGCAGCCCGAAGTGCTCGGCCCGCTCGGCCAGCCGCTCGGCCCGCCCCTGGAGCAGGTCGTCCACGAACTCCCTGCGCGCGTCCTCCTCGCGGCGGAGGGCCGCGAGCTGCGCCTGCCCGTACCCCTCCATCAGCGCCGAGACCGCCTTGCGCAGCGCGGGCAGCACCGCGGGCAGCCCCTCGCCGGCGGCGAGCGCGGCGTCCACGAGGGACCGCAGCGGTACGCCCAGCTCGGCGGCCCTGGTGCCGGCGGCGCGGTAGGCGTCCATCGCCACCCGGTCCGGTAAGCGGCCCGTCGCCGCGTGGGCGGCCAGCCGCTCCCGATGCCCGGCCAGCAGGCCGGCGAGCAAGCCCGCCGGCAGGTCGGCGGGCAGGTCGGAGATCGCCATCAGACTCCTACGTCACGCCTGTCGAAGGCGAGCACCGCGGTGAGCGCGAGCACGGCCGTCGCCCCCGCCAGGACAAGGTAGTCCCCCACCGGCAGCCCCTCGTAGAGCGGCCTGCCCTCGGTGTAGTAGTGGAACGGCGAGAGCCACTTCAGCCAGGCGATGGCGTCGATGTTCCGCCCGATCGTGACGACCACGTACCCGGCCACCGCCCACACCCCCACCACGGCCGAGGCGACCAGCCGACGTCCCGTGGCGGCGCCGACGGCCAGCGCCACGGTGCCGAACAGCAGCCCCAGCAGGAACACCCCGGTGTGCGCGGCCAGGATCCGGTCGAACGCCACCCCCATCTCCACCGACACGGTGATCGCCCACGTCAGGAGCAGGGTCACGAAGGCCACCGCGAGCAGCGACACCACCAGGGCCGCGAACCGCTCCAGCACCAGCCGCCGCCGGTCCACCGGCAGGGTGACGAGCAGCTCCAGCGTGCCGGTCTCCTCCGGCTGCGCGATCGCCCGGTTGGCCAGCAGCGTGCCGCACACGATGAACAGCATGGGGACGAAGATCTGGTAGACGACCGACTGGAGGTAACCGGGGCCGGAGACGAAGTCCGTCATGCCGCCCATGAGGTCGCGCAGCGGGCCGGGGAACTTGTCCGTCCCGACCTGGCCGTAGGTCTCGGGGTCCTGCTTGACGGTCGCGTACGCGCTCAGGTAGATCGCCATGAAGACGCTGATGCCGGCGGTCCACCAGATGAGCGCCCGCCGGTTGTCACGCAGACTCTTGGCGATCATCGTGCCGCTCCTCGCTGTAGTAGGTCAGGAAGATCTCCTCCAGGTCCGGCTCCGCGCTGACCAGGTGCACCACCGTGAACTTCGCCGCCGCCTTGACCAGCGCGTCCGGCCGGCCGTCGATCGTGCACCGCACGCTGGCGCCCTCCACCCGCAGGTCGCGGACGCCGGGCAGCCCCTCGAAGGCCGTGCGCGGCACGGGGGCGTCGAAGTGCAGCTCGATCCGGCGCACCGCCTTCTCGCGCAGCGCCGCCACGTCCTCGACGGCCACCAGGCGGCCGTCGCGGACGATGCCGACCCGGTCGGAGACGACCTCCACCTCGGCGAGCACGTGCGAGGACATGAGCACGGTGCGCCCGGCCTTGCGCACCTCCCGCAGCAGGGCCAGGAACTCCTGCTGCACCAGCGGGTCGAGCCCGCCCGTGGGCTCGTCCAGGATGAGGAACTCCGGTTCGTGCATGAACGCCTGGATCAGCCCGACCTTCTGCCTGTTGCCCTTGGAGAGCTTGCGCATCTGCACCGACAGGTCGGCCTCGAACCGCTCCGCCAGCGCGTCGATGCGGGTCTCCGGCACGCCGCCGCGTACCCTGCCGAGGAAGCGCAGGTAGTCCCTGGCCCGCTCGCGGCCCTCGAGTGCGAGCTCGCCGGGCAGGTAGCCGATCCTGGAGCGGATCGCGGGCTCGCGCGGGTCGGCGCCGAGCACCCGTACCGAGCCGCGGGTGGGCCTGATCACGTCGAGGAGGAGCCGGATCGTGGTGGTCTTGCCGGCGCCGTTCGGCCCGAGGTAGCCGAAGATCTCGCCCGGCTGGATCTCGAGCGTGAGATCCTCCAGGCCACGGCGTTTGCCGTAATACTTGGTCAGCCCTTCGGCCTGCACCACTGCTGTCATAACCGAATCGTCCCGCTCGCCGGGCCCGTGCGTCATCGGGCGGATCCGGCAGCTTGTTTCGCGCTTCGTTTCCGGGACACGGCAAGAACTTCCGGGAAAGGTCCAGAGGGGTGGTGCCGGGTGGAGACCGCGTTCGTGCTCGGTGGGGGCGGCGTGCTCGGCGCGCACGAGGTCGGCATGCTGCGCGCGCTCGACGAGGCAGGGATCCGGCCCGACCTGGTGGTGGGCACGTCCGTCGGGGCGCTGAACGGGGCGGTCATCGCCGCCGGTCCCGCCGAGGCGGTCGGCAGGCTGACGACCTTGTGGCGGTCCGATGTCGTACGTACGGCGTTCGCCGGTTCCTGGGTGTCCCGGCTGTCCACACTGGCCAGGACGCGCACCCATCTGCACCCGATCGGCCCGCTGCGGGAGGTTCTGAGCGAGACCGTGCGGGTTTCCCGGATCGAGGAGCTGGAGGTCCCGTTCCAGTGCGTGGCGGCCTCGGTCGAGCGGGCGGCGGCGCACTGGTTCACCGGCGGGCCGCTGGTGGAGGCGGTGCTGGCCTCGTGCGCGGTGCCCGGGCTGCTGCCGCCCGTCGTGATCGGCGGTGAACACTTCTTCGACGGCGGCCTGGTGCACAGCATCCCGATCGGGCGGGCGGTGCTGCTCGGGGCCAGGCGCGTGTACGTCCTGCACGTCGGCCGGATCGAGCGCCCGCTGGCGCCGCCCCGGCGGTTCTGGGAGGTGGGCATGGTGGCGTTCGAGATCGCCCGCCGGCACCGCTTCGCCGAGGACCTGGCCACGCTGCCGCCGGGGGTGGAGGTGCACGTGCTGCCGGCCGGGGTGACCGAGGCGCTCTCGCCGCTGCGCTATCGCGACGTGTCGCAGATCTCGGCCTGCATCGACCGCGCCTACCAGGCGTCTTCGCGCTATTTGCGGAGCAGGGGAGCATGATGAAAGTAAGTCCTTGAGGGAGGCCGCGTTGCTTCCACCGCGTATTCTGCGCCGGCTCGTCCTGGCTCCGCTGGTCATCGTGGTGACCGCGTTCATGCTGGTGACGCTGCCGTTCTGGCTCGTCGTCACGGCGGCGGCGTCCCTCCGGCTGCCACCGCCGCAGCGCAGGGGGCTGCGGTTCGTCTGGTTCGGGGTGGCGTGGCTGACGCTGGAGTCGGCGGTGCTGATCGCGTGCCTGTGGTTGTGGGTGGCGGGCGGAACCCGGCGCCAGGAGCGGCACTACGAGCTGGTCAGGTGGTTCCTGTCGAAGGTGTACGCGGCGGCGGTGCGGATCTTCCGGCTGGCCATGGACATCGAGGAGCCGGAGCCGACGGAGGAGGAGCGGGCCGCCCGGCTGGCCCGGCCGATCATCGTGCTGTCGCGGCACGCGGGTCCGGGCGACTCCTTCTTGCTGATCTATCACCTCCTGGCGCGCTACCGGCGGCGGCCCCGCATCGTCATGAAGGCCGCCCTCCAGTACGATCCCTCGCTCGACGTGATCATCAACCGGCTGCCGAACGCGTTCGTGCCGCGGAAGGCCGGGCACCGGCGCATCATCGACGAGATCCACCACCTGGCCGCGACCATGGACGACCGGGACGCCCTGGTGATCTTCCCCGAGGGCGGGAACTTCACCCCGCGCCGCCGCCGGCTGGCGATCAGGCGGCTGGAGGAGAAGGGGCTGGCCGAGGAGGCCGAGCGGGCGCGCGGCCTGGACCACCTGCTGCCGCCCCGCCCGAACGGCGCCATCACGGCCATCGAGGCGTGCCCGTCGGCGGACGTCATCTTCGTCGCGCACACCGGGCTCGACGACCTGATCACGCTGGGGGACGTCTGGCGCAAGCTGCCCTTCAGCGCGCACATCACCGCGAAGTGGTGGCGCGTCCCCGCCGACGAGGTGCCCCAGGCGCGGGAGGACCGGATCCGCTGGCTGTACGACCACTGGGAGCAGATCGACGCCTGGATCAGTGCCCAGCGCATGGCCAGGACCTGAGGCTCAGGCGCCCGGGGCCCGGATGCCGGGTGCTCAGGCGGCCGGGGCGCCCGGTGGGAGCGTCGGGAGGCCCTCGGGCGGGCCGTGCTCAATGAGGCGGAGCAGGGCGTCCGTGTCGAGGTGCCGCTCGACCAGGTCCCCGAGCGCGTCGAGCCGCTCCTCCCGCAGCCGGGCGAAGTCGGTGGCGGGATCGGGTACGAAGTCACGCCCCGCCCGCCCGGCCACGTCGGCCAGGAAGGCCCGCCGGAACCCGTCGTTCTCCAGGGCGCCGTGCCAGGTCGTGCCCCAGACGTTCCCGGCCCGGCAGCCGTCCAGGAACGGCTCGCCCCCTTCCACCGTCGCCATCCCGTGGTGGATCTCGTACGCCCGCACCGGCTCCCCGTACGCCGCCCCCTCGGGCCTGCCCAGCCGCTTCTCCCGCCCGAACTCGACCCGCACCGGCAACATGCCCAGCCCCTCGACCCGCCCGGCCCCCGACTCGACCTCGTCCACGATCTCCCGCCCCAGCATCTGGAACCCGCCACAAACACCCAGGACAGGCCCTCGACGCGCGCGGACGGCCGCCGCCAGGCCGGTCTCCCGCAGCCAGGCCAGGTCGCTGACCGTGGCCCGCGAGCCGGGCAGCACCACCAGGTCGGCGTCGTCCAGCTCCACCGGATCGCTAGCGAACCGCACCACCACGCCCGGCTCGGCGGCCAGCGCGTCGACGTCGGTGAAGTTCGAGATCCTGGGCAGCCGCACGACCGCCACCCGCAGGGTCTGCCTGCCGTACGGCGGGCGTACGGCGACGCGGCGGCTGTCGAGGGCCAGGGAGTCCTCGACGTCCAGCCAGAGCCCGTCGAGCCAGGGCAGCACGCCGTACACCTCCCGCCCGGTCAGCCGGCGCAGCATGTCGAGCCCGGGCTCCAGCAGCTCCTTCGCGCCGCGGAACTTGTTCACCACGAAGCCGGCGAGGTGGGACTGGTCGGCGGCGTCCAGGAGGCCCACCGTGCCGTAGAAGGCGGCGAACACCCCTCCCCTGTCGATGTCGCCGACCACGATGACGGGCAGGTTCGCGGCCGTGGCCAGGCCCATGTTGGCGATGTCGCCGCGGCGCAGGTTGATCTCGGCGGGGCTGCCCGCGCCCTCGCACACCACCACGTCGTACTGCTTCCTGAGCCGCCCGAGCGCCTCCAGCGCCGAGGTGCGCAGCAGGTCCTTCAGCGCGCCGTACTCCATGGCGTCCACGTCGGCCACCGGCCGGCCCATGAGCACGACCTGGCTGCGGCGGTCGCTGCCCGGCTTGAGGAGGACCGGGTTCATGTCGGCGACGGGTTCGAGGCCGGCGGCCTGCGCCTGCATGGCCTGGGCCCGGCCGATCTCGGCGCCGTCGGCGGTGACGTACGAGTTGAGCGACATGTTCTGCGCCTTGAACGGCGCGACCCGGACCCCCTGTCGGGCCAGCCAGCGGCAGATCCCGGCCGTGACCACGCTCTTGCCCGCGTCTGACGTGGTCCCCGCGACCAGCAGTGCCCCCTTGACCATGCGATCACCGTACCGGAGGGGTGAGTCACGAAATTTCGCGGTAATCACCCATTTACGAACGCTGTGACTTCTGCCACTCTGGCTAGAACATTGCCCTAGAACTCAATTCTAGATTTCCCTACGGAAAGGGTGGGCATGGTCGGGACGTTCGGTTCGCCGCGTACAGGCACCATCGACGCGCAGTCCCGCGCGCCATTCGGCTGGGCACCCCTCGTGGTGCTCTTCATCGTCGGACTAGTGGACCGGATCGAGCACAACCTCCTATCAGGCGTGCTCCCGCTCATACAGAAGGAATGGGGCTTCAGCGACACCGCCGCCGGCTCCATCCCGACGGCCGCCGCCCTGGCCGCGGCCATCGTCTCCTTGCCCGCCGGATACCTGGCGGACCGCTTCAGCCGCACACGGATCATCGCGGTGGTCGTCTTCATCTGGGCGATCGCCACGCTGGGCTCCGGCCTGGCCACCGGCTTCGCGCTGTTCTACCTGATGCGCGTGGTGCTGGCGGCGGCCGAGAACATCGACAACCCGGCCGCGGGCAGCCTGCTCGCCGACTACTACCCGCCCGCCAGCCGGGCCAAGGCGTACGGGCTCACGCGCGTGACCACGTACCTGGGCGGCGTCGGCACCCTGCTCGGCGGCGTGCTGGCCCAGGCGTACGGGTGGCGCTCGGCGTTCCTCATCATGGTGATCCCCGGCCTGCTCACGGCGGTGCTCGTCTGGTTCCTGCGCGAGCCGCGGCGCGGCGAGCTGGACCGGCTGGTGGCCACCGGCGAGGCCGAGGTCAAGCCGGAGGCCGCGCCCAAGCCGCCCTTCTGGGCGCAGTTCCGCCAGGTGATCGTCATCCCGACGCTGGTCTTCGTCTGCATCGGCCTGGCCCTCCTCAGCCTCGGCCTGGCCGGCGTCTTCTACTGGATGCCCACGCTCATGGTGCGCGGCTTCGGCGTCGGCGTGGGCACGGCCGGCTCCCTCAGCGGCCTGATCACCATCGCCGGAACGCTCACCGGCACCCTGGTCGGCTCGTGGCTGGGCCGGAAGTGGCACGGCACCCGCAAGGGCGGCCGGCTGCTGGCGGGCGGCGGCGGCATCACGGCCGGCTCGCTGGTCCTGGCCGCCGCGCTGTCAATGGACTCGGTCGCCGCGCTGACGGTCCTGGTGCTGGTCGCGTGCTCGCTGATGTCGATCGCGATCCCCAACATGACGGCGTGCCTGGCGGACGTGGTGCCGGCCGCCTCGCGCGGCCTCGGCTTCGCCGTCCTGCAACTGCTCCTGACGTTCGGCGCCGCGTTCGGCTCGCTGGTCGTCGGCATCGCCTCGGACCAGTTCGGCTCGCTGCTGTCCGGCATGTACATCCTGGTGATCCCCATGATCGTGGGCGGCCTGCTCACACTCGGGGCCAGGGCGTCGTTCGAGCGGGACGCGAACAAGGTGCTGGAGGACGCGCGCCGCTGACCGTACGCGCGCGAGACAAGGTCACGCGGGACGCGTGCCGCTGACGGCACGCGGGAACGGTGCCGGTGGCGCTGCCACCGGCACTTTCCGCGCGCCATCGGCTCAGCCCTGCGGCGGCGTGCGCCGCTCGCGCTCCTCCTGCGTCTCAGGACGGGCCTGGGCAGGCGGCTGCTGGCCGGCCTGCTGACCGGGTTGCTGACCGGGTTGCTGGCCGGGCTGCCCGCCGCCGTAGCGGCGCTGCACGGCGTCCACGCCCTTGGTGATCTTGTCGTCGTACTTGTGCCCGGTGCGCTCCTTCACGATCTGCTCAGCGCGGTCCAGCACCTGGTCGGCCTGCTTGGAGTGCCCTCTGGCGAGGTTCTCGGCTTTCCTCAGCCACTCTGCGATGCGGCTCATGACCGTCTCCCCCTTCTTAGGACTACCTCCCGCCCCTACCCCTCCCACCTCGGATGATGTGCCACCAGGTCCCCCTCAGGACGCGGGCAGGACGTGCCCTCGTGGGCGGCCGCGGCGACCACGGCGATGATGGAGTCGAGCTTGTCGCGGGTCCGCACCAGGTCGCCGATCCGCCCGTCGATGCGCTCGCGCTCGGCCCGCAGCCGTTCGACCAACTCGGGCGCCACCTCGCGGGACCTCACGTAGGGCATCAACGGCACGATCGACCGGCTCGGCAGGCCCGCCGTGAGGAGGTGCGGCGCCCGCACGCTCACCCCGGTCCGCGCGGCCAGCTCACCGATGCGCATGAGTGATTCCCCTCACAACACTTGCCTCTGACGTCAACGTCAGGTTTTAGCGTAGCCACGTCCCACCTGAAACCTGTGACCTGCCAGGAGGCAGCCATGATGATCTCTGGTTCCGTCGCGCTCGTGACCGGCGCCAACCGCGGCATCGGCCGCCGCTTCGCCCAGCAACTGCTGGAGCGGGGCGCGAAGAAGGTGTACGCGACGGCGCGCAACCCCTCGCTCGTGGACCTCCCCGGAGTGGAGCCGCTGAAGCTGGACATCACCGACCCCGCGTCGGTGGCGGCGGTGGCCGCGGCCGCCCAGGACGTCACGCTCCTGGTCAACAACGCCGGCATCGCCACCTACACGAACCTGATCGGCGGCGACCTGGACAAGATCCGCCTCGAGATGGACACCCACTACTACGGCACGCTGAACATGGCCCGCGCGTTCGCCCCCGTCCTGGGCGCGAACGGCGGCGGCGCGATACTCAACGTGCTGTCGGCGCTGTCGTGGTTCTCCTACGACGGGGCCAACGCCTACAGCGCCGCGAAGGCCGCCGCGTGGAGCCTCACCAACGGCATCCGCCTGGAGCTGCGCGACCAGGGCACCCTGGTGACGGGCGTGCACCTGGGAGCCGCCGCCACCGACATGATGGCCGGTTACGAGGGCGACCTGCTCGATCCCGCGGACGTGGCCCGCGCCGCGCTCGACGGGGTCGAGTCGGACGCGTACGAGGTCGTCGTGGACGAGTGGAGCGCCACCGTCAAGGCGTCCCTGGCCGGCGACCCGCGCCTGTTCTACACGGCCCCTTGAGTCTCCACCGAGGGGAGACGCCAGAGTTGGGGCATGGACGGGGACACGCTCTACTCGATCGGTGACCTGGCCCGGCGCACCGGGCTGACGGTCAAGACCATCCGGTTCTACGCCGATCAGGGGATCGTGCCGCCCACCGGACGCAGCCCCGCCGGCTACCGCCTGTACGACGTCGCCGCCGTCGCCCGCCTCGACCTGGTGCGCACGCTGCGCGACCTCGGCCTGGACCTGCCCACGATCCGCGAGGTCGTGGACCGGGAGATCTCCCTGCCCGAGGTCGCCGCGGCGCACGCCGAGGCCCTGGAGGCGCAGATCCGCGCGCTGCGCCTGCGGCGCGCGGTGCTGCGGGCGGTGGCCAGGCGCGGCTCCACCCCTGAGGAGACGGAACTGATGCACAAGCTGGCCAAGCTGTCGGAGGACGAGCGCCACCGCCTGATCGGCGACTTCCTCGCCGCCGCGTTCGGCGACCTGGACGCCGACCCCGCCTTCGCGGGGATCATGCCCTCGATGACCCCCGAACTGCCGGACGACCCCGAGCCGGAGCAGGTGGAGGCGTGGGTCGAACTGGCCGAGCTGTCCCGCGACCCGGACTTCCGCGCCCGGTTCCGCCGCATGGCCGAACTCCAGGCCGCCGACCGGCGTGCCACCGACCGGCGGTCCGGTCCGGTGGTGCGGCCCGACCCCGCCGCGCTGACCCGCGACCTCGCCGCCCCCGCGCTGGCCGCCGGCCTCGACCCGGCCGCTCCCGAGGCCGGCCCGTACGTCACGTCGCTCACCACCCGCTACGCCCACGACCACGGCCTGGACCCGGACGACCCCGGCACGCTCCGCCGCCTGCTCGCCCGGCTGGAGGCGGCCGACGACCCCCGCAGGGAGCGGTACGTGCGCCTGCTGGCCGTGATCAACGGCTGGTCGCCCCCGGAGAGCCTGACCCCGGCGCTCGGCTGGTTCACCGAGGCCCTGCGCACCCGCCTGCCCGGTTAGCCCGGCCTCCCGCGCGGTCGGGTACGCGTGCTGGGGCCGTTCCCGCACCGGCTGGGCGCGCCGATGGCAGCCCTGGGCAAGGTGGCCCGCGTACCTCGGATCCGGCTCCCTGAGATCAGCCGCCCGCGCCGAATCCGGTCCGCCACGTGGGGTGCAGCGGCGCCCAGCCGCGCGAGCGGGCCAGGGCGTTGCCGGCGCCGCGCTGCCAGCCCAGGCGCCCGGAGGCGGGGGCGGGCGCCGGCACGCCCGCGGCGGCGGCCAGCACGGGCAGCCACTCACGGGCGGGCGCGGGCTCGTCGTCCACGACGTTGACCGGCCCGGCCGGCCAGTCGAGCGCGGCGACGGTGGCCAGGGCGGCGTCCTGGACGTGCACGAACGACGACACCGCGTCGTTCGCGACCAGGCCGCTGAGGAACACCGACGCCGGATCGTCCGTGCGCCCGCGCAGCACGTCGGCCGCCGGACCGTCGGGCCGGTACCAGGTGCCGGGGCCGTAGAAGAGGCCGTACCGCAGGATCACGTGCCGGTCGAGGCCCGCGACGGCCCGTTCGAGTGCGGTGATCCCGGCGATCGTGGTGGCCCGCGGCTCGGGCGCCCCCTCGTCCAGGGGGGTGGACTCGGTGGCGGGGCCGTCGCCCGGCTCGTACGCCCAGGCGATGGACTGGGCCACGATGCGCGGGACGGCGGCCTGGAGGGCGGCGTCCACCAGGTTGCGGGTGCCGATCCGGCGGATGCGCCCGTTGTCGGCCGGGCTGCCGCCGCTCAGGGCGGTGAGCTGGTGGATGATCGCGTCGGGCGCGGCGGCGGCGACCGCCCGCTTGACGGCCCCGGCGTCGAAGACGTCGAGGCGCACGCCGTCGGCCCCCTGGGCGCGCAGCAGGGCGAGCCCGGACTCCGTACGGGTGCTGCCGGTGACCTCGTGACCGGCCGCCACGAGCGCCGGGACGAGGTAGCGGCCGATGGCGCCCGTGGCGCCCGCGACGAAGACACGCATGTGATCTCTCCTGTTCATTCCGGAAGAGGCCGGCGGTCGCCGAGCCGGACCGCCGCGCCGATCGCGCACGGCACGACGCCGGTGACGGGCCTCCGCGTCCGGAGATCAACGTTCATGCAGCCACGTTATGGGCGAATCATCCCATTACTATGGGCCAGTAACCGCCCATTGAATTGGACCACTTCCATGCCGCGCACCCGCTCGCCGGGCCTTGAGCTGCCGCTCGACCTGCCGGGCTGGGGCGCCCGCCGCCGGGCGCTGGAGGAGGCGCTGCGCGCGGCGATCCGCGCGGGCCGGCTGGTCGCGGGGACGCGGCTGCCGTCGAGCCGGGACCTCGCCGGCCAGCTCGGGCTGTCCCGGGGGACGGTGACGCAGGCGTACGAGCAGCTCGTCGCCGAGGGGTGGCTCACCTCGGTGCAGGGGTCGGGCACCCGGGTGGCCGAGCGGGGCGCGGAGCCGGCCGGCCCGCGGGCGGCGGCGCTCCCACCGGCGGCGCCCCGCCACGACCTGCGCCCGGGACGGCGGGACGCGCAGTCCTTCCCGCGCGACGCGTGGGCCCGCGCGATGCGGCACGCGCTGCGCGAGGCCCCCTCCGACGCGTTCGGCGACGGGGACCCCCGGGGCCGCATCGAGCTGCGCACCACGCTGGCGGCCTACCTCGGGCGGGTGAGAGGCGTCCGCGCCGACCCGGCCCACCTGGTCGTCTGCTCGGGCTACACCCAGGCCCTCGGCCTGCTCGCCGAGGCGTTCGCCGAGCTGGGCGTGCGCACGGCGGGGATGGAGGACCCCGCCATCGGCGACCACGTCCGGCTGCTCGGCCACCACGTGCGGGTCGCCGACGTCCCGGTGGACGCGGCGGGCCCGCGGGTGGACACGCTGGAGGCCGCGGGCGCCCAGGTGGCCGTGTGCACGCCCGCGCACCAGTTCCCGCTGGGCACGAGCATGTCGGCCGAGCGCCGCTCGGCCCTGCTGGCCTGGGCCGACGAGCACCTCGGCTGGATCGTGGAGGACGACTACGACGGGGAGTACCGCTACGACCGGCACCCCATCGCCGCGCTCCAGTCCCGCCGCCCGTCCCGGATCGTGTACGCCGGCTCGACCAGCAAGACCCTCGGCCCCGCCGTCCGGCTCGGCTGGGTCGTCTGCCCGCCGCCGCTGCTCGAACCGCTGGTGGAGGCCAAGCGCCGGGCCAGGCAGTACAGCCCGCTGGACCAGCTCGCCCTGGCCAGGATGCTGGACACCGGCGACTACGACCGCCACCTGCGCACGGCGCGCCGCGGCTACCGGCGCCGCCGGGACCTGCTCGCCGGGGCCGTACGCGCCCGCCTGCCCCGGGCCCGCCTGCGCGGCATCGAGGCTGGCCTGCACGCGCTCCTGGAGCTGCCGCCCGGCCTGAGCGAGGCGGAGGCCGTGGCCGCGCTGCGCGCCGCCTCGGTCGGGGCGAGCCCGCTCGGCGACTACGTGCGCGGCGACCGGGACCGCCACCCGCCCTCCCTGGTCGTCGGGTACGCCGCACCGCTCGCCCACGCCTACCCCGCCGCCGTCGAGGCGCTGGTCCAGGCGATCGCCCGCCCGGGGAGCCGCCCTGCCGGGCCGCCTACCATACGCGCATGACCACGCACGGATTCACGCTCACCGCCCAGGGCCCGTTCGACTTCGCCGATTCGCTGCGCTTCGTCGAGGACTGGCCGGCCACCAGCGCGCTGCCGTCCGACGGCCGGGCGCTGCGCTTCGCCTACTGCGCGGAGTCCGACTGGCGGCCGATCGGCGTGCGCGTGACGGCCGCGCCGGACGGGGTCGACGTCGCCACGACGCGGGCCGCGGGGCCGGGCATCCGGGGCGAGGTGGCGCGGATCCTCTCCCTTGACGTGGACGGCGCCGGCTTCGCCAAGCTGGGCGAGGCCGATCCGGTGCTGGGCGACCTGCAACGGCTGCGCCCCGGCCTGCGCCCGGTGTGCTTCTGGAGCCCGTGGGAGGCGGCGTGCTGGGCGGTGATCGTGCAGCGCTCGTCGATGCTGATCGCCTCCCGGATCAAGCAGCGCATCGCGGAGCGGTACGGCGCGCAGGTCGAGCTGGACGGGCAGGCGTACCCGGCCTTCCCGCCGCCCGTCTCGCTGCTGGACGCGGGCGGCCTCGGGCTGCCCGCGCAGAAGGAGGAATGGGTGCGCGGGCTGGCCCGCGCGGCGCTCGACGGCGTGCTCACCACCGAGCACCTGCGCTCGCTCGCCCCCGAGGAGGCCCTGGCGGAGCTGCGCGCCCTGCCCGGCGTGGGGCCGTTCTCGGCGGGTTTGATCCTGATCAGGGGCGCGGGCGCGCCGGACGCGTTCCCGGGGGACGAGCCGCGGCTGTTCGGGATCCTGCGCGAGGCGTACGGGCTCCCGGAGGACGCCTCGCCCTCCTCCTACCGGAGGCTGGCCGAGGCGTGGCGGCCCTACCGGTCCTGGGCCTCGTTCCTCTTCCGGGCGACGGCCTACGGCGTCATGGAGGATCGGGCACCGGGCCGGGACTGATCAGGCGTCCTGCCGGGAGGGCAGGTCGTGCCGGGTGAACATGTCGATCAGCAGCCGGATCGGCAGGCCGGCCTCGGTGGGGTAGCGGAAGTGCTGGTCGAGGTTGACGCTGTAGCGGTTGCGCCGTCCGATCCGGTCACGGTTGAGGTAACCGTCCTCGTAGAGGTCGCGGACGATGCCCTGGACGGCGCGCTCGGTGATGCCGACGCCGGCGGCGATGTCGCGCAGCCGGATGTCCGGATCCCGGGCTATCTCCACGAGCACCCGCGCGTGATGGGTAAGAAATGTCCAACTGGACTGACGATCATCAGTATCGCTCACGGCCTTCGCCTCTTCGGCCCTGGTCCTGGCCCCGCTGGGACGGACGAAACTTATTACACGAAGATCTTATGACGAACTGTCTTTCCGGTATCTACCTTCGGGACTAGAGTAACCGCAACGGCAGGCGTCGCCGCGGTATCCGTTTCGACCCCCATCGGCAGCCCATCGCCAGGAGTGCCTGTGAAACTCACCTGTCGCCACCTGTCCGGGGCCACCCTGATCACCATCGCCGGTCAGGTGGACACCACCAGTTCCGCGCGGCTGGAAGACTACATCGACGAGCAGCGGCGGCGGCTGGACGAGCATGTCATCGTGGACATGAGCCGGCTGTCCTTCCTGGACAGCTCGGGTCTGGCCGTCCTGCTCGCCGCCGCGGCCCTCGCCAACGCCCACGGTGTCGGCCTGCACCTGGCCGCGCTGCAGTCGATGCCGGCCAGGTTGCTGGAGATCACCGGCGCGCTGCGCGCGGTGACGGTGTACGACCACGTGGAGCAGGCCATCGCGGCGATCGAGGACGTCGACCGCGTCAGCCCCTCGGAGTCCGGGTAGCGGCCCCGGTCACGCCGGCCGGCGGTGCACCCCGACGAGCGCGCCGTTCTGCCTGATCTGGGCCTCGTCGTACGGGCACAGCGCGCGGGTCACGTAGGACTCCGCGATGCTGTCGGCCTCTCCCCTGTCCACGCCCCAGCCGATCGTGTGCCAGCGCGCCTGACCCTCGCCGCCCGTGGTGTCCAGGACGGCGATCTCGTAGAGCTCGGCGGCGGCAGGCGGCGTGCAGCGGACGTGGCCGTGCGCTTCGGTGCGGACGTCCCGGCTGCCGGTCACCCGCTGGTCCATGTGGATCTCCCTCCGGTCGCACGATGCGGTCCGGAGATGCATGCCCCATCTACCGGCCGGTCACTCATGCCGCAGGTAGCGGCCGGCGGGCACCGGGCGGACGGGATCCTTACCGAACGCTGAGCCCCTGGCGAGAGCGCGCAGAGGTTGGTCCGGGAAGCCTCCGGTAGGCGGGCACACCGCATGTTCTCGACCGTCAAGGAGCGGACGCAATGACCTTCAACCCACTGCGCGAGCGGGGTATCCCGCTGGACAGGCAGCTGCGGAACTGGCGTGAGCTGAACGTCACGCCGATCGATCCCGACCATGCCGATCCGTACACGCGGTGCCGGATCATCACGATGAACGGGATCGAGGTGGAGGCGATCCTGTTCAGCCACCAGCTCGCCCGGCACTGCCCGGACCTGGAGGTCAAGCAGCAACTGGCCCGGGTCCGCTACATCGAGGCGCAGCAGCAGAAGGTGGTCAACTGGCTGCTGCCCGGCCTGGCCTCGGTGCTGGAGACCACCATCGCCTACGAGCAGGTCGCCGTCGACCTGACCGCGTGGGTGGCCCGGATGGAGCCGGACTCCTACCTGACGCAGGCCTACCAGTTCGGCGTGCTGGAGGACTTCGACCACCTCTACCGCTACGCCAACCTGTACGAGATGATCGAGCACCGCAAGGCCGAGAAGATCGTCGACCAGCTCACCGAGGTCATGCCGGGCCGCCCGACCTACCTGCACCACCGCGACCCGATGGACAACGTGCGCGAGCCCTACGACAAGAGCTCCACCGCGCCGATCAGCCGGCTGCACGCCCTGACGATCATGGCCGCCGAGCAGCAGACCATGAACTTCTACATGAACGTCGGCCCCACCTACATGGAGCCCATCGCCCGCCAGCTCTACCAGGAGATCGGCCTCATCGAGGAAGAGCACGTCACCCACTACGAATCGCTCGTCGACCCGGGCGAGAGCTGGTGGGAGATGCTGCTCAACCACGAGTACAACGAGTGCTACCTGTACCACTCCTTCATGGAGACCGAGTCCGACCCCAAGGTGAAGAACATCTGGGAGCTGCACCTCAACATGGAGCTGGAGCACCTGCGGCTGGCCGCCGAGCTGTTCAAGAAGCACGACGGCCGCGACCCCGAGCAGGTGTGCGCCCCCGAACTGCCCGCCCCGGTCACCTTCGAGCCGAACAAGGGCTACATCCGCGAACTGATCGCCACCCAGATCGACTACACCACCCTGGGCACCGGCTACGTGCAGGAGGCCCACGAGCGGTTCGAGAAGATGCAGGAAGCGCTGATGGGCGGCGACAAGGCACCCTCCGAGCGGGTCATCGACGACAACCGCGCCAAGTCGGGCCACGAATACCGGCTGCAGACCGAGGGCGAGCACCCGGTGAGCAGCCTCGCGCTCAACCGCTGAATCCGGTTCGTGCCATGGCCGGGCATGGGTTCCGGCAGCACTTGTCGATATGGCCCCGCCGTCGGCGGGCCGGACGCTAAGAACAGGCCGGTGGGACTGAGCACATCACTCCGAACGTCGCGGGCGCCGCTGCTCCTGGTCGCGCTCTGCTACGGGATCGCCCAGCTCGTCATGGTCACGCCCGGGATGGGCCTGGGCTGGGACGAGGTCGTCTACGTCAGCCAGGTCGACCCGCGCGGGCCGGCGGCCGAGTTCATCGCGCCGCGGGCCAGGGGGATCACCCTGCTGGTCGCGCCGCTGATGCTGGTCACCTCGTCCACCGAGGCGCTGCGGGTCTATCTGTGCGTGCTGTCGGCGCTGGGCCTGTACGCGTCGTTCGGCACCTGGCTGCGGGTGCGCCCCGGCGCGACGGTGCCCCTCGCCGCCCTGCTGTTCGCCTCCTCGTGGCTGGCACTGTTCTACGGGAACGAGGCCATGCCGAACCTGTGGGTGGCCTTCGGCGCGGTGGCCGCCGCCGGGTTCTTCCTGCGCTGCGTGCGGCCGGGCAGCGGGCCCGGCCCGGCGGTGGGGCTGGCGCTGAGCGTGGCCGCCGTGGGCCTGCTGCGCCCGCCGGACAGCATCTGGCTCGTCCTGCCGCTCGCGCTCGCGCTGGCCAGGCCCGCGTGGCGGCAGGTCAGGGCCGGGGTCGCGCTCGCGGCGGGCCTGGTCGCGGGCTGGGCCGACTGGATCGTCGAGGCGTTCGTCCGGTTCGGCGGCCTGGCCGCCCGCTGGCAGGCCGCCGGGGCGGCGAACGAGACCGGCCTGCACTTCTCGGTGCCCGAGCACGCCCGCGCGCTCAACGGGCCGCTGCTCTGCCGCCCGCCCGCGCACTGCGGGCCCGTCGTGACGCCCTGGCTGCTCTGGTGGCTGGCGATCCCCGCCCTCGTCCTGCTCGGCCTGTACGTGGCGCGGCGCCGGGGCCGCCTGGCCGAGTGCGCGCTGGCGACCGCCTGCGGCCTGGCCCTGGCGGTGCCGTACTTCTTCCTGGTCGGCTACGCGGCGCCGCGCTTCCTGCTGCCCGCGTACGCGCTGCTGGCCTTCCCGGTCGCGCACGCCGCCGCCGGCCTGGCACGGACGCGCCGGGCCGGCGCCGGCCTCGTCGCCGCCGGCCTGCTCGCCCAGTTCGCCCTGCAGGGCGTCACGCTCGGCAAGGTCGTCGCCAACCGGCTCCCCAAGCGGCAGGCCGACATCGAGGTGGCCCGGGCGCTGACGGCCATGGACGTGCGCCCGCCGTGCCTCGTGTACGGCGAGCACGCGGTGATGATCGCCTACCGGATGGGCTGCGAGGCCCACACGGTCCTGCGCTGGCCGCGGGAGCCGCAGGTCCCGGCCGCGCTCATCGACGCCGGGAGCGCCGGCAAGCGGGTGGTCGCCGTGGACAAGGGCCGGTCGAACCCGGCGCCGTTCCTCCGGAGCTGGGACAAGGGCCGGCTGCCGGGGGTGCGCCGAGGCGGCTGGTATGCCTACCTTCCCCGCTGAGCCGGGCGGCTCATTCCTCCTCGAGCGGTAGCCGCAGGACGAACCGGGCGCCGGAGTCGGAGTCCTCGATGGTCAGCGTGCCCAGATGAGCCGTCGCGATCTCGCGGGCGATGGGCAGGCCGAGCCCGGTGCCGCCCACGTCGCGGCTGCGCGAGGCGTCCAGGCGGGTGAAGCGCTCGAAGACGACCTCGCGCTGGTCGGGGGCGATGCCGGCGCCGTCGTCGACGACCTCCAGCACGGCCTCGCCCCCCTGCCGCCGCAGGGTCACGATGATCTGCGACTCGGCGTGCCGCTCGGCGTTGTCCAGCAGGTTCGTCAGCAGGCGGGCCAGCTGCAGCCGGTCACCGTAGACGATCACGCCCGTCTCCAGTGTGGTGATGACCTGCTTGGCGCGCGGCCTGGCGGTCTCCTCGGCGGCCAGGTCGCCCAGGTCCATGGGCTCGCGGTTGTCGGGGGCGCCGGAGTCGAGCTTGGTCAGCATGAGCAGGTCCGCGACGATGGCCTGCAGCCGGTCCAGGCTGGCCAGCACCTCGTGGCAGGTCTCCCGCCAGTCGACGTCGTCGGGGTGCAGCAGGGCGTCCTCGACCTGGGCGCGCATCGCGGTGATCGGGCTGCGCAGGTCGTGCGAGGCGTCGCCGGCGAACCTGCGCTGCCGCTCCATCGCCATCGTCTGCTGCTCCAGCGCCGTCTCCAGCCGTTGCAGCGTCTGGTTGCTGGTCTCGGCCAGGGCCCTGATCTCGTCGTCGTTGGTCGGGACGGGCACGCGCATCCCGCCGCCGCCGGCGGCGATCTCGGCCAGCCGCCTGGTGATGCTGCTGACGGGCGCGAGCGTCCTGGCCACGACCCGTGACACCCCGAACCAGGTCAGCAATACCAGCACCGTCGTCACGCCGGCCTGGAACAGCAGGACCTCGGCGGCGATGTACCAGGGCACCGCCGGGGAGAAGGAGTAGATGACCCACTCGCCGTCCGGCTCGTACGCGACGAGGGCCACCACCATCTCGCACCGGCGGGGGAAGGCCGGCAGGTCGCAGAGCGTCGCGGCGTCGTTGGCCTGGTCCTTGTGGGGGATCATCGTGGTCAGGCGGGGGTAGCCGGCCAGGTTCCGGGTCCAGGCGACCGGCCGCCCGCTCGGATCGACCACCTGGATGCCGTCGAGCCCGCCGGCCTCCAGCACCTGAGGCAGCCTCTTGCGCTTGACCATGAGCAGCACGCGCACGGCCTTGCCGGACACCTCGTGCGCCCGGATGTCGGCCACCTCGTTGCGCACGCCGTACAGCACGAACGCGCTGACGACGATGTTCAGCAGCAACATCGCGATGCTGGCGAACAGCGCCAGCCGTGTCCGCAGCGACCGGCCCAACCGTGTGCTCACACGCCTCCCCCGCCGACCAGAAGATCACAGCCGGGGCGTTGGCGGCCAACTTCGGGAGATTCCTCGACAAATGCGGTTAAGGAGCTGGCTGCGGCTACTCGATGACGAGGTTGACCGGGATGTTGCCGCGGGTGGCGTTGGAGTAGGGGCACACCTGGTGGGTGGCCTCGACGAGCTCGCGGGCCGCCTCCGGCGCGATGCCGTCGGGCAGCTCGACCCGGAGCGTCACGTCGAGCTGGAAGCCGCCCTTGCCGT
Organism: Nonomuraea sp. MTCD27; assembly: GCF_041950495.1. Classification (NCBI taxonomy): domain Bacteria; kingdom Bacillati; phylum Actinomycetota; class Actinomycetes; order Streptosporangiales; family Streptosporangiaceae; genus Nonomuraea; species Nonomuraea sp. MTCD27. Next base: position 172,595 of record NZ_JBGNUW010000019.1, on the reverse strand, counting down.
TGGGCGACAGGCCGACCTCGGCCGTGACCGACGCCTCGGAGACGTCGATCTTCTGCTGCCCCGCCACCAGCCGCATCGCCGAAGCGAAGCAGGCGGAGTAGCCGGCGGCGAAGAGCTGCTCGGGGTTGGTGCCCTCGCCGTCGCCGCCCAGCTCCTTCTGCAGGGCCAGCTGGACGTCCAGCTTCCCGTCCGAGGAAACGGCGCGGCGGTCGCGCCCGGCGGAGGTGGCGATGGCGGTGTAGATGCTCATGTGATGGCCTCTCCTAAGTAGACAGACCTGTCTGTCCGTCGTTGAACCGATAGTAGACAGACCTGTCTGGTATCGTCAACCTGTGAGCGCAGAAACGTTGGAGGGCGGCCGCCGGAGCCCGGCGCGTGACCGGGTCCTCGAAACGGCGCAGCGCCTGTTCTACGCGGAGGGTGTCCACTCGGTCGGGATCGACCGGATCATCGCGGAGGCGGGCGTCGCCAAGGCGACCTTCTACCACCATTTCCCGAGCAAGGACGAGCTCGTCCGCGCGTTCGTGACCATGCAGTCGTCTCGGCAGCGCGCGATGGTCGCGGCGATGCGCGAGGAGTCACCGTACGAGAGGCTGCGCGGCATCTTCGCCTACATGTGCGAGTTCGGCGCGGGCCCCGGCTACCGGGGCTGCCCCTTCGTCAACACCGCGGCCGAATATCCCGATCCGGCCCATCCGGTCCGCCAGGCCATCGCCGAGCACCGCCGCTGGAACCGCGAGCTGTACCGCGACCTGCTGGCCGGCGACGGCCGCCCCGACGCGGAGCGGGTGGCCGACATCCTCATGCTGCTGCGCGACGGGCTCGTGGTCGGCTTCGACCTCGACGACCCCGTCACCGTCCGCGCCTCCGTGCAGGAGGCCCTGACCAGGGTCCTGGACTGAGCCTGCCCCGTCAGAGCGGCAGCGGGACGCGGTCCAGGAACCAGTACACGCTGACCGCCACGATCGGGATCGACAGCGCGACCACCGCCCAGCGCGACCATGACGTCCGGCGCAGCAGCACCAGCAGCGGGAAGAGCACGGCGATGATCGCGAGCTGGGTCACCTCGATGCCGACGTTGAAGCTCAGCAGCGACAGCAGCAGCTCCCACGACCCGCTCCGGTCGATGTCCAGCGCGCCGGCGAAGCCCAGGCCGTGCACCAGGCCGAAGGCGAAGACGATCGGCAGCCGCCACCTGCCCAGCCGGTCCTCCTCCCGGCCCAGCAGGTTCGCCAGTGCCACGACGACGATCGACGCCGCGATGACCGGCTCGACGATCTCGCCGGGCACGTCCACGACCCCCATGGCGGCCAGGAGGAACGTGATGCTGTGGGCGGCGGTGAAGGCGGAGGCCGTGATGACGACGTCGCGCGGGCGGCGCGCGCCGATGAGCAGCGCCAGCAGGAACAGGACGTGGTCGAGGCCGAACAGCAGGTGCTCGGCGCCGAGCACGAAGAACTCCCCGACCTGGCTCGCGGCCTGGCGCTCGCCGACCCGCAACGTGGGGCTCTGGGCGACCAGGACGGCCGAGCCCTTCTCCCCGTCGAGCTCGTAGCGGACGAGCGTCTCGGTGCTGTGGACGAACGTCTCGGCGTCGGGGAACAGCGCGCTGGAGATGGCGTGGGTGCCCCCGGGCTCGCCCGGGCAGGCGTAGTCGAGGGTCAGCACCGCGAAGGCGGCCTTGCCGCGCGGGCGCACGTCCGCGGCACCCGCCATCGTGGGCGCGCAGGGCCGGTCGTCGTACGCCACGGCGAAGCGGCGGGTGACGTAGTCGAGCACGGCGTCGCGGTTGAGCTCCAGCTGGCGCAGCTGCTCGGCCCGCTCCTCGGCCTCGTACGCCTCCGCGTACAGCCAGGCCGACTTCATGAGCAGGTCGTACTCGAGGTCGAGCACGACCTTGACGCCCGTGCCGGTGCCGGTGCCGGTGCCGGTGACCGTGGCGTGGGCGGTCGTGGTCGCGTCGTGCGCCGCCGCCGGGGCGGGACGCGTCAGGCCGGCCAGCCCGGCGGCCAGGACGAGGGTGAGAACGACGGCGGGCAGCCGGTGCATGTCTCGGTTCTCCAGGGGGAAGGCCGCCCCGGGCCCGTGCCCGGGGCGGCGATTGGCCGGCTAGCGGTTGAACCAGCGGTGCATGGGCGAGTCCGGGCCCCACGTGCCGGGGCGGCCGTGCTCGTCCTTGGTGACGAAGACGCTCGGCTCGGAGGCGGTCACGCCGCCGCCCGCGGAGCGCGCCGTGACGAACCAGGCGTAGGCCGTGTCGTCCTTGAGGCGGTCCCAGGTCACGGAGGCGACCTGGCCCGACGCGACCTTGCTCCTACCGATGGTCCGGGTCGGCTTGTAGAGCGCGAGCGAGTCGGTCTGCAGCGTCGTCGTACGGGAGGTGAGGTCGACCGGCAGCACCATGTTGTCCTCGAGGCCGTTGTACCGGCGTGCCGGGTCGTACTCGTTGGCGCCGAAGTCGTTGAGCAGCGGCGAGTAGGTGTCCACGCTCAGCTCCGCCCGCTTGACGTCGAACTGCAGCAGCCGGAAGAAGCTCGCGCCGAACTGGAGCTGGTCCTCCGGCCGGTAGCCGCCGATCTCGGTGAGCCCGAGCCGGTCGGCCGACACCGTGTAGAACTGGTAGTCCGCCAGCAGCTCGACGACACCGTTGCCGACCTGGCCCACCTTGGGCTTCACGTTGGTCCCCACGCCGTGCTCGTGGCCGGCGAGGATGAGGAAGACGTTCGGGTTCTTCTCGACCACCGTCTTGTACAACATCGACCCGTCGGGGGCGGAGAAACCGGCGCCGCGCCCGTCGGGGTTCGTGCTCGGCACGAGGTAGTCGTGCGAGAGCAGGATGCCGTTGCGGTTGGGGAACTTCTTGAAGACGGAGTCGGCCCATTCGGCCTCCTCCCGCGTCACCCCGTACGACAGGCCGACCACGACGAAGTCCAGCCCGCCCGCGGAGAACAGGTCGTAGTGGTTCTGGTTGTCGCCCTCCTTCCACGGGCCGCCGTACTTGGCGTGCTGCCAGCCCTGCGACACGTCCTGGTAGCGGGTGGGGCCGTAGTACTTGTTGTAGATCGCCTCCGGCCCGTTCTCGGTGCCCGACTGGTTGTCGTGGTTGCCGGCGATCACGCCGTTCGGGATGCCCGCGTCGTCCAGCACGCGCTGCTGCTTCGACGACACCTCGAACTCGCCGGTGACCTGCCGCTGCATGGCCTCGTCGGCGGGCTTGCGGATGTTGTTCTCGATGATGTCGCCGGTGTGGGCGACGTAGGAGATCTTGCGCTGGTCCTTGTTGGCGCTGATCCAGTTGACGACGCCGGCGTAGGCCGACTCCCACACCGCGCGCTCCTCGGCCGTCTCCTGCTCGACCGCGCCCTCGGAGAGGTACTGCGTGTCGGTGAAGTGCACGATCGAGAAGTCGTACGTGGCGGGGTCGGCGAAGCCGTTCGGGTCACCCGGCTCGATGTCGTCGGCGAACGGGTCCTCGCCCGTCACCATGACGTGGACCTGCTGTCCGTCGATGTAGTCGCGGTCCACGACGGCCGTGAGCACGGTCTTGCCCTCGGCGGCGCCGCGGCCGCTGGTGAGCAGGTCCACGCCTTGGACTTCGTGTTCCACACCCGCAGGGACGCCAGGCGCTCGGGGTCGACGGCGCCCTCCCAGCGCAGCACCGGGGCGTCCACGTGACCCTTCACCTGGACGTCGAAGCGCTGGTAGACGAGGTCCTGCCCGGCGGGCGCGTCGAGCGTCCGGCTGTCGGCGGGCTCCAGCGCGTCCGTCCTGGCCCGCCGCTCCCCCGGGACCCGCAGGGTCGTCGGGAGGGACTTGGCCGTGCCCTGGTACGCCTGGTTCGGGGTCAGGATCTCGGCCTGCGAGAACGTCGCCGTCACCTGGCCGCCGTCGGGCTCGGACACCTTCGCCGAGAGCGTGGCCGGGTCCGAGACGTCCACGGCCCCCAGGGCGGGGGTCAGCTCGGCGGGGACGTCCGGGATGCCCGCGGACTCGAACACGATCTCGTGGGTCGTGGCGTTCCCGAGCCCGTCCGCGCCGGTCACCGTCAGGGTGTGCGTGCCCGCCTTGAGCCCGGGGCCCACCGGGACGCCCAGCTCGATCGGCCGGCCGTCGAGCTTGACGTCCGGCCCGGACACGACGCCGGAGGCGTCCTCCAGCTTGACGTCCAGCACGACGGAGGCGGTGATCTTCTCGTCCGCGGCGGGGACGCTCTTGGCGACCTTCGGCGCCGAGTTGTCGGTGAGCAGCAGGCGGGTGGCGACCTCGCCCGTGCTCGACGTGGCGGCGATGGTGTGCTTGCCGTCCTTGACGGCCGTGGTGTCGAGGTCGGCGCGCAGGCCCCGGGCCGGCGCGTCCACGAGGAACTCCAGGTCGATCTCGGTCAGCGGGTTCACCGTGTCGCCGCAGTTGCCGTCGCCCATGCCGTACGACGCCTTGAGCATCTGGCCGGTGGCCGTGCCCTGCGCCGGGGTGAGGGTGATGTTCGAGATCGTGAAGTCGTCGCGGTTGTTGCCGCACGACGTCGGGAAGGTGCCGGCCACGAAGTCGATCGTGTTCCAGCCGGGCACCAGGAACTCGTTCGGGATCGTGAGGTCGACGCGCTTGCTCACGAAGTCGCCGTCCAGCACGACCTTCTGGCCGTTGACCAGCACGAAGTTCTGGTAGCGCGCCTCGATCGAGTTGCTGCCCACGTTGAAGCCGAGCTTGGCCTCGCCCGAGCCGAGCGTCTCGGCGACGTGCACCGCCGGGGCGTCGATCGTGTAGCGCAGCTCGGCCTCGCGCAGGGCGGTCTGGCTGCTGCCGCAGGTGCCGTCGCCCATCTCGTACGACGGCTTGATGTCCTGGCCCGTCACGGTGGCGCCGTCGAGGGTGAGGCCGAGGTTCGAGATCACGAAGTCGTCGCGGTTGTTGCCGCAGGTCTCCTTGTAGTCCCCGGTGACGACCTTGATCGTGTTGTCGCCGGGCACCAGGAACCTGGCCGGCACCGCGACCGTCGCGCGCCCGCTCGCCCAGGTGCCGCCCAGGTCGATGCGCTTGCCGTTGACCAGCAGGAAGTTGTCGAACTTGTCGTCCACCGAGTCCGCGCCCACGTCGAAGGCGAACATCGCGGCGCCGTTGCCCAGCGTGGCCTTCGTGACCGGCTTCTCGCCGTCCACGGTGAGCGACTTGACGCCGCCCTCGCCGCTCGCCGGGACCGTCGCGAAGACCGGCTTGGTGCCGGCCACCAGCGTGCCGTCCGTCGGGAGCAGCCGCGGCGCCCCGGCCGGGGCGTTGTTCACGGTCACGGTGTTCTTGACGGTCACGCCGGCCGCGGTCGTGGCGCTGAGGACGTGCTCGCCGTTGGCCAGCGTCGTGGTGTCCACGTCCGCGGCCAGGCCCGTGGTGCCCTGCGGGTCGCCCAGGGTGAAGAACTTGAGCGTGGCGCGCTTCAGCAGCGAGGTGTTCGTGCCGCAGCTGCCGTCACCGAACGAGAACGTGTACGGGTTGTCCTCACCGTCCGCGACCTCGCCGAGCAGTTCGAGGCCCACGTCGGACAGCACGAAGTCGTCGTAGTTGGTGCCGCACGACGACTGGATCGCGCCGACGACGATCTCGACGGTGTTCTCGCCCTTGACGAGGTGCTCGTTCGGGACCTCGATGGTCGCCCGCTGGTTGACGAAGTTGCCGATCTCGCTCTTGTAGGCGCCGTTGACCAGCACGTAGCTGTGGTACTGCGCCTCAGTGGAGTTGGAGCCGACGTCGAAGCTGAGCCTGGAGACGCCGACCGTACGGGTGGCGTTCAGCGCGGTGTCGTCGATGGCGAGCTTCGTGACGCTGTCACCGGCCGCGGTCGGGACCGCGGCGGCCTTCACCGTCCCCTCAAGGTACGAACCGCTCGCGGGGGTGAGCGTCGGCGGGCTCTGGGTGCCGGTCGGGGTCGGGGTGGGCCGTCCCCGCTCCTGCTCGCCGGGGGCGGGATCGGCGTACGCCGCCGTCACGAGACTGCTCACGAGCAACGCCGCGAGCACGCCGGCCGTGGCGAGCCGTCCCCGTTTCCGTAAGCCACCCAGTGATTTCCGTGATGCCAATGGCTGCATCGGGTGCAGTCCCTTCTCGAACGTTCTGAGCAACCGATCAGGCGGCTTGCCCTAGCGCGGACACATTGGAGCGCGCGAGTGAACGTTGAGCATGGAGTGGCTGAAGGGAACAGAAAATGTCTCCTCATTCTGGTCATCTGTCACGAGACAGGACCAAGTGGGTTACAAATCGGACGTATCCGACAGTCAGCGGCGCGCGGGGCCGACCGACTGGCCCGGCACGAGCGTGCAGGGGATGAGCAGGTGCGGGGGCGCGTCCTGGACGCCTTCGAGCTGGTCGATCAGCGCGTCCGCGGCGAGGCGGCCGAGCCGCGGGGCCGGCGCGGCCATGACGGTCAGGGCCGGCTCGATCATCTCGCCGAGCTCGCGCGTGGTCGCCGCCGAGATGACGGACAGGTCGTCCGGGATCGACCGGCCGAGCGCCCGCACCCCCTTGACCAGCCCCGCCGAGGCGCCCTCGTTGACCAGGATGGCGGCCGTCGCCTCCGGGAACTCCGCGCCGAGCACGCGGGCGGCCTCCCGCCCGCCGGCCGACGTGCCCTCCACCGCGATGACCGCGGGCGGCCCGCCGAGTGGCGCGATCGCGGCGAGGTAGGCGGATTCGACCCGCCTGATCCGGCCGGGCTCGTTTCCCTTCGTCACCTGGGTGACCAGCGCGATGCGCTCGTGGCCGAACGAGCGGAGGTGGGCGACCGCCTGGTCGATCGTGGTGGCGAAATCGATGTCGACGTACGGCAGGTCGTCGTCCTCGGTCCGGCCGATCAGCGCGAACGGGACCCGCGAGGCGAGCAGCCGCTCGACCCGGGAGTCGCGGATCTGCACCTCCATGAGCAGCGCGCCGTCGACGAGACCGCCCGCGAGCAGGTGTGACATCTGCTCGTCGTCGTTGACCGGCCACAGCACCAGGTCGTAGCCGCGCTCGCGGGCGCCGTGCGCAGCGCCCATGACGAACTGGATCACCGTGGCGTTGGCCCGGGACTCCAGGTCGGGGTGGAGCAGCGCGAGGATGCGGGTGCGCGAGCTGGCCAGCGCGCGGGCGACGACGTTGCGCCGGTAGTTGAGCTCCTCGATGGCCGCCTCGATGCGGGCCCGGGTCTCCGGCGCGACGCGCTTGGTGCCGTTGATGACGAAGGAGACCGTGGCGATGGAGACGTTTGCCCGCTGGGCGACGTCGCGCATCGTGACCATGGGTGCCGCCTCCCGGGGACCTGGCGAAGCACTGCGACTATAGCGCAGCATATTCGACGAATTCTCTTAACGTGTTGTTGACATCACAGTTGGAGGGGCGCAACATACTTCACAAGTATGCTCGGTTAAGCGCTTTGATACGCGCGACCGCGCCTCCCCGTCAACCTCCTCTCCAGCTCCGCCTCCGGCGTCCTCCCGCCGCTGACCGACTCCTGTCGGCGTGGAGCGACTTCCTCTTCGCCCTCACCCTGACCAGCACCCCCGAGGTACGGCCGGCGCCGTCAGCGGTGCCGTCAAATGACTCCGGAAAGGAAGACCGCATGAACAGCACCCGACCCCTGCACGTCACGGTGTGGGGCGAGAACCGGCACGAGCAGGTCGAGCCCAAGGTGGCCGAGATCTACCCCGACGGCATGCACAACGCCATCCGGCGGGGCATCGAGGCCCGGCTCGGAGCGCGGGCCACCGTCGCCACGGCCACGCTCGACGACCCCGAGCACGGCCTGACCGAGGAGGTGCTCGCGAGCACCGACGTGCTCACCTGGTGGGGGCACGCCGCCCACGGGGAGGTGTCCGACGAGGTGGTCGAGCGGGTGCACCGGCACGTGCTGTCCGGCATGGGCCTGGTGGTGCTGCACTCCGGCCACTGGTCGAAGATCTTCACCAGGCTCATGGGCACCACGTGCACGCTGCGCTGGCGCAGCGAGAACGACCGCGAGCTGGTCTGGACGGTCAACCCGACCCATCCCATCGCGCGCGGCGTCCCGCACCCCATCGTGATCCCCGCCCAGGAGATGTACGGCGAGCAGTTCGACATCCCGGAGCCCGACGAGCTGATCTTCATCAGCTCCTTCAGCGGCGGCGAGGTGTTCCGCAGCGGCTGCACCTTCCGGCGCGGCAACGGTAAGATCTTCTACTTCAGCCCCGGCGACCAGGACTACCCCGTCTACCACCACCCCGACGTGCTCCAGGTCATCGCCAACGCGGCCGAGTGGGCGGCCGGCGACCGGTCGCGGCGCGAGCTGCCGACCCTGCTCCGCTACGAGACGGGCGACTTCTTCAACGGCCACGGCTACCGCGGCGCCATGAGCAACAAGGAGCACGCCGAGTGAGCGACTCCATCGTTGCCGGGCGGCCGATCCGCGTCGTGCAGGTGGGGGCGGGCTCGATGGGCCTGGCCTGGCTGCGAACCCTGACCGCGGCCGGCGACGTCGAGGTGGTCGGGGTGGCCGACCTCGACGTCGGGCGGGCGGAGGCGGCCGTACGCGATGCCGGCTGCGACGCCAAGGTGGGCGCCTCGCTCGGCGACCTGCTCACGGCCACCGAGCCGGACGCCGTCGTGAACGTCACGATCCCGGCGGCCCACAGCGAGGTCAGCATCGAGGCGCTCTTCGCCGGCGTGCCCGTCCTCTGCGAGAAGCCGGCCGCGCCGACCCTGGCCGAGGCGCTCGTCCAAGTGGCGGCCGCCGAGGCGGCCGGGCGGCTGCTGATGATCAGCCAGTCGCGCCGTTACTACGCCGCCCTGGCGGAGTACCGCCGCCGGATCGCCCGGCTCGGCCCGCCCGGCCTGCTCACCACCGGCTTCTTCCGGGCCCCGCGGTTCGGCGGGTTCCGGGACGAGATGGACCAGCCGCTCCTGGTCGACATGGCCATCCACGCCTTCGACGCGGCCCGCTACCTGCTCGGGGCGGAGCCGGTCTCCGTCATGTGCGAGAGCTGGAACCCCGCCTGGAGCTGGTACCGGGGCGACGCGGCGGCCACGGCGAGCTTCCTCTTCGACGACGGCACCCGTTACGTGTTCACCGGGAGCTGGTGCGCCGACGGGCTGGAGACGTCCTGGAACGGCGAATGGCGGGCCGTCGGCCCCGGCGGCAGCGCGACCTGGGACGGCGAGCGGCGCGTCACCTCCGCACCCGGCGACGCACCCGGTGACGCGGCCGACGTGCCGCCCGGCGGGCACGAGCAGATCGCCGGGGCGCTCCGGGAGTTCGTCGCGGCGCTGCGCACGGGCGCGCGGCCGTCCGGGGCGATCTCCCGCAACCTCCTCAGCCTGGCGATGGTCGAGGCGGCGGTCCGCTCCGCCGGATCGGGCCGGCGGGTGGAGATCGGCGCGCTGCTGGAGCAGGCGTACCGGGACGCGCTGGCCCTTCCCGTCCGCGCGGAGATCCGTGCGCGGCTGGAGTCCTGGGGCACGCCTGCTTCGGCACTGGCCCGGCTCAGCGGGTCCGGCGATCGGTGAGCATGTCGTCGGCGGGCAGGTCCGCCGCCTCGGGGAGCCGCTGCGCCAGCGGCGGCTCCGCCCAGCGCCGCAACGTGGCCGTCGCCGCCGCGCGGTCCGCCTCGGTCAGGCGGGCGATGCTGGCCCCGTGGTTCGATCCGGGCGCGACGTACAGGTAGGAGTCGCGTCCGCTCGGGGTGAACCGCTCGGCGCTCCACGGGTCGTTCTCGCCGTAGACGAACAGCATGCGCTCCGACCGGGTACGCACCCAGCGGTCCACGTCGAGCATCGGCCGCGGGTCGTGCCGGGAGCGCAGCTCGGCGGGCAGCACCGAGTTGGGCTGGTAGAGGCCGCGGTATCGGGTCAGCCCGCGCAGGTGCCGGAAGGCGAGGTCGGGCCAGCCGAGCTGGGTGGCCGCCTGGTAGTAGTACGGCAAGTAGTAGTCCAGGCCCTGGTCGGTGTAGAAGCCGAAGAAGGCGACCCCGTCGATCCAGGCGTACAGCTCCGCGTCCGTGGCGGTCGTGGGCGGCACGGAGGGGCAGTCGGCCACGGAGAGGTACTGCCAGAACGCCCACGCCGTGTCGAGGATCGTCATCTCGAACGACCGGTCGGCGCTGCCGAGCGTCCTGGTGAAGGTGTAGCCGTTGCGCGCGGCGTCCGCCTCCAGCAGCGCCACCATCCGGTCGCGCCGCTTGAGCGCCTCGCGCTGCACGTTCTCCAGCGCGGTCCGGCAGGACTCGGGGCCGACGCGGGCGAAGAACCGGTCGTACTGGTGGTCCAGGGGGTTCACCGGGTCGTTGGGGGCGACGTAGGCCACCACGCCGTCCACGTCGCCGGGGTAGAAGCGGCGGTGGTAGACCGAGGTCATGCCGCCCTTGCTCGCGCCCGTCTGGATCCACTTGCCGGAGTAGATCGTCTTGAGCGCCTGGACGATCCGGTGCTCGTCCGTCGCCTCCTGCCAGACGGTCAGGTCGTCCCAGTCGGCCGGGGCCGGGCGGGAGGTGCGGAAGAAGCGGTGCTCGACGGAGACCTGGTTGCCGTCGAGGAGCTGGGTCGGCTCCGTGCGCGAGGCCGTCGGGTTCACCGGCAGGCCGTACCCGCCGGTGTAGAGGACGACCGGCGCCGCGGTGGAGCGGTGGAGCAGGGTGAGCCGCTGCTGGAAGGTCCCCTTGGCCGGGTAGCGGTGGTCGGCCGGCTGGGTGAAGGTCAGGACGAAGAACCGGTAGCCGGCCGGCTGGGACTCCGACACCACCGTCAGCCCGGGGATGGCCTTGAGCCGGTCCAGCAGGTCGTCCTGGGCGGCGGCGGGAAGGGCTTGCAGGGTGAGGGCCGTCACGAGGGTCGTCACGAGGGCCATCGCGGCCGCCAGCGCGGCCAGTAACCGGGATCGCACGCTTTCGACTCCTTGCGGGGAGGCTGCACGGGGGAGGCTGCTCGGGGAGACTGTTCGGAGGAGGGCCAGTACCGCCCGACGGTATACCGATCACTCCCGTCCGAACAGACCATCCAGCCGTCCCCGGATGAAAGCGATCAACGAGCGCTCAGGCGGGCATCGACCTCCTTCACCTCGCTCACTTCGTGAAGCGGGGCCAGGAGGCGGGCGAGCCGCCGGTCGTGCTGCTCGCGGGGCAGCCGGCCGCCGAGCGTGAGGGTCGCCAGGCCGTGATGATCAACTTCTTCCGCTCGCGCTCCGGCGCGTATGGATCGTCATGCTCTCCCGCAATCTAGCGTCGCTAGCACTTCTGCCGTCGATCTGCTAGCTTCATTTCCGTTCCTAGCAGCGCTAGAAAATGGAGACGGACATGCTCACCCCTCTTGCCTACGGCCTCGCGATCGCCCTCAACCTGTTCATCCTGTTCATCGGGGCCCGTTTCCTGCTGGTGCCGCGCGCCTCCGCCGCGGGCTACGGCGTGCCGGCCAAGGAGCACGGCGACCCCGCCTACCTGACGATCAAGGGCTTGCGCGACGGCGCCTACGGCCTGCTCGGCCTGGCCCTGCTGGCCTTCGCCGGAGCGCGCGCCGAAGCGTGGTTCATGCTGGTCGTCGCGCTGGTCCCGCTGGGTGACACCCTGATCGTGCTGCGCAACGGCGGGACGAAGGCGGTCGCGTTCGGCATCCACTTCGCGACCGCCGTGGTCGTCCTGATCAGCTCCGCCCTGCTCTTCGCCGTCTGAACCCCTGGAGCCGATGACTACGCACAGGGCGAGGACCGGGTTCCGGTGCCTGTGGAGCCGTGCCCCGCGTCAGGCGATGTACGGGAGCTGCTCCAGCTCCACCTGCCCGAGCAGGGGCCTGCCGCCGAGGAACCGACTCACCTCGGCGACGGCGAACTCGCCCAGCCGCCGCGTCTCGCGGCCCTGCGCACCCGCCAGGTGCGGGGTGATCAGGACGTTGGGCAGGGCGAAGAGCGGGTGGCCCGGCGGCAGCGGCTCGGGGTCGGTGACGTCGAGGACGGCGGAGATCCGGCCGGTGGCGCACGACCGGGTCAGCGCGTCGGTGTCGATCAGGGAGCCGCGGGCGGTGTTGATGACCACCGCGCCCTCGGGCAGGAGGTCCAGCCGCCGGGCGTCGAGCAGGTGGCGGGTCTCGGGCAGGGCGGGTGCGTGCACGGTGACGAGGTCGGCGCGGCGGCAGAGGTCGTCCATGCCCACGGGCTCGGCGCCCAGCCGCGCGGCCTCGACGGCGCTCACGTAGGGGTCGTGGAGCAGCACCTCGACCTCGTACGCCCGCAGCCGGCGCAGGACGTGGCGGCCGATGCGGGAGGCGCCGATGACGCCGACGGTGCAGTCGTGCAGCCCGGTGCCGTCGCCGGGCAGCCAGTCACGCGGCGCGCCCTCGACGGCGGCGGCATAGCGGCGGGCGCGGCTGAACGCCCGCTTGGCACCCAGGACCAGCATGGCCATGGTGTAGTCGGCCACCGGGACGGCGTTCGCCTCGGCGGCGGAGGAGACCACGATCCCCTGCTCGAACACGACGGGATCAACGCGGGCCTTGACGGTGCCGGCGGCGTGCACGACGGCGCGCAGCCGGGGCGCGGCGGCCAGCACGCCGGCGTCGATGTGCGGGCAGCCCCAGCCGGTGAGCAGGATCTCCGCCTCGGCGAGGGCGGCGGCGGCCGCCGGTCCGTCGAACGAGGTGAACGTCGTCGCCGGGTCGATGTCGACCAGCTGCCGCAGCCAGGTGAGGAGGTCGGCGGGGAAGACGCCGCCGAACGCCCAGGGGGCGAGGGCGAAGACCGCGACGGGTCGCCGTGGCACGGAGTGAGCTCCTATCGATGGGCGGGCAGGATGGAACTGGTGAAAACGCTTCCATGAACGAGCGTACTTCACCGATAGCCGCATCCGCATCACCTGACAATTGACCGTTTTGAACAGGATCAGGGCCGCCAAACGACTGCTGAAGATGTCGTGTAAGCGCTTTATCTGCTCAACGTACAAGTGGGGGTGTCGTGGAGGTGGACCGTGGCCGTGTCGCCGCTGGGCAGCGTCAGCCGGACCAGGGCGTCGCCCTCGACGTGGACGGCCGGGGCGGGAGGATCCATGCCCGGGCCCGCCAGCCACACCAGGGTGACGTACAGGGCGACGCCTCCCGGGTGGGCCTGCGCGATCGCGTAAGGGGTGGCGGAATGCGGGCCGTAGGCGTTGGTGCCCGCGCCCGTGACCAGGCCGGTGCCCGTGTAGCCGTGCAGGGCGCGCACCGCGGTGGTGAGCCCGTCCGGACGGCGGGCCAGCGCCAGGTCGCCCTCCTCGCTCAGGGCGAGCGGGAGTGCGGCGGCCAGGGCGTGGCCGCCGTCGCGCACCTGGTGGCCGGCGGGGGCGGTGACGCGGTGGATCCGGATCTCCGCCGCGCCGTCCACGACCGAGGCCGTCACCACGCGGACGGTGCCGTCCTGGTAGGCCGAGGCGGCGAAGCGGTCCGAGACGGCCAGGGGTTCGATGCGCCGCCGGAGCGAGGGGGTCCTGTCGGGTGCGATGACGGCCAGGTGGTTGTCCACGCCCTTGGCGGTCCCCAGTTCGGGCCCCGTGTGGCTGGTGTAGGCGTACTTGAGGTAGTGCGGGTCGGGCACACCGTCCGGGTGCCGGACGCGGTCCCGGTCGCTGCCGTGGTTGACCAGCCGTACGACGCCGTCCGCCCGGGTGGCGTGCAGCAGCCAGCCGGGGGCGGCCATGGTCACGGTCTGGTCGGCCAGGTCCACCGGGGCCGCCTGCTCGGGTTCGGTCCAGACGGGATGGGCCGGCGGCAGGAGCAGGCCGAGGAACGCCTTGCTGGCCCAGTACGGCGACGCCGGTCCCGAGTAGTCCTGCGTGACCGGCAGGAAGGGGTCGTACCAGCCGAGGGTGAGCAGGCCGCGCTCGTCCGGCGCGCCCCGCTCGGCGAAGTGGCGCAGGACGCCGCTGGCGATGCGGCGGGTCCGGCCGGGCGGGAGCGGGGAGGCCCCGGTCAGGGCGCCGAGCCACAGCGGCGCCACCGTCGCGAACCGGTAGGTCAGCGAGCGCCCCTGGTGCACGGGCCCGCCGTCGGCGGCGAAGAAGTGCTGGTACTGGTCGAGGAATCGGTGCAGCCGGGCCGCGTAGAGCTCCTGCCGGACGATGTCGCCGGACATCCGCGCCCACAGCGACGGGTAGAGGTGCAGGGCCCAGCCGCAGTAGTAGTCGAAGTTCTTCCCCTTGCCGTCGGAGTACCAGCCGTCACCGGCGTACCACTCCTCGATCCGCTCCAGCCCGCCGGCGATCTCCCCGGGCGAGTACGGCCCGCCCACCTCGGCCAGGAACTGTTCGACGATCACCCGGAACAGCACCCAGTTGTTGTCCGGCGTGCGCCGCCCGACGAACCCGGCCAGCCACTCCACCACCCGCTCCCGCACGGCGGGCGGCAGCCGGTCGAACAGCCACGGGCGGGTCTCGTGCAGCGCCAGCGCCACCGAGGCGGCCTCGACGAGCTGCTGCGACATGTCGGCCAGGGCCGGCCAGGCGTACGGGTGCGCCGGGTCGGTCCCGGCGGCCAGGCCGCTCGCGTACCGCTCCAGCAGCTCCGGCGGCACCTGACCGCCCGCGCCGGCGATCCGGAAGGCCGCGAGCAGGAACGTGCGGGCGAAGCCCTCCAAGCCGTCACTCACCGGCCCCGACCTGCTGGCCCTGCCGGGCAGGCGGAACTGGGCGAAACCGTCCGACGCGTACGGCACCACGGAGTCCAGCAGGTGATCCGCCATGGCCTCCCAATGTGCCCGGGTCCAGCCGGTGTGTCCGGACAGTCGTACGTCGGGGGCGGGAAGGCTCAGTGGCATGACCGCAATCCTAGAACAGCTGCTGTAAGCGTTTTAACATCGGGGTGGGAGCGGTGATTTGACACCGCGACGACCAGCGGGAACCATCACGCGTAAGCGGTTTACCAGCAAGTTTCAGCGCAGGTTTCAGCGCCACGTGGAGGTGAGATGGTCCGGCGTCCGGCGTCCGGCGAGGAGGGGCCCAGGCCGACGACGATCCGCGACGTGGCGGCGCACGCGGGTGTGTCCGTGGCCACGGTCTCCCGGATCCTGTCCGGCACCTACCCCAGCGCGCCCGCCACCCGCGGCAAGGTGATGAAGGCGGTCCGCGAGCTCGACTACGTGGCCAACGCCAACGCCCGCGGCCTGGCCGGGGCGAGCAGCCGCAGCGTCGCCATCGTGGTCAACTCCGTCGTCTCGCCCCACTACGCCCACGTCGCGCAGGGCGTGCAGACGCAGGCCGCGCTCGAGGGCAAGCTGTGCATCGTCGGCACCACGGGCGGCGACCCGGAGCGCGAGCTCGCCACCGTCCAGCTCATGCGCCAGGAGCACGCCGAGTGCGTGATCCTCGTCGGCAACGTCGTCGCCGACGAGGCCTACCGCGAGCGCATGGCCGAATACGCCCGCGCCCTGGCAGGGGCCGGCTCGCGGCTCGTCCTGTGCGGCCGCCCCGCGCTCGGCCCCGACGTGCCCGCCCTCGTCGTCGAGTACGACAACACCGGCGGCGCCTACGCCATCACCAGCCACGTGCTCTCGGCCGGCCACCGCCGCATCCTCTTCCTCGGCCGCCGTGACGGCTACACCACCCCCGACAGCCGCATCGCCGGCTACCGCAGGGCATTGGCCGACTTCCACGTGCCCCACGACCCCGGCCTGGAGGTCGAGGGCACGATGGAGCGCGACGAGGGCCACCGCATGATCCGCGAGCGCCTCGCGGCCGGCCCCCGCGACTTCACCGCCGTCTTCGCCGGCAACGACCTCATCGCCGCCGGCGCCCGCCAGGCGCTGCGCGAGCACGGGCTGCGCGTGCCCGACGACGTCTCCATGGTCGGCTTCGACGACCTGCCGCCCTCGGCCGACATCGACCTCACCACCGTGCACGTGCCGCACGAGGAGCTGGGCCGCACCGCCGTACGCCTGGCCCTCGAACGCGGCAGGTCAGGCAACCCGGCCCAGCACGTCATGCTCGGCACCCACATCGTCGTCCGCGACTCGGTCCGCCCGGTAAGGCCCGAATCTTCATGATCCGGGAGCGGCGGCGGCCCGCGGGCCGCCGCCGCTCCCGGGCCTCAGCCCGCGTCTGTCAGTCGTCGTCGTCATCCGGCACCGGTATGGACTGGGTCACCTGCGTCTGGACCCGCGTGTCGGCCTGCGCGGCGCCGGCCGCCACGCCGAACAGGGCCGTGACGCCCACGGCGGCGGCGAGGGCTGAGCTGATGATGGTTGTCCGCATTGCGGGTACCCCCGGTTCCTGCTTGTTCGCGACGCCGTCCCTGGGGCCGGCCGTCGCCTGGCAGTCAAGGGTCGGGCTGCCCCGGTGGGGGGCAGGGCCATCCCGTCACGGCGTCAAATGCGCCCCAACCGCCGCCGCCTGAGCCGCAGGCGTACCACCTGCCGCAGGAACTCCGCGGGGGACGGTAAAAGCATTCTTGCGGCGATATCGGTAAAGCCATAGGTTCGTCGCACGTTCGCCTGCCTCATGGGGGAATGGTGGAGTAATCGCAGGTAGCCGGGCTGCGTGCCACTCCGACTGGTGAGAGATCATGGCGAACGACCGCAGACGCGAGCCGTCGCTGATCGATGCGCTGATCCCGATGGCCACCCTGGTCGTGCTGATCGGCGGCGCGCTGGCGCTGTTCGGGCTGGACGCGCTGAACGGGCCGATCCAGGTCGCGCTGGTGCTGTGCGCGCTGGTGGCCGCCCTGGTGGTGCTGAAGAACGGTCATCCCTGGGAGGACGTCCAGGCCAGCGGGCAGCGCGCCCTGTCCTCGATCACCAGCGCGATGTTCATCCTGCTGGCGGTCGGCGCCCTCATCGGCGTCTGGAACATGTCGGGCACCATTCCCACCCTGGTCTACTACGGCATCCAGGTCCTCTCGCCGGGCTGGTACTACGCGGCCTCCGCGCTGATCTGCGGCCTCATCGCGATGTCGATCGGCAGCTCGTGGACCACCGCGGGCACCATCGGGGTGGGGCTGGTCGGCATCGCCATCATGCTCGGCGTCTCGCCGGCCATCACGGCGGGCGCCGTGATCTCCGGCGCCTACCTGGGCGACAAGCTGTCCCCGCTGTCGGAGACCACCGTGCTGACCGCCCAGCTCGTCAAGGTGGACCTCTACCAGCACATCAAGCGGCAGGCGTGGACCTCGGTGCCCGCCTTCGTGCTCGGGTTCGTGCTGTTCCTGCTGCTCGGCCTCGGCCGTGGACCGTCGCCGGCGCAGGAGGGCGAGACCGCCGTCGACCTCAAGGCGCTGGGCGACATCTTCTGGATCACCCCGCTGAACCTGCTACCGCTGCTGCTGCTGGTGGTGCTGTCGATCCGCAAGACCCCCGCCACGCTGGCCCTGGTGGCCTCGACCCTCTTCGCGGGCCTACTCGGCCCGTTCACGCAGCCCGCGGTGGTGGCCGACTTCGCGGGCCAGGGCGGCGTCCTGGGCGGAGTCAAGGCGGTATGGCAGGCCATGGCCACCGGGTTCGACAAGAACACCGGCATCGCCGACGTCGACGCGCTGCTGTCGCGCGGCGGCATGGAGAGCATGCTGACGACGCTGTGGCTGATCATCGGCGCGGTCACGTTCGGCACCGTTCTGGAGGAGTTCGGGCTGATCAACCGGCTCATCGCGCCGATGGTGCGCTCGGCCAGGGGCACCGGACGGCTGTTCCTGACGGTGTTCGCGTCGGCGTTCGGGCTCAACGTCATCGCCGGTGACCAGTACATCGCGCTGGTGCTGCCGGCGCGCGTCTACCGGGCCGAGTTCGCCCGGCGCGGCCTGGCGCCGGCCAACCTGTCGCGACTGACCGCCGACAGCGGCACGGTGACCTCGCCCCTGGTGCCGTGGAACTCCTGCGGCGCCTTCATGAGCGCGGTGCTCGGCGTCTCCACGCTGGCCTACCTGCCGTTCTGCTTCTTCAACATCTTCAGCCCGCTGCTGAGCGTGCTGTACGGCTTCACCGGCTTCAGGATCGAGCGGGTCGCCGCGTCGGAGGTCACCCATGAGCAGCACCACTGACACCAGGCAGGCCGCCCAGGGATTGTCACTGCCGACCCTGACGGCCATGGTCGTCGGCTCGATGGTCGGCGCCGGCGTGTTCTCCCTGCCGCGCAACTTCGCCCAGGCCACCGGCGTGTTCGGCGCGGTCGTCGCCTGGGTGGTCGCAGGGGCCGGCATGCTGATGCTCGCCCTCGTCTTCCAGACGCTCGCCGTGCGCAAGCCGGACCTGAACGCCGGCGTCTACGCCTACGCCAAGGCCGGGTTCGGCGAGTTCCCCGGCTTCTTCTCCGCCTTCGGCTACTGGGCCAGCGCCTGCGTCGGCAACGTCTCGTACTGGGTGCTGATCAAGTCCACGCTGGGGGCCGTCATCCCCGGTTTCGGCGAGGGGAACACGCTCCTGGCGGTCCTGGTGTCCATGGTGTGCGTGTGGGCCTTCCACCTCATGATCATGCGGGGGGTCAAGGAGGCCGCCGCGATCAACAAGATCGTGACCGTGGCCAAGGTCCTGCCGATCCTGCTGTTCGTGGTGATCCTCGCCGTCGCCTTCCGGTCCGGCGTCTTCACCGCGAACCTGTGGGGCGACGGGCGGCTGTTCGACCAGGTCAAGGCCACGATGCTGGTGACGGTGTTCGTGTTCCTCGGCGTCGAGGGGGCCAGCGTCTACTCCCGGTACGCGCGCCGGCGCGAGGACGTCGGCCGGGCGACCGTGCTCGGCTTCCTGGGCGTGCTGGCGCTGTTCGCCTCGGTCACGCTCCTGTCGTACGCCGCCCTGCCCAAGGCCCGCATGGAGGGGCTGCGCCAGCCGTCCATGGCCGGGGTGCTCGAATCCGTCGTCGGCACCTGGGGGGCCGTGCTGATCAGCGTCGGGCTCATCGTCTCGGTGCTGGGCGCGTACCTGGCCTGGACGCTGATGGCGGCCGAGGTGCTGTTCGTGGCGGCCAAGGACGACGACATGCCGGCCTTCCTGCGGCGCGAGAACCGGCACGGCACCCCGGTGGCCGCCCTGGTGATGACCAGCGCGCTCATCACCGCCGTGCTGGCGATCACGCTGTTCTCCGACGACGCCTTCTCCTTCACGCTCAAGCTGACCAGCGCGCTCTCGCTGGTGCCCTATCTGCTGGCCGCCGGGTACGCGCTCAGGCTCGGCGGCACCGGCAGGCAGATCCTGGTGGCCGCGCTGGCCGTGATCTACACGGCGTTCCTCATCTTCGCCGCCGGGCTGGAGTTCCTGCTGCTGTCGTGCGTCATCTACGCCCCCGGCACGATCCTGTTCGCGCTGACCCGCCGCGAGCACGGCAGGCGCGTCTTCTCCCCCGCCGAGCTCGTCCTGTTCGCCGTGGTCGCCGTGGGCGCCGTCCTCGGCGTCATCGGCCTGGTCACCGGGTTCATCACCATCTAGGAGGCTTCCATGTCGTACGGCGTGCACTCCGAGGTCGGCACACTGCGCAAGGTCATCGTGCACCGGCCCGAGCTGAGCATGAAGCGGCTCACACCCGACAACAACGACCGGCTGCTGTTCGACGACATCCTCTGGGTCGAGCAGGCGCAACGCGAGCACGACGCGTTCGTGGCCATGATGCGCGAGCGCGGCATCGAGGTCTTCCACCACCAGCAGTTGCTGGCCGAGGCGCTGGACTCCGGCTTCGCGGCCAGGCAGCACGCGGTCGAGCAGGCGGTCACCCACCTGACCGTGGGGCCCGCCCTGGTCGACACCGTCCGCGAGACGCTCTCCGGCTGGAGCGGCGACAAGCTCGCCACCCACCTCATCGGCGGGCTCAGCAAGCGGGAGTACGGCATCGCCGCCCTGGACGACAGGTCCCTGGTCGCCGCCTCGGCCACGCCCGGCGACTTCATCCTGCCGCCGCTGCCCAACACCCTCTACCAGCGTGACCCGTCGGCCTGGCTGTACGGCGGGGTCTCGCTCAACCCGATGTTCTTCCACGCCCGCCTGCTGGAGACCATGAACCAGTCCACGATCTACCACCACCACCCGATGTTCGCCTACGAGGACTTCGCCTTCTGGTACCCCGCCGCCGGGGAGGACGCGCGCTTCGACGAGGAGGACTACGGCACCGCCGCCATGGAGGGCGGCGACATGATGCCCATCGGCAACAGGACGGTCGCCATCGGCCTGTCCGAGCGCACCAACGCCCGCACGGTCGAGCACGTCGCGCTGTCGTTGTTCGCCGCCGGCGCCGCCGAGCGGGTGATCGCCGTCAACATCCCGAAGCGCCGCTCGTACATGCACCTCGACACCGTGTTCACCCTGCTCGACGTCGACAAGGCCACCGCCTACCCGCCATTCCTGGAGACCGCCACCACCTACTCGCTGCGCCCCGGCGACAAGCCGGGCACGCTGGAGGTGCACCGCGACGCCGGCTTCGTCACCGCCCTGGAGGAGGCGCTCGGCCTGAGCCGGCTGGAGGTCATCCCGACCGGCGGCGACGACTACCAGCAGGCCCGCGAGCAGTGGGACTCCGGCAACAACTTCTTCGCCCTGGCCCCGGGGGTGGTCGTCGGCTACCACAAGAACCAGTTCACCAACCGCAAGCTGCGCGAGCACGGCGTGGAGGTCATCGAGATCGAGGGCTTCGAGCTCGGCAAGGGCCGAGGGGGCGCGCACTGCATGACGTGCCCCATCGAGCGCGACGGCGTCTCCTAAGGGGTCATGATCCGGGGCGGGCGGCGTCGAGGAGGTTCTGCCTGGCGTCGGCCGGGAGCAGGTAGCCCGCCTTGAGGTTGTGGGCGTCGGCGCGGGCCACGGCGGCGACGTAGCGGCCGTGGGAGGGGTACAGCTCGTCCAGTCGCGCCTGGTCGAAGGGGATGTGGGTGCCGAAGAGCACGCAGAAGGTCTCGCCGGAGTTGTCGCCGGTGTTCAGCGCGGTGGGCGCCGCGACCTGCGAGAGCCGGATGCCGCCGCGGGCCAGGCCCAGCTCGTCGCGGGCCTTGGTGCCGTCGGGGGCGAACTCCAGCGGCGGCGCGGTGGGCGGCGCGACGCCGCGCTCGGCCCAGCGGGTCAGGTGGTCGTAGGCGGCGGCTATGACGTGGTGCAGCGGGACGCGGCTGAACGGCGGGCGGGCGCACGTGTACGTGGGAGCCTGGCCGAGGTCGCGGGCGAGCAGCGGCACCCGGCTGCGGTAGCCGTGCCAGCCGGAATGGGCGCTGCCGGCCACCTCCCAGCGCCGGAACCGCTCGGTGTCGGGGGGTCGCACGGGGGTGCGCACGTCGGTCTCGGACAACACCTGGAAGACCGGCTCGGCGCCGGCCCGGGTGGGGGCGTTGCCGACGATCTGCGCGAAGCCATCGAAGACGCTCTCGATCTGGGGCAGCACGGCGTCGTAGTAGACGGTGAGCCGGCCGGCGGACTGCGAGGCGCCGATGGCCAGGACGGTACGGGGGCGCAGCCGGCCGAGCGGCGCGGCCCCGGCGGGCGGTGTCCGCAGCGCCTTGGCGGCCTGGGAGAAGATGTCGTAGGAGAGCTGGTCGGTCATGAACTGACCGCCGCCGGTGACGTCGAGGTCGCCGTACCTGGCGGGGCTCCACTGGCGTAGCTGGTTCACGCCGACCCGCTGGGCGGAGACGCCCACCCAGGCGTACCCCGCCCGGGTGATCTGCTCGGTGCTCCACAGCGCGTCCAGGTCGTATCCGGCGGTGACGTTCTGCCATTCGGCCAGGACGGTGCCGTTGAACCCGGCGGGGCTCGCCGGGCGGCGCACCAGGACCCGGGTCCGGTACGGCACGTCCGAGGCGAGCAGCTGCCCCGTCGCGCTGTAGGCGTCGGCGTTCCCCGACAGGTGGAACTCCTGCTCGACGTAGCCGAGAGAGGCCAGGTCGGCGTCGGTGGCCAGCCACGGGTAGGTCTCGGCCACGTCCGGCGAGGCCGGGTCACCCGGCGGGGCTCCCGGCAGCGGCCCCTCGACCTGGGGCACCGCGACCGGGGCCGGGACGGCGGCCGTCCCGTCCTTTGCGGCGGCCGCCGCGGGGGTGAGCAGCAGCGTCACCGCGAGCAGTGCCGCGGCCGTGCTGGGGAATGGCGTCATGGCGCGAGCTCCTTCCGGGCCGGGCCCGACCGGCCACCTCAGATCGTCTCCTCTCCCCGCCCGTCCGGCATCGGTGAAATCACCGTCCCCGTGCCACCTCATGGAGATCGCCGGCGAATCCGGTCAAGCACCCCGCCGGACAACTGCACTTACTTTTCCCGCTTTCACACCGACGAGCAGGGGGCCGGGGCGGGGGTAAGGGAGGATCATGGCCGATTCGCATGACGGCGGTGGCCGCAGGCCGTTGTGGCGCAGGATGGCCGGGCGGGACCCCGGCGAGTCCCATCGTGTCGCCACCCCGCTGGAGCTCCTGTCCGACCTGTGCTTCGTTGTCGCGGTGGCGCAGGCGGCCGCGGCCTTCCACCACGCGCTGGCGGAGGGGCACGCGGGCAGCGGCGTGCTCGGGTACGCCATGGTGTTCTTCGCGATCTGGTGGGCGTGGATGAACTTCACCTGGTTCGCCTCCGCCTACGACACCGACGACGCGGCGTACCGGTTGCTGATCTTCGCGCAGATGGCCGGGGTGCTCATCCTCGCCGCCGGGGTCCCGGCGGCCTTCCAGGACCGGCACTTCGGGCTGGTCACCCTCGGCTACGTCGTCATGCGCATGGCCCTCGTACCGCTCTGGCTGCGCGCCGCCCACGGGCATCCCGAAGGGCGATCGCCCGCGCTCCGGTACGCGCTGGGCATCACCCTGGTCCAGCTCGGCTGGGTCGTGCGGCTGGCCCTCCCCGACGAGCTGGAGCTGGTCTCGTTCGGCGTCCTGGCGGTGGCCGACCTGGCGGTGCCCGTCTGGGCGGAACGGCTGCGCACCACCGCCTGGCACCCGCATCACATCGCCGAGCGCTACGGCCTGTTCACGATCATCGTCCTCGGCGAGTCCATCCTCGCCGCCACCGTCGCCGTCCAGGCCGGGCTGGAGCGGCAGATCAACACGGCGGCGCTGCTGTCGGTGGCCTTCAGCGGCATGGTCATCGTCTTCGCCATGTGGTGGCTGTACTTCGCCCGCCCCGCGCACAGGCTGCTGGCCTCGGGCAAGACCGCCTTCACCTGGGGTTACGGCCACTACTTCGTCTTCTCCTCCGCCGCCGCCATCGGCGCGGGCCTGGCGGTGAAGGTCGACTACGACAGCAACCGGGCGCACGTCGGCGCCCTCGGGGCGGGGGCGGCGGTCGCCGTGCCGGTGGCCGTCTTCCTGGCCAGCCTGTGGCTGGTGCACGTGCGGCCGCATCGCCCGCGTGCCCGGGTGCGGGCCGCCTACCTGGCGGGCACGGTCGCGGTGCTGGCGACGCCGTTCACCGGCCTGCCGCTGCCGCTGATCGCGGCGGTGCTGATCGTGCTCGTCATCGCCGGCCGCTGACCTCGCCTTGCGCGCCCGGTCAGGCCGCGCGGAAGCTCACGGTGGCGTGCAGGCGGTTGCCGAACAGCACGTGCCCGTACGCGTAGGCCGCCACGACCGTCCCCACCCGTTCCGCGCCGCCCGTACGGACGAGCCGGTGCTCGGCCGCGAGCACCACCACGTCGGAGTAGAGCCGCCACAGGCAGATCGCGACGGCGATGCCCAGGACGGGAAGGTCAAGCGTGGGGGTGTCGCTGTGGTCGGTGACGCTGTCCAGCGGGACGAGGACGTCGGCCTCCGGATGGTACGGCGGCGGCCGAGCCGGGGACCGCCGGGCGTCCAGCACGACCAGGCGCGGGCCGGGCCGGCCGCGGGCGGCGCACCAGGGCGTTGTCAGGCACAGGTACGGCTCCTCACCGGACCAACGGTGTCGGCGGGACCTCCGGCAAGGAGGAATATTCCCCTCAGTCGTGTCCGTACGACCTGGGCGGCCACGACGTAGGGTCCAGATCAGCAACCGGTTCCCCGATCACGACCACATCGGCCTCAACGGAGCCTTCATGACCGTCACTCCCGCGCAACTGCGCGCCCTCGCGAGCCGTGCCGAGGCGCTCACCGCCGAGGTCCGGGCGCTCTGCGACGGCGCCGCCAACGGATCACCGGAACGCGACCTCCTCGCCGCGGGGCGGCACGCCGCGAACTGGCTGGCCCGCGGCGCCGAGGACCTGCGGCGCGCGGCCGCGGACGTGGCCGCCGCCCAGGCCCAGCCGTGCGGCCTGCCGTGGAGCGTCTGCCCCGAGCACGGCAACACCCTCGACTCCCGCGCCGGCGTCTCCACCTGCCGGGTGTGCGGCCGCACCTGGAAGTACGACCGGCCGGGCCTGCCGTGTCCGGAGCCGGTGACGTGGAAGGTCATCGACCGGGCGGGGACGGAGACGAGGATGTGCGACGGGCACGTACTCGGCGCGCGGGCGGTCTCCGACGGCGCCACCTTCATCCGCCTCGACGCGGAAGCGTGACCGGGTTTTTGTCGGTGGCGCGGTGCAGGATCGACCTGCCAGATCGTCGACGGGGAAGGGACAGCGCGGTGCCGCCCACGAATCAGCAGGTAGTGGACCATGCCTTTCTGCGGGGCATGTATGCCGACGGCTATTTCCCCGATCACGTCGTGGACAAGGGCAAGGCGATCCTGTTACGGCTGTGCGAGCGGATCGAGGCCGAGCGGCCCGCCGACCTGGCGGCCCTGTACGCGCTCACGGCGGTGGCGACGGAGGAGTTCAACGCGCTGGACGAGGACTTCGTGGCGGCCGGCAGCGAGATCGAGACCGTCGCGCGCGAGGTGATCGCCGAGGACTTCTGGTTCGTGGCGTCGGCGTACGGGTTCGGGGAGGCGGACGTGGAGACGTTGATCGCCGACCGGGACTGGTGACGCGCGGGCTCTCCCACGGCGGCGGGCTCCCCGACCGCGCGAGCGGACTCCCGACCGCGCGAGCCAGCCACCATCCGGCCGGGCCGGGCGGTCGCTGCGCCACCCGACCGGGCCGGGCGGTGGGGGCGCCGTCCGGAACCGGTCGGGCGGCGGGAGGCCGGTCGCCGCACGTCACCGGGCAGACCCCCGATGGGAAGCCGGTCGGGGCGCCACCCGGCCAGGCGGGTGGCGCAGGGCCTGTCGCTGCCTCGTCCCCGACAGGGCGGGGGTCGGCCGCCGCGGTGCCCTGCTCAGCGACGGCCTCCCCCGGTAGTCGCGGTCACTGGGACTGTTCGGCGGCCTCCTCCGCCGAGATCCGGCCGCGGCCGGCCGGAGAGCGGAGCTGGGCGGCCGGCGGGTCGGCGGGGCGGCGCCAGTGCCAGTCCGAGACGGCCTGGTAGGCGGCGACGACCGACAGCAGCCGGTCCTCCCCGTACGGCAGGCCGCCGAGGATGGTCCCGATGGGCTCGCCCGCCGAGGTGAACCCGATCGGAAACCCGATCTCCGGCAGCCCGATCGCGTCGAACGGCGTCGGCGAGGTCTGCACCACCACGTCGCACCGGTCGAACACCTGGTCCAGCACCCGCTCCAGCAGCAACAGCTTGGCCCGCTGCCCCGTGACGTACTCGTTGGCCCCCATCAGCGCCCCCTGGAGCCAGCCGATCACCGACACCCCGAAACCCCGCAGATCGGACCGCAGGTACGGCATGAACGGCTCGCTGCGCTCCGGCAGGCGGACGTTGTTGAACTCGCTGCCGGTCAGCAGGTCCCACTCGTCGGGGAACGGCACCTCGACGAGCGTCACCCCGCGGATCGCCGCCATGGCCGACAGGAAGGCGCGGCGCGCGGCGGCGGTCTCGGAGGTGCCGTCGGAGTAGCCGGGCAGCACCCCGATGCGGGTGTTCCAGCGCAGCCGGAGCCGGCCGCCCACGTGTACGGGGGTGGCGGCGCCGATCAGGTCGGGCACCTTGGGCAGGCCCTGGGTGCGCGGGTCGGCCGGGTCCTCGCCGGCCATCGCCGTGAGCATGATGGCCGCGTCCTTGGCATCGCGGGCGAGCGGGCCCGGATGGTCGCGCGTGTAGCTGAGCGGGATGATCCCGTACAACGACACCCGGCCCATGGTCGGCTTGAGCCCGGTGAGGTTCTGCGCGTTGGACGGGGCGGTGATGGAGCCGCCGGTCTGCGTACCGGTGCCGGCGGCGGCCAGCCGTGCCGCCACGGCGGTCGCCGTACCGGTGGAGGAGCCACCGGGGTTGACGCCCGGGTCGGTGGGCGTCCACGCGTTGACCGTGGTGATCACGCCGGCCGGGGTCGTGGCACGGGTGGTGGCGAGCGGGCCCATCTGGGTCTTGCCCAGCACGATCGCCCCCGCGGCCTTGAGCGACGCCACGGCCGTCGCGTCGAAGGCCGGCACGAAGTCCTTGAACAGGAACGAGTTCGCCGTGGTGGGCACGCCCTGCGTGTAGTAGTTGTCCTTGATCGCGAGCGGCATCCCGTGCAGCGGGCCGCGCCGCTGCCGCCGGCCCGCCGCCCTGGCCGCCTCGCGGGCGGCGTCGGCGAGCACGGTGTTGAAGGCCTGGTACGTCGTCTCGAACGCGCCGATCCTGGCCAGGTAGGCCTCGACCAGCTCCAGCGGGCTGATCTGGCGGTTGCGGATCATCCACGCGGCTTCGGCGAGGGTGAGCTCGGTGGGGTCGGCCATGGCCGCCGGCCGCGGTTTGGCATAGGCGTTCGCCACGTCCAGGCCGGGCCGATCCTTCCCGGCAAGCCCCGCCGGCGCGCCGGCCGGCCCGACGAGACCGCCTGCCCCGGTGGAGGCCGCTGACCCATCCGCGGCGGACCCCGCGGACCCCGCGGCCGCCGCGGATGCCGGGAGGGTCGCGGCGATGCCGGCCGCCGCACTCACCGCCGCCGCCCTGGCCAGGAACGCGCGCCGGTCCACCGTACGGTCGAGCGGCTGCGGGCCGTCGGCGTCGATCGGGAGGGGATGGTCGAGCGGGAGGGGGTGGGGGTGGGGGTGCTGGTGCCTGCGGGAGCTCACTTGCGCCACTCCACGCTGATGGACGGGTACATCATCGGGGCGCGCTGCTGGGACAGCGCCGGGTCGGCCGGCGCGCCGGTCCCCTCGGGCGGGGGGAGTCGGTAGGCGGCGAGCGGCGTGACCGTGCCGCGCATGAACGAACGCAGGGAGGCGAGCGCGGTGTCGCGACCCGGCGCACCCGTCTCGGGATCGGCCGCCGTACCGGCGGGGAGCTGGTCGAGGTCTATGCCCAGCATGGCCAGCCGGGTCCTGATCATGGTGTTGAGCTCGGCGTCAGAGGGGGGTGCGGGCGTCACGGCGATCTCCAGGGTTGAGGGAGCCAGACCACATTCGAAGCACCGCGTGTCACACGAATGTCCCAAAGATCACATACATGTGAAAACCTCCCCGGCGTGGGACTCGCCCGTCACCCGGGGCACGCATCCGCAGGTGCTCCGCACAGGGCCGATCAGCTCCACCACCCCCGGCCACCCGGTCCGGGCCCGGTTGGGGCCGGATTGGGGACCGCGCCAAACGGACGGACCGATGGCCGGCGCGGAGAGGCGAGTCAGCGGCCGGTGACGGCGGCCGGGCCGGAGCGGGCGGGTGAGCTGGGCGGGGTGGTGGGGGTGGTGGGGGTGGGCTTTAGCATTCGATCATGCGTCTGGTCGGCATCTGGATTTATCCGCTCAAATCAGGTGCCGGGTCTCCCGTCCCCGAGGCGGCCGTCGAGCGTTGGGGGCTGGCCGGGGATCGGCGGTGGGCGGTGGTCGACGAGGCGGGTGACAATCTCTGGCTCGGCGAGTATCCGCGGATGGCCTCCGTACGGGCGCGGAACGCGGATGACGGCGGTCTGCTGCTGTCCGCCTCCGGCATGCCCGGCCTCCACGTCCCCCCGGCGACCGGGGAGGCGGTGCCCGTGGGGTTCACCGGGCTGGACCGGGCGATCGACGCCGGCGGCGACGCGCACGACTGGTTCACCCGGCTCCTGGGGCGGCCCGCCCGGCTGGTCTGGCTGGACGATCCGGGCCGCCGTACGATCGATCCGTCCCACGGCGGGCTGCCGGGTGAGGTGGTCACCTTCGCGTGGGACGCGCCGCTGCTGCTGACCTCGGCCGCGTCGCTCCGTGTTCTGGATGGGCAGATCGGCGGGGACGGCCCGCTCGACATGGCACGGTTCCGGCCCAACGTGGTGATCGACGACGTCGAGCCGTACGCCGAGGACTCCTGGACCGAGGTCCGGATCGGCGAGATCGACTTCCGGGTCTCCGAGCTGTGCGACCGGTGCGCGGTCACCACCATCGACCCGGTGACCCTGGTCAAGGGCAAGGAGCCGATCCGTACGCTGGCGAAGCACCGCCGCTGGGACGGCAAGACCTGGTTCGGCATCCGCCTGGTGCCCAAGAACGCGGGCCGGCTCCGCCTCGGCGACCCGGTGATCGCCTGATCCATCCGGGCGGACGGAGGCGAAATCGGGTCGCGGGTGCGGTGGTCGGCGTCGCGAGGAGGCCGAAGCCAGACCCCGGTGCCGGGAAGCAGGTCGAGCGCCTCCCCCCGCGCGCACCAGCGGGAGGGGAGGTACGCCGGGGACCGATCACACACTCGATCGGGGGCACTGTGTGGCATCACACCACCCCGGCTAGGCGGGAAATCGTCACATTTGACCGCCCTATTTAGTCATGAGTGGTAAGCGGGCGAAGTGCCCGTACCGCACAGGGGGTGTTTCTGATGGCCTTCTCCTACACCGACCCCGATGCATGGCGGATCGCCATGAACGTCACCGAGGCGACGCTGACCATGGACACGCCGCGAAAGCTGCGGCTCCTGGACAAGGTCCCCGAAGTCATCGGCTCGTTCTTCCTGCGTCCGAGCGGCGGGCTGGCGGGGTTCTCGCTGCGCCTGCCGCTGTCGTCGCGCCGTGCCGTCCCGCCGGTCCTGGTGTGGGAGTCGGCGAACCTCGAGCTCGGCGAGCCGGCGACGCTGCGGCTCGGAGAGCGGGAGGTGTCCAGCGCCGTGTCCGTCGTGTGCGCCGAGATCCCGGGCGAGCATCCGTACGTGAAGATCGTCCTGGAGACGGAGTTCCCCTCCAAGGCCCTGCTCCTGCCGTCCACGTGGTGGCGCCGGCCGGGAACGGTGCGGCTCAGGCTGTTCAGCGAGCTCCATTCGGCCGAGAAGGCGACGGGCACGCCGGGTTCGTGACCGGCGGCGCTGATCAGGGGGGACGAACGACGGTAACCGGGCGTCGCGTCGATGGCGGACCGACCGGCTCCCACGCTCACCCGAAGGCGCTGAACGTCACCTCGGGGCGGTCGCGCTTGGTGTACAGCTCCCAGGCGGTGTCGGCGATCACGTCAGGGTCCAGGGTCCTGCCGCCCACGTCGCCGAACCGGTCCGGCTGCGACGTCACCAGCTGGTGGATGTCGCCCCGTTCGACCAGTCCGCCAATGATGAGGCTCCCGGCGTAGACGCCCTGCTCGGCCAGCGCCGCGTTGAGCGTCAGGGCGTAGTTGCGCAGGGCCGCCGAGGAGACGGCGAGGCTGCCGAGGGCCGGCATCGGCATGACGGCGCTGAGCCCGCCCGCGAACAGCAGCCCGCCCTCACCCCTGCCGACCATGCCGGGCAGCACCTTGCCGACCAGGTCGACGGCCGGATAGACGATCTCCATCGCCTCCCGGACGTCCTCGGAGGCGGACTCGGTGATGGGCTTCGGCGGGGAGCCCAGGTCGGCGGCACCCGGGCCGTAATAGAGGACGTCGATCGTCCCGAACCGTTCGGCGATCGCGTCCAGGGCGGACGCCGCGCGGTCGCGGTCGCGTACGTCGGCGACGAAGGACGCGGCGTCGATCCCCGCCCCGGCCAGGGACGCCACGTAGGCGGCGTGCCGGGCGTCCGTACGGGAGACCAGGGCCACGGCGTACCCCTCGCGGCCGAACCGGTGGGCGACGGACATGCCGAGCCCCGGCCCGGCACCGATGACGACGGCGGTCTTGCGCGCTGTTCCGGACATGGCTGTGCCTTTCGCGTCAGAAATCGAGGACACCCTCAACTTATGACGCAGACCGTACCACGAACTTGAGGGCATCCTCGATTTCGTATGATGGGCACATGGCAGCCGGATCCAAGCCGCTGCGGTCTGATGCCGCGCGCAACCGCGACAAACTGCTGGTCGCGGCCACTCAGGTGTTCGCCGAACGCGGCCTCGACGCCCCCCTCGACCACATCGCCCGCCGGGCCGGGGTCAGCATCGGCACCCTCTACAACCACTTCCCGACGCGCGAGGCGCTCCTCGCCGCGATCCTCCCCCAGCGGCTGGCCGCCCTCGACGAGATCAGCGCGGCGGCCCTGGCAGACCCCGATCCCTGGAACGGGTTCGCCGGCTTCCTCGAAGGGCTCTTCGCCCTGCAGGCCGAGGACCACAGCCTGAACGACGCCCTCGTCCAGAGCTTCTCCCTGTCCACCGACGTGAGCCAGGCCTGCCACGGGGGCTTCCAGCAGGCCGAACGCATCATCGAGCGGGCTCAGGCCAGCGGCCGGCTGCGCGCCGACTTCGGGTCCCAGGACCTGGTCACGCTGGTGTGGGCGATGTCCCAGGTCATCAGGGAGTCGATGGAGACGGCTCCGGAGACGTGGCGGCGCTGCCTGGCCTTCTTCGTGGACGGCCTGCGCGCCGAAGCGGCCCACACCGCCCTCCGGCGACGGTGACGATCACCTCGTACGCCGAGCGCGCCCCCGTACCCCGCCGCCCCGCCGGGACCCGAGCTCCGGGCCCCCGTCGCACCCGCGCGCTCAGCCGGCGGCCGGAACGTAGGTCAGGCTGAGCACGCCGGTCTCGAAGGTGTCCGACTTGACCAGCTTCAGCGGGTGGGTCGGGGTGTCCTCGAACAGCCGCTGGCCGTGGCCGACGACGATCGGGTGGACGAGCAGGTTCAGCTCGTCGAGCAGGCCGTTGGCCAGCAGCCAGCGTACGGTCGTGGCGGAGCCGGACATCTGCAGGTCGCCGTCGAGCTGCTTCTTCAGCTCGGTCAGCTCGGCCGCGACGTCACCGCGGATCAGGGTGGTGTTGCTCCACTCGGCCTTCTCCAGGGAGTTCGACACCACGTACTTGCGGGCGCTGTTGAAAGTCGCGGCGATTTCCGGGTCGGCGTCGGTGGTCGTCCAGTACGAGGACCACTCCTCGTACAGCTTGCGGCCCATCAGGAACCCCGCCGCGCTCTGCATGCCGGCCTGGACCACGGCACCCATCTCGTCGTTCCAGTACGGGAAGTGCCACTGGTCCGGGGACTCGACCACGCCGTCCACGGAGATGAAGAAACTAGAAATGATCTTGGCCATCGTGTTCGCTCCTTAGTCATCGGGCTTGTCCGCGACATTAGTCCGGCCCATATGCCTGAGTCTTGTACAGAAACGACAACCGCCGGCTGCCGATCCTGGACGACCAACCTCCTTCACGGAGCCGACGGAGGCCGGACAATCGCCCGTCACACGCGCAGAACGGTGACCTGGCGGCCGGACGGTGTGGTCGCCTGCTCGAAACCACCTCGTTCCTTCCAGGGTGGAGCCTCGGGACGCCGGTCGAAGATCACCAGCACGCCGGTGGAAAGGGTGAGCCGGTCCAGGTACCGGTCAAGCTGTGCGAGACCGTCGGGCATCGGGTCGTTCTCGCTCGCTCGCCAGACCTTCAGCTCCATCGCCTCACGCTGTATCAGCCGCTCCCCTTCGGGGCCGGTATAGGACCAGCGGACCAGCACGTCCAGGCGCTTGGTGCCCGCGGCGTACTCCCGGTCGAGCTGGCCGCCGCCGTTGACCAGCCGGTGCAGGAAGGCCATGAGAATGATCTGGCAGGCGGCCTCGTGGTAGCCCTCCTGCCGGATGAGCACCTCGCCGTGCTCGCGCCAGAACACGACGAACTCCCGCAGCAGGCGCGGCAGGTCGAAACGGCCGTCCGGCAGCACGAAGCTGTGCGGATCAGCCATCACATGCTGTTCCGACGGGGCGCCCAGCACCCGCAGGATGACCTCCCGGTAGATGGGGTTCGCCACCTCCAGCGGAGGCTCCTGCTTGATGAGGCCGAGATCGCGAACGTAGGACAGGTCGTCGGAGAAGGTGAGGTCGATGTCAGGGAAAGTCCCGGCCACCACGGGCTCCATCACCCGCTTGACCCGGGGCTCGTGCAGCCGGGCCACCAGGGAGTCCAGATGAGTGGCTCGTGCCCGGATCAACCGCTCCTTGGCCCCCTCCACCTGCCCGGCCGTGATGACGTCAGCCATCCGCATCCGGAAGGTGATCTCATAGGCGAGGGCGTTGACCAGCCACGGCTGTCCCTGTGTCAGCTCGAAGACCCGGTCCACCGCGTCCTTGGTGAACTCCTGGCCGGTCGCCTGGGTGTGCAGGCCGTAAAGCTCGGCGATCTCGTCAGCGGTGAAATCACCCAGGCGCAGCGACTCGGCGATGATGTTGAACGGGCTGGCGGGGTTCACCCGGTCGGCGTCGCCGCCGGAGGCGACCTTGTAGTCACGCAGGTTGCGCAGCCCGCACAGCACCACGGACGCGGGGAACGGACGGCCCTGATGCCGCGCGTTGTGACCGTCGCGGAGCTGGCTGAGGATGCTGACCATGCTGTTGCCCTGCAGGGCGTCGATCTCGTCGAGAAGAAGCACCACCCGGCGCGGGCAGCGGCGGCACCACTCGCTCAGCGCCGAGCCGAACCTGCTGCCCGGCGTGACCTGCGGCCAGGGCTCCGGCGGCAGCAACTCCTCCGGCCAGCCCGATCGTGCGGCGGCTTCGCGGAGGGAGTCCAGCAGGAGCGACTCCGCGGCGGCGTAGTCGTCGCCGGCCGCCTTGGCGCGCTCACAGGAGAACGTCAGGGCGGCGATGTCGCCTCCGGCGGTCAGTTCGGAGGCCAGGGTGTGCAGCGCGGTCGTCTTCCCGGTCTGCCGGGGCGCGTGCAGCACGAAGTAGCGGTCCATCTCGATGAGCACGCGCGCCTGCGGGAGCCGCTGCGTGGGGGGCAGCATGTAGTGATGCTGAGGGCTGCACGGGCCCGTGGTGTTGAAGTATCTCGCTCGAGGTGGCCGCATGGTCACAGTCTGCCATTGCCCTGATCGGGGCGTCTGGGA
Organism: Nonomuraea sp. MTCD27; assembly: GCF_041950495.1. Taxonomy (NCBI): domain Bacteria; kingdom Bacillati; phylum Actinomycetota; class Actinomycetes; order Streptosporangiales; family Streptosporangiaceae; genus Nonomuraea; species Nonomuraea sp. MTCD27. Next base: position 139,654 of record NZ_JBGNUW010000019.1, on the reverse strand, counting down.
TACAACAACCGGCCCATGCTCTTCCTCGGCGCGGACGAGGCGCGTACGGCGGGGCGCTGGTGGATGAGCCGTCGATCACTTTCATCTGGAGGATTGCGATATGCGGGCAATCCGGACCGTCACTGGCCGACCCCGGCCATTCAGCCGGCACTTCGGCCGGAAGATCGATGGCTCAACAAGGTGCCCTGAACTCAAGGCCCCTTGGGGATATCGGAAAGCGAACCGCTACGTTAAGTCCACTCCGGTCCAGCGGCTCAGCCTACGTTCGGACGGTTTTATCTTTATCCGAGCATATGACCCTCAACGAGCCCGAGTACTTCTCCATGCCGAGAGCAACGACAGCGTGCCATCGAACTGCTGACGGCCAGGCTGCTGTGGTCGGTCATCATCCGCAGTCTTTCCTGCACATGTACGCCAGCGGTCCCACCACGACAATTCGGTGGCACCGCCGCATCGACGTCAGCCGAGCACACTACCTGAGAAGCCCGTGGTGAGTGACCCGGTCAGAGCGCTCGCTGAGCCGCCCGAGGGCGCCTCAGCCGAACCCGGCCCGAGAAAGACCGTGCTGTTGGTGATCCACTCAGCGATCGGATAGAAATCCTGTCCGAATCGCCTCTTGAACCCACGACCAGATCGACCATGCCGCTGCCGGCAAGCTCGGGCTCGAAGAGGATGTCCGCGTTCCGGAACTCCCCGACCGCAACCGGTGGCCGGACGCGCAGGCCGACCAGATTCGCCGGCACGGATGGCGCCAGCGCACGCAGGACGAATCCCTCGGCCCCGAGCACATTGTGCCATCTCCGCGTATCCACGAATCGTTCTTCGTGCCAGCCTGCCGACGAGGTTGAAAGACATCAGCCGTGACGTCCTATGGTCAAAGTGACATGTACTCAACACGACCCGAGGCGTCGAGGCCTGCTCGGTCCTCTCAACGAGCTCGTCGGCGTCCGTCCAGCGCGCGCTCGACGCCCTTGCTGGTGATCGTCTGGAGCGCCGGGTTGCTCCTCGCCAGGCAGGGCCCCGCAACCCCGCCTGGCGAGGAGCCTGGAGTGCCATCAAGCTGTCAAGCTGTCATCGACGTGCCCGGGCAGCTCATGACAGCTCCTCATCCTGATGTGAGCGGCTCCTACGAATACGTTCCGCTTCCGCTCGGGCGGCACGTGCCTCGTCGCCGCCCGGGTCATCGCCTTGGCCGCGATCTTGCGAGCCTTGCCTGGCGCGTACGCCACGCCCTCCCGGCGCCGCACCAGCACCCGATGCGACCCGCCGTACGCGGCGAGGCAGGCATACACCGGCGCCACGTCCTTGCCCACCTCCAGGCACCGTCATACGTGCTCCACCCCCACGGGCGGTACCTCACGGGCCTTGGCGAAACGGCCCAGTGAATTAAGTTTTGCCCCGGTTTCCTTGGGGTGGGAAAACAAAAAAGGCCCCCAGGTGACTCTTGAGGGGCCTTTTTTGCGTTATTTGGTGCTATGGCGCAGTGGCACAGGCCACGTAGAGTGTTCCATTCTGATCCTCGCGAGTGACATTATCGACACGGAAGGTGACTGAGTTGGGCGTGACTGAAGGCGCGCCCGCCGCGTCCGAAGGGTATGCCTCGGCGAGTTCCACGAGCGTGCTCGGACCTGCGGGATTCTGTGGGAAGTCATAGCCGTGAAGGACTGGCACCTTATCTGAAGGACACTCGACGGTGAAGGTCGCGACACCGGCTCCCCCCGCACCCGGGCCTACAGTGAAGGGAAAGGCAACTATCTCGTAGCCCGTGAGACCCCCGTCTGACGGCGGCGGAGGTGTCGGCGTGGTTTGCTGCGCGCTCTGTGTACAGTTGTTGGTTTGACTGGTGGTTACCTGGTTGTGGTCGCCCTTGATGGAATTGTCGTTACGCGCCCCGGGAAGGCACAACACTGAAGGCGCTATGTTCGGGTTCGGGATGAGATTCGGGAGGACGTTCGCGTTCGGGACGACGTCGTCGATAATATCGATGATCGGGTGAGGGTCTGCGAGTGCTGGCGATCCGCTGCTGGCGATAACTGCGCTACTTGCTGAGATGGCCAGAACTGCGGCGAATTTCCCTATTTTGTTCATGCAATCCTCCTGGCTGCGTGTGATCCTCTGATCTGCGTGAAAGGTAGCGGTCATTGATCACCGTTCGCGGGGTTGACACCCGCTCGCCAAATGAGTTCATGAACGTTTTAACGATAGGAAGGACGTCTCTTCGCAGTTATTGGACAGGCGCCTAGCGTGCCAGACGGTAGGGCGGCCCACCATTGGACATTCCAGCGGACGTCTCGGAGCCGGCGACGCGGCCGGGGGCGCGCAGCGAGTCGCATAGTGGTGCGCGCGGAGGAGTTTGGGGTGGCGCCTCGTGGTGGTGAGAGCCGCTGGCGTCTTCGTCCCATACCCCAGTCTGGCTCTCGGGAGGCCGTGATCGCGCAGACAAGGTGGAGTGCACTGATCACGGGTGCGGCCGTTGTTAACCACGGCCCAACGGACATATATATGATCACTGTCGCACTGGTGGCATTGGCATTCCGTATGAGAACGCGGGGTTCGCGTGCACTCTCCTTGGATACCCGTTGGTAGGTGATCCGCTAGGCGAATGCTCGCGCTGCTTGCTGATCGCAAGGGCACTCAAGGAGATGATGACGGCGATCACGGATGCGATGCTGGTGATGATACTGAAGGTGGCCGCCCACCATTGGGCAGTCCAGCGGCCTTGGCGTAGTGGCGGGTCTTGTTGTGGGTCGGGGGCGACCATGCTCTCATTGACGTGATCTCAGCGAATTGCCGGTAGGTAGTTGTGCTCGAAATGTGTGAGGACAAGAGCGGCGCGTGCGATGTCGCCGATTGCGCTGGGGCTGGCGGTGATGTGCTGGAGGATCCGCCAGCGGCCTTTGAGCAGGGCGAACCCGCGTTCGCCGAGACAGCGCAGGGCGCGTAGGAGCCGGTTGTAGGTGCGATTGTCCGGGCTGAGGATCTGGTTGCCGTCAGGCTGCTTTATCGGCGCATGAATGCCGATTCCGGCGCCGTCGTAGCCGCTGTCGGCGAGGGTGGGCAGGCCGGTGGCGGCCACGGCGTACAACGCGCCCAGCACGTGTGCGCGAGCGGCGGTCAGATCGTGGACCGATCCTGGCTCGACATCGGCTATCCACAGGGGACGCCCGCCGGGTGCCGAAAGTGCTTGGATGTTGCCGGCGTGCCGGTGGGCCTTACCGGAGTACCAGGCGTCGATGGGCTCGCCCTTGACACTGGTGGTCAGCTCGGCGCAGCGATCGGTTGGAATCAGGGTGCCGTCCAGGATCACATAGTAGGCCAGCCCTTCGGCTTGGGCGTGGTCCAGAGCCTCGTGCAGGTCGGGGGCTTGAGCTGCGAGGACGTTGATCCCCTCGGCGATGTGGCGGCAGGCCGTGACCCGGGAGATGTGGTGATCGCGGCCTAGCTTGGGGATGTCGCACTCACCCCGAAACCAGCGCAGGATCAGCACCGCCTGCCAGAACGGGGTCAGCGCGCGACTGCCCTTTGGGGTGCCCACCCGCCGGCGTTCGTCCCGCAGCGACCGGGCAACGTGATGAACCAGCGCGCGGGAGACGTCGAGCATGGCACGATGAGTAATCACGTGGAGCCTTTCGGCCGATGGGGTTCTTGTGGTGAGAACTCATCTACCGGAGGCTCCACGTCTGTCTCCGGCCTTCGACGACTTCTCCCGATAGGCCCGAAACGTCACCTTTGGCGTCCCGAACATCCCCAAATCGCCCGAATTATTTCTCTGAGATCACCTCAGTGAACCTGGCTATCAGCCGACTCGGTCACAAGATCAGCGACAGAACCCGTTCACTTGTACATGGCTCTGCACTTGAACTGGTACGCCGACACCACCACCCACCCAAGGCCTCAACACGCCTACTTGACAGGGAAGCAGTCCAGCGCCTACAAGCGGGCCCGCGCCGCCGCGCGGGACGGCGCCAAGTTCACCACCGCGCTACGCCACCAGCATCCGTCCCCGGACCTGGGGTTTCTGGCGGATCTCCCGTTCAGCGCCGATCGCGGCGTGAACGCCGCGCTGGCCACCGCCATCGTCGCCGCCTGCCGGGCCGGATGCCGCCCTTGCCAGGACACCCTCATCCCGCGCCTGCTGACCGAGCGCCCCACGGTCGCCGTGCTGGCGTGCGCGGTGTTCGGGTGGCTGCCCGGCGTCGGGCTGGCGTCGGAGACCACTCGGGTCTGGCAGCCGCTCGCCCAGCAGGCGCACCGCGATGGCGACGGCACCGCGGCGTTCGACGCGGTCGCCGCCATGACCTCCGAGCAGGCATCCGACCTGCTGGAAGACGCGCTGGACATGTGGGCGGCGGGCGCCGCCGACGTGCACCTGGTTGAGCTCGACGACCCGGACATGGACGCCGGCGACCTGGACGCCACCCCGTTCTACGCGCTGTACCCGATGACCGTGCCGACGGCCATGGGCCGTTGCCCGGGCTGCTGCTGGCCCCCGAGACACCCGCCGCCGGGCCCGCCGATCTGCGCGCCCGCTGCGCCTGGCCCACCTGGGACATGACCGTCCTGCCGGACCTCGACACGTCCTGGCGGGTCCGGATGGAGATCGGCTCCCGCTCCGTCGCCACGATCGCGCACATCGACGCCGAGGGCTTCGACGACGTCCTGCTGTGGCAGGCCTCGGAGGCGGTGCCGCTGCCCGACGAGTGGTTCGAGCTGGTCGACCGAGCCCAGCACATGCTGCTGGCCGGCCCAGCTGCCGACTCCAGCGACGCGGCCCTGCAGGCCGCCTGCGACGCCGGCGAGCTGCTCGCGGTGGTCGGGCGGGTGAGCTTCCTATGACCGACACCCAGCAGACCACGCCGACCACCGAGCCCGGCACGACGGCCGTGGCCAAGCCGCGCCGGACGACCGCGCACACCGCCGCCCAGCTGCAGACCGCGCTCGGCTGGAACCAGGCCCAGTTCGGCCGCGCCGTGGCCGCCGGCGTCATCCCGCCCTGCGACATGAAGACGCCGCGCTGGTCCGGCAGCACGGTGGACGACCTGGTGGCCCGCCGCAACGAGCTGGCGGTTATGATCCCCGACCTGCTCGACGACAGCCAGCTCATGGGCGTGCTCGACCTCAGCTTCGGCGACTGGCGGCGTGCTCGCGAGGCCGGCCTCATTCCCGACCCGGCGCGGCCGCCGTACTGGACCAGGACGCAGGCCGACGCCCTGACCGAGCACGCCAGCCAGCTGCGCGGGCAGATCCCGCCGCAGCCGCTCGGCGCCCGCCGGTGTGCCGAGCTGCTCGCCGAGCTGACCGGCCTGCAGGTCGACCAGGCCGACATCGGCGACCTGGCCAAGCGCGGGCTGGCCAGCGTGGTCGACGACTACAAGGGCTGGCCCCTGTACGACGTCGCCGCGCTGCGCGCCATTCCCGGCGATGCTGAGCGTCTGGCCGTGCTGACCGAGGTCGTCGCCGAGCGGCTGGCCCGGCTGGCCAGCTCCCTGACCATGCGCGAAGCCGCCGACGTCCTGGGCTGGCGCGAGTACGACCTGGAGTGCGTGGCCACCGAACGGCACCTCAAGCCCGGCCGGTTCGATCGCTACGCCCGCACCGACATCGCCGCCCTGGCCGAGGACGAAGACCTGATGGAACAGGTCCGCCGCGATCAGCTGCTCGGGCCTGAGCAGGCCGCCGAGCACGCCGAGATGCGGCGCCGGGACTTCGACTACTGCGTGGCCGCCGGCTGGGTTTCCCCGACCACCTACGTCGAACGCGAGGTCGGCCGCCGCAAGACCGTCGACGTGCCGCTGTACGCCGTCGGCGACATCGAGGACATGCTCCTCATCGAGGGCGTGGACTGGGAAGCCGTCCGCGCCGTCAAACCCGGCGAAGTCTCGCCCCTGCGCGAGCACACCCGCCTGCCGATCAGCCGCGCCCAGGCCGTGCGCGGCTTCTGCGCCCAGCTCAGCGCGGACTACTCGGTCGAGGTGTGGCCACACTGGTGGAACGCCGGCGACCGCTGGGAGATCGACTGGGAATACCGCGAAGACGGTCACCCCACCAAGACCGAGGTCGCGGCCGCGCTGGCCGCCCACCCCGGCGCCGCCCAGCACGCCGACCGGATCACCCTGTCCACCGAGGTCGGCGAGGTCATCCGATGGGCCCGCTCCGCCCTGAGGCCCGGCCGCGCCGTGGTGCTGGACACCGAGACCACCGGCCTTGACGGCGTCGTGATCGAAATCGCGGTCCTGGACGCCGCCACAGGAGAAACCCTGCTCGACACCCTGCTCGACACCCTGCTCGACACCCTGGTCAACCCCGGCCCTGTCCCAGTCGAGCCCGGCGCCCGGGCCGTGCACGGCATCACCGACGCCGAACTGGCGGCCGCCCCGTCCTGGGAGTAGGTCGCCCCGGCCTTCCTGGCCGCCATCCGCGGCCGCCACGCCCCGGCCTACAACGCCCCGTTCGACGCGGGCCGGATCCTCACCACGCACAGCATGGCCGGCCTCGACGTCACCGAGCTGCCCCGCCCCGACCACTGGTGGTGCCTGATGCAGGCCAGCTCCGTCTGGGCGCGCGTCGGCTACTGGCTGCCGCTCGGCGGCGGCCACCGGGCACTTGGCGATGCCCGCGACGCCCACAAGCCGCTGCATGCGATCGCTTCCCCGATCGCACGCTGACGAGGGAGACAAGCATGAAGATCCGCCTGGTCGGCACCACAGAAGAAGCCGAGACCGCCGCCGCCCTGATCGCTACCGTAATGACCCTGCTGGAAGACTCCGGCCCGCGTGCCCGCCGCGGCGGAGGCCTGCAAATCCAGCGCTACCTCGAGGTCCGCCTCACCCCGCCGCAACCGCCGGCGTCGTCCGATCCGCCGCCCCGCCCGCAGCGGCACGGCTCGCGTCCCGAACCCGAGATCACGGACCGCCCGGACGCTATCGACCTTGCCGAATGGAGCTGAACATGACCGACCCGAAGGATCCAAAGGAGGCGCGCGGTGAACCCGCCCAGCACGCCTTCGAGACCGCAGGTCGCCTCCAACTACTCGCCGAGCACATGGACATCGTCGGCTGCCGCATCGACGGCTTCAGCACCGACCAGCTGAAGGAGTTGGCGAACCTGCTGCGCGGCACGGCGATCCGGGCCGCACTCGCCAGCGACAACGAGGCGATCGTCAGCATGGTCATGGGTAAGCCGATGACGAAGCTCGACCCCGAGCCTCCCCTTTGAGCAGCCCGGCGATGAGGGAGCGTGCAGAGAAGGATGCCCCAGGGCGTCCATAGATCGACCACGGCCACAGCCATGGCCGGTAGTCGTGATCAGGGGCCCCGCCTACTCGGCGTCCATGGAGGCGTCCAGCACGTACAACCGCTCCCGGTCGGCCGCGGGCAGCGACCGGAACTCCTCACTGTCCAGGAAGGCCTGCTGCACCTCGGGGCGCAGCGCGCGCAGCAGGGACACCGCCACCCTGTCCATGTCGACGGGCTCGTCAGTGGCCATAGTCGGCCCCCTATCCCTTGAGGATCGGCCGCACACGGGCGCGTCGCCGATCGACATCGCCACCAGCTCCGGCCGCTGAGGGATAGGCGTGAGGAGCTCTTTGCGATCTCGCGCCATGCCGGTGGCGATCTCGTCCCCAGGTGGCGCCAGCCGCTCGGATGGCGGTGACGGCCATGACCAGGACGGCGCGGGCCTGGGCGAGCAGGGGGGCTCCGCCCGCCGCCGGGGTGGCGATCAGGCGGCGACGGGGAAGCTGCCGGGCCCTGCGGTCACACGCCCTGTGGGGCGGACAACGAGGAAGGAAATGATCGGCAGACGAGGTGGTCTTCGGCGGGGCGCGGGGACGGCTGACCCGCGAGACGCTCTGAGCGTGGGTGGTTGGTATGGGGTGTTGGTGCGGAGCATGGCGCACAGGACGTCGCAGTTGACCGCGATACGGCACCGGGTCCGGTCGATGGAGATCGCCGAGCTGGCGATCTCCGACCGCGCCGAGGCGGGCTACCCGCCCACCCGGCACCTGGACGAGTACCTGCAATCGCCTGATGAGCGGCACCTCGATTTCGACGAACGCCTGGCCATCATCGGCAACGTCATCAAGTCCTGGTACGCCGACCAGCTGAAAGCCTGAGCGTCAGCGGCCCGGGTGTACGTACTGGTTGTATCGGGACAGGCTGATGTTGCGACGCTTAGTGCCTGATCCGGTGTAGAGCCACACCTCCAGGTAGACGCTCGATATGCCCTTGGTGCTGGGAGGGGTGATGTTTCCGAAGTTGGTGCCGTCGTCGCCGCAGCCGTTGCTGTCCGTCCTCACGGCGCTTTTCCCGGTGGTTCCGTCGGTGTAGTGCCACCAAGCCCGGGCCTGCACCGGCCTGTTGTCGCCGGGACAGAGGTCGCGCACCGTGAAGTTCCGAAAGATGACCTTCCTCCGGTTGACGAAGTCGACGGTCGTCGTGACGAGCGCGCCACCGCCGGGGATCCCGGTGTCCACGCGGACGCGGGCGGAGGACACTCCGTCTCTCGCCTGCGCCGGGCTTGCCACCAGCAGCCCGCTCAACGCTGCGATTGCCAGCGCGGCGCCCAGCATGCGTGTCTTCAACAGTCCTCCAGCAAGAGATGTTTCGGTTGGTTCGGTTGGCCTTGGAGCGTGCACTTCAGCGCTTCCGCGTGGCCGGCGGGGGGAGATGTGCGAGGTATCGCCTCGTGGCGGATCGCGACGAAGAATGGCGATCGATGGTGCGGGGGCCCTGTCTGAGCGTCAGGTCTGGAAGGTGAACGTCCCGCGCAGGACGGTGCCTCGCCCGCTCCAGTAGCTCTCGTGGACGGCCCGGTAGGTGACGTTGTCGAAGGCGGGGAGCACCGCGCAGGTGGCGCCGGGGTGGCGGATGTTGTCGTCTCTGACGACGATGGGCTTTCCGATCACACCCGGGCGGGTCAGGGTCACCTCCACCCAGGCTGTCCCTGTGGTGTCATCCGCCCGGACGCACAGCTCGTTGGCAGGGTCGGCGTAGCGGACGATCCCGTCTCCGACATCCCGTTGAAAACTCGCCGCCAAGGCCGGTTGCGCGAGAATGACGCTCGCCACCGCGACAGCGACTCCGACGGTGACCGTTTTGAGCGGGTTCATCGTTCTTCCTTCTCTCGGACGAAGATCAGCCCGCCGGAGTCGCCTGGTGCCAGGGGGTGGAATACGGCCTCCGACGAGGCTTCTGACATGAGCGATCCCGGCGGTCCGAGGTTCACCGGAGTGATCGTTGCACTCGCCGGCAGCAGCGTGGAATACGCCGGGAATACGCCTGGTCCATCCGGCATCGAGAGATGACTTCGGGCGGAACCCCTTTGCCGGGGGCGCCTGTCTTTGCGTGACGCTGAAGGAGTTGGGGGGTGACGACGATCAGCGGCCAGATGCTCCGGCAACCCAGCTGATCGTCAGAAATGCGTCAACGGGTGCCCGCCTGCTGGACGACGTCCGCGAGCGACCCGGCCTGCGCGAAGCGGCCCGCGAGATCAACGCCCAAAGGTGAGTGTCGAGCACTTTACGCACACCGCTCATCGCGTAGCTATCTCCTGCGCTGCCAGGACTTCGTGAGGTCCGATCCACCTACCGGGCACCGTTCGGGATCCGTGCAGGTTGATCAGTCCGGCGCGTATGCCCGCATGTACGGAACCGTGGTCACGGTGCGGCTGGTGCCCGCCGCGCCGGCGGGTGAGGCCGCCGCGTCCGGCTGAGACAGAGGGCGCCTACCTGTTGCGTTCCGCTGCCGGGTGGGAAAAGCCACATGATCGCGGCGAGCAGATCGTGGAGGGGACGACCGCCGGGTCCCGCATGATCCGGTCGGCCGGGGACAGGCTACGGTGGCCTCAGATCCCAGTTCGGCACGGCGACCACGCGCAACCCGCTGTTTCCCAGGGGCGGTGGTCTTGACCGTTGGCGGCTTGTTGCGTACGTTCCCGGCGAGCTTGTTGGACGATGGCATCGCCTGGAGGCGGTTGTGACAGAACAGTCCAGCACCACTTCGACCTGGCCGGACCTTCCTCCCGGACCGTACGGCACACCGTCACCCGACCTACCCCGCCGCTACGCAGAGGCGCCGATGGAGGTGGTGACGCTACCCAGCGGCGACCGGGCACCGATGATCGTCCGGTACGCGGATGTCCGCAACGTGCTCACCTCGCCGGCCAGCAGCCGCAACCTGCGCGAGCCCGGCCTGCCTCGCATGGTGCGTGGCATGTTCCTGGATGACGACCCGGCGGCGCTGATGAACCAGGATCCGCCGCAGCACACCCGCTACCGGCGCATCCTGCACGGCACGTTCACCCCCAGGCACATCGAGCGCTGGCGGCCCCGTGCGGCGGTCATCGCCGGCGAGCTGATCGACGCCGCTGGCCAGGAGTTTGACCTGGTCGCGGACTTCGCACTGCCACTGCCAGCCCGGGTAATCTGCGAGATGCTCGGCGTGCCGATGGACCGCTTCGACCAGGTGCGCAGCTGGACGGAGATGTTCCTGTCCACCTCCGACGCCAGTGCCGACGCCCGGGCTCAGGGATTCGCCGCGTTCACCGCATACGCGCGCGAGCTGATAGCCCAGCACCGAATCGACCCCGGCGAGGACCTGATCGACCTGCTCATCGCGGCACGCGACGATGACGACGGGCTCAGCGAGGACGAGCTGACCAACATGGTGTACACCCTCATCCTGGCCGGGCATGAGACGACCGCCTCAATGATCATCCGGGGGACCTTCCGCCTACTCTGCCACGCCGACCAGTACGCCGAACTCGCAGCGCATCCCGAGCTGGTCGATCCGGCGGTGGAGGAGATCCTGCGCCACGAAGCACCCGGCTCCAACGGCATGCTCCGGCGCGTCACCGAGGACCTCGAGGTGTCAGGCGGAACGATCCCGGCCGACACGGTCGTGCTGCCCAATCCTTGGGCCGCCGACCACGACCCCTCGGCGTTTCAGGACCCGCTGCGGTTCGACGTGCACCGGTTCACTGGCACGGCGCCCACCCCGCACCTGGCCTTCGGCCACGGCCCGCACTACTGTCTGGGCGCGAACCTGGCCAGGATGGAACTGCAAGAAGCGTTCCGCGCCCTCGTTACGCGCCTGCCAGGACTGCACGCCAAGGAGGAGCTGTCGGCCGTGGCGTGGAGCGACGGGTTCGTCTACCGGCCGCTCCGGCTGGTGGTCAAAGCAGCATGAGACTGACACGTGCGGGCCTGGCGCACACGTGACCGACGCCAACCTAGGTACGGGGCGGCTCTTCAGCTGCGAGTTCCATCCTCCGCTTGATCACCTTCAGATCAGCCTGCAGCCCACGGGTGGCCTGGCCGGTGTCGTAGGTGAGCAGGGTAATCGGACGGGCGGCCAGCACTTCGATCGCCTTCGCCCTGTCGATGATCTCGTCGTCGTTGATGGGAAGCCGTGTGTGCCCGGGCGGGTCGAGCACGATCTCAACGCTCACGTCCCTGGTGGCCACCTCGCCGTCCGGTCCGGCCTCGCCGCGGCGGGAGAAGATGCCCCGGGTGGGGGAGACGAGCAGGCGATCGAGGACCGCGAGGGTGTGTCCTGCCCGCCATCGGGTGTGGCTCTTGCCGTGCTGCTTCAGGGTGTCGAGCTCGTCCACGACCACCATGGGGAAAAGCAGGTGAACTGCCTCGTACTCGCGCGCTTGTACGAGAGCGCCGAAGTCGGTCTTGTCGAAACGGTCTGCGTGCTGGATGTAGAAGCTAGAGTCGGCGACCATGTAGTGGCTCAGGTCGCTCCAGTTCTGCACCTGCTGCTCAAACGCTCGGATCGCCTTGGTCAGGTCATCTACCCGTTCGGCTAGTTCCATCCGGACGATATGGGCCACGCCTGCGATCTTTTGGCTCCCTGGCATGCCGTACGTCGTGGATCCGATGATCTGTTGTAGGGCCCAGTGCCTGCGGGAAAGGATCAGTCGATCGATGTCGCGGGTGGCGAGTTGCCCGCGAAGATGTGCTGCCATCTCCGCTGACCAATGCAGGTATGCGATGCAGAGGTCATCTGCTTCTCCGCTGAAATGGCGCAGGTTGGTGGTCTTCTCCAGGACATAGGTCAGAGACTGACGCACGCTTCGACGGTCTGTGCCCGGCAGGGGAGTAATCAGCACCGCAACAGAATCGCAGATGGGATGTCAAGAAGGCGCATCAGCCCAGGACTGTGCCCGAGTTCTCGGCGCCGCGGGGACGCTTGCGGGAGAACGCCGAAAGGTCTATGGCCAGGCCGGTGTGCTCGCCGACGAATCGTACCGGCCGTTCGTCGTGATCTACGCCGTTCTCGGTCTGTTCGATGATCGCGGCGAGGAACTTGCCGACGACCGGCGCGTTCTTGAACTGGTTGCCGCTCGTCCCCATGGCGACGTAGAACCCGTCCAGCTCCGTACGGTCGTAAATCGGCGTCCAGTCGTCGGCGACGTCGTAGACTCCCACGACCCCGCGAGCCCGATTCGGTATCTCCAACGCCGGTAGCCGTCGCGCAGCCCTCGTCACCTGGGCCTCGAACACCGCCGTCGTCGGATGCGCGGTGACGGCATCCGGGTCGTCCACCCACTGCAGCGGGTCGCATTCCGGTTCCGTACCACCCACCAGCAGTCCCCCGCCGGCCTCACCGCGCAGGTAGATACCCAGGTCCATGTCCGCGACGCAGATCCCGGCGCGGTTGTCGGCGCCGAAACCCGCGGGGGCCGCGACGTGCGCGACCTCCTGCCGTAACGGCCGGCATCCCACGGTGAAGTCGGATCCGACCGAGGCCAGCTCGTTGATGCGGGTCGACCATGGGCCTGCGGCGTTGACCACCACGCCGCAGGGGATCCTGCTCCCGTCCGCGAGTGTCACCGCGGTGACCCGGCCATGAGCCCGCTCGATCCCGCGCACCGACGTATGGAACCGGAACTCGGCACCGTGTGCCCGCGCGGCGGCGGCCAGATTCTGCGCCGCCAGTTGCGGATCGTTCACGAACCCCGCATCAGGTGTGTACACGGCACCCAGCGTGGTTTCGGTCTCTGCCCAGAACTCGTCGTCGTCGATACGTTTCGGTGGCCAGTACCTGCCGACGTCGATACCCAGGATCCGCTCCGACAGGTCCGCACTCGTCCACTCCTCGAACGGGATACCCGCGTTCCGGAACAGTACGGCGGCTACTCACCCGAGCGGAAGGTCTCCCTCCTGATGCCATCGTCAACCTGACGCCCGCGCAGCGGGCCGACCCGTGGCCGCGCGACTACGAGATCCTCACGCAGATCTTGGAGGAGATCGCGGTGCTGGCGGCCGACCGGCGTCGGCCGAAACCGCGCGAAGCGCGACGGCCGGACTGGATCGGAGGCAAGGGGAAGAAGGGCATCGACCGGGCGTTCGGCATCATGGCCTCGACGGCGAACACGATCAGGTAGAACGGGGCGGCAGAGCATCTGCCGCCCCGCTCCGCGTTGCCCACTCACATGGGGGCGGCCGCGAGCAGGGAGCCGGCCGACACCTGGAGCTGCCCGCTCAACTGCTCCAGCACGACGTCAGGCGCGTAGAAGCCGGTTGCGGGTGTCGTGGTCGGCGCTGCGGATCTGGTTGCCTTGAGGCTGCTTGATCGGCTTGTGGACGCCGCCGAGCCGGGCGGCATTTTCGGTGTGGGAAACGAGCGACGCACTGAACGAGCGCGTCGCGGCAGACGACGCGCCCGGGAGATACGCATACATGCCAGCGGTCCCACCGCGACAATTCGGTGGGACCGCCGTTTCGACGTCAGCCGCGCACGCTACCCGAGCAGCCCGTGGTGAGTGACCCGGTCAGAGCGCTTACCGAGCCGCCCGAGGGCGGGCCTCAGCCGAACCCTGAGAACCGCGGATGATATTCAGGTCGACCACACGTGAGGATCCTGCGAAGCCCCAGCAGGATCTCCGCCATGTCCACCTCCTCGCCGACGATCTCGAACTCGTACTCCGAGTCCCCCAGGCGCAGATCACGTGCGGCTTCGCTGGTGAAGACGACCTTGATGAGGTTTCCACGCGCCTCGATCTCGCGCACGCAACCGAACTTGGTCAGCCCAGCCTCGTTCGAGACGCAGTAGCTCTCTCCCTCGGGCCAGTTGCCGCCCTCCTCGTACTCGTTCCGCCGGAGATCGCACTGAAAATGGAAGGCTCGTCCGCCGCCATCTTCCGACTCTGCAATCCCCACCAGAAGCAGTGGTGGATGCTCCTCGACACCCGCCGCTCGAGCGACGATCGAGATCAATGTGCTTCTCCTAACTACCAGGTCCACGCCACCAGAATTGACGAGCACCATTCTCGACCCAGGTGTACACCCAGTTCGTCCCTGTTTCCGCGGCCGCCTCTTCCATGGCGACCTGACACCAACTGCATGGAGGCAACTGTCCCTCAAGGTAGTAGGTGTCGCCGGCGACGGCAGGCGTTCGGCCCAGCAGCGGATCGTCACCCGCCTTCCAGAACGGCCAAGGAGCTCCGGCGGCGCGAGTGGCACGGGCCTCCGTGTGGGTCGCCATGCCCCCCTTCCAGGGCCCCTGCGCCGCCTCCGCCGGTGTCCGTCCGCCCGACCAGAACGTGACTGGACCGGCTTCTCCGGTTTCGGCTCCTCGTGCCACACCCTTGGAGTTGAAGACCGACACCTCCGCGATATGGCCCGGTGCGCAGCCGGTGTTGTGGACGAGGCGGTCGGCCTCTCCAGCGGCCGTGTAGTAGGTGTGGATGTCGGCGATCGACAGGTTGTGGACGCGCTGGCCCTGCCGCACCTCGTGCTCGATCGCGGTGATCTGGACGTACGTGCCCGCAGATGTCTGCAGCCACATGCCCGGCCTGAGCTCGCCGGCGTCCGTCCAGCGGTCGTACTCGGGCACCCAGATCGGGTGGCGGTCCGTGGCGATCACCGTGCCGGTCCTGCCGCCCCGGTCGCCGTCCACGTCCACGGTGATGGACACCAGACGCTTGACGCCCTTGCTGGTGATCGTCTTGAGCACCGGCTTCGCCGCCGTCCGGCCGCTGGCCGGGTCGGTGGCCACCACCTGGTCGCCGGCCTTCAACCGATCGATGGCCTTGTGGGTGCCGTCGGCCAGCAGGACCTTGGTCCGGGAACGAAGTTGACCGGGCGAGCCTTGGCCGCGCCGCCGGGCTGGAAGGTTGGGTCCGCTGCCACGTCCGGCCGAGGCGATGGTTTCCGGTCAGTCTGGCGGATCTATCTTTTGGCGCCCGTACAGCTCCTTCGGAGCAACTCCACGGATGAGATTTTCGAGGCCTTCTGGAATCGTCCCGTAGCAAGCGATCCAATTCGCCACAAGGTAGATCCTCCCCACCTCGTCGATCCCCAGGAAGAAGCGTCCGCCGTCCAGTTCTCCGAGCGGGTACAAGGAGTGCCCGATGACCTCGGACCAGTCAATAAATCGATCTTCTTCCCCGTACGCCAACGATGGGTCCAGCTCAAATGGCTCAGGCGCGCCGCCGCCTGAGCTGCTGTCTACGCTTAGACCTCCGAACTCCGACAGAAAACGGGCCGCGGAATCGTGCAATTGGATTCCGTTCGCACTGAAGTGGGATCGCCACTCGCTGATGTCGATCCCTCGTCCGCGTTCCCAGCCGGCGGCACGTAGTACCAGTTCCGCCTCTACGGAGAGTTCCATGAAACGAGAATAGCAGCAGAGGCTCGGCTGTCGAGCCACGTATGAGGCCCGACAGCCAGTGCCTGCTCTAGTTTCCGGTCATCTGGTCAGGAAGTTCAGGTTGTAGTGCTCTACCAAATGCTCGCAGCTGTTGCATGGTCCGACAGGAACCCCGTGGCTCGAGTGGTTAATGTCACCACGAATAAGAACGGCAGCTGCCGAGGAGCCGGTTGGGTTCAGCCCTGCATTGAGAGCTTCGGTTAGACACACAGCCAGGCCGCAATTTCCGTGCCCTGCCCCTCGGGCTCCGGGCACGTCGGGAATCGCATCGAGAATCTGCTGAACATCCGGATGCAATTGGGGTGCACCCCCCCGAATACTCGGGCTAGAGAAGATCTGACCACCGGGTAACTCAATTGCCTCCGCGACCACAGGGCGAGCACGACTGGGACGAATGACCGAAGCTCGATCGGCTTCGGCCTTCGCCGCATCGATGCAACCGGTGTTGTGGACGAGGAGGTCGGCCTCTCCAGCGGCCGTGTAGTAGGTGTGGATGTCGGCGATCGACAGGTTGTGGACGCGCTGGCCCTGCCGCACCTCGTGCTCGATCGCGGTGATCTGGACGTACGTGCCCGCAGATGTCTGCAGCCACATGCCCGGCCTGAGCTCGCCGGCGTCCGTCCAGCGGTCGTACTCGGGCACCCAGATCGGGTGGCGATCCGTGGCGATCACCGTGCCGGTCCTGCCGCCCCGGTCGCCGTCCACGTCCACGGTGATGGACACCAGACGCTTGACGCCCTTGCTGGTGATCGTCTTGAGCACCGGCTTCGCCGCCGTCCGGCCGCCGGCCGGGTCGGTGGCCACCACCTGGTCGCCGGCCTTCAACCGATCGATGGCCTTGTGGGTGCCGTCGGCCAGCAAGACCTTGGTCCCGGGGACGAAGCTGCTGGTCGGGCAGGCCTTGGCGCCGCCGCTGGGCTGCTTGACGGTGACCTTGGTCTGGCCGGTGACCACCCGGGTCGTCGGGGTGGACGCGGTGGCATGCGCCTTGTCGGCCGATTTCTTGGCTGTCTTGGCTGCTTGTTCCGCGCGTAAAGCGGCCATGATGTCGGGTGCCGTACCGCCGTTCTTGGCGATCAGGTTGACCCGGCGTGAGGCGGCGGCCAGGGCCTTGGCCGCGCCGTCGACACGGGCCGCGGTCTTGGCGGTGTTCCCGGCGGTGCCGGTGATCTTGACGGCTGTCTTGACCCACTTCACGCCGGTCGCGGCGGCCCCCACGAACGGGACGGCACCCGCCAGTGACAGTGCCGCGTCGACGTAGTTGCCCTCCAGGGCGTACCAGCCCGCGTTCGCGAGGTCGGCGACCTCGCCCACGACCGGCACCATGCCGGCCACGTCCAGCGCCAGGTGGCCGATGTCCGACAGAGACAGGCCGAACAGGTGGCCGTCGATCTCCACGTAGGTGATCGGGTTGCCGCCGGCGAAGGCGTACCGGTTGCCGGTCCACGGGTCGGCGGCCAGGTCGAGATCGTCCAGGGCGCCGTTGAACCAGTCCCGCTCCAGGAAGCGGTTGATGCCGGGCAGGTAGTCGCGGGCGCCCATGTCGTACGACTGCGACGCCTCGTCGTACCGCTTGTTGTTGTACCGGAAGCTGTTGTACGGCTCCTTGTCCGGCTGCGTGGCGTCGTACTTGTCGATGCCGGTGAACAGCACCTTCTCGTCGTTGCCGTAGGCGGTGTAGCCGTAGGTGGCCCGGACCGTGCCGCCGTCTCCGCTGATGGCCTCGACGTCGCCGCGCATGTTGAAGCTGTAGAAGGAGTGCTCGCGCACCCCGCCGACCAGCTTCATCTGCGACAGCCGCTGCCCCGGCGCACCGTAGTAGTACGCCTTGATCTGCGCCCCGCCCTCGGATTCGGAGACGACGTCCTCGGAGGTGCCCAGGTACTCGTACGTGGTGGTCTTCTCGCTGCCGGTCCCGGCGTTCTTGGTCCGGGTGACGGTGCGGTCCATCGGGTCGTAGGTGTACCGGGTGGTCTTGGCGTTCAGCCCGGACCCGCCGATGTACTCCTTGACGTGGTCGAACCCGTCGTACTTGTACTTGGCGGTCTGCTGGCCGGCCTGGGTGATGGTGTCCAGGCGGCCGTAGGGGTCGTAGTTGTAGACCGAGGTGGCGCCGCCGGCCGCGGTGGCCGTCATCAACCGGTTGCGGTCGTAGTCGAACTTGGTGGTGGTGCCTTCGACGGTCTGCTCGATGACGTTGTTGTTGGCGTCGTGGACGTAGGTCTCGTCCTTCAGCGGCTGGCCGGTGACGACCTGCTTGCCCACCTTGGCGACCCGGTCGCGCGGGTCGTAGGTGTAGGACAGCTGGTGCTCGAGGTAGGAGCCGGGGCTGTCGGCGTTCTGCAGCTTGACGTGGTCGCTGGCGCGGTGGCCGTTGCCCTGGTATCCGACCTCGTGCGAGGCGACCAGGGTGCCGTCGGACTTCTTCTCGGTCCTGGTGCGGGCCAGGCCGTCGAGGAAGTAGTCCAGCTCGACGACGTTGCCGTTGCCGGCGACCATGCGCAGCAGCTCGCCGCGGGCGGTGTAGGAGAAGGTGGTCGTCTGGGTGTCGGTCGTGTTGACGGCCCGCTGGTTGACCACCGTGGCGATGGCGTCGCGCACGTCGTAGGTGAAGTCGGTGACCAGGCCGTCGTGACGGCGCTGGGTGGGGCTGCCGACCTCGTTGTAGGTGTAGGAGGTGACGTTCTTGACGGCACCGTCCTTGGACTCGGTCACCGACTTGATCTGACCGAGCTCGGTCCAGACCATGTCGTAGGTGTCGATCCGGCGGCCGGAGCTGTTGTCGGTCAGCTTGTCCAGCTGCCCGTTGACGTCGTAGACGTACTCGAACTTCTTCTGCTCGGTGTCCGTCTCGCCGGAGTTGTCGCGCACCAGCTTGACGGCGTCGGCGGCGACCGTGCCGTTGGCGGCGTCGGTCAGCGTGATCATCTGGGTGCCGGTGGAGGTCACGTTGCGCTCGCCGACCTGGCTGACCGGCGGCGCGGCGTCGCTGAAGTCGTACGAGCCCAGCGACACCCACTCGCCGGCGTTCCTGGTCTGGTCGACCTTCACCTGGGTGCTGCCACCGCCGTGGGTGACCTGGTACGGCGCGTCCGTGGCGGTGGCCCCGGACGGGTAGCGGACGAACACCTCGTACTGCCCACCGGCGGGCATGGTGAGGTTCCAGGTCATCGACGACTGCCCGGTCCCCGCGGGGGCGAGGTCGTAGTCGTAGCCCTGGAAACCGGTACCCGCCGCGGCGGGAGCCCAGGTGGTGCCGACGGTGGTGACGTTCTGGAAGTCGGAGTTGTCGACCAGGACGGTGTCCTTGCCGACCGGCGTGCCGTCGTCGGTGTGCGACTTCAGGTTGCCGTCCAGGTAGTAGTCCCACGTCAGCGTGCGGGAGGAGGAGCCGCCGGAGGCGTGCAGGGTGCGGTTGATCTGCTGGCCGATGTCGTTGTACTCGTAGGCGGCCGTCAGGTCCCACGCGTCCGTGGTCGTACGGGTCCAGCCGTTGTCGTAGAACGTGGAGACCGTGTCGTTGCGCACCGTCTCACCGGAGGACGGCGGCGCCGACACCTTGGCCAGGTTGCCGACCTCGTCGTAGAAGTACTTGACGCTGTCGGGCTTGTTGTAGCGCGGGTCGTCCTTGTCGTACGGGTAGACCTGCTCCTCGACCCGGTTCAGCTTGTCGTAGCGGGTCTCCTCGACGAAGTCGTCGGGGTCGTCGGCGGTCTCGACGCCGCGCGGGGTGATGACCTTCGTTCGGTTACCGGCCGGGTCGTACCGGAACTCGGTGACGACGTACTTGATCGCCCCGTTCGTGGACGAGTGCGGCACCTTGGACTGCTTGACCAGACCGCGCTCGTCCAGCACCAGCTCGGTCCGGTTGCCTTCCTGGTCGATGACCGCGGTGGTCTTGTTGTCCTTGTCGTACTCCCACGACACCGCATGCCCAGCCGCGTCGATCTTGGACGTCTGCCGGTGGTCGAGGTCGTACACATGCCTGACGGAGTAGTCCTCCGGGTCGGCCGTGTTGTTCTTGCGCGGATCGACGATCTTGAGCGTGTTGCCGACCTCGTCGTAGAAGTACGAGGTCCTGCCGCCCTCGGCGTCGGTCACCGTGTCGAGCTGGTAGAGCTTCGTGTAGGTGTAGCCGGTGGTGTAGTCGTCCGGGTCGTCGGGCGTCAGGTTGCCCAGCGGCTCGGTCTGCTTGGTCACGTTGCCCAGCACGTCGTACTCGGTGGTGAACTTGCGTTCCTTGCCGTCCGGATACCGCGGGAGGCCCACCTCGATCGGCAGGTCGCCCTTGTCGTAGACGGTCGTCTCCACCGCGCCGTTGGAGGCGGTCTGCTTGACGACGTTGTCGTTGAGGTCGTACTCAGGGGCCGGCGTGACGATGAACTTGCCGGCGTTCTGGTCCTTGGGCACCTTCGTCTCGAGTCGGCGCTCGAAGATGTCGTACGAGATCTCGGAGACCTTGCCCTTGGCGTCCTCTGCCTTGACGATCAGGCCGCGGTCGTCGTAGGTGGTGGTGCTGACCCGGTCGTAGGCGTCGGTCGTCTTCTCCGGGTAGCCGCTCGGGTGATAGTCGGTGAACTCGGTCTCGTGGTTGTTGGCGTCGATCGCCTTGAGGACCTGGCCGTGGCCGTCATAGACGTACCGGGTCGAGTAGTCGTCGGGCGTCTCGGTGAGCGTCCCGGCGGGGTCGGTCACCCGGGTCAGGTTGCCCTTGTCGTCGTAACCGAAGGTCCACCTGCGGCCTTCGGGGCTGGTCTTCTCGCTCAGGTCGGCGACGTTGCCCTTGTAGGCGGGGTCGTAGTCGTACTTGAGCGTGGTGCCCGGCCAGCCGTTCTTGTTGGCCTCGGCACTCTTGATCGTCAGCGGGTAGCCGGTGCGCTGGTCGTACTCCCACGTCTTGTAGGCCTGGTTCGGCTCGGTGAGCTTGGTGACGTTGTGGTCACCGTCCCACTCCAGCGTGGTGGTCTTCTCGTCGGCGTTGGTCACCGAGGTGGGCCGGCCGTAGGCGTCCATCACGTACTTCGTCTGGCGGGTCAGCTCGTCGGTGACGCTGGCGTGCATCACACCGCCCTGCGACCCGTCCGGGTCGAGGTAGCCGAACTGGTACGTCGCCCCGCGCCGGGATGTGATCGTCTCCAGCTTCCACTTGTCCTTGGGGTCGACCGGCGCTTCGTAGTAGGTCAGCGCCGTGTCGTTCCCGCGCGGGTCCTTGACGCCGACCAGCTTGACGTTCCTGGTGCCCTGCGTGGCGTCATAGGTGAAGCGGAACGTCTTGGCCTGCTCGTCCCCCGCGCCGTCGACCATCTTGGCCATCAGGCCCTTGTCGGTGTAGGCGAAGGTGAGCTTGCGGCCGGCGATGTCGGTGATCGACTCGACGTTGTCGATGATGTGCGGGTTGGTCAGCTTGGAGTCGCTGACGTCGTTGCCCTCGTCGTCGACGTAGGTGTAGTCCTGCCCCTTCTTGTAGTAGGACAGCCTCAGCGTCTGGCGGCCGGTCGCGTCAGTGATCGACTGCAGGAATTTGGTGGGCTTGTTGTTGGACCTGCGCCGCTCGTAGGTGAACGACATGGTGTTGCCGTTCTTGTCGACGATGGCCGACTGGAAGCCCTCGGTGTCGAAGAAGAACTGCGTGCGGTCGGGCTTGGTGAACACCCAGGCGCGCTGCTCGGCCAGCTCGGCGGCGTTCGGCTGCCCCTCGAACCCGGCCGGGTCGACCCGCTGCAGGTAGAGGTGCACGCCGCGCGGATGCTTGTACGCGCACGTGTCGAAGTCGCAGTCGGCCTGGTCCGGCGGGTCGAGCGTCCACACGTGCGTGGTGCCGTCACCGTCGGTCAGGCGCACCTGGCCGGGCCAGGACTGGCCGGGCGGGTGGAACTTCAGCTGTGAGCCGAGCTTGGACAGGGTCGAGGTCTGCAGCGACCAGCCGTAGCCGAGGGAGGCCGCGGAGGTGTCGAGTGAGTTGTACGTCATCCGGACGTTTGTCGCGATGCCTCTCGACGGGTTGCTGATCGGGGCGTAGGACCACGTCACGTTGCCCGCGTACAGGTTGGCCGCCGCTGACGAGCCGGCCCCGGTCGCGAGACCCGTGTACTGGTAGAACTTCTCCAGCCCGAGCAGGTCCGAGGTGGGCGAGTCGATGCGGATCTGCTGCGGCAGCTCGGGCAGGTGGTGGGTGGCCGACTTCCAGTTGTTGGTGACGGTGTCCTGCACGTCCCACACCAGTTGCACCCCGTCGGCCAGGTTGGTCGCGGCCGGCGCCTTGACATCGGTGTGGACCACGGCCGACTCGCCGGGTGCCAGGCTGACGGGCAGGGGCGTCCTGAGCTGGTTGTCGGGCGCGGAGATGTCGGTGCCGTCGGGCAGCTTCCAGTGGTAGGACACCACCGTCCTGCCGGCGTCCCAGGTCTCGGTGGTGGTGTTGGTGACCACGACCGGGATTTGCCTGGTCTCGCCGGCGTCCAGCCGTTCCGGCGTGCCGGGCACGTAGAAGGCCGTCTTCTCCTTGTACGTCACGCGCAGCCGGGGCCGCAGCACCGGCTCTTCGGCCTCGCCCGACAGGAAGGACACCGACTGCTTGGCCGTGCCGGCCTCGTCGGCGACCTTGACCAGCAGCCCCTTGGCGGCGGCCGGGTCGGTGAGCCACGCCTTGGCCGCATCCGTGACCGCCCACTGGCGCCAGCCCGGCGTGGCCGTCACCGCGCCGAGCGTGCTCAGGGCGGCGGCGTCGAAGTCGCCGCCCGCGCTCGTCCACGGGGCGGTCCAGGTGGCTGACTCGTCGAAGTCCCTGGTCAGCTTGTGGGCGGTGAAGCCCGCGCCGGTGCCGGTGGCGTTGGCGCCCCACAGGGACAGCGTGGCCTGGGTGATCTCCGCGTCCGCCGGCACCCTGTCGGCGAAGTCACCGAACCTCAGCACAGCGCGGGTGTTGCCGAGTGCTGTGGCGGTGTTGCCGACCTGCACCCGCTTCTGCCCGGCGACCTGGTCGTGGCCGACCGACGGTTCGCCGGCCGACAGCGTGGTGTCGGCGTCGGCGTACACGAGGGTGGTGATCTCGCCCGGCCTGGGCAGGATGGCCCGCAGTTCCTGCGACGGCGAGGTCTTGCCGTTGGCCAGCACCGCCTCGACCCAGTAGCTGGCCTCATGGATGTAGGACGGGTCGGCCACCGCTTCCGGCTCGCCGCCGCTGGCGGTGTCGGTGTAGGAGGTGACGTCGGCCGGCAGCGTGGTCACCAGCGTGTCGTAGCCGTCGGAGAAGCCGCCGCCGATCTGGCAGCCGGACGGGCAGGTGCGGTGCAGCTCGTAGCCGACCAGGTCGTCCGAGGCGTCGCCGGGGGTCGGGTCCGCGTAGGCGGTCCAGGACAGCGACGCGCCTACCGAGGTGGCGGTGGTGACCGGCTTGAGCGTCACGCTCGGCAGGCCGTAGGTGACGACCAGCTTGGGGGTGTTGGCCTGCTCACCGACCATGCCGTCGCCGCCGTACGCGCTCTCGGTCGCGGCCTCGTACACCGGGCCGCCGACCGGGGCCGCCGCCGACTCGTCGCTCGCCTTCAGCAGCAGGCCGTTGGTCCAGAACGGCTGCGACAGCCAGCCCTGCACCACGTTCGTGACGTTGAAGGCGTGCCAGCGCGACAGCTCATTCGGCTGCCGCGTCACGGTGGCAGCGGCCATCGGGTTGAACGTGGGCTGGCTGTTCCAGGTCACCCCGGAGGCGCCCCAGTCGGAGGTGATCTCGTGCGCGCCGACCGTCACCGCGCCGGCCTCGCCCAGCGCCTGGTCGAAGTAGACCTCCAGGCGGGCGTCGTCGACCAGCACGTCCTGGTCCGGCAGCGCGTCCACGACCTGGATGTTGATCAGCGACCGGTTGATCGCGCCGGTGCTGGTCTTGCCCACCGGGAGCTGCCAGGCGCTGCCGAAGTTGCCGGTCTTGGAGGCGGAGCTGACGTAGGCGTCCTCGGCCAGCGCCCAGTCCGGCTGCAGCGCGATCGTGGGGTCGATCACCACCGGCCACCTGCGGTCGGCCGCCGCCAGCCAGGCCGGGTCCGGCTTCAGCGTGATGGTCGCCTCGGCGCCCTGCTGGGTGACCTCCTGCGTGACCGCGTCGGAGTGGCGCTTGCCGTACGGGGAGGCCGGGTCGTCCACGGTGTCGAACATGAACGGCTTCGGGATGGCGAACGCCGCCGTCCCGTCCTCGCCGAGGAACGCGATCGACCCGTCCGGCCGGGCCTCGGCCTTCAGGCCGCCCGTCTTGACGGTGAACGCGAGCGACGTGCCCGCCGCCGGGGGCTTGGTCAGGACCAGGTACTCCTTCACCCCCTCGGAGGTGACCGCGTAGACCAGGTCGGCGCCGTCCCACACGCCCGGGTACGTGACGGTCGAGCCTGCCACCTTCGGGGTCAGCTGCCGGCCGTCGCCGGCCACGCCCAGGGTGAGCTGCCGCCCGTCGGCCTTGACCTGCAGCAGCTTGTCCGACCTGTCGCCGAACCGGGTGCTGTATCCGGCCTTGTCGTTGCCATGCGTGAAGCCGTCCTCCGACACCCCCTCGACCCGGGTGTCGATCGGCTGCCACTCGCCCTTGGCGTCCCGGTAATGGATTGGCCGGGCCGAGATCTCGGCCTGCTGCCGGCCGTCCTCGAGCTCGTACACGGTGGCGAAGCGGGTCCGCTTGCCGGGCACTTCCTTGACCCGCTTGCCCGGCGGGGCGACCTCCCGCCGCTGCTTGGCCGGACCGGAGGTCAGCCCCGGCAGGGTGGCCTTCTGGCCGCTCGGGCGCATCTCGCCCTTCGGCTCCTCGGTGAACCAGCTCGCCACCTGCGCCGCCAGCCAGGTCGAGGCGCGGGAGACGAAGTTCGGCTCTCCCGGAGCCCCGGCCACGGTCTGCGCGGTGGCGGGCGGTGCGGGGGCCGTCGCGATCAGCAGCGTCGCCGCCATCACGACGGTGATCAACGTACGTAAGCGACCACGGGGTAACTGTGACACGGGCACACTCCAGATAAGGAGGATCTAAAAGATCCACAGCGCAAAAACACCCGAATCACGCCATAAATCGACACATCCGGTCAAGAACCACGGAAGGTGACTTACCGGAGTAGGGGAATGCACTGGCGAAAGGCGCCCGGCGCTGCGGAGATCCGCCCAGCGGCGGGAGCCCCAGGTGGACCCGCCAGATCTCACGGAGAGTGAAAGCCACAGGTCGCCGCGACCACCCCGTGCACGCCCGAAGGTCGATTCCCAGCAAACTCACAGCCTGAAAAGCTGCTGTGAGTTTCGCACACGCTTTCTAAGAGGACGGCCACCGGAATCAGGGATGATCACCCACCGTGCCCAACCCGTTGGACCGGTCCGCCGGGCGGACCCCCAGCTCACCGCGGACAGAGCCCCTCCACCGCCGTTACTCTCCGTCAATCTTGACGCGAAGTGCCGCCGTGTGGCTTGATCTTGAAGCTTTCCGACAGCGACCTGCCGCCCAGGAGGAATCTTGTGGTTGTCCCGAGCGCTTGAATCGACCCGATCACTGACCGTCGTGGGCGGGACCCTGGCGCTGCTGGCCGCCCTGACGGTGGCCCAGCCACCGGCCGCCTCCGCCGTGGACTCCACGACGGATCTCGGCGTGAGCCTGGCGACCGTGGGCCTCGATCACGAGAAGGGCGGTGACACGGCCGCCGGCGGGGGCAAGATCTTCGTCTCCGGGCGGGACCGGATCGTCGTCCTGGACGGCCGGGGCACGGTAACGGGCGAGATCACCGGCCTGTCGGGCGCGGTCGGCCTGGCCATGACGGCCGACGGCGCCCGCCTCTACGCGGCGCTGAGCGGCTCGAACCAGATCGCCGAGATCGACACCGGCACCCTCGCCGTCACCCGGCGGATCGACCTCGCCTACCCGTGCCCCATGAACCTGGCCCTCTCCGGCTCCCAGCTCCTGGTCGGGTACGGCTGCGAGCGCCTCTCGGGCGGCGGCGTCCTCAGCCTCGACCTCACCGCGCCGGCGCCGCAGGCCGTGTCCGTCCGGGCCGGGATGTCCAGCGGTGCCCCCCTGGTCGCCGCAGCACGGAACACCCTGGTGTTCGCCCTGCCCAACCTGTTGCCCGCCTACCTGTACGTCTACGACCTCGACGGCACGTCGGCGACCCCGCGGGGCGGCATCGACGGCCTTGCGCATGGTCTGAGCGGCCCGTACGACCTGGCCGTCACGCCGGACGGGGCCACGCTCGTCGCCGCGCTCGACAGCCCGGACCAGATCGACGCCTGGGACACCACGACCCTGACCCGCGTCCGCTCCTACAGCCCGATCCACTCGATCTCCCGCCGCGCCGTCGCGGTGAGCCCCGACGGGACCCAGGTGGTGGGCACGGGCGTGGCGAACGTCGTGTCGTACGACGCGGCCACGGCGGAGATCACCTACCGGAGCGAGAACTCCTCGCTGGGCAGCGTCGTCCCGGGCAGCCTGACGATCTCGGGCGCCGACGTCCTCACCGTGCTGAGGGCCGGCACCGGACGGCTCCACCTGTGGCGGATGCACGGCGCGCTGCTGCCGCGGTCGTCGATGACCCTCACCGCCCCGGCCACGGGAGACGTGCTCGAACCGGTCACGCTGACCGGCGGGCTCACGCTGCCCGGCGGGCTCGACGCCGGCGCGCAGCCGGTCGTGGTGACCCGGCACGCGCCCGACGGCACCAGCGCGACCGTCGCGGAGGTGACGACCGCTGCGGACGGCTCGTTCACGCTCGCCGACACCCCGCCGGTCGGCGGCGCGATCACCTACCAGGCCGTCTGGGACGGCAGCCAGGACGCCCGGTGGAGCTCCGCGTCGGCGACCACCGAGGTCGCCAGGCGGCCGGCCACGCTGACGCTGACCGGCCTGAAGACCGGGTCGGTCGGCAAGGAGATGCGGTTCAGGGGCACCCTGGCGGGCGACGGCGGGCTGCGGCCCGAGGGCGCCGTGATCACCGTCGAGCGCACGTGGGTCGACAGCTCCGCCACGAGACCGCTGCCCAGCGTGACGGTGGACGAGAGCGGCTCGTTCGAGTTCGTCACCACGGTCGGGGCGAGGGGACTGTACAGGTTCACCGTCAGGTGGCCGGGCAACGGCGTCTACCAGCAGGCGCAGGCGAGCCACGAGGTCCAGGTCTCCTGAGCTCGGAGGCACCGGTGGCGTGGTCAGGGTTTTCTGGCCACGCCGCCCGCGATGCAGATCCCGCCCAGCCCCGGCGGCCGCCGGACGGGCTGCTCCGGCCGCCACTCCGGCAGGTGCACCACGCCCGGCTCGACCAGCTCCAACCCGTCGAAGAAGTGCACGATCTCCTTCATGTCCCGGGCCCGGCCGGTGCCCAGCATCGTGAGCAGGACCCCCTCCAGGGCCCGTACCTCCGGCGCGCACGAGCAGAAGTGCGTGAGCTGCAGGTAGCTGCCGCGAGCCAGGCGCGACTTGTACGTGTCCACCAGCTCCTCGGGCCCCTCGTCGTCGCCCAGGTGGTGCACCACGGCCACCAGGAGCAGCCCGATCGGCCGGGAGAAGTCCAGGAAGCCCTCCACCTTCGGATGGTGGAAGATCGCCTCGGGCTCGCGCATGTCGGCGGTGATGACGCGGGTGTTGTCGTTGGTCTGCAGGATCGCCCGGGCGTGGGCGAGCACGATGGGGTCGTTGTCCACGTAGACCACCCGCGCGTCCGGGTTGATCCGCTGGGCGACGGAATGCGTGTTGTCCATCGTGGGCAGCCCGGATCCGACGTCGAGGAACTGGTCGATGCCCTGCTCGGTCATGAACTTCACGCCGCGGAACAACATCGCGCGGTTCTCCCGGGCGCCCTGGCCGCCGTCGGGGAAGTGCTTCATGCCCTCCATCGCGACGGCCCGGTCGACCGCGAGGTTGTCCTTGCCGCCGAGGAACGCGTCGTACACGCGGGCGATGCTGGGCTTGCTGGTGTCGATCTCCGGAGGCAGGTAGTCCGGGTCCTGATGCGTCCAGTTCGGAAGTCCGTCGCCCATGGTCGCCCTCCGCCGCGTCACGTTTGATCGACACCGAATGCGCGGCAGCATAGCGACGATCGAGCAAAGGGCACAGATCCGGATGAAACTTTCAGATGCTCCGGATCACGGCAGCAGGCCGCGGCCGTAGGCGGCGGCCACGGCCGCCGCGCGATCGGAGACGCCCAGTTTCGTGTAGATGTGGGCGAGGTAGGTCTTCACGGTCGTCTCGCTGATGAACAGCGCCGCCGCCGCGTCCTTGTTGGTGAAGCCCTTCGCGACCAGCCCGAGCACGGTACGTTCGCGCTCGCTCAGCTCGGCGGGGGCGAACGCGGGCGCGGACGTACGGACCCGGTCCAGCACCCGGGCGGCCACCGCCGGGGACAACACCGACTCCCCCACGGCCGCCGCCCGCACGGCGCGGAAGACCTCGTCCCGCGGCGAGTCCTTGAGCAGGTAGCCGATCGCGCCCGCGGTCAGCGCCGGCAGCACGTCCTCGTCCCCGTCGTACGTCGTCAGGACCAGCACGCGGGCCGACGGCACCCGCTCGGCCAGCGACCGGATGAGCTCGGCCCCGCTCAGGCCGGGCATGCGCAGGTCGGTGAGCACCGCGTCGGGGCGCGCCCGCTCGGCCAGGGCCAGCCCCCGTTCCCCGTCGCCCGCCTCGCCGACGACCTCCAGGTCGGGCTGCTCGGCGAACATGCCGCGCAGGCCGTCGCGCACCACGGGATGGTCGTCCACGATCACCAGTCGTACGCTCACGTCGCCTCCTGCCCGGCCGTGCTCGGGATGGCGGGGACGGTCACGCTGATCGCCGTCCCCTGGCCGGGCGCCGACTCCACCTCGACGCTCCCGGCGAGCCTGACCACCCGCTGCCGCATCGCCGTGAGCCCGAACCCGCCGCTCTCCCCGGGGCTGAACCCCACCCCGTCGTCCCGGACATCGACCACCACCACGTCCTCCATGTACGACAGGGTGACACCGGTCCGGCCGGCCCCGGCATGCCTGGCCACGTTGGCCAGCGCCTCCTGCACCGCCCGGTACAGCGTCAGCTCGACCTCGGGATGCAGCAACCTGGCCGGGCCGGTGACGGTCAGGCCGGCGGGCACCTCGTGCGCGGCGCTCCAGCCGGACACCAGCGACTCCAGCGCCTCGGGCAGCCTGGACTCCGCCAGCGGGCCGGGGCGCAGCCCGTCGAGGGAGCGGCGGACCTCGGTCAGGCTCTCCCTGGCCAGGCTCCGGGCGACGGCCAGCCGACGGCGTACGGCGTCGGGGTCGTGCGCGGCCTCCTCGGCGGCTTCGAGCTGGGTGACGATGCCCGAAAGTCCCTGGGCGACGGTGTCGTGGATCTCCCTGGCCATCCGGCCGCGCTCCCCCGCGACCCCCGTCTGCCGGGCCGCCGCCAGGAGCCTGCCCTGCAGCTCGGCGTTCTCCTCGCCCAGCCTGACCAGGCGCTCGTTGGCGTCCTCCAGGGCCCGGTTGGCGGCGAGCCGGCGTTCGACCTCGGTCTCCATGGCCCTGATGATCCACCCGAGGAAGGCGGCGAACGCAGCCCCCGCCAGCGCGGGCAGCAGCCCGAGCCAGGGCTCGCCGCCGCTCTGGAACGCGATGGGGCCGCCCGCGGCGACGAGCGCCGTGACGACCACCCCGGCGTAGGCGTACCAGCCGGGCAGGGCCACGAACGCCGTGGGGAAGCAGCCGAGCATGACCAGCGCGTACGCCGGATGGCGGGCCACCAGCACCCAGGCCAGGGCCAGCAGCCCGGCGAAATAGAGCGCCATCGGCGCCAGCGCCGCAGCTCCAGGGTGGGAACCACATTTCCTCCTCGGCTCGATGACTCCCACCGAGTCTGCGAGGCGGAGGCGGCCCGCCGAATCGTGCGTCAGGGCGCGATCCGGCCGACCGGACGGACGATGCGGCCGCTCGTCCGGTCGGAGGATCCCCTCGGAACACGTCTTCGGCGCACGCCTTCAGTGCCCTCCCTCAGAGCACCCCGACGGCGGGCGCCTCCTGCGGGAACAGGTCGTCGAACACCGCGGCCCGGTCGAAGGACATCGCGCGGGCGCGGGCGCGCAGCTCCAGGTCCTGCCGTTCGGCGGCGGACATGTCGAGAACCACCCGGTCCACGGCCGCGGCCAGGGCGTCGACGTCCCCGGGCGGGACCACGACGGCGGTGTCGCCGACGGCCTCGAGGGTCCCGCCGGTCGGGGTGGTGACGATCGGCCCGCCGCCGGCCAGCATCTTCTCGGCCAGGGCGATGCCGAAGGTCTCGACGAAGTCGGGCTCGGGCTTGGTGGGCAGCGCGTAGGCCGCGCAGCCGCGCATGAGCAGCGTCTTCTCCTGGTCGTCGACGTCGGAGAGGAAGACCACCCGGTCGTCCCCCTCGGCCAGCGCGCGCACCTCGTCCAGGGCCGTACCGGTGCCGGCGACGACCAGCCGCACGCTCGACCGGCAGCGCATCCGGCGGTAGGCGAGCACCAGGTCGTGGATGCCCTTGGCCTTGGTCACCCGGGACAGGAACAGCACGTAACCGTCCCGCTCCAGGCCGCGCCGGGCGAGCGCGGCGTCCACCCGCGCCGGCTCCGGGTCGAGGAAGGCGGCGGAGTCGATCGGCGGGTAGCTGACGGTGACGCGGCGCCGGCACTGCTCGGCGAACGTGGTGCCGCAGCGGGCGTCCACCTGCTCGGCCGAGGCGACGATCTCCTCCCGGGTGTATTCGGAGACCGCGACGACCTCGTCGTTGGCCAGGAACGTGGTGAACAGCACCGTCGCCGCCCCGAACCGGCCCTCCCGCAGGCACGACCGGATCACGTTGGTGACGTCGGAGCCGACCGCCTTCGCGACGGTGTGCACGTCGGGCGCGAACCCGGCCGCCCGCGCCGCCGCGACCGCGTCCACGACCACCGAGGCGTGCGGGGCCAGGTACATCGACAGGCAGACCGTGGGCACCGGCTCGGCGAGCAGCTCGACGAGCCGGCCGGTGAGACCCGCCTGATGACGGCCGTCCGGCACGCGGTAGTCGCCGACCGGCTCCGGCCGCTCCACGGTGATCCCCGGGCTGTACGGCAGCAGCCGGTCCAGCGGCTTGAGCGGCAGCCCGGCCGCCCGCAGCGCCGGGATCGGCCAGGTCAGCAGCCGTACGTCGTCGAACCCGCGGGTCAGCGCCACCTCGGCGAGATTGCGGGCCTCGCCGGAGTGACCGCAGATGACCGGGTCGGCCCTGACCACGATGACGAGACGGCGACGGGGGTGGGTCATCGCGCTACCTCCGGTGTCGGGGGCGGATCGGAAAGGGACGGCGGGCGGATCCCCCGTCCCCACGCCGACGGCTCCGGGCCCAGTCGCAGGTGCAACCGGCCGCCGCGGTGCACGGTGGCGGCGCTCAGGTGGGTCGCGTCCAGGGGTTTGCCGTCGAGCGTCGCCGACTGGACGTACTGTGCCGGCAGGTCCCGGTCGAGGCCGTCGACGCCGATCGGCCGCTCGCGGTGCCCGCTGGTCTCGATCACGAACTCGTTGCCGCCGACCCGGAGCACGGCCCGCTCGAACGCCGGCGCGTTCACCAGGAACAGGTTCTGCCCGGCGATGGGGAACAGCCCCAGCGACGCCCACACGTACCACGAGCTGAGGCCGCCGGAGTCGTCGTTACCGGGCAGGCCACCGGGCCCGGTGCCGAACTGCCAGGTCAGCGCCGCGTTCACGATCTCGGCCGTACGGTCGGGACGGCCGGCGTAGTGGTAGGCCCACGGCGCCTCCATGTCCGGCTCGTTGTTCAGCCCCTCGAACCGGTTCAGGGCGTAGCCGGCCGCCATCTCCGCCGCCGACGGGCGCCGGCCAGGCTGCTTCACCGGCGCGGCGCCGAAGCCGAAGAACCGGTCCAGCTTGTCGATGAAGCCCGAGTCGCCGCCGGCCAGGGCGATCCGCGCGGCCATGTCGTGCAGCAGCCGGAACGAGTAGTTCCACTTGCCGCCCTCGTAGAACTCCGAGTCGCGCAGCAGCCCCGTGTCCGGGTCGAAGGCGTTGGACCACTGCAGGCCGCGGTTCTCGAGATCGTCGGCCAGCCGGCGGTCGTTCAACGACCGGGCCACCTGTGCCGTGCAGT
This sequence comes from Nonomuraea sp. MTCD27, assembly GCF_041950495.1. Classification (NCBI taxonomy): domain Bacteria; kingdom Bacillati; phylum Actinomycetota; class Actinomycetes; order Streptosporangiales; family Streptosporangiaceae; genus Nonomuraea; species Nonomuraea sp. MTCD27. The sequence goes on along the minus strand of NZ_JBGNUW010000019.1, from coordinate 107,935 downwards.
GGTGGGCGTAGGCGAGGTCGAGGGTGTGCGTGATCGGGTGCACGACTCCGTGCTCGAAGAAGTCCTCGCCGTACATGCGGCGCAGGTCGCCGACCATGTGCACGAGCGCCCAGCTCCAGTCCAGGGCCGCCCGGCCGAGCGCGTGGGCGTCCGCCAGCGCGGTGTGCACGAGCGCGCTGGCCTGGCGGAAGAAGCGGTCGGCGCCGCGGGCCATCCGGTAGCCGATGGGGAAGTTGCCCTCCTCCTCGCAGACCCGGATCAGCGACTCCAGCAGGTCGGAGGCCCGGTCGGGGGCGATGGCCGCGAGCAGCGGCAGCTGCGTCTTGTAGATGTCCCACATGGTGCACACGTCGAACGCGAACGGCCCGGGGGTCGGCCAGAACGGGCTCTCGTCGTCGGCGAAGCACGGCTTGATCAGCGCGTGGTAGAGCGCCGTGGCGAGCACGGTACGGCGGGCCGGCGTGCCGCCCTCGACCTGTACCCGGTCGAGGTGCTCGCTCCACCGGGCCCGGGTCCGCGAGCGTACGGTGTCGAACGCCGGCTGGGCGTGGCCGCACTCGCGCTCCAGGTTCTGCCGGGCCTGGTCGCACCCGCGCAGCGAGAACCCGAGCCGCACCTCGATGGTCTGCCCCGGCGTGGTGGGGCCCATGAAGAGCATGCCGAACGGCCGCAACGTGGTGTGCCGGATGCTGTCGAAGTCGAGGCGGGTGCCGCCGTCGATGAGGCGCCGGTCGTACCAGAGCATCTGCCGCCAGCCCGGGCTGTCGACGTCCACGTACACCGAGAGCGGGACGCCCTCCATCACCACCGTGCCCTGGGCCCGGCCGCGCCCCATGCTCTCCACCTGCGCCCGCACCGGCACGGTCTGGCCGAGGTCGATGGCCAGGCCGCCGCAGGACAGGTCGACCACCACGCGGGCGCTGCTGTGCTCCGGGAACGTGTACCGGTGCACGGCGACCTTGGTGCCCACGGTGAGCTCGCAGCGGACCCCGGTGCCCAGGGTGGCCGCGTAGTAGCCGGCCTCCGCCACCTCGTCGTGCAGCGGCCAGGACTCGCCCAGCTCGTCCAGCGACTGCACCATCGGGGTGACCCTCACGTAGTTGTAGTACTTGCGGATCGCTCCGGTGCCGGACTGCTGGAAGTGGGTGAACCCGGACGCCTGCAGCTGCTCGAACATCTCCTCGGGCACGCCCTCGGTGTTCTTCGCGTACCGGCCGTAGCCGGTGGGGTACGCGCCGGAGTAGGCGCAGGCCGACACCATGCCCAGCGGCGACGTGGCACCGGGGTGGGTGTTGCCCACCTGTGGTTTCGGCCACCACCAAGTGGCGGCCAGACCACGAGCCGGAGGCAGGTCGGTCGCCGCTGTGCCGATGAAGGGGTCAACGTTGTCCAGGATGGCGGGAATCTACCCACCGCGATCGCGCCTTAGGTTTCCGCCAGGTGAAATCTCCTCGGGAACATGGGTGGAAGGCGTGCGCGAGCAGGCGGACAAACCTGTTATACAGGACAGAACCCTGTCATACAGGTTGCAGTCGCGAGGAGACATCAGGTGAGCGCCGAACGCGGATCGAGGACCGGCACCGGCTACGACGTGGTGCTGGTCGGGGGCGGGATCATGAGCGCCACCCTCGGCGTGCTGCTGCGCCGCGCGCAGCCGGACTGGTCGATCCTCGTGCTGGAACGGCTGGACGGGCTCGGCCTGGAGAGCTCGTCGGCCTGGAACAACGCGGGCACCGGCCACGCCGGGCTCTGCGAGTTCAACTACACCCCGCTCGGCGGCGACGGCTCGATCGACGTCGGCAGCGCCATCGCCGTCAACGAGCAGTTCCAGCTGTCGCGGCAGCTCTGGGCGGGGCTGGTCGAGGAGGGCACGCTCGGCGACCCGGCCGGTTTCATCCGCTCGGTCCCCCACTTCGGCTTCGCCCGCGGCGCCGCCGGGGTGGAGCACCTGCGCCTGCGGCACGAGGCGCTGCGCGGGCACCCGCTGTTCGAGGGGATGGAGTTCACCCGCGACCGGGACGTCATGGCGCGCTGGCTCCCGCTGATGTTCGACCGCCGTCCCGGTGGCGAGCACGTCGCCGTCTGCCGCACGCGTGGCGGCACCGACGTCGACTACGGGGTGCTCACGCGCCGGCTCTTCACCGCCCTCGCACGCGACGGCGTCGAGGTGCGCACCGGCCACGAGGTGCGCTCCCTCTCCCGTGACCACCGGTCGTGGCGGCTGCGGGTGCGCGATCTGGAAGGGGCCCGCGACTACGGCGTGCGCGGCTCGTTCGTGTTCCTCGGGGCGGGCGGCGGGACGCTGCCGCTGCTCCAGAGCGCAGGGGTGCGGCAGACCCGGGGGTACGGCGGCTTCCCCATCAGCGGGCAGTTCCTCCGTACGGACCGGCCGGAGCTGCTCGCCCGCCACCACGCGAAGGTCTACGGCCACGCGGAGCCCGGCGCGCCGTCGCTGTCGGTGCCGCACCTCGACACCCGGGTCGTGGACGGCCGCGGCTACCTCATGTTCGGCCCCTTCGCCGCGTTCTCGCCGCGCTTCCTCAAGCGGGGCCGCCGCTCCGACCTGCCCCGGTCGGTCACCCCGTGGAACGCCGGGACGCTCCTGGGCGCGGCCCGCGAGAACCTCGGCCTGCTGCGCTACCTCGTCGGCCAGCTGGCGCAGACCCACGGCGGCCGGATGCGCGCGCTGCGCCGGTTCGTCCCGGACGCGCGGCCGGGCGACTGGGAGCTCGTCACCGCCGGCCAGCGGGTGCAGGTGGTCAAGCGGGTGGACGGCCGTGGCTCGATCGCCGGGTTCGGCACCGAAGTCGTCACCTCCGATGGCCTCGCCGCCCTGCTCGGCGCCTCACCGGGCGCCTCCGCCTCGGTCTCGATCATGCTGGACGTGCTCGAACGAGCCTTCCCCGAGCGCGTGCCGGCCTGGCGCGCGGCGCTCCGGACCCTGGTCCCCACGTACGGCACCCGCTTGTCCGAACACCCGGACCTGCTCCAGGAGGTCACGCGACGCAGCGCCCTCGCGCTGGGCCTGGCGGAGAGCGCGCACGGAGCCGTCCGTGGCTGACGATCACGCCCCCAGCCTCGCCGACCGGGTGGAGGGCGAGCTCCGGCGCGCCATCGGGGACGGAACCTGGCAGCCCGGCGACCTCATGCCCGCCGAAGGCGACCTCGCCGGCCGGTACGAGGTCAGCCGCACCGTCGTACGCGAGGCCATCTCCCGGCTGCGTGCCGCGGGGCTGGTCGAGACCCGGCGCGGACGCGGATCGTTCGTCCTGGCCAGGCCGGCGGCGCAGGACTTCACGCACTCCGTGGGCACCGTACGGAGCCTGGACGACCGGCTTCACCTGCTCGAACTGCGCCGTGGCATCGAGGTGGAGGCCGCGGCGCTGGCCGCCGCCCGCGCCACACCCGCCGCCCTGGCCGCCGTCGACGCCGCGCTGCGCCGGATGGCCACGGTCCGGGGCAGCGCCAGCGACGCGGTGGAGGCCGACTTCGCCTTCCACCGCGCCATCGCCGTCGCCACCGGCAACCGCTTCTACCTCGACCTGCTCGACGCGCTCGGCGCCGCCGCGATCACCCGGCCGTACGCGGGGACCGAGCACGACCCCGGCCACCTGGACCAGGTGCTCGGCGAGCACCGCAAGATCCGGGACCAGATCTCCGCCGCGGACCCCCTGGGCGCGGCCGCGGCCATGCGCACCCACCTCGACGCGTCCAGGACCCGGCTGACCCTCAGAGCCTGATGCGGGCCACGACCGGGAGGTGGTCGCTGCCGGTCGCGGGCAGCGTCCAGGTCGCGACGGGCGTCGCGGCGCGGGTCATGACGTGGTCGATCCGGGCGAGGGGGAACGCGGCGGGCCAGCTGAAGCCGAACCCCGCCACGGCCGGGGTCATCCGGGAGGTGACCGGTGCCAGGCCGCGGTCGTCGAGGGTGGCGTTGAGGTCGCCCAGCAGGACGATCCTGTCCAGCGGCTCGGCGGCGAGGGCCGCGCCCAGCGCGGCGGCGCTCTCGTCCCGCCACCGGGTGCCGAAGCCGTCCGGCAGCCGGATCCGGACCGAGGGCAGGTGGGCGACGTACACGGCCAGGTCGCCGGACGGTGTCCGCACGGTGGCGCGCATCCCCCGGTTCCAGTCCCCGGTGACCCCCTCGGGCCTGATGCCCACCGGCCGGGAGTCCGTGAGGGGATGTCTGGACCAGAGCCCGACGGTGCCCACGACCACGTGGTGGGGATGGCCGGGGGCGAGGACGGCCTCGTAGACGGGCCGGGCGGCGGGCATCACCTCCTCCAGGGCGATGAGGTCGGCCCCGGCCCCGGCCAGGGCTCGCGCGGTGCCCGCCGGATCGGGGTTCTCCTCGCCGACGTTGTGCTGGAGCACGGTCAGGTCGTGGGCCGCCCCGCCGTCGGCGGGCGACAGCCGCGCACCGAAGACGGCGGCCCAGACCGCCACCGGCAGCACCAGGGACACCATCGCGATGGCCGAGCGGCGCAGCAGCGCCAGGACCAGCAGCACCGGAACGGCCAGGCCGACCCAGGGCAGGAACGTCTCCAGCAGGCTCCCGAGGCTCCCCACGGCGTTGGGCACGGCTCGGGGGAACGCCTGCAGCCCGGCCACCAGCACGGCGAGCGCGGCGAGAACCCGCCCGCGCCGCCACGGCGAGTCGCCGCCACGAGCCCGCCGATCTTCGATGCTCATACGCCCGACCGTACGGCTCGCCGCCCGCCCCCACCGAACCCCGGCGAAGAGCCCGATACGTGAACGTTACGGGGAGGATCACGCCCGAGTTTCCGCTCATAGCCGTTTGACCTGGGATTCCTGCTGTAACGACCTGAATTGGCGGCCGTTCGGGGATTTCTTCCGGGTTATTGACGTAATTTGCGAGACTTCGGCAGACTCTGCGCAGCGGCACGGCGCCCCAGCCGCTCAGCGGGAGCGGGCCCGGCAGGCGTCGATTGCGGGAGGACGTGACAGATGGCTGATTCCGAGAACGGGTTGCACGTGAACCGGCGGTCGTTGCTGACCGGTGCGGCCGGTTTCTTGGGAGCGGCGGCGCTTCCCACAGCCGCCGCGCAGGCGGCGCAGGCGGCGCCCGCCGAGGCCGCGGCGAGGCGGCGCCACCCGTCGAACTGGCCCGAGCCGGAGCCCTACGGCCTCGCCGACACCCGGCTGGACCTGTGGCCGCGCGAGGACAACTCCTTCATCCTCCCGCTCGAGTTGCGCCCCCGCGACGAGGCGCTCGGCCGGGTCTGGATGCGGGACACCTACGTCAACTGCTTCGTCGTCGACGGCCGCCCGGTCTACGTCGCCACCGGCACCACGCGGGTGCCCGGCCTCGAAGCCGCCGCCCCGTGGAACGACGGCATCTTCGTGTGGGTGTCCCCGTCCCTGCGGGGGCCGTGGCGGCTGGCCGACACCACCGGCATCCGGCCCGGCGCCGAGAAGGGCAAGGTGTGGTCGCCGGAGTTCGCCGGCGAGAACCGGCCGGGACGCACGGTCGTGGCCCCGTGGCAGGAGTACTGGACCGACGACCGGTTCGGCAAGCGGGGCCAGGCCTGGGCCCCGGAGGTGCACCACTTCCGCGGCAAGTGGTACATCGTGGCGTGCATGGGCGACCACTCCCAGAAGGTCGGCTCGTTCATGCTGGTGAGCGAGGGCGGGGTCGAGGGCCCGTACCGGCTGGTGGAGGGCAACCTCGACAAACCCTTCGGCGAGTCCTTCATCGGCGGGCCCGCCTTCATCAAGCCGGGCGCCTACCACCACATCGACGGCAGCCTCTACGCCGAGGGCGACGACGCCTGGCTGGTGCTGCACAACCATCTGTACGCGAAGTTCCGGGACGACATGGAGGACATCGTCCCGACGACCGGCCTCCCCCAGTTCCAGCAGGTGCCGTACGCGCCCGAGCCGTACCTCGAAGGCGCGTACGTGTTCAAGCACGGCGGCAAGTACTACCTCCTGCACGCCGCGTGGAACCGCTCCTCCACCAACCCCGACGGCACCACGCGATACGCCTACGCCACGCCCGGCGCCGGCCGCGTGCAGTACCAGTACGACGCGGTCGTCGCCGTCGCGGACAATTTCGAGGGCCCCTATTCCAGGCGGTGGACCGCGGGAGTCGGCGCCGGTCACAACAACTTCTTCGCCGATCGCAGCGGCCAGGTGTGGGCGACGTTCTTCCGCAACCCCAACTTCGGCTACTGGTCCGACCCGTCGCGCATCGGCGACGCCGCGGTGGCCGGTGTCGTACGGGTGGAATGGACCGGCCCCGAGGGCAACCGCCTGTACGTCCAGCGCCGCAACCACGGGCACACGGTCGACGACTGACCGCCGGCTGCCGGGGACGGCCGCCCGCAAGGGCTCCGGCCTCGTCGCCACCAACCCCCCCCCGTCGCCTCCTCCGGCCGGGCGTGCCCTGAAGCCGGTTGGCACGCCTGGTGTCCGTATGATTGCTGAAAGTAATGATACGAACACAGGTCATGGGGGTGGCCGTGACGAGGTCGCGCCGGCCCGCGGCGGATGACTGGCAGGCGCTCCGGAGACGCGTACGCGGACCGGTGCTCCTGCCCGGCGACCCCGGCTACGAGCAGGCGCGCCGGATCGCCGATCCCCGGTTCGGCCTGGTCCGGCCGCTCGGGGTGGTGCGGTGCGCCGACCCCCGGGACGTACGCGAGGCGGTGCTGTTCGCGCGCCGGCACCGGTTGCCGCCGCACCCCCGCTCCGGCGGCCACGGCTACGCCGGCTACTCGACCGGACCCGGGCTGGTCATCGACGTCTCCCCGATGTCCGGGGTCACGGTGGACCAGGACGTCGCCCGGGTGGGAGCGGGGGCCAGGGCCGGCGAGGTGGCACGGGCACTCGACCGGCACGACCGCCTGCTGCCCCTGGGCACGTGCCCGGACGTCGGCATCGCGGGGCTGACGCTGGGCGGCGGCATCGGGACGGTCGGCCGCGCCTACGGGCTGACGATGGACCACCTGCTCCAGGCGGAGGTGGTGCTCGCCGACGGCCGCATGGAGACGTGCGGCCCCGACGCCCACGCGGACCTGTTCTTCGCGCTGCGCGGCGCGGGGACGGCCGGGTTCGGGATCGTCACGTCGCTGGTGTTCGGCACCCATCCGGCTCCCGACGTGCACACGTTCCTGCTCGAATGGCCCTGGGCGCCGGACCTGGTGGCGGCGTGGCAGGAGTGGGCGCTGACCGTGCCCGACCGCATGTTCACCCAGCTCGTCCTGCGGCCCGGCCCCGGGCAGGCCGTCGTGGTGGCCGTGTGGTGCGGCCCGAGGCGGGAGGCCGCGCACCTGCTGGTGGGCCTGACCCGGGCCATGGGGACCGGCCCGGCCGGGGTCAGGACGCACTCGTCCCGGTATCCGGAGGCGACCGAGTTCCTGTGGTGCTTCTCCCGGGAGGGCATGGCCGGGGCGTCCGGCCCCTGCTTCCAGGCCGACCACCTGCTCGACCGGCCGCTGCCCCCGGAGGCGGTGGCCGTGCTGACACGAGCGCTGGCCCGCGGCGCCGCGTCCGAGGGCGGCGGGCGGCGGGACTGCGTGATCGAGTTGCAGGGCGGGGCGCTCGGCCGCGCCGAGGGGACGGCCTGGGCGCACCGCGACTGCCGGTTCGGCATGTGGGTCCGCGCCTGGGCGGACGCCCGCACGGGTCTCGGCGCGACGCTGGCGGCCCGCGACTGGACCGCCCGGCTGTGGCAGGACCTGCGGCCGTGGGCGACGGGGCAGGCGTACCAGAACCACGTCTCCGCACGCCAGCCCGACTGGGGACGCGCCTACTACGGCGAGCACCTCGATCGCCTGCGCGCGGTCAAGGCCCGCTACGACCCCGGTGACCTCTTCCACTTCCCGCACGCCATCCGTCCCCCGCGACCCGCCTGACCGGTCGGCGTCAGCGCGTGCCCGCCACCTGGGCCTCCTTCTTGCGCGCCCGGTAGGCAGCCGCCTTGATCTTGTTGCCGCACGACTCCATGCCGCACCACTCCCGCCGCCCGCCCCGCGAGCGGTCGATGAAGACCTTGGTGCACTCGGGGTTGGCGCACTCCTTCATCAGCGGCACCTCCGGCCCGCTGAGCAGCTCGACGGCATGCCGGGCCACGGTGGACAGCGCCTGGGCCGGGGTCGCCTCGACCCACCGCCCCTCGGCCGTCAGCTGCGGCGCCGCCGCGGGCTCGCGGGCGGCCTCGTTCACCAGGGCGAGCGCCTCGCCGTCGTATCCGTCACCGGCCAGCCGGGCGGTGACCAGCGCGTAGATCGCCTCCCGAACCGCCACGGCCCGGGCCAGATCCGCGTCCCGGCAGGGGGAGACGGCGTCGACGAGGCCGGACTCCAGGTACCAGGCGTCGAGCCGGTCGGGGGCGTCGAGCGTCTCGAAGCGCTCCGTGCGGCGCGCCCGGAGCGTGCCGGCGAGGTCGAGCGCGGGGTTGCCGCAAAGGAACACATGCTTCACATCACCAGTTTGACAGGTGATGCAAATCCTGCGCAATCGCCGGGACGCCGCTCAGCCGGTGACCAGCGTGAGACCGAAGGCCGACAGGGGCTCCGCGACCGGCTGGAAGTACGTGGTGCCGCCGACCGAGCAGTTGCCGGAACCGCCGGAGGTCATGCCCTGGGCCTGGTCCCCGGACAGGAACGGCGCCCCCGACGCCCCCGGCTCCGCGCACACGCTGGTGCGCACCAGGCCGGTGACGGTGCCGCCGGGGTAGACGACGGTGACGTTGCGCTGCTGGACAATGCCGCAGTGCCAGCCGGTGGCCGGGCCGGCCTGGCAGACGGACGACCCCACCGGGGCCGGCGCCGCGCCGCGCACGGGGCGTTCGACGCCGAGGCCGACCACGGTGCCACGGGGGGTCCAGCCCGGGTGGAGCGACACCCAGGCGTAGTCGTCGCCCGGGTAGGAGGATGCCTCGAAGACGCCGATCGGGGTGCCTCCGTAGCCGGTCAGGGCGACGTCCCCCCTCTGGCCGCAGTGCCCGGCGGTGAGGAACCCGCCGGTGGTGCCGCGCCGTACCGTGAAGCCGACGATGCAGCGCCCCTTGTCCCGGACGACGAAGGTGTCGCCGCCGCGGATGTCGGCGTACGGGACGGGGCGGGCGGTCGAGGTCCGCACGCGTACGACGGAGGGGTCGGCCTTGCTGCCGGAGACGAAGGCGGTGCCGCTCGCCCGGTCGGCGGCCAGCACCACGACGTCGTTGGCGGGCTCGTCCACGTACCAGCCGTGCACGCCGGGGCCGGCCAGATGCGCGGCCCGATCCAGGAGGTCCCGCGTGGCTTCGAGCGCGGCGAGCGGCCGGGCGACGACGCTGGGCCGGGCTCCCGAGGCGGCGATGGCCTGCGCGTCGGCCGCGTCGGCGGTGGCGACGACGAACGATCCGTCCGCCGCCAGCCAGGCGCCGCCGAAGCGGGGGCCGAGCAGGCCGCGCAGGGCCGGCTCCGCCCGGCGGGCGCGCTCCTCGGCGACCAGCCGGGAGGCGGCCTGCCCGGCGGTGAGCCCGAGATCGCGCCGCATGGCCCGCACCATCTCGGGGGATGCGGCGGGGACGGGGGTGGCGCGCACGGGCGTGCCGGTGAGGACGAGCGTGGCGGCCACCGCGGCGGCGACCGAGCGGAAGGACTTCATGCGGACCTCCTGAGCCAAGCCCTGCCGCCACCGTAAGCCGGATGGCCACCCCGCCGGACCTACCATTTGCCCCCGGGTCACGGTGATATGAGGGGCGGACGCCCGACCGCCGCGACCCGGATGGTTACGGTAGGTGCATGACCGCTCACAATGCTTCGGCTTCCGGCTCCGAGGAAACGGGGTCGGCGGCGGCGCGGGCGGCGATGTTCGGCGCCCTGATCTCCGCGAGCCACACCTCCACGCTGGAGCAGATCCCGGACCTGGTCTCCGAGCACGCCCGCCGGGTGGGGCTGCGCGAGGTGCTGATCTACCTGGCGGACCTGCAACAGGAGGTGCTCTCCCCGCTGGTCTCCCAGCCGGCCCCCGCCGGGACGCCCGAGCGGGACGAGATCGGCATCGAGGGGACGGTGGCGGGCCGGGCGTTCCAGCACGGGAAGATCCTGCCGGCCACGGTGCGCGACCCGGAGCAGTGGTGGGTGCCGCTGGTGGACGGCACCGACCGGCTGGGCGTCCTGCGGATCGCCGTTCCCGCGGTGGATCCCGAGGTGCTGCTGGACATGGAGCGCCTGGCCGGGCTGGTGGCCCTGCTGGTGGTCTCCAAGCGCCCGCTGAGCGACACCTACGCCCGGCTGGTGCGGCGCCGGCGGATGAGCGTGTCGGCGGAGATGGAGTGGCGGCTCATGCCGCAGCGCACGTTCGCCACCGACCGGCTGGTGATCAGCGCGGTGATGGAGCCCGCGTACGACGTCAGCGGCGACGTGTACGACTACGCGTTCGAGGGCCGTACCGCGCACCTGGCGATATTCGACGCGATGGGACACGACACCGCGGCCGGCCTGACCGCCAACCTCGCGCTGACGACCCTGCGCAACAGCCGCCACGAGGGCGACGGGCTCGCCCTGGCGGCGGCCAAGATCGACGAGGCGCTCACGGGGCAGTTCGGCGGCGAGCGGTTCGCCACCGGCGTCATCGCCAAGCTGGACATCCCCAGCGGCGCCCTGGCCTGGGTCAACTGCGGCCACCATCCGCCGGTCATCGTCCGCAGACGCGCCACCATCGAGCTGGAGTGCCCGCCCGGCTCGCCGACCGGCACCGGTCTGCACCTGCCGGTGACCGTGTGCCACGCGCAGCTGCAACCCGGCGACCGGCTCCTGCTCTACACAGACGGCATCACCGAAGCGCGCAACCGGCACGGTGAGGAGTTCGGCATGGAGCGGTTCACCGACTTCCTCATCCGGCACCAGGCCGACGAGCTCCCGGTGCCCGAGACGTTGCGCCGCCTGATCCACCACCACCTCGACTACCACGAACGCCGGCTCCGCGACGACGCCACGGTCGTGCTCGTCGAATGGCCCGGCTCCCCCTACTCCCAGAGGGAGACCGAGGCGCTGACCGGCCTCCCCCCGGAGAGCGACGGTGCACCGTCCGGTGGCTACGGCGGCGGGGATTCGGCCTCAGGCAGGGGTTCCTCGGAGTCGGGCGCGGATGGGCGCATCATCGACGGGTCGGCGTAGGCCAGGTAGCCGTACTCCGCGTAGTGCGTGGCCCGCCGCAGCTCCTCCTCCTGCCGTCCCAGGTCACGAAGCCGCTGCTCGGCCAGCTCCCGCGCCTCGGGATGGCCGGTGGCGATCGCCTCGCCGAACCAGTGCCGGGCCTGATCGAGATTGCCCTGCCGCTCCTCCAGCAACGCGAGGTTGTACATCGTGAGGGGCGCCTCGACGGGATGGCCGCCGGCGATCGCCTTGCGGTACCAGTGGCGTGCCTGCTCCGGATCCCCTCGGTCCGCTTCGAGCGCGCCGAGGTTGCGCATCGCCTTGGGCGCCTCCTCGGCATGCCCCGTGGCGATCGTCCGGCGGAACCAGCGCCGCGCCTGTTCGAGGTCGTTCCACCGCTCCGCCAGCCACCCGAGGGTCCGCATCGCGACGGGCGCCTCCTCGGCGTGCCCGGTGGCGACCGCCTCGCGGTACCAGCGCCTGGCCTCTCCGATGTCCTCCTGGGCATTGGCCAGCAGTGCCAGGTTGATCATCGCCTTGGGGGCCTCCTCGGCATGCCCGGTGGCGACCGCCTCGCGATACCAGTGCCGCGCCTCTTCGAGCTGCCCGTCCTTCCGCTCCAGCGCTGCGAGGTTGCGCATCGCCGCGGGCGCCTCGTCGGCGTGCCCGGTGGCGATCGCCTCCCGATACCGGCGCCGCGCCTCCCCGAGATCGCCCTGCTGCTCTTCCAACCACCCGAGGTTGACCAGCGCGTTGGGTGCGTGGTCGCGATGGCCGGTGGCGATCGCCTCATGGGACCAAAGGCGAGCGGCGTCGAACTCAGCCTGCTCCATCAGCATCAGGGCGAGATGGACCATGGCCCAGGGGGCGTGGTCGCGGTGCCCGGTGGCGATCGCCTCGCCGAACCAGTGCCGGGCCTGATCGAGATCGCCCTGCTGCTTCTCCAGCAGCCCGAGGCTGCCCTTCGCCCGTGGCGCATGCTCGGGATGGCCGTCGGCGATCGCCTCGCGGTACCAGTGGCGGGCCTCATCGAAATTGCCGTGCTGCTTCTCCATCAGGCCGAGCTCGTACATCGCCTCCGGCGCGTAGTGATCGTGCTCCGTCTCGATCGTCCTGACGAACCAGCGTCGCGCCTGATCGATCTCGCCGGTCTCCTTCAACCGGAAGCTGAGCCGGCAGAGGATCGCCGCGTCGAGGCCGGTGCCGGTGTCGCTGTGGTCCAGCAACCGGCATGCCGCCGGATACGCCTCCCGCTCCACGGCGAGGTAGCCGACGTCGCGGCGCTGATCCCCCTCGAAGTACCGGTCGGCGTAGTCCCACAGGGCGTCGTGGACGGGCCAGCGGGCCGGATCCGACGTCTCGTCGGCGATGGCGGTCAGCAGCGGGTGCGGGGAGTAGAAACGGCCCGAGCCGGAGGACTTCCGCTGGATCAGGCGAGGCCGGCGGCTGCCGGTGGCCATGGCCCACTTCAGGGCCGAACGGTAGCCGGTCACGGGCACCGGAGCGCCGGGCGGCAGGCCGGCGATCTCGCGCCGGTAGCCCTGGAACAGGTGGTCCAGGATGTCGCCGGTGAGCGGGCGCCGGGTGTCAAGGCGCAGGCGGTACCAGTCGGCGACCGCGCGCAGCAGCGCCACCCGGTCGGTGGCCTGCTCCCCGTCGCGGTTCAGGGCGTCACGGATCTCCTCCCAGGAGACCATGAGCCGCCCCATCAGCACGTCGTGCCCCTCGGCGAGGAGCGGGCGAAGGTCCGCGTAGGCGTCCGCGGCCACCAGCGCGCCGCGCTCGCCCGGCGTGATCGCCCGCAGCTCGGCCTGCACCGCGTACCGGTCGAGGAAGTCGGCCACCACCTGCCGCAGCGCCGGGCCGTCGGCGAGGGTGACCGCCAGCCACAGGCGCGGCGGGAGGTCCTGGGGCGAGGTCGCCGCCAGCTCGTTGACGCGGTGCTCCGGCAGGCCCTCCAGCCAGAGCACCGCCCCGCCGCCGTCATCGGCGTGGCGGGCGGCGCGCTCGATCATCCGGCTGATCGGCAGGCGGGGATCGTCGTGGTAGGCCACCATCCGGTAGCGGCCGGGCAGGTGGGTCAGCACCGCGTGCGCCAGCGCGGCGGTGGTGCCGGCCAGCCGTGGCCCGCGTACGACGAGGAGGCGCCGGCCGCCGCCGGTGAGCGCCGCCGCCAGCACGCCGTCGATCTCGCGCGGGATGTACGGGGCGGCCCAGCCGTCCGTGGCGAAGCGGCTGGCGTGCACCCCGAGGTCGCGCGGGGTCACCTGGTCCAGGGACTTGGGCTTCCCGTCGGGGCCGGCGAGGGCGGGCCACAACACCGGAGCGTCACCCTCGCCCCGCGCGACCGCGATCCTGTGGGTGACCACCGCGGCCACCCCGGCCAGCACGAGGTCCCCGGCCAGCCACCACCAGGCCCACTGACCGTCGTTGAGCACCTGGTTGGTCGCGACCCCGATCGCCACCACCAGTGCCGCGGAGGCGGCATCCAGCAACCACACCCGGCGCGTCATCGGCCGCCGCCCGCTGCCGCCCGCCCGTCATCCAGCCGTACGTACGCCATCCGCTCATGAGTCAGTAACTGAACCGGCACACACCGATATCGCAGACGATCATCCGGCCGCTACTGAGACGCCCCGACGCCCTCCGCGGCGAGGCGGATTGCGACGTTCCGCTTCCAACCCGCTAATACTCGTTCGCAGAACTCGAATTCTGCCCGGCCAAAATACCCGATGGCGTCCTGCGTACCAGGGCGTTCAAATTCGAGAACGGCGTGAAGACGGACCTGAATGTCGTCACGGGCAGCAGCGCCGTGGACGTCAACACGGCCGGTCAGATCGCCGGCACCCACCGCCGTACGGAGACGCCGGGCCTGCCCGCGAACCAGCAGACGCAGCGCGCCTTCCTCTGGGCGAACGGCGCCGTCACGGAGCTCGGCACCCTGGGACGACGGTGTGATCGTCGGAACCCACGCCTGCGACCCGGCCGGCACCGCGCACCCGGCGGTGTGGAACGACCCCGCCCAGGCGCCGGTCCGGCTGCCGGACCCGGCGGGAGGCACGGCGACGGCCGTCAACGCCGTCAACCTCGGGGGCGAGATCGTGGGAGCGGCGACGTACCCCGGCAACGAGCAGCGCGTCGTGCTCTGGAAGCCGCAGACCCCCGGCTGACCGCGCCACCCTCGCCCCGGGGAACGACCGGGGCGGGGTCGTTCCTCCGGGCGCCAACGACGTGCCACGGCCCGTACACATGATCGTCACCAGTCCGGTCCACGCTTCTCGATGTCAGTCAAGGAGGCACGGATGCGTTGGCTCACGTCGCTCGGATCAGCGATGCTCGTCCTGTTCACTTACGTCGTCCCGGCGTCGGCATCGCCGGACGGCACGCTGACGGTCGCCTCCCCGGCCGTACGCAGCGGGGAGCCGATCACGGCGACGTACACCACCCCGGCCCCCGACCCGACCAACTGGCTCGGCCTCTACACCGACCCCGGCAACGGCCCGGTGGACGAGAAGTTCGTCGGCCCCTCGCTACGCTGGACCTACATCACCGGCGGAAGCGGTACGGCCACACTGCCGACCGACGGGCTGGAGCCGGGCAACTACATCGTCTTCGCCCTGGCGAAGGACGGCTACCAGTGGCTCGCCACACCGGTGAAGGTACGAATCATGAGCAACGCCCCGCTGCACTTCATCACCGACAGCTTCGACCTGCGCAACGCCCGCGCCCTCGAACCGTACGAGGCGACGGTGGGCGGCCTGGTCCGCGGGGACACCGACGGCCTCACCTTCCGCAAGGTCGCCGGGCCGCAGTGGGTCACCGTGTCGGCCGACGGGAAGGTCACCGGGACGCCGCGCGTACGCGACTCGCTGCGCCCGGCACCCCTGCGCGTCGAGGCCCGCAACGCGCGCGCCGAGACGAGCACGGCCACGATCGGCATCGACGTCCGCCGGCCCGGCGAGGACCTGGTGCCCGAGCTCAGGGCGATGAGCTTCAACCTGTGGCACGGCGGCAGCCAGGTCGACGGCGGCCGGGAGAAGGAGCTGCGGTTCCTGCTCCGGTCCGACGTGGACGTCGTGGGTCTCCAGGAGACCTCGGCCACCTCCACCCGCGAGCTGGCCGAAGCGCTGGGCTGGGACTACCACCAGGCGGGCACCGACCTGGGCGTGATCAGCCGGTACCCGATCACCGAGCGCAAGGCGCCCGTGGACGGCGGCCCGCTGTCGGCGGCGACGAAGGTCCGGGTGCGGATCGGCGAGCGCCAGGAGGTGGTGGTGTGGAACGTCCACCTCGGCTACACCCCGTACGGCCCCTACGACGCGTGCTTCGGCAAGATGACCCAGGAAGAGCTGCTGGCCAACGAGGAGCGTTCCGGCCGCACGCCCCAGATCGAGGCCGTGCTGCAGGAGATGCGCCCGGACCTGGCCGCGGCGGGGCGCACGCCGGTGCTGCTGACGGGCGACTTCAACGCCCCGTCCCACCTGGACTGGACCGCGGCCACGCGCCGGTGCGGCTACACCACGGTCCCGTGGCCGACCTCGGTGCTGCCCGCGCAGGCGGGGCTGCGGGACTCCTACCGGGTGGCGAACCCTGACCCGGTGACCGCGCCGGGGATCACCTGGTCGCCGGTCTATCCGGTGTTCACCGGCGGCTACGGCCACGACCCGCACAAGGGCGAGCCCGAGCCGCAGGACCGGATCGACTTCGTCTACTACGCGGGCCCGCTGCGGGTGACCGGCTCCGAGGCCGTGGTCGAGGGCACGCCGACGGCCGTACCCGACCACCGGGGCAACGACTGGACCTCCGACCACGCCGCCGTCCTGACCACGTTCCGCCCCTCCTGACCACATCTCCCTGGCCAGGTCGCCAGGGCCGGCACGGCCCATGGAGACGTATCGAACCGGGTGGTCAGCCGACGGGGGCGGTCCGGCGGACGTAGGAGACGAGGTGGTCGATCTCCGCGAAGCCGGCGGCCTCGAACAGGGGCCAGGTGGGGGTGCCGGCCACGTACAGGATCGTCTCCGACGCGCCATGGTCGCGGAGGAGGCGATCCGCCTCCTGGAGCAGATCGTGCTCCAGCGTCTCGTCGGCCTGGCACGCGTCCGCGCCGAACCACCACAGGATCCCGAGACCTCCCACGGGCTCCTGGACGACGAGCTCAGCCGAGCAGCCGTCGCCCCGGGCCTTGAGCCACCATCCGGGCGGCGTCTCGCTCCTGACCACCTCGACCAGCGGGGATGCCGTGGCGTCAGGGTCGCGCGGCAGGGTGCGGCGCAGGTATCGCCAGGTGTTCCGCCCCGTGAAGCCGGCGTGCTCCAGCACCTTCGTGGTGATCGGCCGGCGGCCCACCGGCAGCGCGGCGACCCCGAGTCCGACCGCGGCGGTGAAGGCGTGGACGACGGTCCTGCCGTCGAGTTCGCGCAGGGCGTGGCCGACGAGCTCGTCCACCACGTCGAGGATCTCCCGCCCGTGCAACCACAGGATCTGCCCGCTGCCGTCCTCCCGGTGCACCGTGTGGGAGACCGCACCCATGACGCGGCCGTCCGGATCGACCAGGACGTCGGTTCTGGGGTGTTCGAGATCGGCCCAGGGAGCGGGGTCGCGATGGCACGTTCCGGCCATGGCCTCGTCGAGCTCGGCGGGCGTGCAGGCCGGCTGGCCGGGCAGGCGGTCCGCGTCGATCAGCGCGAGCACGGCCTCCCCGTCGCAGTCGCGGTAGCGGCGCATCCTCGTGCCCCCTGCGGAGGAGGCCGGACGGCAGTTGGTGAGGATCTCGTGCGCGGACAGCGTGTTGCCCGTACGGGCGGCGCTTCTCATCGCGGCGGTCGCCACGGGGACGGCGGTGTCCGGTGGGATCACCAGGAGCAGGAATCCGTCCTGGTTGCCGCGGATCATCCTGATCGTGTTGGGGGTCGCCGGCAGGCCGCTGATGCGCAGGAACCGTCCATCGACGAACAGGTGGAGCGGGACCTCGTCCCATGCCGCCACGTCGAGCCGGACCCGGAGGATCGGGCCGAGCCGGTCCTGCAGGAGGCGGATGAGAGCGGGAAGTTCGCGGTGGAGGTCGGTGGAGTACGGCCACCAGGCCCCGTCGAGCGTTCCATCCCTGGTCAGCGTGGGCTCCAGGAACACCCGGGCCGGCTGGAGAGCGATGGGTATGACCGATGGCTGGTGGTTCGGCATCTCGTGTGCCGCCTGTCTCCGGCGTGAACGGGCCGGCTGGGCCTGAGGCGACGCCGACGCGGCTGCCGGCGTGCAAAATATCCCAGGTGAATTCAGCCTACGCCGCCCGATCCGTCCCATGGGGCCTGGGGGGCGCGGCACGCCTGCCCGTCTGCTCAGGACGAGGAATCGCCCGGACATGGGTCGGGCCCGCACCCCCGGAGGGATGCGGGCCCGATCTCATGCCACGCGCCGGTGTCAGGCGGTGACGATGTTCTCCGCCTGCGGGCCCTTCTGGCCCTGCACGACGTCGAAGGATACCTTCTGCCCCTCGACCAGCTCACGGTAGCCGCCGTTGGCGACGATGTTGGAGTAGTGAGCGAAGACGTCGGCGCCGCCGTCGTCCTGCGCGATGAAGCCGAAGCCCTTTTCCGAGTTGAACCACTTCACGGTTCCAGTAGCCATGTCTATCTCCTTCAGATACGTGCATAAGCACAGGGTTCGCACCGTGCGAAACCCGTGTCGCCCGCGATGAGCCCATCCGGAAATGACCGGCAAACAAAAAGCGCCCAGAAGATTGTAATCTCCCAGGCGCACACGAAGTCTTTATGGGTACCACAACTGCAACTCCTTCAGCCTAGCACACCCTCGCAGCGAACCGCGCCATGAGACCCACAGGGGGACCCTGGAGGGGTAGTCTGGGGCTACCGAGGACACTTCGTGCGTTGGCATTCGGGTTGGCGTCGCCCACGGCGAAAGACAGCATGTGGCCCCGCAGGGGTCTGGACGGGCGGGCGATCATGGCGCCGGCATCTCGCATCCACCACAAGCCGCCATGTGTCCTCCATGCTCCATTCCGGGCTCCATTCCGGGCTCCATTCCGGGCTCCATTCCGTGGTGCGGCTCAGCCACCACCTTCACAGGCTCAGGCACCACCTCCAGGCGCGAGGCACGCGACCCCGATCCGCATGCGGGCAGGCGCGTTCGACACCCGCATGCCCGATCCTGTCGCCGCCCCGGCTTCCATCCCTACGATCGGAGCATCCATGACGATCCTTGGCGCCACGCCTCCCAGCATGGTCGAGCCATGCACCACCGTTCACCTGTCCGGCGAGATCGACATCTTCACCAGCAAGGCTCTGCGCACCCGGTTGATGGACGAGTTGGACCGGAGCCGCGAGTTCCTCGTCCTGGACGTGTCAGGCCTGGCGTTCGGCGACGTCTCCGGGCTCGCCGTGCTGGTCGGGGTGCAACGTCGCGCGCGATCCATGGGCATCACCGTCGTCCTGACCGCGCCGTCCCCCCGCATGTCCACGATGCTGCGCATGACCGGGCTGGGCAGAGGCTTCTCGATAGAAGGGTGACGAACACCCGGCCGGATCGCAGGTCCGCGCTGTACGCTGCTGCTGGCGACGACGCGTTCCCCCCGCCGTCCCGGCTCGGGAGCCCGATGTCATCCCACGTCAACGGTCGCTTTACTAGGAGATAGGGCGCATACTTGCACTAATGAGGCCTACTCAAGCCGCGTCCCGGCGCCGACTCCCCGGAAGCCCCTTCAACGTCCCCGAAGCCCCTCCGCCTCCTGTCGAGCAGTACGAGGTGCGAGACCAGGTGAGCCACGACAAATACGGCCTCGGCCGGGTTATCGCCGTGGAGCAGAACCTTGCGATTCTCGTCGACTTCGGCTCGGAGACGTACCGCATTGTCGCACCTTACGCGAAGCTCGTGAAGCTGTGACGATCGCGCCCCTACCCCGCCGACCGGCACTCTGATGCGGTCCGGCACGTAAGCGAGCAACGAGGAGGAACTGCCGGCGAAGTCGAGGTCACCCCTTCATTCCTCCTCCTTTCGCCCCGTTCGCGGGTGACGGTGAACGACGGCACGCAGGCCGCACGGGCCGCCGTCGCCCCCCATACGGGCCAGGTGGAGCTCAGCGCAGGGTTCGCCGCCAGTGCTCGGCCGACTCGGCCATGTCATGGGCGAGCACCTGGAAGACCTGACTCGTGGTGCGCAGCCGGGCGCCGGCCGGGCTGTTGTCCCCGAGCAGTTCGGCGCCTTCCTGGGAGAAGTCCCGCCACATGGTCATCGACTGGATGCTGGCCTGCCACGTCCGGTACCAGATGTGGTCGTCGACCAGGTAGCGCTCCCGCCGGCCGGTGCGCTCGCGCCTGATCAGGCCGCGTGCCGCCAGCCAGCCGACGGCCTTGGAGATGGAGGCCGGGCTCACCTGCAGCAGCGCGGCGAGCTCCGCGGCCGTGCAGCTTCCCGCGTCGGCGGTGAACAGCGTGGCGAGCACCCTGGCCACCATCGCGGGCACGCCGGTCTGGATCATCATGCCGGCGAAGCGCCGCTCGAAGTCGCGCACCGCCTCCGGGTCACGGCCCCGGCCGTCGGCGGCCGGGGCCGGCGGATGCAGGCCGGGCTTGCGGCGCGCGCGCCAGCTGGTCGCCTGTTGCGCCAGGTTGGCCCGATAGTGGCCGGCCCCGCCGTTGCGGGTCACCTCGCGGCTGATCGTCGATCGGGGACGCCCCAGGCTCCTGGCGATCTCGGCATAGCCGTGCCCGGCCGCCAGCCCCGCCGCGATGCGCTGCCGGTCCTCGTAGCTCAGGCGGCCTCCCGGCATCCTCTCCTCCGGCGTGGTGCATTCAGCCTCAATGTCATTGCACCCACGATAACGCTTCTACCTGGCCCGACAGGGATGGAGCGTTGGTGATGCCGGAAACCTGTGCCTAACGTGCGGCAGGTCATGAACGTACGAGAGGAGACCGGCATGACCTCGTCGCTACCGACCGGACGATCAGTTGAGCGGCCGTTCGATCCGCCTGCCGGGCTGCGCGAGCGCGGCCCGCTGAGCCGGCTGAGCTATCCCAACGGGCACGAGGGGTGGCTGGTCACCAGCCACGCCCTGGTGCGCGAGGTGCTGGCCGATCCGCGCTTCAGCATCCGGCCCGAGCTGCGGCACCTGCCCGTCCCCACAGCGGCCCCCGCCAGCGACCGGCCGGCGCCGCCCGGGTTGTTCGTCGCCATGGACCCCCCGGAGCACACGCGCTACCGGCACCTGCTCACCGGCCAGTTCACCGTCCGGCGCATGCGCCTGCTCACCCAGCAGATCCAGGACATCACCGCCGAGCACCTCGACGCCATGGAGCGGACCGGGCCACCCGCCGACCTGGTCACCGCGCTCGCGCAACCCGTCCCCGCGCAGGTGATCTGCGAGCTGCTCGGCGTGCCGTACGCGGCCCGCGCCCGTTTCCAGGACCACGTGTTCGAGCTCTTCCGGCTGGACGCCACGCCCGGGGAGATGGCGGCGGCGTACGCGGCCGTGCACGGTTTCATGGGCGAGCTGGTGCGGGACAAGCGCGCCGACCCCACGGACGACCTGCTCAGCGGCCTGACCACCGGCGACCTCACCGACGAGGAGCTGGTCAACATCGGCTTCGCCCTGCTGGGCGCCGGCCTCGACACCACCGCGAACATGCTGGCGCTCGGCACCTTCGCCCTGCTCAGCCACCCCGGCCAGCTCGAACTCCTGCGTCGGGACCCGAGCACCGCGGACCGCGCCATCGAGGAGCTGCTGCGCTATCTGAGCATCATCCCGTTCACGGTGCGCACCGCGCTGGAGGATCTGGAGCTGGCCGGTGAGCAGATCAAGGCCGGCGAGGCCGTCACCGTGTCGGTCCCGGCGGCCAACCGCGACCCCGCCCAGTTCGCCGATCCCGACACGCTCGACCTGCTCCGCTCCACGGCCGGGCACGTGGCCTTCGGGCACGGCATCCACCAGTGCCTCGGCCAGCAGCTGGCCCGCGTGGAGCTGCGGGTGGCGCTGCCCGCGCTGATCGACAGGTTCCCCACACTGCGCCTCGCGATCCCCGCCACGGACGTTCCCCTGCGTACCGACACGCTCATCTACGGCGTGCACAGCCTGCCCGTCACCTGGGAGGTGTGACGGAGCGGTCCTTACCGGGCGTGGCGTAGCGAGACGGGGCCGAGCGATGGCTCCTGTCCGGGCGTGGCCGTCACGACCATCCGGCCGGACCGCCCCGTTGCCCGCTACGCCTGCTCGATCACCTGGCGACGGCCTCTGTCACCACCAGTCCCAACCGCCGCCCCAGGGGCCGCCCCAGCCGCCCCACCAGCGGCGACGCCGGCGGCAGCGACGACGCCAGCGGCGACGCCGGCAACCTCCGCCTTCGTGGTAGTCATTCGCTTCGAACATCGCTCCTCCCCCCGTTCGATCACTCCTTAATTCCGACATTAACCCCGAAAACACCACAAACAGTGCTATATTCGTCGATTTCGCTTAACTTTGACGTCGAATTCACGACGTAAAAAGGGCTGCCGAGTCGCCGGCCTGCTCCTCCAGCCAGGCCACGATGTGCTTCACGTAGCTGTCGACGAGGGGGATCGGCCCGCCGTCGAGGACGAACACCGCGCAGAGGATGTTGACGCCGAACAGCCGGTCCCAGACGCGCGCCCGGCGGTAGGTCGCCCCGTCCACCGCCCGCCGCACGTTGTCCCAGCCGTGCCACCCCATGAACGCGGCGTCCACCGCCGGGTCGAACAGGTGCGCCCGGTCCCAGTCGAGCACCCCGACCAGCTTGCCGTCCTCGCCCCAGTGCACGTTGTCCCCGACGAGGTCGCCGTGGACGAGCACGTCGGGCACCGCCTCCAGGGCCGTCGCCGCCGCCAGCCGGCGCTCGGCCTCGGGCCGCCAGCGGTCAGGCAGCCGGGGCAGCACGTCCTCCGCCAGCACGCGCGCCCAATGCCCGTCGTACGCCCGCGGCGCCGGCAGCAGGCCGCGCAGCTCCGGCGTGACCGGCAGCTCCCGCAGTGCGGTGAGCACCTCGGCGATCTGCCCGGGATCGCCCTCGCCCTCCGCCAGCCCCGTACCGCCGATCCAAGAGACGGCCACGGCCGCGCGCTCCCCGAACCCCGTCACCGGCGTCAGCGGCTCCGGCACCGCGAACGGCAGCCCGGCCGCCCCGATCGCGCGCAGGATCTCGACGTTGCGCGGCATGGCCCGCGCCCCGAGCGGACGCCGGCTCACCCGGACCGCCGCCACCCCCGGGAGCAGCACGACGTCGTGCACCCCGCCGCGGGCGAGCCGCGCCCGATCCAGCGGCGCTCCCGGCAACAGGGCGTCGGCGATCTCCAGCAGATCGGCGGGCACGCGGTCGTTCATGGCGGGAGGCCTCCTGGTGGCGGTGGGGGACAGCGAGATTACCGGGTCGAATATGCCTTCAGGAGATCAAACCTCCATCAGGGGCGCGTGTCAGGGGCGGACGGCGGCGAGCGCTTGCCTAGCGTGTCAGCATGGACGACCGGACCGGCCGCTGGGCGGCCCTCAAAGGGTCGCCGTACTTTCCCGCGACCGTGATAGTGCTGATCCTCGGCGCGGCGGCGGGGCTGTTCGCCGGGTCCTACACCTACGCCATGGCCGACCCGACCCCGCACCGCATCCCGGTCGCGGTCGTCGGGGTCAGCCACGAGACCGTACGCGGCAAGGCCTTCGCCGCCGGCATGGAGCGGCAGCTGAACGCCTCGCTCGCCCTGCGGTACGAGCGCTCGTTCGAGCAGGCCGCCCAGGAGGTCGAGGAGCAACGCGTCTTCGGGGTGCTGGTGGTGCACGGGGAGGACGTCACGCTGTACGTGTCGGGTGCCTCGGGCGCGTCGGTCGCGCAGGTGCTCAGCGAGGCGGCGCCGAAGGTGGCGCAGCAGCTCGGGGTACGGCTGACGGTGCGGGACATGAAGCCGCTCCAGCGGGGCGATCCGCGCGGCCTGGCGCTGTTCTACATCACGCTCGCCGCGGTGGTCATCGGGTTCATCGGGGCCGTGCAGCTCAGCGTCAACGCCGGTGTGCTCTCGCCCGCACAGCGCATCGCGTTCACCGTGGCGTACGCGGCGCTCGGCGCGCTGTCCATCGTCGCCGTCGTGGACTGGGGGCTCGGCGCGCTCGACCTGCCCCTGCTGGAGTCCTGGTTCATCCTGGCGCTGACCATGTTCGCCTCCGGGATGGTGTTCACCATGTTCAACACGCTCGTCCGGCGGTGGGCGATGGTGCCCACCTGGGGGCTGATGGTGCTGCTCGGCAACCCGTCCTCGGGCGGGGCCGTGTCCTGGCCGCTGCTGCCGTCGCCGCTGGGCACCATCGGACGGTGGCTGCCGCCGGGCGCCTCGATCAACGCCCAGCACACCGCCGTCTACTTCGGGGGCCATCAGCGGGTGGCGCCGTTCCTGGTGCTGGCCGCCTGGGGGCTGGTGTCGTGCGTCGTCTTCCTGATCTGGCGCGACCGCCACCCCAGCGGCCCCTCCGCTGACACGCAGACCACATGAGCCACACGCTCACGTCCGATTCGCAGGATATTGTCCTGCGGTGCGTCCCTCCCTGTCGTCGTGGCCATGGTGGCCCATCGCCGTGGTCACGTATGTCGCCTGGGTGCCGGCGGAGATCATCACAGCTCTGCTGCTGCCGCCTCGGTACTGGGGAGCGGACTTCAGCGTCGTCCCCGCCGCGTACGCCCCCATGTCGCCGGTCCACCGCTTCGTCGACGGCGTCTCCGACATCTCCTTCTGGCCGGTCGGGTTCATGTTGTGGGTGCTGGCCTGGCTGGCGCCGCGCCGGCCGTCGGCCCGGGCCCAGCTGCGGATCGGTACGGCCGCGTTCTCCGTCTCGCTCGCCGAGCTGGCCTTCGCCGAGGCCGACACGATCCTCGACAGCCTCCGCACCGGGGCACCGCCCGTCCACGAGCACGACCTCGCCGGGCTCGTCTGGTTCTACGGCCCGCCGCTGCTCATCACGGTCGCCACCTGGGCGGGGCTCCGCGAGGCCCGGGGTATCGCCTCGTTGCCCGTCCCGTACCGGCCGGCCCGCCGTACCAAGGTCACGCTCACCACGTTCCTGGTCCTGATCCTGGCCACCGGCGAGGCGCCGCCACCCGTCGTGGAGCAGCCGCCCCCCGCTCTGCTGCCGGATCGGCCCGTCCAGACGGCCGAACCCGAGACGGAGAGCATCGGCTGCCGTCCCCGACCGCGCCGGCCCGTGGTCCGCCGGCCGGCTCGCCGGGTCACCGCCCGGGTCGACGCCGCCTGGGCCCGCCTGGACCGGTGGCTGGCCAGGAACGCGCCGCGCACGTACAGGGAGCTCAACCCGCCCGCCGAGCCGACGGACATCGCCCGGGCCGAAGCCAGGATGGGCGTACGCTTCCCCGACGACCTCAAGGCGTCACTGCTGCGCCACGACGGCGCGAAGTTCGGCAAGGGGTCGTTCTTCTTCGTCTACCGCCTGACCCCGGTCAAGGAGATCGTGAACGACTGGAAGGTCAGCTGTGAGGTGGCCGAGGACGTGATGCCGTCGGGCGCCAAGGAGCCCAAGGGATACGTGGATCCCGAAGGCTTCTGGTGGCACGGCAGCGCCATCCCGTTCGCCATGGACGGGGGCGGCGACAACCTGGTGCTGGACGGCAAGGGCCGGGTCGGTCACTTCTTCCACGAGGACGGCCTGAGCTTCACGAGCAGCTGGGCCTGGCCTTCCTACGTGGACTTCCTGGAGGACGTGGCGGACGCGCTGGAAAGCGGCGAACCGCTGCGCGACTCGCCCCACACCGTCACCCCGGACGGCGACCTGGACTGGTCCTACTGAGCCGTGCCGAGCGCGTCGGCGCCGGTGACCGCGGGCCCTCCAGCGGCTTGCCGGTCAACCCGCTGCCCCCGTCAGAACGGCAGCGTCAGAACGGCAGCGTCAGAACGGCAGCGTCAGCGGGGGGCGCTCGCGCCACTGCCCGACCATCGGCTGGAGCATCCGGTCCAGCCCGGGGTCCTCGCGGGTGACCGCCAGGGCGGCGATCACCTGGAGCATTCTCGCCCCCTCCATCCAGTCCAGCAGCTCCCGGTCCACCCGCGTGCCGCCGGCCCGCTCGTACGCCTCGACGGCGCGCGGCCCCGATCCGACCAGGTCCCATTCGACGGGGCCCAGCGTGACGTCCTCGAAATCGCCGAACAGGTGCCCGCGGGCCGTCCGCAGCACGTTGTACGGCGGGGAGTCCCCGTGAATCGGCTGCGGCCGGGACCCGGGGAAATGGCGGGGAAGGTCCGCGGCCGCCCGCTCGACCACGGAGTACTCCTGCTCCGCCCGGTCCAGGTCGGCCACGGTGAGCGACTCGGGGCGGCGCGCGCGCAGGTCGGCCAGGAGCCGCCCGGCCTGCGGCACCAGCGGGGCGAGCACCGGCAGCTCACCGGGGTAGCCGGCCATCAGGCGGTGCAGCTCGGGAACCCAGGCCGTCTGCTCGGTGAATCGGCCCTCCAGCTGCTCCGGAGGGGTGTCCCGGATGGAGTCGCGTTCGTCCACGTACTGCCAGAACGTCAGCGACCTGTCCTCCCGGACGACCGGCTCGCGGGGGACGAGCGGGCTGGGCGGCACGACCGGCGCGCCGTTGCCGGCCAGCCAGCCCACCACGTCCAGCTCCCGCCGCTGCCTGGCCGCCTGCTCGTCGGCGGGGGCGAGGGTCAGGGCCGGCACGCGCGCCACGACCGGCGCGGGAGCGAGGTGGACCAGCACGTTGAACCCCGCGTAGAGGACCCGCGGCTCCTCCACCGTCAGTCCGAGCCGCCGTGCCGCGCCCACCGCGAGCTCCAGGGCGTGTTCCGTACGTTCGCCGGCCATGCCGACGATCTTTCGGGCCGGGGCCGCCGGCGTCAAACAGGCCGCTCGGGGACCGCCGGAAAAATTCTTCGCGCGGATGTCGATCCGCCTGCCCTCAGCTCGACGCGTTGGTGAAAGGTCAGGCAAGAAGACATCTGGGAGATGTGATGAGCAACGTGGTGATGCACAACGTCGTGTCGGTGGACGGCTTCATCGCCGACGGCAAGGACGACGTCGGCCCGCTGTTCGAGTGGTACTTCAACGGCGACGTCGCGCTCGACGAGAACATCGGGATCAAGGTCTCGCAGGTCTCGGCCGCGTACGTCAAGCCGGCGTGGGCCCGGATCGGGTCCATGGTGATCGGGCGTCACCTGTTCGACATGACCAACGGCTGGGAGGCCAAGCCCCCGACGGGCGACCACGTGGTCGTGGTGTCGCACCGGCCCAAGCCCGAGGGGTGGCACCCCGACGCCTCGTACCACTTCGTCGCCGACGTGGCCCAGGCGGTCGCCAAGGCCAAGGAGCTCGCGGGCGACCGCGACGTCGCCGTGGCGGCGGGCGAGGCCGGCGGGCAGGCCCTCGCCCTCGGGCTGGTGGACGAGGTGGCGATGGACGTGGTGCCGGTCGTCTTCGGCTCCGGCAAGCGCTACTTCGGAACGGTCGACGCCCAGCACCTGCTGGAGGACCCGCACGTGGTCGTACAGGGCGATCGGGTGCTGCACCTGCGCTACCGGGTCCGCCGCTAGCGGCCGGGGCGGCGGCGGTTCCAGGAGTCGAGGATGTGGCGGCGCATGGCGGCCGCCGCCGCGTCCGGGTCGCCGGCGGCGATCGCGTCGCTGATCGCCTGGTGCTCGTCCAGCGTCTGGCGCATCACGGGCTCGTTGTACTCCCCGTGGTAACGCATGCTGGTGCGGGCCTTGTCGTGGATGCTGTTGACGATGGCGCGGCCGAGGCGGTTGCGGGACGCCACCATGATCATGTCGTGGAATCGCACGTCGGCGGCGCCGAAGTCGGGGGCTGAGTCGAGGTTGGCGCGCATGACGCCCAGCTCCGCCGCGATGCGCTCGTCATCCTGCGCGGTGTGGAGGCGGGCCGCGGCGGCCGCCATGTCCACCTCCAGCGCCATGCGGACCGAGACCAGCTCGTCCAGGAACGTCGCGTTCTCGTCGTGGGTGATGACCGACGTCAGCACGACGTCGTCGAGCAGGTTCCACTGGCGCGGGTCGGTGACCTGGGTGCCGCGGCCGTGCTCGATCCTGACCAGGCCCTTCTCCTGCACGACCTTCACCGACTCGCGGATCACGGTCCGGCTGACGCCGAACTCCTCGCACAGGTCGCCCTCGGACGGCAGCGCCGAACCGGGGCGGAGCGCGCCCCGGACGATGTCGTCGACGAGCTGCTCGACCACGGTGGTGCCCAGCTTGGCGGGGCGCACGCGGCGCGGTCGGGGACCGGGCGGGGCTGGCTGCGCCGCGTCGCCGGTCGACGGGCCTGCCGGTGCGTGCTGAGTCAACGTGCCCTCCCGAGCACTGATGGTCCTGATCTCGGACCGCCTTGAGTATAGGGCATTGTAAATGACATCACACGTATGATGTCATACTCCGAAACGCGGCGTTTACGTACCTCACTCCCCCGTCAACGAGGAACACCAATGAGACGATGCAGTCACGCCTCCCGCCGCCGGGCGGCGCCGGCGATCACCGCGACGGCGGTTCTACTCGCCCTCACGGCCTGTGCCCCGCCCAGCCCCGCCGGCACCGCCAAGACCGACGCGGGCACGCCCGCCGCCGCCTCCCCGTACGGCTTCGCCCCGGCACCGCAGAAGGACGGCAAGCTCGTGGTCTGGGTGGACTCCACCCGGCTGGACGCGGCGAAGGCATACCAGGCCGCGCATCCGGACAAGCAGCTGGACATCGTCACCTACGACGGCAACGCCAACGGCTCCAACTCGCTCAAGACCAAGGTCCAGCTCTTCAACCGGGCCGGTGAGGGCTGGCCGGACGTGGTGTTCACCACCGACAACAACACCGCGTCGTGGGCCTCCCAGGGTGACGACGCATTCGTCGCCCCGCTGAACAAGGGGCTGATCGACCAGGGCACGCTGAGCGGGTTCGCCAAGGGGGCGCTCGACGTGTGCACCGTCGACGGCGCCGTCTACTGCCTGCGCAACGACCTGGCCCAGGTGGTGCTCTGGTACAACAAGAAGCTGCTGGACAAGTTCGGCTACGAGGTGCCCCGGACCTGGGAGGAATACCAGGCGCTGGGCGAGAAGGTGGCCGCCGAGCACCCGGGCCACATCATCGGCACGGCTGGCGACGCGTGGGCGCCCGAGATCTACATGTGGGGCGCGCAGTGCCCGGCCAACCAGGTCACCGCCGCCAAGGCGATCACCGTCAAGGCCACCGACCCCGCGTGCGTACGCGCCGCGCAGCTGATCGACAAGCTCGTCGCCGGCAAGACCATGTCCATGTTGCCGCTCTTCGGCCCCGACTTCGCCAAGAACCTCGGCGACAAGGTCCTCATGCTCCCCGGCCCCGCGTGGTACGGCGGCGCGGTGTTCCAGGGCGCGCTCAAGACCCCCAAGGGTGAGCTCGCGGTCGGCGACGCGCTCCACTGGGCGGACCAGAACCCGCCGGTGACGGGCAACGTCGGCGGCGGCGCCTGGTGGGTCTCCCGGCACAGCGCCCGCCTGGACGCCGCCAAGGACTTCGTCACCTGGGTCGCCACCTCCGACGAGTACCAGGTGGAGAAGTCGCCCGGCTACCCCGCCTACTCCCCCGCGGCGGCCAAGTGGATCGCCAGGCAGCAGGAGAGCGGCTACTACGCCGGTGACATCGCCGCCCCGATCACCGCCGCGGCCGCTCAGGTGTGGCCCGGCTGGGGCTCGCCGGAGTTCAGCCAGGAGGCGGTGTGGGCCAAGACGGTGATCCCCGGCCAGACCGCGGGCAAGACCGTCGAGTCCCTGCTCCCCGAGTGGCAGACCGCGATCGAGCAGCAGGCCCAGGTGTTCGGCTACCAGGTCGCCAAATGAGCGCACCCGCGCTGACCGCCGCCGGCGTCCGCGCCAGGAGCCGTCCGCGCTCCTGGCGGCCGGCGGCGGGGCACGTCTTCGTCTCCGGATACGTGGTGCTGCTGGTGGCCTTCGGCATCGTCCCGACGGTGTACGCGCTCAACCTGGCCTTCACCGACGCCGGCGGGCGCTTCGCCGGGGTGGCCAACTTCGTGCGCACCGCCCAGGACTACCGGTTCCTGGCCGCCGTCGGGCACGTGGCGACGTACCTGGTGTTGTGGCTGGTCACCCTGACCGTGCTGGTCCTGGTGCTGGCGCTGTTGGTGCACCGGCTCACCGCGACCTGGTCGAGGGCCGTGCTGCGGTTCGTGTACTACGTTCCGGGGGCGCTGGCCGGCGCCTCCAGCGTGCTGTTGTGGCTGTTCATGCTGGACCCGTCCGTGAGCCCGGTCGACGGCATCGTCCGCACGCTGTGGGGGTCGACGTTCGTGGCCGTGGTCGCCCCGGGCCACCTGCCGTGGATCTTCACCATCATCGCGTTCTGGACCGGCGCGGGCGGCTGGATCGTGGTCATGTACGGCGCCCTGAACAGCATCCCGCACGAGGTCATCGAGGCCGCGCGGGTGGACGGCGCCGGGCCCGTACGCACCGCCCTGCGGGTGCAGCTGCCGATGCTGCGCAAGTGGGTCGTCTACATGCTGATCCTCTCCCTCGCGGCCGGCACCCAGCTCTTCGTCGAGCCGCAGCTCATCTCGCAGGCCAGTTTCGGCGTCGTCGGCACCGACTACTCGCTCAACCAGCTCGCCTACCTGTACGCCTTCGACCAGAACGACTTCAACGGCTCGGCCGCCATCGCGATCGACCTGCTCATCGTGGCGCTGTGCGCCGCCGGGCTCTTCGTCGCTCGGGGAGGGTTGTTCGATGCGGACTGACCGGGCCGCCCGCGCCGTGCTGAAGGCGCTGATCGCCGCCCTGCTGACGGGGTTCGCGCTGTTCTTCGTGCTGCCCATGGTGTGGCTGGTGCTGGCCGCCACTAAGACCCCGGCCGGTCTCATCCAGGACGCGCCGCTCTCGCCCGGCTCGCTGGCCGCGCTGCTGGACAACTGGCGGAACCTCATGTCCTTCCAGGACGGCGCCGTGGCGACCTGGATGGGCAACTCCGTGCTCTACGCCGCGCTGTCGGTGATCCTCACCCTGCTGGTGAGCGTCCCGGCCGGGTACGCCCTCGCCCTCATGAGCTTCAAGGGCCGCCGCCTGCTGCTCGTCGTCACCCTCGTGGTCATGCTGATGCCGGCCACCGCCCTGGTGCTGCCGATCTTCCTGGAGTTCAGCTACATGGGGCTGGTCAACACGACGGCCTCGGTGGTGCTGCCGATGTCGTTCTTCCCGTTCGGCGTGTACCTGACCTACATCTACTTCTCCACCAGCGTCCCCGCCGAGCTGCTGGACTCTGCCCGGCTCGACGGCTGCGGCGAGGCGGCGACGTTCGCCCGGGTGGCGCTGCCGCTGGCCAAGCCGGTCGTCGCGCTGGTCGGCTTCTTCAGCTTCGTACAGAACTGGAACAACTTCTTCCTGCCGTACGTGATGCTGCCGAGCAGCGGCAACTACCCCATGCAGGTGGGGCTGACCCAGATGCTGGCCGCGACCCCCACCTTCAACCCCGTCGTCGGCGCCAACGCCGAGGTGCAGCCGCCGGAGCTGGTCCTGGCCACCCTGCTGTCGATCACCCCCGTGCTGCTCGTCTTCCTGTTCTCGCAGCGTTTCCTGGTCGCCGGACTGACCGCCGGCGCGACCAAGGGCTGACCTTGAGGAGTCTCCCCCGCATGACCACCGTCACGGCCAGTGTCCCCGTCCTCGACCCCCCGGCGTGGGCGCTGTCCCAGCGCGCTCTGCTGGACCTGCTCGACAGCGGATGGCGGCTGTTCTCCTCCCGCTACACCAGGCCCGACGGCTCGCTGCGGTACGGCGGCCGGCTGTCCTCGCGTGACGGCGCCGACGACTTCTTCGAGCCGTTCTTCAACTGGCCCCAGCTCTACCTGCTCGGCGGCGCGGACGACCTGCTGGAGACCTGCGCGCGTCACTGGCACGGCGTGGTGGCCCAGATGACCGGGCTGGGCATGTTCGCCGACGAGTTCGAGATCGGCTACGACTGGTTCCACCAGGGTGAAAGCCTGCTGTTCACGTATTTCCTGACCGCCGCCGACCCGGCCGCCTGGGCCGGGCGGGCCACCCGGTTCGCCGACCTCTACCTCGATCCGGCCAAGGGCAACTACGACCCGGAACGCCGCATCATCAAGGCCCCGCACAACGGCAGCGGCGGCGCCAGGGAGGGCGTGGCCGACTCCCCCGCCTACCCGTGGACCGAGGCCGAGGCCGCCCAGTACGGCTACCCGCTGGACTGGCTGCTCCCGCCCGGCGCGCCCGTCCCGCCCACGAGCGAGGACCCCCGCCTGGGCGCGGAGATGCAGCGGCGGCTCGGCCGGGGCGACGCGGTCGGCAACCTGAGCGTGGCCGGCCTGGTCTGCAACGCCTACCTCGTCTCGGGCGAGGAGCGGTACGCCGAGTGGCTGCGCGACTACGTCGGCGCCTGGCAGCGCCGGGCCGAGGAGAACGGCGGCGTCGTACCCGACAACGTCGGCCTCGACGGCGTGGTCGGCAGCGCGCTCGACGGCCGCTGGTACGGCGCCCACTACGGCTGGACCTGGCCGCACGGCCTGTACAGCATCGGCCAGGCGGCGGCCGTCGGCGCGCTCTCGGCCGCCCTCGCCACCGGCGACGACCGGTATCTCGGCTTCGTCCGCTCCCTGCTGGACGCGGTCATCGAGCGCGGCGTCAAGCTGCCCTTCGACGAGAGCGACTCGGCCAACCAGGGCCGCTGGCGCGCCCACCTGGGCCCCGACGCGTACGTCCCGACGCTGCTGGTGCCCTACCGGCACAGCGACAAGGGCTGGTTCGACTACAACCCGATCCAGACCTCCGTGCCGCTCGCGCTCTGGCACCACACCGGTGCCGCCGAGGACCGGGCCCGCCTCGACGCGCTGCGCTCGGCCGCCGGGTACGACTGGGCGACCGTGCGGCCGTTCCGGGACAAGGAGGAGGCCGGGCACGAGGAGCCCTGGTACGCGTACCTGTGCGGCGACAACCCCGGCTACCCCGAGCGGATGCTGGCCGCCGCGCACGCCCAGGCCCGCCGCCGCATCGCGCTGCTGCTCGCCAACGCCGACCGGGACCTGCCGGAGGAGGCCATCCACCTGTGGCAGAACGTCAACCCGGTGGTGACCGAGGCGCTGACCCAGCTCATGTGGGGCGGCCCGCAGGTCGTCTACAACGGGGGCCTGCAGCAGGCCAGGGTCCGCTACTTCGACGCCGAGCGCCGCCGTCCCGGCGTGCCCGAGCAGGTGGCGGCCCTGGTGAGCGCGATCGAGCCGGAGGCCACGGTGGTCACCCTGGTCAACCTGTCGGCGACCGCGGACCGGACGGTCGTCGTACAGGCGGGGGCGTTCGGCGAGCACGAGATCGTCACCGCCGCGGCGACCGCGGCCGAGCCCGGCTGGACCGGGCACGACTCCGAGTACATCCACCACGAACCGGTCGTCTCGACCACCGAGCACGCGGTGGGCGGGCCGCACCTGACCGTGCGGCTGCCGGCGGGCACCACCGTCAAGCTGACCCTGCGGCTGCGGCTGCGCGCCCACCGGCCGTCATATCGCGCGCCGTGGGAGCGCCCGGCACCGTAGCCTCTAGCATGTCGCACGTGACCACCTACGACGATCATGACGCGTTCGAGTACCTGGACTTCTCGGCCCTGCCGCAACGCCAGCAGCGGATCCTGGCCACGATCCGGGACTGGGTGGTCAGGCACGGCTACCCGCCGAGCACCCGCGAGCTCGGCCACGCGGTCGGGCTGCGGTCGTCCTCGTCGGTGTCGAAGCACCTGAAGAGCCTGGAGGAGAAGGGGTTCCTGCGCCGCGGCACGACGATGACCCGGCCGATCGACGTGCGCCTGTTCCTGCGGGCCTCGGCGCCGGAGCCGGCCGCGGACCTGGTGACCGTGCCCGTGGTCGGGGACATCGCCGCGGGCATCCCCATCCCGGCCGACGAGCGCGTGGACGACCTGCTGACCCTGCCCCGCGACCTCACGGGGCGGGGCAACGTCTTCGCGCTCCGGGTGCGGGGCGACTCGATGATCGACGCCGCCATCTGCGACGGCGACATGGTCGTGGTACGGCAGCAGCCGGAGGCGCACTCGGGCCAGATCGTCGCCGCGATGATCGACGGCGAGGCCACCGTCAAGGTGTTCCGCCGCCGTGACGGGCACGTACTTCTCGAACCGCGCAACCCCGCCTACGACGTGATCGACGGCGACGAGGCCGTGGTGCTGGGCATCGTGGTCTCGGTCCTCCGCAACGTCTGACCCTGCTCCCGCGCCCGTCCTGCCACTACCGCTGATCAGTTGCTGCCGGTCAGCTGTTCGTGCAGGGTGCGGGCGGTGCGTACGAAGCCGCTCGACCCCTTGCGGGCCGCCACCTCCGCGACCGCGGGGACGGGACCGCGCGCACCGGCCCAGCGGGCGGCGTCGATGGCGAAGGTGAGCGCCTGGGTGTGCCCGGCATGCGACCGCTCGTCCGGCCCCGGCAGGTAGACGGGCAGCAGCCCGGTCATGATCTCCCACACCTGCCGGTGCGCACCCAGTTTCGCGCACCCCTCCAGCGCCGAGCGCAGCGGACCGAACTTGGCCACGTCCCTGCGCAGGGACAGCCCGAGCTGCCGCCCGCACTCCACGGCGGGCAGGATGCCGGCCGCCGCCGCGCCCAGCAGCAGCCCCTGGCCGCGCTCGGGCCAGCCGTACACGCCCCGCTCGGCCAGCTGGGCGGCGATCAGCAGCGCCAGCGCCTCGCCCACCGGCCCGTCCTGGGAGAACAGCGCCGCCACGTACTGGTAGAAGTAGCCGGGCCGGCCCCAGGCGTTGAGCAGGTGGGGCAGGAGGTGCATGGCCACCGCCTCCCGGTCGGAGGGCAGCGCCAGCCGCCAGGAGTCCATGTACACCCCGCCCTCTTCGTAGGTCCAGGGATTCGGGTCGGACAGCAGCGCGTCGACCAGCGGCAGCCCCGTCGGCTCGATCCGGATGCGGGGGCGCAGCCGGGGACTGTGACCGCCCCGCTGCCGGTCGTGCGTGTAGTCGCCGCCGGCGTGCGACCAGTCCACGCGCATCTCCGGCGCCGGCCGGTCGGCCAGCCAGCGCGCCAGCGTGGCGCCCGCCCGCGAGGTCAGCTTCCCGGCGCGGTCGATCACCTCGGGGTCCACCTCGCGCGGCAGTCGCAGCAGCGCCTGCCCCAGGTCGGCGGGGAGGGCCTCGACGCCGGCCGCCTCGTATCCCTCCAGGCGGGCCACCAGCTCGGCGGGATCGAGGTGGCCGGAGGTGAGCGTCGGGGTGGCCAGCAGGTACGGCGGCAGCGTCCCGGCCTTCAGCGCGGCATACACCTCGGCGCAGCGCATCAGCATGGCGTAGTGCGGCGTCGAGACGTGCCTCGGATCCGGCAGCCGGTCCCGCGGCCCGGCCTCTTCCTGCTCGCTCGGCTCTGCCCAGTTGCCCGACGACATGATCGACACGCCCAGGATCTCCGCTTCGAGCGGCGGGCCCTGCGCCGAATCCGCCAGGTTGCCCAGTGGAACGCCGCGTCGCGTGAGGTCCGCGGCGATGCTCTCCCGCAGCTCGGCGGGCAACCGGCCGAAGTCCGTCTCGAAGTCGCCCTCAGGGGTGCGCACGCCGATGACATGCCTGGCGTACAAGGGGGCGCGCTCGGGCTCGGGGACGGGCGGCTCCTCGCCGGGGTTCGCGGCCTCGCGCAGCAGCGCCTCCGTCCACTCCTCCAGGCGGTTCCACTGGCGGCGGCCGTAGATCCGGCCCTGGCCGGGGCGGGGCCGCTCGGCCGGGTCGCGGACGAAGCCGGCCAGCCACCGCTCGAAGGTGATGCCGTCGTGAACCCAATGGTAGGCGGCGGTCAGGTCGTCGAGCGGCGGCGGGAACGGCTCGCGGGCCGGCGGCTCGAACGGCGGCAGCGTCCCCGGCTCGAAGTCGTCGACCGGTTCCGGCTCCGCCACCGCGCCGTACGCCTCCGACAGCCGCGCCGCCAGCTCGGCGGGCAGGACACCCGCCGCCGTACGCACGGCCTCGGCCCCGGCGGGCGTGAAGCGGGCGGCGTGCTTGACGGCCAGGCGCACCGTGCGCTCGCGCACCTCGTAGGACTCGCACAGGAACGCCGAGGCGAGAGCCGGGGCCAGGTCGTCGAGGTCGCCGGCCGCGTCGCGGGCGGCCTGGTCGAGCAGGGTGAGCCCGGCGCGCACGAGCTTGCCCTCGGGTCGGAACAGCAGCGCCGACACCGCCTCGTTGACCTCCCCACCGCTCAGCCCGCCCCCGCTGCTCCGCCCCCCGCCGGTGCTCGACCCGCCTCCGCCGCCGCTGCTCCGCCCCCCGTCGCTGCTCGACCCGCCTCCGCCGCCCATCCCGCCCGCGCCGCGCAGCTGCCGCAGCGCCAGCTCGGCCACCGGGCCCGGCGCGGCGGGCAGCAGGCGCAGGTAGTCGCGGGTGCGCTCCGGGCTCGGCGCCGGGTCGAGCATCTCGTGCAGGCGGGCGAAGAAGCGCAGGTCGGTGGCGCTGCCGCCGCGCAGGAACCGGCGTACGCAGCCCTCGACCAGCGGCTCGGGGGCCAACCGGCCGGCCGCGACCGCGTCGCGCAGCGCCCCCAGCCAGGTGCGGCGGCCGGAGTCCCAGGAAGGCGGGTCGACGTTGTCGTCCCGCAGCTCCCGGCCCACTCCCTCGGCCTCGAACAGCCGGGGCACCAGGTGCTCGGCCAGCGGGTCATGCTCCAGGTCCGGCGGCTGCGACACCCAGGCGGTGGTGAGCGGGTCGTGGTCGGGCGGAACCGCGCCGGAGCGGCGCAACAGCTCCAGGGCCAGCGGCACGCTGTCGTCCCTGGCCTGGGCACGGCTGCCGCGCAGCCGCAACGCCAGCCGCACGGCGAGGTCGGCCTGCCACTCCGGCGGCCGTGCGGCGATCACCCGCAGCAGCGGCCCGAAGTCGAGCGGCCGCCGCCAGCGGGTGAAGTCGCGCCGGTAGAGCCAGGTCGCGACGGCCGCCGCCCCGCCGAGCACGCCCGCGCCGGCGACCCGCACGGGCTCGATCCAGTCTTCTCCGTCGGTCCAGTGGCCCTTGCGCCGGGCGCGTTCGGTGCTCTCCTTCCTGGCGACGCCGATGTGGCCGGGCAGCTCGCGGGCGACCTCGCGGCGCCCGGCCTCGTCGAGGGCCAG
This sequence comes from Nonomuraea sp. MTCD27, assembly GCF_041950495.1. Lineage (NCBI taxonomy): Bacteria > Bacillati > Actinomycetota > Actinomycetes > Streptosporangiales > Streptosporangiaceae > Nonomuraea > Nonomuraea sp. MTCD27. The sequence continues at coordinate 71,706 of NZ_JBGNUW010000019.1, read as the reverse complement.
CACCGCGTCCGCGACCAGGGCCGGGTCGCCGGCGGCGACGGCCGCGCGCACGCCCGGCCAGGCCGCGCCCGTGGGGGGTTGTGTCGTCATGCCGCACACCGTAGAGATCGGCTCCGACAGAACCAGAGTGCGCTGGCAAAAGGAGCAGAACCCTTCTGGACGCGGGAGCCGCGTCTACCGTGAACAGGGCAAGGGCTAGGAAAAGGTGTTCTCCGGGACTTGCGGGGGTGGTCTTGTGACGATGTCAACCATCATGGCGGCCGGTTTCGTGATCGCGGTGGCGATCATCATCATCGCGGTGTTGCGGTCCCTGCTGACCGGCGGGCGCACCATGCGGAGGGGATCCGGCAATCCCGGAATCCCGTACGGCGGGAGTTCGGGCCCGTCCGCCGGGGGCGGCTGGGACGGCGGCTCGTCGGGCGGCGACGGGGGCGGGGGCGACTGCGGGGGCGGCGGGGGCGGCGGCGGATGACAGGGTTGCGCCCCTGAACGGGCGCTGGACAGCCCCGAAGCCGCTGCTGACCGTCCCGAAGCCGCTGCTGGACGGCGGCCTGCCGCGGAAGTGCCGCCGCACCAGCCCGGCCACTGCGCGTACGCCGGCGCAGCCGGGCGTTCACGCGGCTGTCACCCTGCTGCCGGTGTGATCGTTCGCCACTGATCTCTACGGTGGTCACGACCATCACGGGAAGCAGGGGAGCATCGATGTCGATCTCTCGACGTACCGTTCTGAGCGGCCTCGCGGCGGTCGGCGCCGTCGGGGCAGGGGCGCCCGCGGCGTGGGCCGCCGGATCACGCCGGGCCGGGCAGCCGGCCAAGCACGTCGTCCTGGTGGACTGGGACGGCTTCGACCCGCGTTACCTGGGGCGCGTGGCGACCCCCAACCTGGACCGGCTGATGGCCCGGGGTGTCCTCGCGACCGCCGAGGCGACGTTCCACACGGTCTCCAACCCCTGCCGCGCGTCCATGAGCACGGGCGCCTACCCGGAGGTGCACGGCAACGTCGCCTACGTGTACGACCCGGTGAGCGGCAGGGCGCAGGGGCAGAGCCGCTTCCTGGCGGCCGAGACGATCGCCGAGGCCCTGGCCGCGGAGGGGCGCACCGTCGCCTCCGTGCAGTGGTACATGATCCAGGACCACGGCGTACGGTACGGCGACCCGGAGCACCTGTACGTCCAGCCCGGCGGCGGGTTCGGGCAGCGGGTGGACGTGGCGATCGACATTCTCAACCTGCGGCCGGTGCTGTCGAACGGGCAGCCGGTGACCGTGCCGAAGATCCCGGATCTGCTCGCCGTCTACAGCTCCGACCTCGACGGGCTGGGCCACGACGAGGGGCCGGACAGCCCGGGCGTCGCCGAGCTGCTGGCCGAGCACGACCACCAGCTCGGCCGGCTGGTGCAGGCCACCAAGGACGTCGGCATCCACCGGGACACCGCCTTCCTGCTCACCGGCGATCACGGTATGACGGCCTGGAACCGTACGTTGCTCCCGCAGGTCATCGGGGCCGTCGAGGCTCTCGGGCACAGCGTCGAGGTCGTTCCGTCGGGTGCCGCCCCGGCTGCCGGCACCGAGGTCGTCATCGTGCCCAACGCGGTCCGGGTGGGCGACATCACGCTGCGCGGCGGCGCGTCCGATCCGAAGGCCAAGGCCAGGATCCGGGCGGCGCTCCGCCGGCTGCCGGAGATCGGCCGGGTGCTCGACGACCGCGACCTGCGCTCCCTGCACGCCGGCGACAAGCTCGGCGACCTGGTGGCCGAGGCGAGGCCGCCGTGGGGTTTCGCCCTCTCCGAGCCGCCGGCCGGGCAGTGGCGCGGGGCGCACGGCAGCCTGAGCGAGAGGAGGGTGCCCCTGCTGCTGTCGGGGGCGGGGATCCGGCCCGGCACCCGCCTGCACCGTCCGCGCCTGATCGACGTCGCCCCCACCATCGCGGCTCTGCTCGGCACCCGGCCGCCCGCGCACGCCCAGGGCCGCGACCTGACCGGAACCGTGCGGTCCGACCTGCTCTAGCGGGTCCCGCCCGCGCCGGCGGCCGGCCGGAGCGGGCGGAGTGCGGCCAGGACAGCAGCCCCGTACCGGAGAAGGACGGGAGAGACGCGCGGAAGAGCGGGCCTGGAGGCGCTGCCCCGCGTGCGCGGGCATAGCCTTGGATCATGGTGCACTTCGCGGTGGGGCTGCCGAATGTCGGCGCGTTCGGGGATCCTCAGGTGCTGGTCGAGTTGGGTGTCGCGGCCGAGGAGCACGGCTGGGACGGGGTCTACGTGTGGGACCACCTGCTCTACCACGATCGCGGCTGGCCGGTCGCCAACCCGACGGTGGTGTTGTCGGCGCTCGCGGCCCGCACCAGCCGGATCCGGTTGGGCGTGCTGATGATGGCCCTGCCGCGGCGGCGGGTGCAGACGGTGGCGAAGGAGACCGCGACGCTGGACGCGCTGTCCGGCGGGCGGCTGGTGTTCGGCGGCGGTCTGGGGTCGATGGACGCGGAATACGCGGACTTCGGTGAGGACCCCGACCTGAAGGTGCGCGCCGCCAAGCTGGACCGCGGTCTGGAGGAGCTGACGCGGCTCTGGGCCGAGCTCCGGCCGGCGCCGGTGCAGCGGCCGCGGATCCCGATCTGGTGCCCGGGCCGGTGGCCGACCCGGGCGGGGTTCCGGCGGGCGGTCCGGTGGGACGGCGCGATGCCGACCTTCCACGACTACGGCCAGGAGCGGCCGGTGCCCGTCTCCGAGTTCGCCCGGGTGGTGGACTTCCTGGCCGCGGAGCGGGGGTCGCTGGACGGGTTCGACATCGCACTGGAGGGGCGCGCCGCGGACGGGCTGGTCGACGGGTACGCGGCGGCGGGCATGACCTGGTGGGTGGAGGCGATGGGCTGGTGGCGCGGCGGCGTCGAGGACGCCCGGCGGACCATCGCCGCGGGCCCGCCCCGCTGACCCGCCCGGTCGGCGGGCGGGGCGGAAGAGGGTTCCCCAGACGTCGGCGCGACAAGCGTCACTTCGCCGCGCCCCGCGTCAGGCCGTTGTAGATGAAGCGCTGCAGCAGCAGGAAGGCGGCCAGCGTCGGGACGATCACCAGGATGGCGCCCGCCGAGATGTTCTCCCAATGCGCGCCGAAGGGCCCCTTGAAACGGAACAGCGACGTCGAGATCGTGCCGAGGCTCTGGTCGGGCATGTAGAGGAAGGGGATGTAGAAGTCGTTGTAGACGGCGATGCCCTTGACGATGACGACCGTCGCGATCGCCGGCTTGAGCAGCGGCAGGATGATCTTCCGGTAGATGGCGAACGCGGAGGCGCCGTCCAGGCGGGCGGCCTCGTCCACCGAGACCGGGATGCTCCGGATGAACTGCAGGAAGATGTAGATGGCGACGATGTCGGTGCCGAGATAGAGCATGATCGGCGCCAGCCGGGTGTTGAACAGCCCAAGCTGGTCGATCACCTGAAATGTCGTTACCTGCGTGGTGATGCTCGGCACGAGCGTGGCGAAGAGGAACAGGCCGACGACAAGCCTCCTGAACCGGAAGGTGAACCGGTCGATGGCGTACGCGGCCGCCGAGCCGATGAACACGGTCCCGACGATCGACACCACCAGGATGACGAAGGTGTTCGACGCGGCCTCCGCCATCCGCCCCTTGTCGAAGGCGGTGACGTAGTTGGCGAGGTTCAGCCAGTCGGACGGCGGCGTCAGCGGGCCGCTGCCGGCCGCCAGCTCGTCGGAGGTCTTCAGCGAGGTGAGCAGCACCACGCCGAGCGGCAGGAGCACGACCACGCTCGCCGCGACCAGGGACAGGTACTTGAGCGCGCTCGCTACCCGGGCGCGGGCGGCGGTCATGACGGGGTCACCCTTTCTTCGGGTACGAGCCGGCGCTGCAGCCAGGCCACCAGCAGGATGATGACGAGCAGCACCACCGCGGCGGCCGAGGCGAGCCCGGTCTTGTTGAAGCGGAAGGCGAGCTTGACGGTCTGGATCACGAAGGTCTCGCTGGCGCCGGCCCCGCCGGTCATGATGTACGGGATCTCGAAGACCGACAGGCAGCCGGAGATCGCCAGGATCGCGGTCAGCCCGATGATCGGCCGCAGGCTGGGCGCGATGATGTGGCGGAACTGCTGCCACCGGCCGGCCCCGTCGAGCTCGGCGGCCTCGTACAGCTCCGGCGGGATCGACTGGATGGCGCCGAGGAACAGCACGAAGTTCAGCCCGAGAAAGCGCCACACCGACACCCCGGCCAGCGAGAAGTTGACCAGGTCGGGGTCGCCCAGCCACAGGTGCTCCCCGCCGACGCCGAACAGCCGCAGCACCGAGTCGAACGTGCCGCCTTCCTGGAAGAAGTAGAGGAAGACGAAGCCGATGGCCACCCCGTTGATCAGGTAGGGGAAGAACAGGATGCCCTTGAACAGGTTGCGGAAGCGGGTGTTGAAGCTGAGGATCGTGGCGAAGTACAGGGCGAGCACGATCTGCAGGACGGCGGCGCCGAGGTAGTAGGCGCTGGCGACGAAGACCTTGAACAGTTCGGGACGGGTGAAGATCTCGGCGTAGTTCTCCAGCCCCGTGAAGGTGTAGTCGGGGCTGACGCCGTCCCAGTCGGTGAAGCTGTACACGACCATGTTGATGATCGGCACGTAGGAGAAGGTGACCAGCAGCGCCAGCGGCACGAGCAGGAACAGCCACGGGGTCAGGCCCTGCCTCCAGTCGCGGCGGCTCCTGGAGTGGCGTGCCGCGTCCCGTGGTCGCGTGCCTCCCGCGGCGCCGCGCCTCAGGGTTGACGTCATCTCTGCCTTTCCGTTGGTCGGGCCCGGTGCCGGCGGATCGCGCCGGCACCGCGGGCGGGAGCGTCAGGCGGCGGACTGCTGCCCGGCCTTCCACTTGGCGGACAGGTCGGCGAGCACGCTGTTCAGATCGCCCTTGGCGGCACCCCGGGCGACGTCGATGAGCTTCTGCCGGTAGTCGGGCGACTTGATCCCGACCTCGGACTCCTTGTCGATGTTGTCCACCAGGATCCGCTGGTCGGTCTCCATCTCGATGAGCTTGACGCCGGCGTCGCTGTACGGCTTGAGCGCCGAGGGCAGCGGGTCGGCCTTGACGCTGGAGACGCCCTGGTTCACGGCGGAGAATCCGGACCTGTCGACGAACCAGTCCAGCCAGGCCCGCGCGGCGGCCTTGTTCCGGGAGTGGCTGTTGACGGCGTACTGGTAGTCGGGGTTGAGCACCGAGCAGAACGAGCCGCCGGGCTGGGACGGGAAGGGCATGAACCCGATGGAGTCGGCGCTGCGGCCGGCCGTGGTGGCGGCGGCCTGCATCTGCGGGATCGCCCACGACCCGAGCCACATCGCGCCGACCTTGCCGGTGGCGATGAAGTTCTTGGAGTCCTCCCAGTTGGTGGTGGTCGGGTCCTTCTCGGTGAGCTGCTCGCGCACGGCGTTGAACAGCAGGGAGTCGATGACGTTGAGGTCCTTGCCGGCGGCCCACGGGTCCTCGGTGGTCATCGCCCTCTCGGCCTTGACGTCACAGGTGACCGAGCCCAGGGCGTTGGTCCAGTTGCTGAGCGGCCAGCCGTCCTTGTAGTTGGTGTACAGCGGGGTCGCGCCGGTCTTCTCCTTGACGGCCTTGAGCGCGGCGAGGAACTCCTCGGGCGTCTTGGGCCATTCGGTGACGCCGGCCTTGGCCCACAGGTCCTTGTTGTAGACGAAGCCGTTGGCCGAGGCGAAGGAGACGATGCCGTAGACCTGGTCGTTGACCGTACCGGCCTGGACGAACTTGTACTTCTGCGACAGCTCCGCGGCCGGGCCGAGCGGGGCGAAGAACTTCGGGTAGTCGCCCTTGGCGATCGCGTTCGGGATGAGCAGCACGTCACCGTAGTTGTCGGTGTTCATGCGGATCTTGACTTCGCCCTCGTAGTCCGTGATCGCCTCGAACTTGACCTGGACGTTCGGGTGGACCTTGGCGAACTCGTCGGCGTACTTCTTCATCGTGCCGTCGTTCACCAGGTCGGTGCGGTTGGTCAGGACCGTGATGTCACCGGAGATCTTCGCAAGGTCTCCCGCCGTCGCGGTCTCCTTGCTCGCCCCGCTGCCGCCGCAGGCGGCGGCCAGGGCCGCGACCGCCGCGAGGGCCAGACCGGTCAGCGCCGTTCTGCGCATCTCACACCATCTCCTATCCGAAGCGCGTTGATTGCGGTGAACAGTGGCATGTCGTGTTTAGTCGCAACAGGGACGAAGTTTTGAAGATACAGAACCGTTACCGGCAGTTCAGGCGATGAGCGAATAGGCATGCCTGTCTACCTGGGGAAATATGGACTTGAACGGTTTAGGTCGATGAGGGCGTGCAGGGGTGCCGTACGAGCCGGAGCTGGGTCAGCGGCGCCTGGCGGTGGTGCCGCGCGGGACGAGCACGGGGGTCGGCACGGAGCCGACGTCCGTCTTCCCGTGGTCGATGAGGTCCATCAGGCGCCGGGCGACCTCGGCGCCGAACGCGAAGACGTCGTGGCTCATCGCCGACAGCGGGGGGTGGGTGAGCCGGCACAGCTGCGAGTCGTCCCAGGCCAGCAGGGACAGCTCGGCGGGCACGGGCACGCCCATCTCCGTGGCCACCGACAGGCCGGCCACGGCCATGATGTCGTTGTCGTACAGGATGGCCGTGGGCCGCTGGGCCGAGGACAGCAGCGCGCGCGTGGCGCGCGCGCCCTGCTCCCCGGAGAAGTCGGTGGGCAGGATGCGGCCCATTTCGAGGTTGAGGTCAGCCACAGCCTTGGAGAACGCCTCGCTCCTGATCGCGCTGTGCCCCAGCGCGGCCGGGCCGCCCACGCGGGCCAGCCGCCGGTGCCCGAGCGCGGCCAGATAGCGCACCGCCTCGGTGACGGCCGCGGCGTCGTCGGTCCACACCGACGGCAGCCCGCCGGTCAGGTCCGGATGCCCGACGGCGATCACGGGCAGGCGCAGCGCGCCGGCCGCGGCGATGCGGGGGTCGTCGATGGTGAAGTCGACCATGATGGAGCCGCTGATCTGCCTGCTGCGGCCCCAGCCGTCGAGGACGCCGATCTCCTCGCCCACGTCGCGCACCAGTCGCAGCAGCAGCGAGTGGGCCCGCTCGGCCAGCACGCTCTCGATGCCGGAGACGAACTCCATGTAGAACGGCTCGAGCCCGAGCATGCGGGCCGGCCGGGCGATGACCAGCCCCACGTTGCTGACCTGCGTCGAGGCCGACGACAACGACCGGGCGGCCTGGTTGGGCAGCCAGCCGAGCTCGCGGGCGGCCTTGAACACCTTCTCCCGCGTGGCGGCGGACACGCCCGGCTTGTCGTTCATGGCCAGCGAGACCGAGCCCTTCGACACCCCTGCTCGCTGGGCGACCTCGGCGATGGTCACCTTGCCGTCGGGCCGGGCGGCGGAGCTCATGGCCGGGGGACCCCTTCCGCCGCGTTGACGCAGAACAGCGCCGACCGTACGGAGGTCTCGTCGGAGGTGTCCAGGCCCGTCACGGAGATCGTGACGCTCTCGCCGGGCAGCAGCGTGACCAGCCCGCGGTCGGCCACGGCGGCCGGGCCCAGCCTGTCGGCCTGCAGCAGCAGGTCACGGACGAAGGAGCGGGCGGTGATCACAACGTCGAGCGTACCGTCCGCGGCGTCCAGGCGCAGATCGAGCTCGGGGGCCGGGAAGGCGAAATCCTTGTCCGCGCGGCCGAGCACGACATCGCGCAGGCCGCCGGCGTCGGCCACCAGCAGCTCCTCCCCCGCGTCCTTGAAGTCGGCCACCGTCAGCGGCAGCAGCCCGACCGAGCGCGGCGGCACGGCGAACGGCAGCCGCTCCTCGGCCAGGCCGGAGCCGTCCGCGCGCAGCCTGCGCACCACCGCGGTGCCCTGCCACGGCTCCGGCGACTGGTTGTCCACGGCCAGCACGCGGGCGCCGTCCCTGCGCTGGAAGGTCAGCAGCCGGTCGGCGTAGAGCCGGCGCAGCTCGTGATAGAGCGGCTTGGGCCGGGCCGCGCCGTCGATCGCCGCCCACGAGGTGACCGGCCAGCAGTCGTTGAGCTGCCACACGACGGTTCCGGCGCACACCGGCCAGTGCGACCGCCAGTGCGCGACCGCGGTCGCGACCGCGCGCGCCTGGTTGACCTGGGTGAGGTAGTGCCAGTGGTCGAAGCTCGCGGGGGCGGTGAAGTGGTGGGCCAGGCCGCGGTCCAGCTTGCCGTTGCCGTCCTCGGCCTTCTGGTGGTGCAGCATGCCGGGCGAGGTGGGGGTGAGGGGGTCGTCGCCGAGCCATTCGCGCAGCGTGGCGTGGGCGGGCGGCGCCTGCCAGCCGAACTCGGCGGCGAAGCGGGGCACGTCGTTGAGGTAGTCGGTGTAGTCGCGCCGGTTCCACGCCTCCCAGAAGTGCGAGGGTCCGTGGGCGGGGTCGTTGGGGTGGTGGTTCCAGGAGCCCGACCAGGGACTGCCCGCGTTGTACGGCCGCGTCGGGTCCAGCTCGGCCACCACGCGCGGCAGCAGCCCGAGGTAGTAGCCCTCACCCCAGCTGTCACCGGCCAGCGCGGCCTCCCACTTCCAGTCGCGGAACCCCCAAAGGTTCTCGTTGTTGCCGTTCCACAGCACGAGGCTGGCGTGCGGGCTGAGCCTGGTGACGTTCTCGCGGGCCTCGGCCTCGACCTCGCCGCGCAGCGGCTGCTCCTCCGGGTAGGCGGCGCAGGCGAACAGGAAGTCCTGCCAGACCATCAGGCCCAGCTCGTCGCAGGCGTCGTAGAAGGCGTGGTCCTCGTAGATGCCGCCGCCCCAGACCCGGACCAGGTCGACGCCGGCCTCGGCGGCCTGGCGCAGCCGGTGCCGGTAGCGCTCGGGGGTGATCCGGGCGGGCAGGGCGTCGTCGGGGATCCAGTTGACGCCCCGCGCGAAGATCGGCTCGCCGTTGAGGCGGAGGGTGAACGCGGTGCCGTGCTCGTCGCGCGACTCGTCCAGCTCGACCGTGCGGAACCCCACGCGCCGCCGCCAGCGGTCCAGGACCCGGCCGGTGCCGGTGTCGGACAGGACGACCACGCAGTCGTACAGGGGCTGGTCGCCGTGGCCGCGCGGCCACCACAGGTCCGGGTCCGGGACCTCCAGCACGGCGACCGCGCCGTCCTCGCCCGCCGGGATGGCGCGCCTGACCGCGTGCCCCGCCGCCTCGACGGTGAGCGTCAGCTCCCGGCCCGCGCCCGTCCCGGTGCGCTCCAGCTCGACGTGCGCCTCGATCCGCCCGTCGCCGCCGGCGACGGTGACCAGGGGCCTGACCGAGGCCAGCCGGGCGGTGCTCCAGCTCTCCAGCCGCGCCGGGCGCCAGATGCCGGCCGTGACGAGGGTGGGCCCCCAGTCCCAGCCGAAGCCGGCGGCCATCTTCCTGATGTAGTTGAACGGGTCGGGATACTCGTTCGGCCGCGGGCCCAGCCGCTCGCGCAGCGCCTCGGCCTCGGTGTAGGCGGAGGTGAAGCGGACCGACAGCGCCGAGCCCGCCCGCACGCGCCCGGTCACGTCGAACCGGTACGACCGGTGCATGTTCCTGGTGCTCCCCAGCTCCACCCCGTCCAGGAGCACCCGGGCGACGGTGTCGAGCCCGTCGAAGACCAGGTCCGTACGCTCGAAGCCGTCCGGCACCCCCTCCAGCACGGTGTCGTAACGCCAGTCCGCCCGGCCCACCCACGCCACCTCGAGCTCGTTGAGGTCGCGGTACGGGTCGGGGATCAGCCCGGCCGCCAGCAGGTCCGCGTGGACGCAGCCGGGCACCCGGGCGGGCAGAGCCCCGTCCCGGAGCCGTTCGAGGCCGGCGGGGGCCTCGCCGCCCGTCAGGCGGAGCGTCCATCCCGAGTCCAGTGCCTTGCTCTGCTTCGTCACCCGCTGCTCCTTGATCATGGCAATGGGACAAAAGCCCCGATACGCCGGATCAAGGTAGCGATTCGCCCTGAACATGTCTAGACCGTTTTAGGTATCCACTAAACCAGCAGGCCGCCGACCTGCCCGGCGACGCTCCGGCGCCGCCGATGCCGGTTCAGGGAGCTGAACCGGGTAAATCATCGGCAACTCCTGCGTCACATCCCGTTGACATCGTTGTCACACTCGTTCTATGGTCAGGCCACTTATCCGGTAAAGCATTCGTTCAGTCGCTTGCCCGGCCTCCGCACCCCCCACGAAAGGTGCCGACATGCGATCCCTCACCTGGGCGGGCCTGGCCCTGCTGGCCCTGGCCGTCTCCTTGGCCCCACCCGCGCACGCCGAATCCCCCGACTTCCGGTCCCTGAACACCCGCTTCGTGACGCGCACGGAGTCCCGTCTCGACCTCGGCGGCGAGCAGTTCCGCTTCGCCGGCACCAACATCTACTGGCTCGGCCTGGACGAGAACGTCGGCGGCGTCGGATACCCGACGTTCTTCCGCATCCGCGACGCGCTCGACACCGCCAAGGCCATGGGCATGACCGTGGTGCGCTCGCACATGCTGGCCTCCACCGGCAACGAGCTGTCGATCCTGCCGTCGAAAGAGGAGGGCTTCAACGAAAGGGCGTTCGACACGGTGGACTACGCGATCGCCTACGCCGGCTCGATCGGGATCCGCCTGGTGCTGCCCCTCACCGACGAGTGGTCGTACTACCACGGCGGCCACCGCGACTTCACCGACCCGTACGGGCTGCCGTCGCCGGCCTTCTACACCGACGAGCGCGTGATCGCCGACTACCAGGCCTACGTCGAGCACGTCATGCACCGCGTCAACCCGCTCACCGGCCTGGCCTACAACGCCGACCCCACCATCATGGCCTGGGAGTTCGGCAACGAGCTCGAAGGCATGACGCTCGACTGGCTCACCGCGAACACCGCCAGGTTCCGCCAGTGGGCGCCGCGCCAGCTCATCGCGGCCGGCCGCCGCTTCGACATCGACCCCGACACGCTCGCCGTGCCCGGCATCGACATCGTGGACGTGCACTACTACCCGCCGACGGCCGAGCGAGTGCGCGCCGACGCGGCCACGGTGACCGGCGCGGGCAAGGTCTACCTCGCCGGCGAGTACGCCTCCACCTCGGCCACCAAGGACCTGCTCACCCCGCTGGCCGGCGACCGGAACGTCACGGGCCTGCTGTCGTGGTCGCTGTTCGGCCACGGCGACCGCAACGGGTTCGTCCAGCACGACGACGGCTTCACCCTGCACTACCCGGGAGACGACGAGCGGATGCGCGCCTCGGTCGAGGCGCAGATGGCCTTCGCGGAGCAGCTCGGGGACGGCCGCCCGGTGCGGGTCGGCCCGCCGCTGATCACCCAGGTGGGCAAGCGTGCCGGTCTGAACGAGCTGCGCTGGCGCGGCACGGCGGGCGCGAGCGGCTACGTCGTGGAGCACCGGTCGCACGGACGCTGGACCTCCGCCCACGAGGGCACGCTGAGCGACAACCAGACGCCGTGGATCGACCCGGTGGCGCGAGGCGACGTCACGTACCGGGTGGTGCCGGTCGACCGGCACGGCCGCCGCGGCCACGCCTCCGAGCCGATGCGCGTGACCGGGGCGCAGATCGTCCTCATCGACCCCTTGCAGACGACCGGCCTGGCCAGCGGCCACGAGAACGTCACCATCACCCCGGACGGCGCACGGGCGGACGGGAGCGCCTGGATGTCGTGGAGCAGCCCCGGCCTCCGGCGCGTGCGGTTCGACCTGGCCGGCCGACCGCGGGTCCGGGTGCAGGTCTCGGACGACGGCTCCGGCTGGCGGACCGTACCGCATGAGAGCGGGAACGGGCAGGTCACGGCCGACGCCGAGGGGGCCGGTCACGTCCGCGTGTCATGGAGCGGCCGCACCGGGCTGACCCGGGCCACGCTCTGGTCCGCCGACCCCGCCCCGGTCACCTCTCCCCCGGCCGCGTCCGCCCCGCTCACCCCCGCTCCGGGCGCGCAGGGCGTGCTGGGCTCGCCGGCGTTCTCCTGGGAGCCCGCCGCGGGCGCGGGCTACTACACCCTCACCGTCTCCGGGCACGCGGACCTGAGCGACCCGGTGCTGTCGGCCACCGCGCTCACCACCACCGAGTACGCCACCACCGGCGGGCTGGAACCCGGGGTCACGTACTACTGGCAGGTCACCGCGGTGAACGCGGCCGGCCGGACGAGCGGGAGCGTGGCCTCGTTCACCACCCGGCCGCTGCCCACCGCGCCCGCCGTCGTGGACGACTTCTCGTCCTACGCCGACAGCGCGCACCTCGCGCGGACTTACGTGCGCAACGCCAACGGCGACCAGATCACCCCGCGGCTCCAACCGGGCAAGGCCATGCGGCTGGACTACTCGCTCGGGTCCGCCGGGTACGCGGGCGTCACCCGCACCTTCTCCCCTTCCCTCGACCTGTGGGGGCATCAGGGCCTGGAGCTGCGGCTGAGCGGAACAGGCGGGCCCGCGAAGATCACGATCCAGTTCGTCACCGGCGGCGTCTACTTCGAGCACACGCTCGACGCCGCGCCGGACGGCACCGTCCGCATCCCCTTCACGGAGTTCGATCACCCGGGCTGGGCCGGGTCCGGCCCGCTCGACCTGACCCGGTTCGAGCAGCTGTCGTTCTACGTCGGCGGCGGGCCGGGCGACGGCACGCTCACCGTCGACGAGGTCACCGCCTACCCCACCGCATAGGAGGACCACGATGCGCACCCCCCGATCCCGCCTCTTCCTGGCCCTGCTGCTGGCACTCGGCGTCGTCGCCGGCCTCACCGCTCCCGCCCACGCCTTCCCCGCCGCCACCCGAGCCGACCTGATCGCCTACCTGGGCGGCATCTCCGGCCGGTACACCCTGTCCGGGCAGCACAACCGCGAGCCCAACAGCGACCCCACCAGGTACACCCGCCTGGCCCAGGGCATCACCGGCCAGACGCCGGGCCTGTGGGGCGGCGACTTCCTGTTCGCCCCGGCCGACATCGCCGCCCGGCAGACGATGGTCAACGAGGCGATCCGTCAGTGGCAGGGCGGCTCCGTCGTGGCCCTGACGTGGCACATGTGCCCGCCCACCACCGGCCCCACCTGCGGCTGGGACTCCGGCGGCGTGCTCGGCCACCTGTCCGACAGCCAGTGGAGCCAGCTCGTCACCGACGGCACGAGCCTCAACACCGCCTTCCGGAACCGGCTCGCCGAGGCCGTGCCCTACCTGCGGCAGCTCCAGAACGCCGGCGTGCCGGTGCTGTGGCGGCCCATCCACGAGATGAACGACGGCTGGTCCTGGTGGGGCGGCCGGCCGGGCGCGAACGGCAGCCGCCGGCTCTACCAGATCACCTACGACTACTACCGGGCCCAGGGCCTGACGAACCTCGTCTGGGTCTGGAACGTCAAGGACGTCTCCATGGGCTCCGTGGGCGAGTACTGGCCCGGCGCGGCCTACGCCGACGTGGCCTCCCTCGACGTCTGGGCGAAGATGGAGCCCTCCGCCTCCGACTACCAGGCGATGCTGACCGTGGCCGGCGGCAGGCCGATCTCGCTGGCCGAGGTGGGCCGCGCCCCCAGCCCCGCGCTGCTCGACGCCCAGCCGCGCTGGACCTGGTTCATGGTGTGGGCGGAGTGGCTGACCGACCCGGCCTACAACACCAGCGCGAGCGTGCAGGCCAGCTATTTCGGGCCGCGCGTGCTCAACCGGGGCGAGTTCACCGTCGGCGGCGGCTCCCGTACGGGGAAGATCAGGGGCGTCGGCGGCAAGTGCGTGGACGTCGCCGCCGCCGATCCGGCCAACGGCACCCGGGTGCAGCTCTACACCTGCGACGCCAACGGCACCGCCCAGGCGTGGACGGTCGGCGCCGACGGCACGCTGCGCGCCCTGGGCAAATGCCTGGACGCGGCGGGCGGCGTGAACGCCGACGGCACCAAGGTGCAGATCTGGGACTGCGCCGGCGGTAACCCCAACCAGCAGTGGCGCCACGACGGCGTGACCCAGCGCCTGGTCAACCCGGCCACCGGCAGGTGCCTGGACGCCACCGGGCAGAGCTCGGCCGACGGGACCCCGCTGCAGCTCTGGACCTGCACGACGAACGCCAACCAGAAGTGGACCCTGCCCGCATGAGCGGCAGACGTTCCCGGGTTTGACGCCTGTGGCCGCCCTGGCCCGGTCGGCGGCACCACGCCGTACACCGGAGGGCGGCCTTCGGCCATCATGGCCTGCATGTCGATCAGAACCGCCGTTCCCGATGATCTGCCCTCCCTGCTCGCGCTCGCCGTGGACTTCTACGCGGAGGACGGGTTCACCACCGCCGAAGCCGATCTGCGCACCAACCTGACCACGCTGATCGCCTCCACCGCGGCCCGCGTCGCGGTGAGCGAGGAGGACGGCCGCCTGGTCGCGTTCGCCATCACCACGACCACGTTCGGGCTCGAGTCCGGCTTGATCGCCGAGCTCGAGGACCTCTACGTCGCCCCGGGCGCGCGCCGGCGCGGCGAGGCCCAGCGGCTCATCGAGGACAGCCTGAGCTGGTCCGCCGGCCGGGGATGCGGTCAGCTGGAGATCGTGATCGCCCCGAACGGGCAGGACGTGAGCCACCTCTTCGACTTCTACCGCAAGCGCGGTTTCCGCGACGAGGGCCGCCGGCTGCTCAGCCGGCCCCTGAAGCCGCACGCCGGCGGATGAGCACCGTGCGGGCCTCGCCGCGGGCGAATGGCCGAACCCGCGCGAGCGACCGCCTTTCCGACCCATACTTGCGGGAGAAGCACGACGCCCGTCATGCGGCCGGAGGCTCCCGTGGATCAAGATGCTCCGCCACCTCGCCCAGAGGGGCAGCCGACTCCATCGGGCCAGCCGCCGTACGGCGGATATTACGACGCGTGGTGGTCGGGCCCGAGCCGCCGGACCAGATCCGCCGCGGCGTCCTGGCTCTTCCGCATCGCCCTGTGGCTCACCCCGATAGTCGTCACCGGGCTCCTGGCCCTGATCACCACGAGAAGCCAGCCGGGCGAGCGGCCGGAAATCCATCTCGGGGTCACCTATTCGAGCCACCTGAGCTGCCATGACGCCTGCACCGTCTGGGCCGGCACGGAGACGATCACTCTCGAACTGCCGGCGCAGGTGCCGGAACTGAGCGGCGTGACCGGCACATTGTCGGGAAAGGGGTGGGCGAGCGCGCCGACGCCCGCGCGGTTCGGCAAGACTCGCGCCCAGGCGTTCACCCGTACGGTGCACCTCCCCCAACCTGCCACCCCCACCGGCTTCCCGGTCACCATCACCCACCGCATCCCGATCCCGGCCGTGGTCGAAGGCCGGGAGAGCATGGGAGTCGTCCGCGGGACCAGCGAGAACGTGATGATGGTGAATGCCGCCGGCCTGCGGCGCACGAGAGAGTTGATCGGCAGGCCGTTGCCGGTCTTCCTCATCCCCGGCGAGGGCTCCAAGGTCGTCCTCAGACATCCTCGCCTCTCCGTCGAGGCCACGACGCCGACCTCCGAACCCGTCGCCATGTCGGGCGGGCGCGAGGAACGCACCATCGACGTCAGCGAACCCGACGCCTACGACGACCACGCGGTGACGGTCGACGTCCGCGCCACGGCGCTGCGGGAATCGACCATAGCCACGGTGCTGGAGGTCCGGCACTCGGTGTGGGCCTGGCTCGTCGTCCTCGCCCTGCTGGGTCTCGTCGCCGCGGCCGTGCGGAGAAGGATCGACCTGAGACTCGACCGGGTCCGCCTGCCCGCCCCCGCGTCGGCCGCACCGGCACCGCCCGCCGCCGCGTCGGCCGCGCAGGCGCCACCCGAGGCCGTGCCCTTCACCCGGCCACCGCCACGGGGCAAGCGGAAGCGCCGGAAGAAGCGATGAGCCGAGCGATGAGCCCGAGGAGCTGACGGGCGGCCGGATCAGGCCGTGGAGACGGCGACCTTCGGTGTCGCTCGCATGCCGAAATAGACGTAGGGCGTGCCGTCCGGAAGCGTCCCGAACACCAGGGGCAGCCAGGGCGCGCTGACGGGACCGAGGCCCGGCATCGCGAGCACCGTGTCGGACACCGGCACCAGGTCGGTCTCGATCGGCGGTGAGTAGGCGGCCATCCCGCCCGTCAGCTGCAACCGCAGGCGAGGGACGCCGTCGCGCTCGCCGATCGTGAGGCGGACCCCCTCGCGTTCGTACGTGCCCGCGAGCCCCGCGACGTCGACCGGCCGCCGCGGTTCCGGGGCGGGGGCGAAGGCGTCGGGCATCCGTACCCCGGCCAGTTCGCCGAGCAGTTCCTGGAACAGGTCGACGAACAGGCCGGTCGCGCCGCCGCCGTTGGTCAGCAGGGCGGCGACGACGCCGCTGCCGGGCACGACCCGCAGGTACGAGAACTGCCCGACCGCGGCGCCGTCGTGGCCGTAGCCGGCGACGCCGTCCCAGTCGTACAGCGCCCACCCGTGGCCCCAGCCGTCCGCCATGAACGACCACCTGTCCGGGCAGCCGGCCACGCGGCGCCGCATCGTCGCCGCCGACTCGGCGGACAGCACGCGCGTGCCGTCGGGCGCGGTGCCGCCGTCGAGGTGCATCCGCGCGAAGCGGACAACGTCGGCGGCGGTGATGAGGACACGCCCGTACGGCCCGGCCGAGCGCGGCAACATGTCCCACGCCGGCGCCGGGTCCGGGTCGGCGCCCAGCTCGCCGAGATGGCCCATCGCCACCCGGAAGCGCAGCGCCTCCTCCGGCAAGGTCATCGAATGCTCGAGGCCGAGCGGTGCCAGCAGCCGGTCGCGCAGCGCGTCGTCCCAGGTCCGGCCGGTGACCACCTCCACGACCCGGCCGAGGATCGCGTACCCGGTGCTGCAGTAGGAGATGACGGTCCCCGGCGGGCAGTCCTGGCCCACGTCCGCGCACGCCGCCACGTACCGGGCGAGGCAGTCGTCGCCGCGGCCGGTGTCGTGGGTGAAGTCCCCGGCGATCCCGCTGGTGTGGCTGAGCAGCCGCCCGATCGTCACGCTCTTCGTGACCTCGTCCTCGGCGACCGCGAAACCCGGCAGGACGTCGGCGACCCTGGTGTCGAGCCGCAGCTCACCGGAGTCGACGAGCTGCATCACCAGCGTCGCCGTGTACACCTTGGCGATCGAACCCGACTGGAACACCGAATCCGTGGTCACCTCCACGCCGGTCCCCCGGTGCAGCACCCCGCTGGCCAGCTCATGGATCCTCCCGCCGGCCAGCACCGCCAGGGCGGCCCCCGGCACGTGGTGAGCGGCGCGCAACGCGTCCAGCCTGGCCTGCCAGCGGTCGGCGTCGAATGGCGATGACGGCATGAGGACAGCCCCTTTCACACAATGAGCCGCACAGTGTGCGGCAGGTCCGCACACTGTACGGTCACCGCACAGTGTTCGCAAGTCGTACGCTGTGCGGAACGGATCGTCGTGAAGGAGACGCGCATGCCGGCCGACCAGCAGCCGTACCCGTCGGTGTGGGCCCGCCCGCAGCGGACCCGGCGCGAGCAGCCGCCGCTGAGCCGGGAGCAGATCGTGTCCACGGCGCTCGAACTGCTGGACGCCGAGGGCATCGACGCCCTGAGCATGCGCAAGCTCGGCGCCCGCCTGAACGCCGGGGCCACCTCGATGTACACGCACGTGACCAACAAGGACGAGCTGCTCGAACTGGTCGTCGACGAGGTCTACGGCGAGGTCGAGCTGCCGGTCGCCGGCGATCCGGCGGGCTGGCGCGCGGCCGTCACGCGCTACGCGCACAGCATGCGGGCCGCGCTCCTGCGCCACCCCTGGATCGTCTCCGTGCTCGGCGAGGCCGGCGTGGCCTACCTGGGGCCGAACGTGATGCGGCAGAACGAGGCCGTCCTCACCGTGTTCGAGCAGGGGGGCTTCACGCTGGCGGCGGCCGATCGGGCCCTGAACACGGTCGTGGCGTACGTCATCGGGGTGTCGACCAGCGAGGCGGCCTGGTTGACCCGGCTCGCGCGCAGCGGCCGGAGCGAGCAGGAGTGGGCCGAAACCCTGTGGCCGGCCGCCGAGCGGGCCGCGCGGGACTACCCGCGGCTGCGGAAGCTGTACGCCGCCCAGCGCGACCGGCACTCGAGCGCCACCCGCGACGACGACTTCGACGCCGGGCTGCAGTGCGTCCTCGACGGCCTGGCCGCCCGCTTCGCGCCCGCGGGGGATGCGTCGTAGCCGAGCACGCCACGCCGGTGACGGCGTCCGCGCCCGAAAAATTGCCATCAATCCTCATCCGGAAAGCGGCCTCTCACGAACCAACGGCAAACCACTGGGGCGGTCACGGCGGCCTCCGGACGGCCACGGCCAGCGTCGTCAAGGTCGGCGTCGTGATGGCGCTGCTGCTCAAGGCCCAGCGCGAGGGGCGCGACCTGCTCGGGCTGATGGCCGGGGTGGCGCCGGAGCAGGCGTGGGGCGTCAGCGCGTCGGGGCGCGCGGGCGCAGGCGTGCACGCGGTGGAGCGGGTTAGCCGGCTGGTCACCGACGCTCCGGCCACC
The DNA here is from genome assembly GCF_041950495.1 of Nonomuraea sp. MTCD27. Classification (NCBI taxonomy): domain Bacteria; kingdom Bacillati; phylum Actinomycetota; class Actinomycetes; order Streptosporangiales; family Streptosporangiaceae; genus Nonomuraea; species Nonomuraea sp. MTCD27. The sequence goes on along the minus strand of NZ_JBGNUW010000019.1, from coordinate 53,333 downwards.
AGGTGACCGAACCATCGTTTGAGGGTTTCACCTGGCGATCCCGGCTGTTACGACGGCCAAGTCTCCACCGAGAGTTCAACGATACCGTTTAAGGCATGGATGCTGACATCAAGGACATCACCCATGCCGTCGAGGCCGCCTCCCTTCTGAGGCTGCTCCCGGCCCGGCCACGGCTGCTCGGCCTGGGCGAGCCCACCCACAGCGCGGAGATCCTGCTCGACCTGCGGAACGAGCTCTTCCGGCAACTCGTGGAGCAGGAGGGCTACCGGTCGATCGCGATCGAGAGCGACTGCCTGATGGGCCTGGTCGTGGACGACTACGTCACCTCCGGCACGGGCACCCTCGACGAGGTCATGGAGCGCGGCTTCAGCCACGAGTGGGGCGCGCACGCGGGCAACCGCGAGCTCGTGCGCTGGATGCGCGCGTACAACGAGGGCCGGCCCGCGGCGGAGCAGGTGCGGTTCGCCGGTTTCGACGGGCCGCTGGAGATCAGCGCCGCCGCGAGCCCTCGCCAGGTCCTCACCGCGCTCCACGGCTACCTCGCCGCCCGGGTGGACGCGGACCTGCTCCCCTGCACCGCGGAAACGCTCGACCGCCTGCTCGGCGCCGACGACCCGTGGACGAATCCCGCCGCGGCCATGGACCCGTCCCAGTCGGTCGGGCGGTCGGCCGAGGCCAGGGAGCTGCGGCTGCTCGCCGACGATCTGGCGGCGCTGCTCGACGCGCACCGGCCGCACCTGGTCGCGACCTCCGCGCCGGACGAGTGGGACCGGGCCCGCCTGTACGGGCGCACCGCCACCGGCCTGCTGCGCTACCACTTCTGGATGACCGACGCCACACCGGTTCGCTGGTCGCGGCTGGCGAGCGTGCGGGACTCGATGATGGCCGCCAACCTCCTCGCCGTCGCCGAGCGCGGCCCGGCGCTGGTCCACGCCCACAACACCCATCTCCAGCGGGAATCGAGCACGATGCGGATGGGCGACCACCTGCTGGAGTGGTGGGGCGCCGGCGCGATCGTGAGCTCCCACCTGGGCGAGGGGTACGCCTTCGTGCCCACGGCCCTCGGCACGATCCGGCACCAGGGAGTGGACACCCCGCCACCGGACACCCTCGAAGGTCTCCTGTACGCGCTCCCGGAGGACCGCCACGTCGTCGACGCCCACCGGCTGGCCGCCGCGCTCGGCGACCCGAGGCCCGCCCCGCGCGTGTCCCCCTGGTTCGGCTACGCCTCGCTGGACCCGGCCCACCTGGACGGTTTCGACGGGATCGTGTTCGTCAAGGACGTCCCGGAGAGCTAGGCACGGGCATCGGTCCAGGCCGTCAGCCGTAGACGCCGAACTCCCACAACGAGTAGCCGTAGGCGGTGCCGCGCCGGGTGAGGTTCAGCCGGACGTATCGGGCGGACGCGTTCAGGTCGATCTCGTCGAAGCCGCCGTCACCACCGGCCGTGGTGACGGCGTTCGCCCAGTCCGTGCCGTTGACCGAGGTCTGGAGCTGGTACGACGTGGCGTACGCGCCCTCCCAGCCGAGCTGGACGTGCTTGATCGCGCTGGTCTGCCCCAGGTCGACCTGGATCCACTGCGGGTCGGCCCACTCGCTGGCCCAGCGGGAGGTGAAGCTGCCGTCGGTGGCCCGATCGGGGGTGAAGGGGCCGCCGTCGCCGGTCTGCTGGTAGGTGGAGGCGGTGGTCGGCTTGCCGCGGGCGAGGTTGGTCCCGGCGACGACCGGCGGCACCACGCGGAAAGACCGCTGCTCGATGCCGACGTTCCCGTGGCCGTCAAAAGCGTAGACGTACACCTTCCACACGCCCATCCGCTCCGGCGCCGTCACCGAGAACCTCCCGGGGCCGGTCTGGGTGAACCGCGCGGCGGCGAAGCCGCGGTTGCCGGTGATGTGCTTGTCGCCGAGCATCACGTTGTAGCGGATCAGGTCGCCGTCCCGGTCGGACGCGGCGACCTCGACGGTGAACGTGCGGCCGGCCGGCACGGCGGTCTGCGAGCCGACCGTCATCGAGGTGATCTCCGGCGGCGTGTTGCCCGTGGCCTGGCCGGTGTAGGCCTGCTTGAGCGCGTGATAGCCGTGCCGGCGCCAGCCTCCGGGCGTGGTGTTGAGCCAGACGCCGCCGAAGTCGTTCTCCAGGCCGTAGTGGAACTCGGTGGCGCCGAGCGCGACCCCGGCGTGGCCGCGTACGGCGTTCCAGCTCGCGGTGTACATGTCCCGCTTCTCCAGGTCGCCCGGCTCGTCCGGCACGCCGTTGACGTCGGCGGGCACCTCCCACTCGCCGTCGGGGCCGGCCTCGGTGACGATGTACGGCCTGGTGTGCCCGCCGTTGATCCAGTCCTGCCTGACGGTGTGGATGGCGCCGTAGGAGTTGACGGCGAGCAGGTCCAGCGCCGGGGAGTGCGCCTTGTAGTAGGTCCAGGCGTGGGTGTAGGCGTCGGTCGAGGTCACCGGGTGGTTCGGGTCGGCGGCGTGGATCGCCTGCGCCACCTCGTTGACGAACCTGGCGTACGCGACCCGCCGCTGCTCCACCACGTCGGCCGGCAGGCCGTGGTCCTGCATGGTGAGGATGACCTCGTTGCCGACGTCCCACATCAGCACGCCCTGGCGGTTCTTCAGGGCGTTGACGCGGGCCACGATCTCGTTCTTCACGCCGGTCTTGTACGCGGTGTCGTTGACGTAGTCGGCGCCCTGGTTCAGCCAGTGCCCGACGATGACCTTGATGCCGTGCCGGGCGGCGGTGTCCAGGAGTGTCGGGGTGTGGGTGTCGTCGACGCCCCAGGTGCGGATCGTGTTGACCCCCATGGCCTTCAGGTCGCGCAGGTAGCCGTCGGCGGCGGCCTGCGGCGGGCCGTACGTCATCCCCTTGATCAGGTACGGTGCGCCGTTCACCGTCAGCCGCCAGTCGCCCTGGGCACCGGTCACCGCGACCACGCTCGGCCCGGCGGGGACGGGCGGGTCGGTCATCGCGGCGGGGACGGAGCCGGTCTGCCGGGACACCGCGATCCAGTCCACGCTCAGCACGCCGCCGGAGGTGGTGTCGGCGGCCGGCGTCGTGACGCCCGCGATCGCGTTCGGCAGGGAGCCGCCGATGGCCAGGTCGAGGCGGAGGTAGAAGCCGTGGTGCACGGCGGCCCGCCAGGCGGTGACGCCGACCTGGCTCTCGCGCACGACCCAGGTCTGCCGCCCGTCGAGGTAGAAGCGGATCTCCTCGTCGGTCCTGGTCCGGTCGATGACCTGCGTGTACTCGTGGTAGCCGGTCTGGCAGCCCCCGCAGGTGGCGAAGCCGCTGCTGCGGCCGGTGTACTCGTTGCACACCCCGTCGGGGGCGGTGCCGCAGTGCAGGGTGTTGGCGAGCTGGTCGCGGCCGTTGACGCCGGTCATGATGTCGGTCTCGCCGACGCCGGGCCAGTTGGTGTAGTCGCCCCGGTAGGCGGCGCCGGTGGCGCGGAACCCGGGCCAGTAGCCGAGGGGGTTGACGACGTCGGGCTGCTTGAGCCGGGCGCTGAACCGCAGCAGCTCGCCCGGCCTCGGCTCGAAGTCGGTGCGCTGGGTCTCGATGCGGCCGGAGGTCCAGCGGCCCGCGCCGTCCTTGATCGCCTTGATGTTCAGGTGGCCGTTGCCGTCGAGGGAGACGTTGGCGGTGGCGGCGCTCATGGTCTCGACCTCGCCGGTGCCCCAGTTCGCGGCTCCGCCGGGGTAGGAGGTGCCGGTGCGCAGGATCCAGTTCGCGGCCGACGGGGAGGTGCCCGCGGGGCCGGTGAAGTCGTCCTTCCACACCTCGGTCCACGTGCCGGGGTCGGGGTCGGGGTCGGGGTCCGCTCCGCCGCTGCCGTAGATCTGCATCTCCCACAGGGAGTAGCCGTAGCCGGTGGCGCGGGTGGTGCCGTACATGCGGACGTAGCGGCCGGTGCCGGTCACGTCGAGGGTCTGGGTGCCGCCGGTGCCGGTGGTGGTGGTGTAGGCGTCGGTCCAGGTGGTGCCGTCGCCGGAGGTCTGGATCCGGAACGCTCTCGCGTACGCGCTCTCCCAGACGAGGACGACCCGGTTGATGACCGCGGGGGCGCCCAGGTCGACCTGCAACCACTGCGGATCGCTGAACGAGCTGGACCACCGGGTGCCCGTCAGGTCTCCGTCGACCGCCGCCGCCGCGCCGTAGGCGGCCCCTTCCACCGACGAGGCCGTCGCCTGCTTGCCCTGCGAGAGCAGGGTGTCGGCCGCCGCCGGACGGGGGAAGGCCGCCACGGACACGACCAGGCCCAGCAGCACGGCGATGATCAGGGAACTGCGAGTTGGACGCACGACCTCTCCTAGCGACCGGGGGTATTGCGGGAGAGCGCTCTCCGTAGAGGAGAGTCCTCCCGCCCCGGAACGGCGTCAAGGCCCATTTCTTCACCGGTGCGAAACGTCCTGCTCACGAGTGCGAAACGCAGCAAACGGGTCGGCCCGGCCGGGATCCCGTGCTTGACAGGGGCTTACCCGGGCGGTCAGTCTTCAGGAGAGCGCTCTCCGACCTGTCGGCCCCCGTCGGAGGAGAGACCATGCACCCTTCCCGAAGTCCCGCCAGGCTCCGCCTGCGGGCGGTGTTCACCGCACTGGCCGCCACGGTCGCGATGACCGCGGCCGGCCTGGCCGCCGTCGTCCCCGCCGTCGCGGCGGACAGCCTGCTCTCGCAAGGCCGGCCGGCGACCGCATCCTCCGTCGAAGGCGGCGGTCACGGCGCCGGCGCCGCCGTGGACGGCCTCCCTGGCACCCGCTGGTCGAGCGCCGCCGCCGATCCGCAGTGGCTGCAGGTCGACCTGGGCGCCCCAGCGACCATCAACCGGGTCGTCCTCGTCTGGGAGAACGCGTACGCGAGAGCGTTCCGGATCCAGACCTCCGGCGACGGCACCACCTGGACCGACGCCTACACCACCACCACCGGCACCGGCGGCACCCAGACCCTCGACGTGACCGGCACCGGCCGCTACGTCCGCATGTACGGCACCACCCGCGCCACCGGCTACGGCTACTCCCTGTGGGAGATGCAGATCTACGGCAGCGGCGGCGCCACGACGACACCGAGGCCCAAGCCCACGTTCACCGACGAGGTGACCCATCACGAGTTCCAGGCCAACTGCTCGTGGACGGCGAACCGGCCAGACGACCCGATCGTCTACCCGGGGCTGCCCGGCGCCTCGCACATGCACACCTTCGTCGGCAACCGCACGACCAACGCGAGCAGCACGGCCTCCTCGCTCCTCGCCGGCGGGACCTCGTGCACGAACCCGCACGACCGGTCGGCCTACTGGTTCCCGAGCTTCTACAAGGGCGACCAGCTGATCCAGCCGACCGGCCACCAGGTCATCTACTACAAGTCGGGCATCCTGGAGTACTGGCGCGTGCAGCCCTTCCCCCAGGGCCTGCGCTTCGTCGTCGGCAGCCCGGCCGCGACCCTGGAGGAGTTCCGCGACTCCCCCGGCGCCGTGGAGGGCTTCGAGTGCGGGGACATCTCACGCAGCTGGGACATCCCGCGCTCGTGCGCGCCCGGCACCCAGGTGAACGTCCGCTACCAGGCGCCGAGTTGCTGGGACGGGGTCCGCCTGGACAGCGCCGACCACAAGAGCCACATGTCCTACCCCAACGGCGGCTACTGCCCGGCCAGCCACCCCGTGGCGGTGCCGATGCTGGAATTCAAGATCGCCTTCCCCGCCGACGGCGACCTGTCCCAGGCGCGCCTGTCCAGCGGGCGCGGATACACCTGGCACTACGACTTCTTCAACGCCTGGGACGACCCGGCGATCCTCGACGCGCTGGTGACCCACTGCATCAACGGCGGCCTCCAGTGCAACCCGCGCGGCTACGACCTGTACAAGCCGCACCGCGGCGCCGCCCTCACGGAGGACTTCCAGCTTCCCCGACCCTGAGGTCCCGAGCCGGCACAGAGGCTGGAGAGCGCTCTCCAGCCTCTGTGCTATAAAGGGCTGATGAGGCAAGATCCCTCGCCGGCGTCGGGCTCATCCATCACCCTGGAGGACGTGGCCCGCGCGGCGGGAGTCTCCCGTGCCACGGTCTCCCGGGTGATCAACGGCATCCGCAACGTCGACCCCGCGATCCAGGAGACGGTCAGGCGGGCCATCGCCACCACCGGATACGTCCCCAACCACGCGGCCCGCTCCCTCGTCACGCGCCGCACCGGGGCCATCGCCCTCGTCGTCTCCGGAGCGGGCGGTGAGGGCGAGGACGCCCCCTTTCCGAGCCAGGTCTTCACCGACCCGTTCTTCGGCCGCGTCGTCGGCGGCATCGTCAGCTTCCTGCGGCCGCGCGGCATCCATCCGATCCTGATGTTCGCCGAGACCGCCGAGATCCAGGCCCAGGTCCTCACCTACCTGCGGCACGGCAACGCCGACGGGGCCCTCCTGGTCTCCACCCACGCGGCGGACCCGCTCCCCCGGCTCCTCGTCGAGGCCGGGCTGCCGGCCGTGCTCTTCGCCAGGCCCGCCGAGCCGATCCCGATCAGCTACGTCGACGTCGACCACCGGGCCGGGGCCGAGCTCGCGGCCGGCCGTCTCGTCGCGCGCGGCCGCCGGCGCGTCGCGACGATCTCCGGCCCCCTCGACGTGCCGGCCAGCCAGTCCCGCCTGACCGGCTTCCGGGACGCGATGGCCGCGCACGGCCACCCCTGCATCCCTTGCGCCGAGGGCGGCTTCACCCATCGCAGCGGGGAGGCGGCCATGGAACGCCTGCTGGCCGAGCATCCCGACCTCGACGGCGTGTTCGCCGCCAACGACCTGATGGCCCAGGGCGCCCTGCTCGCCCTTCGGCAGCACGGCCGCCGGGTGCCGGACGACGTGGCCGTGGTCGGCTTCGACGACAGCAGCGCGGCGACCGCCTGCAGCCCCCCGCTCACGACCATCCGCCACCCGGTGGAGGACATGTCCGCCGAGATGGCCCGCATGCTGCTGACCCACATCGAGCAGCCGGGACGGCCGGTGACCTCGCGCATCTTCGAGCCGGTCCTCGTCGTCCGCGACTCCGCCTGACCTTCGATGGGCACGGCACCCGCGGTGGATCAGCCGGCCTCGTAACCGGGAACGTCCTCGACCCGGTGGTAGACGGGCAGCCCGCGCTCGGTCGCGATCCGGACGTCCTGATCGGCGCCGGTGGACTCGCCGGGCAGCCGCAGGACCGCGTCACAGTGCCGCAACAGGCGCTCCGCGGTCGGATACATGATCTGCTCGGCCACCGGGTCGGCCGGCCCTTCGCCGCCCGCGCCACGCAGCACGGGCAGGGCCACCCACTCCCCGATCATCGGCACGTGCCCGCTGCGGAAGATCGGCCACGCCGCCTCCTCCAGCCGGGCCAGGTTGTTCGCCATCATTCCCGGGTCGTCACCCGTACCGGAACGGTAGGCATGCTGGCCGCCCAACGCCGTGACCTGCGCGATCTCGCCGCGGCAGGCCTGTGCCAACGCGTGTACGGCGGCGCGTTGCCCGCCTCTCCCGCGATCGCCGACTACGCCACCCGCCAGGGCGTCCAGATCTCCGGAAAGGAGCGGGTGGCCACCGCCGCGGCGGCGCTGATCAGGCCCGGCAGCACCGCCATCCTGGACGGCGGCACCACGACCCTGGCGGTCGTCCGCGCGCTCCCGCTCGACCTGCGCGCCACCATCGTCACCCACAGCCCGACCGTGGCCAGCGCGCTGGCCGGCCATCAGGACGTGGAGATGTACCTGATCGGCGGACGGCTGTTCAAGCACTCGATGGTCGCCTGCGGCGCCGCCGCCGTGGAGGCCGCGCGGGGGCTGCACGCCGACCTCTTCCTGCTCGGCGTGACCGGCATGCATCCCGAAGTGGGGCTGACCACAGACGACGCCGACGAGGCCGCGATGAAGCGAGCGCTGGCACGCCAGTCCGCCGACACCTACGTGCTGGGCAGCTCGGAGAAGATCGGCGCGGCCTCCCGGTTCACCGTCCTGCCGCTGACGGAGGTCGCCGGGATCGTCACCGACGCGGACGCCGGCAGCGCCACGGTGCGGGCGCTCAACGTACCCGTCATCCACGCCCCCTGACCTCGTGCACGATTGTGCACGATCTCGCCGGACCGCCCGGCCCACCGGCGCGGGTCAGCCGGCCAGCAGATCGTCCAGCTCGGCCTCGAAGTAGAGCGCGGGGTCGAAGCCCATCCCGGCGAAGTGGCCGGCCAGCTCCAGGGACAGCACGCCGTGCAGCCGGCTCCAGCAGGACAGGGCCCGGTGCAGGACCGCGGGCGGGGCGGGGTGCCCATCCGCCCACTGCCGATGATCTTCGATGTGCTCGTCGAACGGCGTCGCCTGGCCTTCGTCGGGCAGTGCGGCGCAGGCGTCGAGCAGGGTCGCCATGATCTCGGACGAGATGCCGGTGATCTCGTCGGGCGCGTGGTAGCCGGGCACCGGCGTGCCGTAGATCAGCAGGTAGCGCTGGGGATCGTCCAGCGCCCATCCGCGCAGGGCACGTGCCAGCCCGGCCACGTCGGCGCCGGACGCGGCGGTCGCGCGGAGGGTGTCGGCCAGGCTCCGGTAGGCGTCCCTGATGAGCGCGGTGATCAGCTCGTCGCGGCCGGCGAAGTACCGGTAGAGCGCGGGCCCGCTCATGCCCATCCGCTTGGCGATCGCGTTGAGGGAGAGCGCGGACGCCCCCGCCTCGGCGATCTGCTCCCACGCACGTTCCTTGATCTCCGTACGCACCTGATCGCGGTAACGCTCACGCGGGGCCTTCGTGCCCGTTTCCGCCATGGTCTGCCGCCTTTCAGCTCCCGCGCTGCTACAGCTTCCAAGTTCAGTTAGAAGCTATCACGAACCTTATTGACACTCTCCATGCCGTTGCGTTACAACTTCTAACGAACACGAGAACCTGTAGCGAAACGGAGCACACCATGTCGAAGCACAGCTCGCCGAAGCCGTCCGTGCGGCGGACCCGCACCCGCGCCGCCGCGCTGGCGATCCCCCTGACCCTCGCCGGCGTCCTGGCGAGCACCGCCCCGGCCGCCCAGGCCGCCACCACCTTCCCCGGCAGCGCGTCCCAGTGCCGCGGGCACGGCGTCGATCCCAGCGCCCGCATCCGCTACGAGTCCGACATCGTGATCAAGGCGCCGCTCAGCACCGTCTTCAAGCTGCAGACGGACGTCGAGCGCTGGCCGGCCTGGCAGGCCCCCGTCCTGACGATGAAGCGCCTCACCCCCGGCCCGCTGCGGAAGGGCTCGCAGTTCCGGTGGACCACCCCCGCGCCCGCCACGCCCACGACCCCCGCCACCACCTTGGAGATCACCTCCACCGTCCGGCAGCTCAAGCACGACTCCTGCATCCTGTGGAGCGGGCCCGCGATCGGTGCGGGGCTGCGCATCGACGAGGGGGTCCACCTGTGGACCTTCACCAGGGTCAAGGGCGGGGTCCGCGTACACACCGCGGAGACCTGGACCGGCGCGCAGGTGGAAGCCGACATCCCCACGGCGACCGCGGCCCTCGGCGGGGGCCTCGAAGCATGGCTGCGCGACCTCAAGACCACCGCCGAAGCCCACGCCGCCGGTCAGCCGCGCGCCTCCCGCTGACGGTGACCGCGCCCCGGACCGCGAGCGGCTCGCGGTCCGGGCGAATGTACGTTTCATCGGCCGAGGCCGGGGCCCGGCCGGGGCTCTCCCGCATCTCCGCCGGTCAGAGGGTGCGCCGGCGGCCGCGGCGGCCTGGTGCCGTTCCCGCGGCCGGAGCCGCGCTGGATGGGCCGGCGGGCGAGCGGATACCGTCCGGTCGGGACGCAGCCCCGGCCTCTGGAGTCCGACATGCCAGGAAAACGCTGGGCAGCCCCCGTGCTGCTCGCCTTGTCCCTGCCACTGCTCGCCCCTGTGAACGCACTCACCCCACCCGTCGCCGCCGCGACCTCCCCATCCGTCGTGGCCAACTCGGCCCAGGTGCCGCTGGAAGAGATCAACGCGACCAGCACCCAGGTCGCCTTCGGGCTACGCCGCCCCACCGCCATCGCCGCACCCGACGACGGCACGAACAGGCTGTTCATCACCGAGAAGCGCGGGACCGTACGCGTCTACCACCCGGACACCGGCCTCGGGCAGACCCCGATCATCGACATCACCGCGTCGGTGGACGAATCCGGCAACGAGCGGGGGCTGCTCGGCATGACCCTCGCGCCCGACTTCGCCGAGAGCCAGGACCTGTACCTCGCCTACACCGCGCTGCCGGACGGCGCGGTGACCCTGGCCCGGTACCGGCTGGACGAGGCCCGCCTCGAACCGCTGCTCTCCCAGGAGCACGCCGAGTTCGACAACCACAACGGCGGCCAGATCACCTTCGGCACCGACGGCAACCTGTACATGAGCATCGGCGACGGCGGCGGCGCCGGGGACCCCCTCGACAGCGGGCAGCGCCTGGACACCCTGCTGGGCAAGATCCTGCGCGTGGACGTGAGCCGGAGCTGCGGCGACCTGGCCTACTGCGTACCGGAGGACAACCCGTTCGTCGGCGTGGCGGGCGCCCGGGAAGAGATCTGGATGTACGGCGGGCGCAACCCCTGGCGCTTCTCCGTCGACCCCGCGGACGGCTCGCTGTGGATCGCCGACGTCGGGCAGGGCAGGTGGGAGGAGATCAACCACATCCCGGCCGGGCGGCAGGCCGGCGCGAACCTCGGCTGGTCCTGCTACGAAGGGCTCGAGGTGTTCGACCAGGCCCAGTGCCGCTCCGGCGCCGCGTACACCAAGCCGGTCTTCACCTACTCCCCGCACACCGGCGGCTGCGCGGTCATCGGCGGGCAGGTGTACCACGGCGAGCAGTTCGCCCACCTGGTCGGCGGCACCTACATCGCCACCGACTACTGCTACTCCACCGTGTGGGCGCTGCGCGCGAACGGCGCCGGCGGCTACGACCAGGCCGAGATCGGCCAGACGCCCACGCAGGTCACCGCGTTCGGCGCCACGCCGGAGGGCGAGCTCTACGTCGTCAACGACCTTCCCGGCGGCCTGCACCGCATCACGTTCGAACACGCCAAACCGACCTGCCGGATCGCGTACACCACGCAGACCTGGGGTGGCGGGATGACCGTCGACCTCACCATCACCAACACCGGCAGCACGCCGATCAACGGCTGGACGCTGAGGTTCCCCCTCGCCCGGGGGCAGAGCGTCATCTCGGACTGGAACACCGACCTCACCCAGAGCGGTGACATGATCACCGCCGTCAACGCCACCCACAACGGCGCCATCGCCCCCGGCGGCAGCGTCACCATGGGCTACCTCGCCCGCCACACGGGCGACGCGTCCCTGCCGAGCCGGTTCTCCCTCAACCGGGACGCCTGCGCCGTCAACCGCTGAACCTCAGGAAGCCACCGAGCACGAGGAGGGCCGCCGCCACGCTCGCGGCGGCCCTCCTCGGACGCGTCGGGGTCACCCGGGGAGCGCATTCCTGTCACAGCTCGCCGACCTGTCCTGTCCAGAGGGGTGTAATCACGCGACGACGGCAAGGAGTGCATCATGGACACCCGCGCGTACCTCTTGGGCGAGACCTCCTGATGCATGCCATCCTCCACACGGTGGGGATATCGGTCGGCTGCGCCCTGGCCCTGGCCCCGGCGCTGCTGCCCTTCGCCCGGCCCGCCAGGAGATGGCCGCACGTCGTCATGGCGCTCGGCATGGCGCTCGGGCACCTGGGCGGCCTGTTCCTCCCCGCCGGGGTGCTCGCCCTGCTGACCGCCGGCTGGCTCTGCGGCTCACCCTCGCGCCGCGCGGAAACCGGTCACCACATCCAGGACTTCGTGGTCATGTCCCTCCTCCTGGTGCTGACGGCGTTCGACGACCCCACGCCCGCCGGCACCTCCTCACCGGCGCACTCCCACGGGGGCGGAGCGCTGACCGCGGTGGCCCTGGTCATCGGAGTGGCCTGGACCTGCGCCCGGCTCATCCACCTTCTCCCCGGGCGGAGCCCGGACCGCAGGACGCTCAGCCAGAACGCGTGCTCGGCCGGAATGGCGGCCAGCATGGCCTTCATGACCGCGCTGGCCCTCTGACGCGCGGGCGGACGTACGCGGCGCCCCTCAGCGTCGTAGCGCGACCAGTTCGCCCTTGCCGACGTTGATCGTGGTGACCGTCAGGCCGGGCTCCTGCCGGAGCAGGTCGTGCAGGGGGGCGATCTCCTCGGGGTGGGACAGGGCGTTGTCGGCCACGAGGATGCCGCCCCGGCGCAGGACGCGATACGGATGGGGCCACCAGGACGGGTACTCGGGGCGTTCGGCGTCGAGGAAGAGCAGGTCCACCGCCCCGTCGGGCAGGTCCGCGAGGACGGCGCCGCCGTCGGCGACCCGGAACTCCACATGGTCGGCCAAGCCCGCCTCGGCAGTCGTGCGCCGGGCGTGGGCCTGGGCCTCGGCGTCGGTGTCGAGGCTGAGGACGTGACCGCCTGCGGAGCGGGCCGCGTCGGCCAGCCACAGCGTGGACACGCCGCGGGAGGTGCCGATCTCCACGATGTCGCGCGCGTCGATGCTCTGGGCCAGGAACCAGAGGAACTCCCCGGCGTCGGGCTCCAGCACCCGCCACCGGTCCAGCCTGTCCTGCTGGGCGGCGTCGTGCCGGGCCGCGGTCTCGTTCAGGTCATCGATGATCTTCCGTACCGTCGCGTCCACGGGTAGGAGTCTGCCCTACCGCTCGCGGAGGCCGCGCACCATGGTGGCGAAGGCGTCGGTCCAGTGACGGAGGGACTCGTCGGGGTCGCCGAGGGCGCCGCGCAGGTCGAGGCTGCACAGCCCGTGCGCCAGGGCGTTGAGCCGGACGGCGAGGTCGTGGGGCTCGGCGGGGGCGAAGGCGCCTTCCCGCACGCAGCGGGCGACGGCGGCGATGAGGGTGTCGAAGGTGGGCTGGATCCGGGCGGCGGCCTCGGCGTCGGGCTGGAACCCGGGGATCGGCCGGCCGAACATGAGCTCGTAGAGGTGGGGGTTGGCCAGGGCGTTGGCGCGGTAGGCGTGGCCGAGCGCGAGGAGGTCGGCGACCGGGTCCTCGGTGCGGGGCACGGCTTCGAACGCCTGGGCCAGACGCTCGAAGCCGGCCAGGAACATCTCGCGGACGAGGCCCGCCTTGTCGCCGAAGAGCTGGTAGACGGCCATGGTGGACACGCCTGCCTGCTGTGCGACGCGGCGGGTGGTCAGCGCGGCCGGGCCCTCGGAGGCCAGGAGCCGGCCGGCGGCGTCGACGAGCTCATGGCGAAGCTCCTGGTGGTCGCGCTTTCTCGGTCTTGCCATAGTGGCCAGCTTATCATAACGTTGTTATATAACAACGGTTTGAAACCCCTTCGGAAGGGACCAGCACCATGTCCGACCTGCATGTCGTCCTTGGCGCGACCGGCGCGATCGGCTCGGCCGTCGTCGCCGAGCTCACCGCCCGGGGCCACCGGGTCCGCGCCGTCAGCCGGAGCGCGAACCCCGGCCCCCACGAGCTGCGGGCCGACGTCACCACCACCGAGGGCGCCATCGCCGCCTGCCAGGGTGCCGCCGTGGTGTACCAGTGCGCGCAACCGAACTACGCAAGCTGGGCCGCGGAGTTCCCCGATTTCACCAGGACGGTCCTCGCCGGGGTGGAGGCCGCCGGTGCGAAGCTGGTCATGGCCGACAACCTGTACGTCTACGGCCCCGTGACCGGCCCCATGACCGAAGACCTGCCGTACGCCGCCACCAATCCCAAAGGCCGCGCCCGCATCGAGGTCGACGACCTGATCCTCGACGCCCACCGGGCCGGGCGCATCCGCGCCACCCTCGGACGGGCCTCCGACTACTACGGCCCCGGAGGCGTCAACACCGTCATCGGCCCGACCGTCTTCGCCGCCGCCCTGGCCGGCAAGACCGCCCGCTGGGTCGGCGACCTCGACCAGCCGCACACCATCGCCTACCTGCCCGACACCGCCGCCGGGTTGGTCACCCTCGGCGAGCGCGCCGAGGCGGACGGGCGCGCCTGGCACCTGCCCGCCGCCGAGCCCATCACCGGCCGCGCCTTCCTCGACCTCGTGTGGGCCGCGGCCGGCGGCACGCCGAAGAGCGCCGGGCTCGGGCGGGGGATGCAGCGCCTCGTCGGGCTGTTCCACCCCATGGTCCGCGAGTTCGGGGAGACCTGGTACCAGCGGGACCGGCCGTTCGTCTCCGACGACTCGGCCTTCCGGAAGGCGTTCGGACCGGTCGACGTCACCCCGCACCCGGCGGGCGTGGCCGCGACGCTCGACTGGTATCGGCAGCACGCGTAGCCCGCTCTCCCGGAGCGAACACAACGGGTGGCGCAGGATCTCTCCTGCACCACCCGTTGTCCCTTGACCATCGCACCTGGCAAGGAGCGTGCGGCCTGCCTGGGATCAGGCCTTGTACTGGGGGTAGCCGTAGCCGACGACCTGGGACTTGGGCCGGATGCGCTGCTCGACCTTGCCGTTGCCGGTGTTGCCCTCGATCGTGGTGATCGTGCCGTTGCCGTTGTCCTGCTTGACCAGGCCCACGTGGTCGATGCCCGTGGTGCTCTTGCCGTTCCAGTCGAAGAAGACGACGGCGCCGGGCTTGGCGGTCGTGCCCCAGTGCTGGTTGGTCTGGAACCACTTGGCATAGGTGACGGTGTAGGCGTCCCAGCCCATGCTGGGGCGGACGCCGGCCTTCTCGCCGACCCAGGAGACGAACATGGCGCACCACGGAGCGTTGGCGTAGGCCCGCACACTCCCGCCATCACGGGTGATGGTCTCCTGCGCCCGGGGCGAGGACATGTACCAGCTGTGGAACGGGGTGCCACCGCCCGCGGCGTTCTCGGCCACGCCGATCTGCGACTCGGCGACCTTCAGCACCGACTGCGCGGACACCTGACCCGCGGACTTCTGCGCCTGGGAGTCGTCGGCGGCGAAGGCCGGACCGGCGGCGAGAACGGCACCGGCCGCCACGGCCGCCCCGACGGCGAACCGGGTGAGGCTCGCGGGCTTCAGGGCACGGGAAAGGGTGTACTTGGCCATTACTTGGATTGCTCCTCGCTTCCATGCCGCCTACCGGGTTAGCTGACGGGTTCGGGCGTGGAAGTGCCCTACGGAGCGCTCGGATCAGAGCGCGCCGATTCACCCCGGAAAAAAAGGTGGGTCCCCGGTTCCGCTGCATTCACGGATTCGGCGGGCCGCGTCACACATCCCTGCACGTCCGTGCTGGTGAGACGCGGTCTCGACAAATGAACGGCGTCACGCGACAAGTGCTTGTCGGCAGGTCGTACGCCTTGAGTCCTCAAAGGTAAGCGAATCGCATAGAAAGATGCAAGCCGGGCCCTGGGAAAGGCAACAGGATCCCCTGTGACATAGGCGATCGCGACACAATTCTTTACCCAAGCAGCATGGTGGACGGGGTTTAGGAGGGCAAAAGAGGTCGCATCACGAGTATCACAAGTCACAGCCGTTCCGGACCGGCGACCAGGGCGGCGCCGGAAACTTTACCCAGCCCCGGAAACCCTTGCCGGCGCGGCTTTTCGGGCTCGTTCCCGCCGACGAACATGGGGCTTCGCTTTGCCATACTTGCTCCCACTTTAGGGAGATCTGTACCTTTACTGGGCGCGGTCCGCCGCGCCCGCCGAATCCGCGACCCCGCGGAGCCGGGGATCCACTCTTCGGGGTGAATCGGACGCCGGCCCGAGCCGCGCCCGTAGGGGCGACTTCCAGTCCCGAACCCGTCAGCTAACCCGGTAGGCGGCATGGAAGAAGGAGTCGACATCCCCATGCTCAAGCCTCAGCTTGCCGCGATCGTCAGGAACCGCCGCCCCGCCGAGCTCTTCGCGCTGGCCGTCGGAGGCGTGATCCTGGCCGCGACCACCGCCGTCACCGGCGCGACCGGTACGGTGCTCGCCTCGCCCACCGGTCACGGCACCACCGTGCAGGCGACCCAGCACAGGACCCAGCAGCTCACGTACGGCCTGGACATCTCCAACTACGAGCCCCAGTACGACTGGGCCGCCAGCCCCGCCCAGTTCGGCATCATCAAGGCCACCGAGGGCACCGGCTTCCGCGACGCCTCGTTCGCCCGGCACTGGCGTGAGCTGGGCGACAAGGGCATCGTGCGCGGCGCGTACCACTTCGGGCACCCCGGCAACGACCCCATCGCCGAGGCCGAGCACTTCCTGTCCGTGGTGAACGCCCAGCCCGCCAAGGCCGGGGACCTGCTGGTCCTGGACCTGGAGACGACCGACGACAGGTCCGTCGCCCAGGTGAACGCGTGGGCCAAGGCGTGGCTGTCACACGTGAAGGCCAGGACCGGGATCACCCCGATGTTCTACAGCGGCTGGAACTTCGCCGACACGTACGGCAAGGGCCTGGCCGAATATCCCCTGTGGGTCGCTCACTACAGCCGGGCCAAGGGCGCGCTCACCCCGCCCGCCGACTGGAAGTCCTGGACCATCCACCAGTACACCGACTCCCCCATCGATCAGAACGTCTCCGCGCTGACCCCCGGCCAGCTGCGCGACCTGGGCAGGCACGCCGCCTGACCGGCGCGTGCCCTCCCGGCCGCCCTGCCGCCCGGGAGGGCACGCGCCGCAGAGCAAGCACCGCAGAGCAAGCGCCGCAGGACGTGTGCCGCAGGACGACTCGCCGCCGCGACGAAGAGCAGGGCGGCGGTGGCGAGCGAGGCCGGGGCGGGGCCGGGCAGCGCGTCGCCGCGAACGGTGCGCCGGCCCGCTGAGACGGTCGGGGCTGCCGGAAGGCCGGGAGCGGCAGCCCGATCCCGGCCTCCCGGTGAGTCACTCGAAGGTGAGTGAGTCGATGGTGACGGTGCTGTTGCCGCCGTACCAGAAGCCCATCGCGAGCTGTCCGGGGGACGCGCGGTTGATCCCGTTCGCGGACATCGGAAGCCTGATGTCCTTGTACGCGGTGGTGATGGCCGGACGGCCGCCGCCGTCGAGCGTGAAGTCGCCGAACGCCTTGGTCACCCCGCCGAGGCCGAGGTGGAAGTGGGCCTGCTCGCCCCCTGCCGCGCCCTTGATCCGGACGACGAGATGGGTGTACGCGGACAGGTCGGTGTACACGTCGCTGCCGAACCAGCCGCAGTTGTCGTACCGCAGGCTGAGCGCCCCGCCGGGCACGGCGCCGGAGCCGCCGCCGTTGAGGAAGCAGTTGCCGCCGGTCCACCTGCCGAGGTCGTTGCGGGCCGCGGACGGGTACGCCGGGTTGCCGTCGAAGTCGTCCACGACCAGGCCCGCGGACGTCGCCGGAAGGGTGACGACGGTGACGGGCGCCGACGCGGCGGAGGTGTTTCCCGCGGCGTCGTACGCCCTGACGGTGTAGGTGTAGGAGGTCGCGGGGTTCAGCCCGGTCTCGGTGAAGGAGGTCGTCGCCGACGTCCCGACCTGGGTGGCGCCGCGGTGGATGCGGTATCCGGCCACGCCGACGTCGTCCGTGGCCGCCGTCCAGGACAGGGTGACCGAGCTCGCGGTGCGTGACGGGGAGGTCAGCCCGGTGGGCGTGGTCGGCGCCGTGGTGTCCTGGCCGCCGCCGCTGCCGACGGTGACCGGGCCGAGGCCGAGCCAGCCGTCGGCGCCCTGGGTGGCGTTGGCGAAGCGGAGCTTCTTGGCGTTCGAGGAGACGGTCTCCAGCGGGTTCTTCACCCGGAGGACCCACTGGTAGCCACCGTTGGGGACGCCGGAGAGGTTGACGCCGGCCTGGAAGTACTGCGGGTGGCCGTAGTCCAGATAGGTCGGGTCCGAGCCCACACCCCAGTCGGGGAACGCGCGGATCTTGAGCGGCATGACCGTGCGGAGGTCCCAGGACGTGTCGAAGGTCCTGACCACGGTCCCGGCGCTGTTCTTGAGGCCGAGGGTGACCGTCCACGGGTAGTAGAACGGTGCCACGCCGTTGTTCCTGATCCGTACGCCCACGTTCGTGGTGCCGCTCGCGGTGTCCTTGAAGTACGCGTTGTCGACGGTGAGGTCGTACCCCATGAGGCGGACGGCCGCCGCGACGTTCGGGTCGCCGGCCGCGTAGCTCTGGCTCTGTTCGTTGATTTTCCAGGTGGTGTGCTCCAGCTCGATGCACGCCTTCATGTTGTCGACCTGCCCGGAGCCGCCGGGCCAGGACGCGAACGCCGAGGACTGGATCTCGGGCCGGACCTCGCCGCCCATCGAAGCGGTGATCCACTTGTTCTCGGCGCCGTGGCTGAGGGCCCGTTCGAGCTGGGCGTAACCGGCCCCGCCGAGCGACCGCGGCAGCGTGACGCCGGCCAGCGGGGAGCCTTCCTTGTAACAGAAGGAGTCGTCGTGGTAGCCGATGTCCCGGTTCGTCCCCGCGCCGGCCGCCGAATCGGGGTAGCGCATCTCCAGCTTGGTCCGGTTGAACGCGTTGTCGTACGCCTGGAGGATCTGCGCGGCGTGCGCGTCGGTCGGCATGAAGTTCGGGTGGGTGTCGCCGCTGGTGTCGGTGTCGAACGGCCAGGTGTGCCACTCGCCCCACAGCCCGATCAGGCCCAGGTGGATGAACCCGATGCGCGGGTCGCCGTCGTACCGGGCGCCGAAGGCCGCGATGAAGTCGCCCAGCGCGTCGAGCAGGTACGGGCTGTCGTAGTCCGGGCTGGTGGTGCCCCAGTAGGTGTTGGTCCGGTACGTGACGTGCCCGTCGAAGCAGCGCGGGATGGCGTTGGCCGGGTGGCTCCCGGAGCCGCCGGGATACTCCAGGTAGAACCGCACGGCGGCCTGGTTCCCGTACGACGCGATCTCGTTCAGCGCGCTGTCGAGGATCGACCAGTTGTACTTCGAGCAGTCGGCCGGGTCGGTCATCAGCTCTGACAGGCCGAAATAGCTCCACGTGAGGGAGTGCGGGTAGCCGGTGTTCTGGTCGGCCCCGGGCCAGTAGAAGCGGGCGAAGCCCTTGAGCGGGTTGTCCAGCGGTCCGGGTGCGGCCGCCAGCGGGTGCGCCTGGAGCGACGGGTCGGGCGCCACGGGGGCCGGCGGCCGGGGCGGCACGCCGCCCGGGACCGGCGCGGCCGCCCACGCCTGGGCGGCCGGGAACAGGGCCAGCGCGACGGCGGCGAGCGCCGCGAGTAAGGCCCGGCGAAGCCGCCGCGATGGCAGAAGGAGGGCAGGCATGACCAGGGAACCTCCGAGATACGTGACCGGCAGAAGCCTGCTGCGGGCCGCCGTTGACCCGCCGCATGGGGGTTGACGTGGGACGGAAGGGTTCAGAGACGCTGCCGCACGCCCCTCGACATATGAGGAGCCTTTGACAAATTTCCGATTGCTCACATCATTATTCGAGAGCCAGCCCGTGACAAGAGGTCAATTTCACCGAGCGCCCGAGCGCGCGCCTGCCCGCGCCGCCCGATCTACGGGTTCACGCATGTGCCATGGCCGGCCACAGCACGTCCACGACACGTTCGGGGATCTCCTCCCTCGGCTCCCCCGCGTAGAACGCGGCGAAGTAGCTGCCGAAGCACATCATCGCGATCATCCGGACGTCGATGCCGGCGTGGAGCACCTGACGGTCCCGCAACTGCCGCAGCACCTCCTCCATCAGCGCGAGCCGGGGCTCGACGGCGTGCGTGCGCAGGATCTCGAGCAGCTCCGGAGTGCGGGGCAGCTCCCCGGCGAAGTTGCCCATCAGCACCATGGCGTCGGGGTTGTAGCAGGCCGGGTCGAGTCGCCGGACGGCCTCGACGAGGGCCTCGCGAGGCGCCAGCCCGGACAGGTCGACGGTGTACATGTCGCGCTGCCTGCGGAAGCCGTAGTCGAGTGCGTCGACGACCAGGTCGAACTTGTTCTTCCAGCGGCGGTAGAGCGTGGGCCGGGTCACCTTGGCGTCGGCGACGATGTCGCCGATCGTCATCCGGGAGTAGCCGTCGCGTACGAGCCGCTTACGGGTGGCCAGGATGATGGCCTCGTCGATGCCCGTGTCACGCGGCCGGCCGCCGGAGCTCGCCCGTTGCGCGTCCATGACCGCCTCCACCCCGAGATACGTTACAGCAAGTAACTGTAACACAAGGGGGAATGTCAGGAATCGGTAGTTTCGTTACAAGCATTGACTGTAACGAAACAGCGTATCCGGCACCAGACGAGAGCTGGTGTCGCCAAAGGGGAAGGAAAAGAGTTATGAGCGGTAATGACCGACTTGCCCAGCTGGCCGCGGCCGGGGTGTCCATCTGGCTGGACGACCTGTCGAGGGAACGGCTGAACTCGGGCGGTCTCGCCAGGCTCATCCGCGACCACCACGTCGTCGGGGTCACGACCAACCCGACGATCTTCGCCACCGCGCTGTCGAGCGGCGACGGCTACGACAAGCACCTGCGCCGGCTGGCCGACGCCGGCGCCGACCCGGACACCGCCGTCCGGGAGCTGACCACCGCGGACGTGCGCGCGGCCGCCGACCTCCTCCGTGGCGTCCACGACGCGACGGACGGCCGGGACGGCCGGGTGTCCATCGAGGTGGACCCCCGCCTGGCCCGGGACACCGAGGGGACGGTGACCGAGGCGCGGCAGCTGTGGCAGGCCGTGGACCGGCCCAACGTCTTCGTGAAGATCCCGGCGACCCGGGAAGGGCTGCCGGCCATCACCGCGGCGCTGGCCGAGGGCATCAGCGTCAACGTCACGCTGGTCTTCTCGCCCGAGCGGTACCGAGCCGTGGCCGACGCCTTCCTCACCGGCCTCGAACAGGCCAGGGCCCATCGCCTTCATCTCGGCCACATCTCTTCGGTGGCCTCGTTCTTCGTCTCCAGGGTGGACACCGAGGTCGACCGGCGGCTCGACGCCATCGGCACCGGCGCGGCCGGAGCGCTGCGCGGCCAGGCCGCGATCGCCAGCGCCCGCATCGCCTACGGCGTGTTCGAGGAGGTCTTCGCCACCGAGCGGTGGCGCGCGCTGGCCGCCGCGGGCGCCCACCCGCAGCGCCCGCTGTGGGCGTCCACCAGCGTCAAGGACCCTCGCTACCGCGACACCCGTTACGTCGAGGAGCTCGTCGGCGCGGGCACCGTCAGCACGATGCCCGAGCCGACCCTCCTCGCCGTCGCCGACCACGCGCTCATCACGGGCGACACGATCACCGGCACCGCAGCACACGCGCGGGAGGTCTTCGACCGGCTCGCGTGGGCGGGTGTCGACCTGGCCGGAACGTTCCAGGTGCTCGAGGACGAGGGCGTCGGCAGGTTCGCCAAGTCCTGGCGGGAACTGCTCGACACCGTGGCCGAGCGGCTGGTGGAGGCGAGTGGCTGACGTGGTGGCGCATACATCGGTTCGACAACTTCTGTCCGTACGGAGATGACATGTCACTCCTTCCACGCCCGCGTTCCGTCCGAGGTCGGTGCACACTCATCGCGGCTCTGTTCGCGATGAGTGTGCTGGTGGTGCTAGGCGCGACCCTTGACCTCGCGATCCGCTACCGGGTCCAGTCCGACTCCTTCCGCCTGGCAGAACGGGTGGCGAGCCAGTGGAGCCCGGTGGCCCGCAGCGGCCTGGTGCCGCACCCGATCCCGGCCAACCCGCCCGTCGACCTCATCCAGGTCGTGGACGTGCACCACCGGGTCACGAACTCCAGCCGGGAAGCCTCCTCGACGGTCCCGCTCAGCCGGCTCCGGCCACCGCCCGACGCCCGTTTCCAGCCGCACACCGAGTGCCCGCCCAACAACCGATGCATCCTGCTGCAGGCCATCCGCCTGACCCCGGACGAGAACGCGAGTGTCGTCTACGCCGGCACCCCGGAACCGGACCTGCTGGCCACCCACCGCCTCGAATACGCCATCGCGGCCGGGATCGCCCTGATCACCGGCATTGCGGCATGGACCGCATGGGTGCTGGTGGGGCGCGCGCTGGGCCCCGTCGAGGCGATCAGGGCCAGGATGTCGCAGATCACGGTGAGCGACCTCAGCATGCGCGTGCCCGAACCGCAGGGCAACGACGAGATCGCCCGGCTCGCCACCACCGCCAACCAGACCCTCAGCCAGCTCGAGGGCGCGGTGGAGCAGCTCCGCCAGTTCGCCTCCACGACCAGCCACGAGCTGCGCACCCCGATCGCCGGGCTGCGCACGCAGCTGGAGGAGGCCCTGCTCTACCCCGACGACGTGGACGCGCGGGACGCGCTGCAGAGCGCGCTGGTCACCGCCGGGCGGCTGGAGGAGATCGTCAACGACCTGCTGCTGCTCGCCCGCCTCCGGGCCAGCGATCCGCTGCCCCCGGAGAAGATCGATCTCGGCGAACTCGTCACCGCGGAGGTTCGCGCGCAGCCCGGGAGCGTGCCGATCGCCGTCCACGCGCCCGCCGGGCTGGAGATCCGCGGCTCCCGCATGCAGCTGATCCGCGTGCTGGACAACCTCCTGTCCAACGCTCAGCGGCACGCCGAATCATCTGTCGAGGTCAGCGTCGCGCCGGCCGACGAGGGGGTCGTGGTCGCCGTGGCCGACGACGGGCCCGGCGTCCCGCCCGCCCACCGCGAACGCATCTTCGAACGGTTCGTCCGCCTCGACGACGGCCGCCGCCGCGACCCCGGGGGCAGCGGGCTCGGCCTGGCCATCTCCCGCGACATCGCGCACGCCCACCACGGCACCCTCACGGTCGGGGACTCGCCGCGCGGGGCGAAGTTCGTGCTGTGGCTGCCGCTCATCAGCGGATGCCCCGCCCCACCGCAGAACCAGCCGGAGAAGGGCAGGACGTCATGAACCTCGGCAACACGCCGGCCGTCAGGGTGGTCCGTCCCGGGGGCGGGGAGTCGGTCGCCATCGGGGGCTTCGGGGCGGTCTTCAAGCTCCACAGCCGCACGAACCGCCGGCGCCGGCCTTCACGAGACGCCCGGATTCACCGAACTCGCGACGAGGTACAGCCTCACCGACGGCGACCCCGGCTGGCTCGACGACGTCGTGGCCCGTCACGGGCTGACGTCCCCGACCCACTAACCGGGCGGGCGGAGCGTCGCCCGGGTCCGCGTCAGGGTGGCGCGGGCCTGCGGCAGGTCGGTGAGGTGGGCGTCCATCGCGTCCAGGGCGGCGGCCAGCACGCGCTCCGGTACGCCGCGCGACCTGAGCAGCTGCGCCATCCAGCCGATGAAGGTGGTGAACAGGTCAGGGTCGTCCACGTACGCGGCGGTCCTGAGGAAGTCGACGATGTAGGCGACGTCTTCGGCGGTGTGTCCCGGCTGCCCCTCCGGGATGTGCCGGCCCAGCTCTTCCATGACGCTTCTGACCAGGTCCGGAGCGCGGGCGGTGAGCTGGCTGTACTCGTGGCCGGCCAGGTGGGCCGGACCGCCGGCGCTCAGCCCGGACGTGGGCCGGTGCGGCAGCGGCCCGTCGAGGAGGTCGGCGGCGGTGCGGGCGTCGGGTGCCCAGGCGTCGGCTCCGAGCAGCTGGGCGTAACGGCCGTCGGGGCCGAAGGCGGCGCCGCCGGCGAGCACGGGCGTGCCCGCCGCCTGGCAGGCGATGATCGCCGCGTGCGCGGCGGGCAGGCGGGTGGCGATCGAGTTGGACAGCCCGACCACATCGGGGGCCGTCCGGTGCAGGTGCACGATCAGGTGCGCGGTGGGCACGTGGGCGCCCAGGTAGTCGACCCGCCAGCCGCGCAGCCGCAGCACCTCGGTCAGCAGCCGGGCGGGGAACGTGTGCCACTCGCCGGCCACGCACGCCACGGTGATCCGCCCCTTGGACGGCTCGGAACGGTGGTCCCGTGCGACCGGATGGTGGGCCACGACGGTGAGGACGCGCTCGTTGACGGCGGTGGCCGTGTGTTCCTGGGCGACCGTGAGGCGGTTGGCCGCCCAGTCCTGGCCGATGCGGGCCTGCGCGGCGGCGACGACGTCGAGGAGCACGGTCTCCGCCGGGACGCCGGCGTCGAGCGCGGCCCGCGCCGTGTCGATCGCGGTGTACTCGTCGCCGGCCGTCGCCGCCTCCTCCAGCGCTCCGACGTACCGCTCGATGTCGTGCTTCACACCGGCCGCCCTCCGGCCGCGGGGGCCTCGCGCGGCGCCCCGATGGCGACGATCGCGATGTCGTCCTGCTCCCCCTCGCCCGCCCACTGCGACGCGAGCATCTGCACGCGCTCCGCCAGGGCGTCCGGCGGCATGCCGGCGCACTGCCGCAGCTCCTCCCGCAGCCGCTCGTCGCCGAACATCTCGTCGCCGAGCGGCCCGCCCCTGGCCTCGATGACGCCGTCGCTGTAGAGCAGGCACATCTCTCCCGGCCGCAGGAGCACCGTCTCGGTGACGCTGCTGACCTGCTCAAGGATGCCGATCAGGGTCCCCTCGGTACGGGCGACGTCCACCCGGCCGTCGTTGCGCACGATCATCGGCGGCGGGTGCCCGGCGCTGGTCAGCCGCAGCGCGAGCCGCGTGCCTCGGCGTTCGACCGCGGCCAGCACCAGGGTGACGAAGCGCAGGCCGTCACCGGCGAGCAGGACGGCGTTGAGCTGTTCGAGCACGCGCTGGTGGTCGTCGGCCAGCGGCAGCAGGGCGCGCAGCGTGTTGCGGATCTTGCCGGTGATCACGGCGGCCTCCAGCCCCTTGCCGGAGACGTCACCCAGCACCACCAGGGATTCGCGGCCCGAGCCGACGGCGGGATGCACGTCGTAGAAGTCCCCGCCGACCAGCGCGCTGTCGCCCGCCGCCCGGTAGCGGGCCGCCACCTCGGCGCCGTCCAGGTGCGGCGTCACCGGCGGCAGCAGGTCGGCCATCAGCGTCTCGGCGACGGCCGCCTGCTCGGCGTACACGCGGGCGATCGAGATCGCGGTGCCCGCCCGCCCGGCGAACAGGCGCGCGAACACCTCCTCGCGCGGGGAGAAGCCGGCGGCCGAGCGGCGCGACAGGACGAGCGCGCCCACGGGCAACCCGTATCCGGGGAGCGCGATCACCACCACGGAGCCGACCCCGCCGGCCCGGTCACGCACCACCCAGCCGGGGGCCTGCGCGGGCTCGATCCAGCGGGGCGGCCTCGGCGGGATCCCCTGCAGCGCCTCGACGAGCCCCGGCAGTGTCCGCGGGTCGACGTTCAGGCTCGTGTGTACGGCCTCGCCGCCCGAATCGCAGCAGGTGACCTGGTACCGGCGGCTCCCCACCGGCATGACGACCCATGCGGCGTCGGCGAGATGCCGCACGGCCAGGCGCGCGGTCGCCTCCAGGCAGCGGTCGAGGTTGAGTGAGGACAGCAGCTCGGTGGCGACCTCCACCATGGAGACGGCGGAGTCCCGCTCGACCCGCAGCGCCTCCATGGCCCGCTGCTGTCCGGTGACGTCGACCAGCCACCAGGTGACGCGTCCGGCGTCCGCGTACACGGGATGCGCCTCGAACACCCGCTCGCCGATCGGCCCGCGAGCCGGCCCGCGCCGGCCCTGTGCGAGCCACGCCGGCGACGTGTCACCGGCCGCGCGGTGGAGCAGCGACCGGGCGGCCCCGTTCGCCTGCTCGATGATGCCTGAGGCGTCCGTCACCAGCATCGGGTACGGCGTGTCCTCCCCCAGCATGCCGATCCTGCCCCGTCCACGATCACCTGCGAGTTCTTTCACCCTACGGACGTGAAGTGCATGACTTTCTCGACGGCGAATCGTATTTGTGTCATTTTTCGCCGCGCGCGGGCCGCCATCGGAGTTCCCGCCGGGAGCTTCTTAACCAGCGCCATACATGGGACGATCTAAAGTACTAGGAAGCTAGATAAATGGAGTCATCGGTGATCGAGTTCCATCTGGATGCGAAGTCCGGCCTCTCGCCCTACCTGCAGCTGGTCCAGCAGGTACGGCATGCGCTGCGCCTCGGCCTGCTGCGCGAGGGCGACCAGTTGCCGACGGTCAAGGAGGTCGTGGCGCACCTGGCGATCAACGCCAACACCGTGCTCAAGGCCTACCGCGAGCTCGAGCACGAGGGCCTGGCCGCCGCCCGGCCGGGGGTGGGCACGTTCGTGACGGCGACGCTCACCGGCACCTCGCTGGCCGCGCACGGCCCGCTGCGGCTGGAGCTGCAGCGCTGGCTGGCCAAGGCCCGCCGGGCCGGCCTCGACGAGGAGAGCATCGAGGCCCTGTTCCTGACCACCTTTCGCACCACCGCACAGGAGGACATAGCGTGACCGCTGTCCTGCAGGCCCAGCAGCTGGGCAAGAAGTACGGCAAGCGCTGGGCGCTGCGCGAGTGCACCATCGACATCCCGCAAGGCCACGTCGTGGGGCTGGTGGGGCCCAACGGGGCGGGCAAGACCACGCTGCTGAAGCTGGCCGGCGGCCAGCTGGAGCCGACCGCGGGTGGCATCACCGTGCTCGGCGGCCGGCCCGCCGCCGGCCCGGCGCAGCTGGCCAGGGTCGGCTTCGTCGCCCAGGACACCCCCGTGTACGCGGGCCTGAGCGTCGCCGAGCACCTGCGGCTGGGCGCGCGGCTCAACCCCCGCTGGGACAGCGTGATGGCGCGCGAACGCATCGCCCGGCTCGGGCTCGATCCCGCGCACCGGGCGGGCAAGCTGTCCGGCGGCCAGCGCGCCCAGCTCGCCCTCACCCTGGGTCTGGCCAAACGGCCCGAGTTACTGATCCTGGACGAGCCGGTCGCCTCGCTCGACCCGCTGGCCCGCCGGGAGTTCCTGCAGCATCTGATGGAGGCCACCGTCGAGCACGAGCTGAGCGTGCTGCTCTCCTCCCACCTGGTCTCCGATCTGGAACGGGTCTGCGACTACCTGATCGTCCTGGTCGACTCCCGCGTGCGGGTGGCCGGGGAGGTGGACCGGCTGCTGGCCACCCATCACCGGCTCACCGGCCCGCGCCGCGATCCCGACCGGCTGCCCGCCGACCAGCACGTCATCTCCGCCCGGCACACCGACCGGCAGAGCACATACGTCATCCGCACCGACGGCCCGATCCACGACCCCGCCTGGACGGTCACCCAGCTCAACCTTGAGGACCTCGTGCTGGCCTACATGGAGCAGCGCACCGCCGACAACCGGCGGGTCGCCCTGGAGGTGCGGGGATGATCTGGCTGACCTGGCGCCAGTTCCGCGGCTCGGCCGCGATGATGGCCGCCGTCCTCGTCGTCCTCACCGCTGTGCTGGCGCTGACCGGCCCGGGCCTGGCCACCGACTACTCCGCCGGGATCGCCGACTGCGCCCCGGACAACACCTGCGACCGCTTCTACGACCGCTTCTTCGACGAGTACCAGACCCCGTTCATGGCCGTCAGCCTCGTCGTGCTGCTCCTGCCCGCTCTCGCCGGGCTGTTCTGGGGAGCGCCGTTGATCACCCGCGAGCTGGAGGCGAGCACGCACCTGCTGGTGTGGAACCAGAGCGTCACCCGAGGCCGCTGGCTGGCGGTCAAGCTCGGGCTGATGGGTCTGACCGCCGTGGCCGCCGCCGGGCTGTGCGGCCTGGCGGTGACCTGGTGGTCCGACCCGCTGGACAAGTCGGCCGCCGCGGGCTTCGGCCTGATGGCGCCGCTGGTGTTCGGCGCGCGCGGCATCGCCCCCATGGGGTACGCGGCCTTCGCCTTCGTCCTGGGCGTGACCGTGGGCATGCTGGTGCGCCGCACCCTGCCCGCCATGGCCCTCACCCTGGCCGTCTTCGCCGCGATCCAGCTCGCCATGCCGCTGTTGGTCCGGCCGCACCTGAGCACTCCGGTGACCGCGACCTTCGAGCTCGGCAAGGGGAACGTGGAGCACCTCGGCATACCGCCGAACGGCAGCGGACCCGCGCAGATCATGCTGTCGCCGGTCGTTCCCGGCGACACCGGCGCCTGGCTCCTGTCGACCGAGCTCCTCGACCCGTCCGGGCGCGCGGTGGCCGGCGGCAACGAGGAAGCCGCCATCCCGGTTTCCACGACGTCGGGTCCCTGCGGACCGCAGGGAGCACAGCGCATGGACGGGTGCATGGCCGAGATCAACCGGCTCGGCTACCGGCAGCTGGCCACCTACCATCCCCTCGACCGGTTCTGGCCCTTCCAGTGGATCGAGACCGGGCTCTACGCCCTGCTCACCCTCGGCCTCACCTGGTTGTCCTTCTGGTGGATCCGCAGGCGCCTGTCATGACCACCATCATGACCACCGCCAGGATCACCGCCGCCAGGATCGCCGCCGCCGGGCTCGCCCTCCTCCTGGCCGCGGCCTGCACGGCCCCGACGCCACCCCGCAGCCAGGCCAGCCCGGCGGCCGCTACGGTCTGCGCGCCGCCCCAGGGACCCCCCGCAGCCCAGACGGCCACCACGATCGACGTGATCGAACAGGCCTACTTCTGCATCCTCGGCAACCACTACAGCGGCGCCACACTGGACGCCCGCGCCCTGCTCATCGCCGGATTCGCCGCCCTGACCCAGGAACTCAACCGCCACGGCCACGACCTGCCGGGAGCCACCATGCCGGCACTGACCGGCAACCGCACCACCGACTGGACCGCCTTCGAAACCACCTACCGAAAGATCACCGACCAGATCCCCCACCTGCACACCAAACTCGCCGTCACCACCCTGGAAGCCATCGTGGCCGCCCTCGGCGACAACCACACCTCCTGGACCCACCACATCGAACAACCACCCGACCGCTACGACGGCGACGGCTACGGCCTGGGCCTGCACGCCAACCTCACCAGCCGGCAGGCAACCGGCAACCCCGAAGCCGCCCTGCCCCCGCTGTTCATCACCACCGTGCACGGCGGCGCCGCCCAACAGGCCGGACTCCGCCCCGGCGACCTCATCGAATCGATCAACGGATCGGCCCCCTTCATCGACGGCCGGCCCACCCCCGCGATCAACGCCCTCTACCCCCAATACCCGCAAGCGCGCCCCGTCCAGCTGCGGCTGCTGCGGCACAGCACCGGCCGCCGCTGGAGCGTGACCCTCACCCCCGGCCTCTACCAGCAAGACCTGGCCACCCTGCAAACGGTGCAGGCCAAACTGCTGGACAACGACATCGCCTACCTACGGGTGCGCGCATTCGCACCCGACACCGCCGACCGGGTCTTCACCGCGATCACCCGGCTCCGGCAAGGCCGGACGCTCACCGGCGTCGTACTGGACCTGCGCGGCAACAACGGCGGCAGCCCCACCGAGGCGATCCGGCTGCTGAGCGCCTTCACCCACGGCAAGACCACCGCCCACCTGTGCACCGTGGACGACAAATGCGCGACCCTACGCACCGACGACACCGTCGACCTGCTCAACCTGCCACCGGCAGTACTCACCGACCGCGGCTGCGCCTCGGCCTGCGAACACTTCAGCTCCGCCGTCAAAGACCTGCACCTCGGCCCACTCGTCGGCACCAGAACCGCCGGCGTCATCTCCGGCCCCGCCCAGCCGTACCTGCTCGCCAACAACACCCTGCTGAGCCTCCCCACCAGGCACCACCTCGGGCCCAACCGCGAGGTCATCGACCGGATCGGCGTGCCACCCGACCACCATCTGCCACCGACCCCGAAGGATGCGGCCGCCGGGCACGACCCCGCCCTGACCAAGGCCCTGACCCTGCTGCACCAGTGAAGGGACCTCCCATGAGACACCTCCTGGCAGCCGCCGCGGCACTGGCCGTCCTCGCCGCGTCCGCCTGCTCGGCACCCGCACCACCCCGCTCCGCCGCCACCCCGTCGGCCGCGCCCACCGGACCGGCCACCCTGCCCGCCCCCACCGGCCCCCACCCCGTCGGCAGCACCGCCCTGTACCTGAAGGACACCGCCCGCCCCGACCCCTGGAACCTCGACGCCGACGCCAGAGAACTCAAGGTCACCCTGTGGTACCCGACCGAGGAGCGGAACGGGCAGCGGGCGCCGTACATGACACCCAAGGAATCGCAGCTCGCCATGAGGCGCTACGGGATCGCGGGCGTGCCGGACGACATGCTGAGCAGGACGCGCACCAACGCGATCAAGGACGCCGAACCCACCGGGCGGAGGCTGCCGCTGGTGGTGCTCTCCCCCGGCTTCACCAATCCGATGAGCACGCTCACGTCCCTGGCCGAGGACCTGGCCAGCCGCGGATACGTCGTGGCCGGCATCGACCACACCTACGAGAGCTACGCCACCACCTTCCCCGACGGGCGGATCGCCGAATGCCTCGCCTGTGACAGCGACTCCGATCCCGGTTTCGGCGCGGGGCTGGTCGCAGGCCGGGCCGCCGACGTCTCCTTCGTGCTCGACCAGCTACCGGCGAAGTGGGACGGCACCGACCGGATCGACCGCTCCCGCATCGCGATGGTCGGCCAGTCGATCGGCGGGGCCAGCGCCATGGCAACCATGGTGAACGACTCCCGGGTGCGCGCCGGGATCGACATGGACGGCACCACCTACGCCCGGATCCCCAAGAACGGGCTCTCCCGGCCGTTCATGTTCCTGGGCTCGGCCCGGCACGTCCCCGGAGGCCCCGCCCCCACCTGGGACCGCGACTGGAAACTGCTCACCGGATGGAAGCGCTGGATCGTACTGACCGGCGCGGAACACACCTCCTTCACCGACGGCCCGCTGCTGGCGGACGCCCTCGGCATCAGCCCCGCCGCCGGCGCTCTGCCCGCGGCGCGCGCCGCCGAGCTCACCCGCACCTACGTGGCCGCCTTCCTCGACCAGCACCTCAAAGCGCGACGGCAGCCCCTCCTGGACAAGCCCTCCGCGCGCCACCCCGAGGCCAAGTTCTGCCCCGCGGCGTGCGGTCAATCCTGAGGCCGTGCGGTGATCGGCATTCCACCGGGCGGAAGCGGAGAGTAGTGCTATAACTACTTTCCGTAATCGTGACGCCAGGGTGACCCTCCGGCGCCATCCCCCCGCTCTCCATGAAGGAGAACAAGCATGCGCTTGACCCGTGCGGCCCTGGCCGCCGGCGGCACCGTGCTGGCCACCGTCCTGCTGTCCACGCAGCCCACTCAAGCCGCCGCCCCCGGACGCGGCTGTCTCGCCGAGGGACAGATCGGCAGCTACCTGTCCAAGGAAGGCAGCGCGAAGGCCACCTTCTCCACCGAGTTCCTCGCGGAGTTGAAGAGGACCGGGATCAGGTTCGAGACGCTCGATCCGATCGAGCTGGTCGACGGCGGCACCGCCGCCTGGATGCCCATCGGCGAACGGTACGACAACATCGAGACCCCCAGCGGGCGGGTCTGCTACCCGGGCGGGTTTCGCTTCGTCAACGACGAGACCGGGGTGACGTACGAGATCGACACCTTCTGGGTGCTGTTCGCGGCCATGGGTGACAGCAAGTTCTTCGCCACCCCGGCCGTCAACGGGCAGCCCCGGCCGGACGGTGAGCTGGCCATGGTCAACTTCAGCGTCCCGCAGGCCCTCACCCCGGGCAACTTCGTCCCGCACAACGGCGGCATCGGCCCGCTCAAGGTCGTCCTGTCCATGGACCGAGGCTGGTCCGCGGACCTCAACAAGGAACTCGGCACGGCCTTCCGCGGCGGCATGCACTGGGCCGACCTGGACATCGCCTGGCAGGGCCCGCCGAGCCGGCCCATCCCGTCCGGCGCCTCGCTCGGCATGCTCGGCCTGAAGACGATGAGCGACGCCATTCGGGGCCACGGCGGCTTCGGCCTGCCCATGCCGGGGCCGCGCGGCATCTTCTGAGCGCAGTCCGCTCGTAGGGCGTCCCGCGCGACGGGGCGCCCTACATCCATGGGCCGACACCCAAGGATCCCCGCGCCGGAATTAGTCCCTGCCGGCCTTGGGAAATCCCTTTACACAACGTGACCTGATCACTACTTTGGGCGAGTCATTGCAGGTCAGAGGCGTTCCATCGCCTCGGATCGACGAAAGGTCGATTGCTTTGCGTGTTCTTGTCCGCATCGCTCAAACACTCGCGATCGGCGCCGCGGTGTTCGCGGCTGCACCCGTCTCCCCCGCCCACGCCGGACCCTTCCCGCCGCTCCCCGGTGTCCCCGGCGCCCCGTCCGTCGAGCCGCCCAGCGCCTCGTGTTTCAAGTTCGTACTTCGGCCCGAAGGGGCACGCGAACTTCGACTTCGGCCACGACATCGTCCGGCTGCTCGACGAGCGCGGCGTGCAGGTGGAAGGCATCGCCCCCATCGAGGCCAAGCCCGGGAACAAGGGCATCTACATGCCCATCGGGTGGAAGCAGGACCACATCGACCCGTGCAACGGCGTCTACTACCCCGGCGGTTTCGTCCTCAACGACGTCAAGAGCGGGCACACGGCCGCCATCCACGACATCTACCTGCGCCCCGACGGGGCACACGCGCAGGTGGAGGTCGACGGGGTGCCTCAGGGCGAGCAGCTCGTGGCCACGTACCGGCTGCACGAGTTCGTCCCGAACGTGCCCACGCCGCGTCCGCTCGAAGGCGGCATCGGGCCCAAGCACTGGCCGTTCTACACCAGCGCGTACCTCAGCCGGACGGTCAGGGACCTGACCGGCATCCCGCTGAACGAGGGCGACTACCTGGCCAACCTCGACGCGGTCGTCCAGTACGTGCCGTAGGCGACGCTCCCTGACCTGAGACCCACCGGGCCGTGCCCGCGGGCACGGCCCGGTACCTCGCGAATCGAGAGACAGATGCAACTGACCAGCGCTCGAGGCCGGTGGGCGTGGATCACCGGCACCTCCGTCGCCGTGCTGACGGCCACCGTACTGCTCGGCCCCACCATGCGTCCGGGCACGGCGACCAGCCACTGGGACGCCCCCGCCACCACCCTGAACAAGCAGATCGACGCCACCGACCTGTACGCCTTCACCAGCCCGGAGCGGCAGGACACGGTCACGATCGTGGCCGGCTACATCCCTTTCCAGGCCCCGCACAAGCCGTACCAGTTCGACACCGACGCCCGCTACGAGGTGCACGTCGACAACACCGGCACCGGCAAGGCCGCCGTCACCTACCGGTGGACGTTCGCCAACAAGGGCCTGCCGGTGCCCTCCTTCATCCGCAAGCGCGAGCACAAGGCCGGCCCGCTGGACTCCCTGGTCGAGCAGAGCTACACGCTGACCAGGGTGCGCGACGGCAAGTCGGAGACCCTGGTCCGCAACGGGTACGTCGCCCCCACCGACATGGGCGCCCCGGCCACGCCCGACTACCCGGCGCTGCGCCGCAAGGCCGTCCTCGACCTGCCCGGCGGGGGCAAGGTGTTCACCGGCACGGCCGCCGATCCGTTCTACTCCGACAACCACGCCGTCAACCTGCTCAGGTTCGGGCTGCCGTTCTTCCCGGTCAAGACCGGCGTGCCGATGAACGTCAGCGCCCTGGCGCTGCAACTGCCCAAGTCGGAGCTGGCGCTCGGCGGCGACCCGGCCCGCAACCCGGTCATCGGCGTCTGGACCACGGCCTCCCGCAGGTCGAGCAGCCTGCTCGGGTCCGGCTCGGCCGACTACAAGCAGGTCTCCCGGCTGGGTAACCCCAACTTCAACGAAGTGATCATCCCGCTCAAGCACCGCGACCGCTTCAACTCCCTGCGGCCGGACGGTGACGAGAGCGGCAACCTCGTCGTGCCGTCCACGCTCGACCCCGACCAGGCCAGGGTCGTCGCCAGGCAGGCGAAGGTCGCGGCGCCGCCGGCCCCGCGCAAGGACCTGGAGCAGATCTACCTCACCGGCCTCACCACGCGGACGGGCGGGCCGATCGGCCTGGACCTCAACTCCCACCAGCTCAACCAGGACGCCTCGCGGGTCGCCAAGGCGGAGGAGCTGCGGCTCAACATGAGCACGCCCGTCGCCACCGCACCCGACAAGTACGGCCTCCTCAAGGGCGACGTCCAGGGCTACCCCAACGGCCGGCGGCTCATCGACGACGTCGTGACCGTCAACCTGCGGATGCTCCTGGGCGAGCCCGCGGGCCGGGGCGCCCCGGGCCTCATCGCCGAGGACAACCCCGCGTTCCTGCTCAAGCCCATCAC
The DNA here is from genome assembly GCF_041950495.1 of Nonomuraea sp. MTCD27. Classification (NCBI taxonomy): domain Bacteria; kingdom Bacillati; phylum Actinomycetota; class Actinomycetes; order Streptosporangiales; family Streptosporangiaceae; genus Nonomuraea; species Nonomuraea sp. MTCD27. The sequence goes on along the minus strand of NZ_JBGNUW010000019.1, from coordinate 19,605 downwards.
CGGCAGCTTCCCCTACCTGGCGCTGCCCATCACCGCCACCGGCTGAACCACCACCGAGGACATCCGATCAGATGAGTCGCGTACGGCGATTGCTGCCCCTGCTGGGATGCGTGCTGCTGGGCTGCGTCCTGCTGACCCTGTACGCCCCGGAAGGCGTTCTGCGCCGGGACGAACCGCCTCCCGCGCCGGCGAGCTGGTCACCGTACGACCTGGCCGGATCGATCGAGGCCGCCCAGAGGCGACTGCGCCGTCACCCCGACGACGCGGCGGTCTGGGCGAGCCTCGGCCACATGTACCTGGAGCAGGCCCGCCGCACCACCGACACCGCCTACTACGACAAGGCCAGGGGTGCGTTCGAACGCTCCATGCGCCAGCCCACCGGCGACGGGGAGCCGTACATCGACGCCATGATCGGCATGGGCGCGCTGGCCAACGCCCGGCACGACTTCGCGGGCGCCGTACGCTGGGCCGAGCGGGCCCGGGAGGCCGCGCCGTTCCGCTGGGCACTTTACGGCGTGCTCACCGACGCCTACCTCGAACTCGGCCGGTACGAGCAGGCCGAGACCGCGCTGCGGCGCATGCTCGGCGGCCGCCCCGACCTCGCCTCCTTCACCAGGGCCGCCCGCCTGGAACACCTGCGCGGCCGGCCCGGCCCGGCCCGCGACCTGCTGCACCGCGCCTGCGCGATCCCCGGCGACCCCGCCGAGTACGCCTTCTGCCAGTGGCAGCTCGGCGAGCTGGCCTGGCACAACGGCGACCCGCGCGCCGCGCTCGCCGCCTACACCCAGGCGCTGGCCGCCGATCCCGGTCACCTGCCCTCGCGGGCGGGCAAGGCGCGCGCCGAGGCCGCGCTCGGCCGCATCGACCAGGCGCTGCGCGACTACGCCACCGCCGTGGCCCGCTCCCCGTCCTTCGTCGTCGAATACGGGGAACTGCTGGAGCACCTCGGCGACCGGGACGGGGCCAGGCGGCAGTACGCCGTCTTCACCGCCCAGCACAGGCTGCTGACCGCGAACGGGGACCCCGACAACCTGGCCGTGGGCACGTTCACGGCGAACCACGGCGACCCGGAGGCCGCCGTCAGATACCTGCGCGCGGAGTGGAAACGACGCCAGAGCGTCGAGGTCGCCGACGCGCTCGGCTGGGCGCTGCACCGAGCCGGCCACCACACCGAGGCCGCCACGTACGCCGCCCGCGCCGACGCCCTCGGCGGGCGCAACGCGCTGTTCGCCTACCACCGGGGCGAGATCGAGCACGCCCTCGGGCACACCGCCGCCGCCCGCGCCCACCTGACCCGGGCACTGTCCGTCAACCCGCACTTCGCACCGGCCGGGGCGGCACGGGCACGGGCGCTGCTGGCCGAGACGCCATGATCACTGCAATCGTCGCCACCGTGCTGGCCGCGCACCCGCTGGGCAACTTCAGCGTCAACCACTACGACGGGCTGACGATCCACCGGGACAGGATCGAGCACCTGGCGATCGTGGACAGCGCCGAGATCCCCACCCTGCAACAGCCCCCGACCGGCCCCGCCCACCGCACCTGCACCGAGTTGCGGGACGCCGTCCGCGCGCAGGTCGATGGACGGCCGCTCACCTGGCAGGTCGCCGACGCCTCCTTCGCCTACCAACCGGGCGCCGCCGGGTTGCGCACCAGCAGGCTCACCTGCCGCCTGACCGCCCCGCTGCGCGTGGACCGGCGGCTCACCCTGACCTTCGCCAACGCCTACCGCGCCGACACCATCGGCTGGCGGGAGATCACGGCCAACGGGGCCGGCGTGCGCCTGCGCGCCTCCACCGTCCCCGCCGACAGCGTGTCCGGCGAGCTCCGCGACTACCCCGCCGACCTGCTCAGCTCGCCGCTCGACGTACGCCGGGCGCGCCTCACGGTGGAGCCGGGCGACGGCACCTCCGCCGCGCCGGCGCAGGTGCCGGGTGCGGACCCCGTCACCCGCTTCACCGGCCTGCTGGCCGACCGGCTCAACACGCTGATCGGCACCGACCGGCTGACCGTGCCGCTCGGGCTGCTGGCGCTGCTGTTGTCGCTGGTGCTGGGGGCCGTGCACGCCGCGATGCCCGGTCACGGCAAAACTGTCATGGCCGCCTACCTCGCCGGGCGGCGGGGGCGGCTGCGGGACGCGGTCGCCGTCGCGGCCACGGTCACCGCCACGCACACGGCGGGCGTGCTGGTCCTGGGCGTGCTGGTCACGGTGGCCAGCGCGGTCGCCGGTGAGGTGGTGATGGGCTGGCTCGGCGTGGCCAGCGGGGTCCTCATCGCCCTGATCGGCGCCGGCCTGCTCCGCTCCGCCCTCCACCGACGCCACCCCGGCCCGGGGCATGGACACGGGCACGGGCACGGGCACGGGCACGGTCATGGGCACCGTAGGTGGTCGGATGGGGTCGTGGCGCTGGCCATGGCCGGTGGGCTGGTGCCCAGCCCGTCCGCCCTGGTGGTCCTGCTCGGCGCGATGGCGCTGGGGCGCACCGCGTTCGGCGTCCTGACCGTGGTGTGCTACGGGCTCGGCATGGCGCTCACGCTGCTGGTAACGGCGCTCACCCTGCGCAGGCTGGGCGACCTCACCCTGGCCGGTCGGATGCGGCGGCTGCGCCCGTACAGCGCCGCCTTGACCGCCACGTTCGTCCTGCTCGTCGGCACGGGCGTCACCCTGCGCGCGGTGGCCGCCCTCGTGTGAACGCCCTCGGGGCCCCACCCCCACCCCCCACCCACCGCGGCCGGTCCCCCTGCCGCCAACGCGGGAATCGCCCCGCTCGCCTGCCATCGCCTATGATTTCGACAGATGTCGAATTAGAAGAGGAGCCGGATGGCCGCCACCACCACCCCATGCTGCGCGCCGATCGCGCGCGAGCCGCTGTCGGAGACCGACGCGGCCGACCTCGCACTCATGCTCAAGGCGGTCGCCGACCCCGTCCGGCTGCGCCTGCTGTCGATGATCGGCTCCCACGCCGGCGGCGAAGCGTGCGTGTGCGACCTGACCGACGCCTTCGACCTGACCGCCCCCACCATCTCCCACCACCTCAAGGTGCTGCGCACCGCCGGGCTGATCGACGGCGAGCGCCGCGGCACCTGGGTCTACTACCGCATCGTCCCCGAGACGGTGAACCGGCTGGGCGCCCTCTTCACCCCGCTGACCGCGCCCGCGCCCGTGCCCGTGTCCGTGTCCGTGCCCGCCCAGCTGACCGAGCCCGCGCCCGCCCGGCCGGTGGACGCCGAACTCCGCACCGCATGACCCGGGCCCAAGCCGATCCCCTGCGTTCGGACCCCGCCTTACGCGACCTCTACTCGGCCGCGCTGACCCGGGCGCTGCACGATCCGGAGATCCGGGACGCGTTCGACTACGTGACGGTGAAGCCGCTGCACATCCGGCTGGAGATGATGGAGCAGGCGGCCGAGGTCTTCGCGGCCGTGGTGGTGCCGGCCGAAGAGCCGGCGGCGCGGCGCGTGCCGATGCCGCGCTTCCCGTTCGTCCTGCTGGCCATCGGTCTGCTGCTGCTCGGCCTGGCCATGGGGAGCTGGCGAGCCCCCGTGCTGATCGGCCTGCCGTCCGTCCTCGTGATCGGCTCGTACCTGGTCCTGGCGCGCGGGCAGGGCTGGTCCAGAGTGCGCGAAGCCCTGCGGTCGTTCCCGTATTCGCCGGTTCGGGCGAAGCTCGTACGGGATCTGGAGGACGGCGAGCTGGCGGCACAGATCCGCCAGCGGATCAACGCCCGCCGCGACCGCTTCGACCCCGTTTTCAACGTGGCGGCGAGTCCCGGGCTGAGCGAGGCGTTCGACAGCGCCTACCATGTGCCGACCCGGGTCGTGGACGAGCTCGACGAACTCCTCGGACGCCTGTCCGGAGCGAGCGTGGGCATCGCGGGACCGCGCGGATCCGGCAAGTCCACGCTGGTCCGGCGCTACTGTGAGGGCTCCCTTCCCAGGCCGGGGACCGGAGATCTGCGATTGCTGGTCTCGGCCCCGGTGGAGTACGCCCCGCGCGACTTCGTGCTGCACCTGTTCGCCGCGTTCTGCCGCGCCACGTTGCGGCACCTCGGCCCCGGCCGCCACCGCCGCGTCGGGCTCCGCCAGGCCCTCATCCCGATCACGTACTGGCTGGTGAGCGCGGCCCTCGCCGCCTGGCCCGTGCTCTTCGCCGAGATCGCCGGTGACGTGCTCCTGCGGCTCGTGCTCGTGCCAGGACCGGTGCCGCAGTGGCTGGCCGACGTCGTCGACCGGTACGGCGACAACCTGGCGCCCGAGGCCCCCGGCCAGTGGGCGTCCTACCTCGCCGGGCTCCTCGGACTGGTCCACTTCGCCCTGTCCATCCGCCGCGCCGGGCGCAAGCACGATCCCGCCGACCAGCTCAGGACACGGGCCCGCCGCCATCTGGCGCAGATCCGCTACCTGCAGACGCAGACCACGGGCTGGTCGGGCACGGTCAAACTCCCCGTCTGGGTCGACGCGCAGCTGAGCGGCGGCCGCAGCCTGGCGGAGCAGCCCCTGAGCTATCCGGAGATCGTCTCCGCCTTCCGCTCCTACGTCCAGGACGTGGCCGGGCACCTCCGGCCGGACCACAGCGTGTACATCGGCATCGACGAACTCGACAAGATCGGGTCGGGCGACCGGGCGGAGCGCTTCCTCAACGAGATCAAGGGTATCTTCGGGCTGCCCAACACGTTCTTCATGATCTCGGTGTCCGACGACGCGATGAGCGCCTTCGAACGCCGTGGCCTGCCCTTCCGCGACGCCTTCGACAGCTCCTTCGACGAGATCGTCCGGGTGGGGCCGCTCTCCTACACCGAGTCCGTACGCTTCATCTACCGCCGCGTCGTCGGGCTCACCGAGCCCTATGTCGCCTTCTGCCACTGCCTGTCGGGCGGGCTGTCCCGCGACCTCCTCCGCGCCGCCCGCGCCGTGATCCGCGCCGCGCACGCCCTGCCCGCCGAGACGCTGGCCCCGATCTGCCTCGCCGTCCTCAAGGACGAGGTACGGAAGAAGGCCCGCGCGCTCATGGAGGTCGCGGACGACCTGCCCCCCGACGTCCTCGACCTGCTGCACGACCTGGCGTATCGCCGGTCGGAGCAGACGCCGTCCGAGACCCTGCGGAGCCTTCTGGGCTGCCCCTTGGCCGGCCCCGCCGTCGAATTCGCCGGGTACGCCTACTTCTGCGCGACCCTGGAGGAGATCTTCACCGGCGAGCCGGCTCGGCTGCGCGGCGTCGGGGCCTTCGACGATCTCGCCGCCGCGCGGCACGCCTTCGCCTTCGGCACCGGTCTCGCCTGGCGGACGATCTCCGCCGCGAGGCGCGCATGGGCGCTCAAGCCGTACGAGCTGCCCGCCTGACCGGCTGGGCGGCCGGCTCAGTGGGGACCGGCTCAGTGGGGACCGGCTCAGTGGGGACCGGCTCAGTGGCTGTCGGACAGCTCTCCGGACAGGGTGGCAGGCAGGGTGGCGGGCAGCGTGTCACCGGCCGGGGCGAGCGGCTGGTGGCGGCGGCGATCGTACGGCACCGGGGATGTCGTCAGGCGGCCGGTTGTGCCAGGGTGGCGGTGTGTCCGGGGCGGGCCTGCGCGGTTCGGCCATCGAAATCTCTACCCTAACGTAAGGGTAGAGATTTGGCGGGTCGGGCGTTCACGCCCGCACCACCGCAACCAGCTGAGCAGTGAGGTCGCACGAAAATGGACGGATCACCGCTTTCCGCCGACGACGGCGAGGTTCCGGCCGCTGCGGGCGGTGGCGGAGATCACATGCACATCGGGCAGGTGGCGGCGCGGACCGAGCTGTCGCTGCGGACCATCCGGCACTACGACGAAGTGGGCCTGGTACGACCCTCGGCACGCAGCCAGGGTGGCTTCCGCCTCTACACCGAGGCCGACGTGGCCCGGCTGATGGTGATCCGCCGGATGAAGCCGCTGGGCTTCACGCTGGAGGAGATGGGCGAGCTGCTGTCCATCACCGACCGGCTCGACCAGGCCGGCGCGGCGGCCCTAGGCGAGGCCGAGCGCGAGCACTTGTCGCGGCGGCTGAGCCGATTCGAGCAGGCCACGCGCGAGCGCTGCGAAGCCTTGCGCACCCAGCTGAGCCGGGCCGAGGAGTTCGCCGCCGACCTGCGGCGACGTGCCGGCCAGCTGGCCACCTGACCGGGCGTGTCGGCCGGCTGGCCACCTGACCGGACGTGCCGGCCGGCTGGCCACCTGACCGGTGCTCGCCGTGGACGCGCCTATTCGCGCCCGAGGGGTGGCGGGGCCAGCTCGTCCTCGGCCGCCTGCTCCGGCAGCACGAGCCGGTAGCCGACGCCGCGCACCGTCAGGATGTGCGTCGGCCTCTTCTCGTCGTCGCCGATGCGGCGGCGTAGCCGTTTGATGTGCACGGCGATGGTGTTGTTGGGCGGGGAGACCGTGCTGTGCCACACGTGCCGGCTGATCTCGTGGCGGGTGACCACGCGCCCGGCGTTCTTCATCAGGTAGGCGAGCAGCTCGAACTCGCGCAGCGGGACGTGCACCGGCTCCCCGCACACCCGGACCACGTGGGCCACCTCGTCCAGCTCGACCTCGCCCACCAGCAGCGGCGCGGACGGGTTGGAACTGGCGTTGATCAGCGGAAGCAGCTCCGACGAACGGTAGGGCCTGGCCACGCACGCCGTGGCGCCCGCGTGCAGCGCCCGCATGGCGAGCTCGGCGTCGCCCGGACCGACGCCCACGATGATCGTCATGTCCATCGATCGCCGCAGCGTGGTAATCAGGGTGACCGCCTCGATGCCGGGCAGGTCGGCGCTCAGCAGCAGCACGTCGGGCTGCGCGGCGCCGATGCGCAGCAGCGCCTCGACGCCGTCGGCACAGTGCGTCACCGTCACCCCGTGCGCGGACAGCTCGCTCAACTCGGCGTCCTGGTCGCGCTGTCTCGCTGCCCGCGCAACGGGACGGCGGCTGTTGCACGGCTCATGTGTTCATCGGCTCCGCTCAGTTCAGCCGAAGCGCCCGGTGATGTAGCCCTCGGTTCGCTTGTCGGCGGGGTTGCTGAAGATCCGTGCGGTGGAGTCGAACTCGACGAGGCGCCCGTGCCGCACGCCCTTGTCGTCGACCTCGGCGGTGAAGAAGGCGGTGCGCTCGGACACCCGGGCCGCCTGCTGCATGTTGTGGGTGACGATGACGATCGTGTAGTCCCTGGACAGGACCTGCATGAGGTCCTCGATCTTGGTGGTGGCGATCGGGTCGAGGGCGGAGCAGGGCTCGTCCATCAGGATCACGTCGGGCTTGACCGCGATGGCGCGGGCGATGCACAGGCGCTGCTGCTGGCCGCCGGACAGGGCCAGGGCGTTCTGCTTGAGCTTGTCCTTGACCTCGTCCCACAGGGCCGCCCGGTGCAGCGCCTCCTCCACCACCTCGTCCAGACCCCGGCGCTGGCCGTTGACGCGGGGGCCGTAGGCGATGTTGTCGTAGATGGACTTGGGGAACGGGTTGGGTTTCTGGAAGACCATCCCGATCCGGCGCCGTACTTCGATCGGATCGACGGACTCGCCGTAGAGGTCCTCGGTGTAGTAGGTGATCTTGCCGGCGATGCGGGCGTCCAGGATGAGGTCGTTCATCCGGTTGAGGCAGCGCAGCACCGTGCTCTTGCCGCAGCCGGACGGGCCGATCAGCGCGGTGATCTCGCGGGGCGCGATGCGCATGTTCACGCCGCGCACCGCCTCGTAGTCGCCGTAGAAGACCGACAGGTCCTTCAGCGTGAAGACGGGGTCGAAGATCTCGGGCGGTGGTTCAGAGGGAGCCATGTTCCTCGCTCCGGTCGTCATTTCGGAGGTCATGTAGGAGTTCACCACCGCTTCTGCGAGCGATTGCGGACGAAGATGGCGATGGAGTTCATCGCGATGATCACGATCAGCAGCAGCACGATCGCCGCCGAGGACAGGTCGTGGAACTCGGTACGGGACTGGCTGATCCAGCCGTAGATCTGGATCGGCAGCACGGTGTAGCCGCTGAGCAGGCCGTCGGGGGTGTAGGCCACGTAGGTCAGGCCGCCGAGCAGCAGCAGCGGGGCCGCCTCGCCGGCCGCCCTGGACAGCGCCAGGATGGAGCCGGTGGCCATGCCCGGCACCGCCGAGGGCAGCACCTGCCGCCAGACGGTCTGCCACTTGGTGGCGCCCAGCCCGTAGGAGGCGTTGCGGATCTCACCCGGCACCGCCCGGATCGCCTCGCGCGAAGCGATGATCACAATCGGCAGGACGAGCAGCGACAGCGTGATGGATGCCGTGACGATGGTCGTGCCCAGGCCGAAACCGCGGGCGACGATGCCCAGGCCGAGGATGCCGTAGACGATGGACGGGATGGCGGCCAGGTTGGCGATGTTCAGCTCGATCAGCCGGTTGTACCAGCGGCGGTGGTCGGCGTACTCCTCCAGGTAGATCGCGCCCAGGACGCCCACCGGCAGGCAGATCACCGCGGTCAGCCCGATCACCCACAGGCTGCCGAACAACGCGGACTTGGCGCCCGCCCGCTCGGGGCGGCGGATGGAGGGGAAGTTCTCCCACAACCTCGCGTCCAGCCGCGACCAGCCCTTGTAGACGACGTAGACCAGCAGCGTCACCAGGAACGCCACCGCGACGGCCAGGCACAACCGCAGCAGCATCTTGAAGGCGATGTCGCCCCAGGGGACGCGCCGGCGGACGAGCAGTCGCTCCTGGGTGACGGTCATTCGTACACCTCCCGGAAGCGGCGCACCAGGCGGGCGCTGATGAAGTTCATCGCGAACGTGATGAGGAACAGCAGGGCACCGACGGCGAAGATGGTCTTGTAGTCCAGCGATGCCGTCGGCAGGTCACCCGAGCCGGCCTGGGCGATGAAGCCGGTCATCGTCTGCATGGCGTCGAGCGGGTTGAACGACAGTGCCGGCTTGTTGCCCGACGCGATCGCCACGATCATGGTCTCGCCGATCGCGCGCGAGATGGCCAGCACGAACGAGGCCACCACGCCCGACAGCGCGGCCGGCAGCACCACGCGCACGGCCACCAGCCTGGTCGACGACCCCAGCGCGTAGGCGCCGTCGCGCAGGCCGCGGGGCACCGCCGACATGGCGTCCTCCGACAGCGACGCCACGGTCGGCACGATCATGACGCCCATCACCAGGCCCGCGGAAAGGGCGTTGAAGATGTCCGGCTGCAGGCCGGCCGGCAGGTAGGTCTGCAGGGCGGGGGTGACGAAACGCAGGGCGAAGAAGCCGTACACGACGGTCGGGACGCCCGCGAGCACCTCCAGGACCGGCTTGAAGACCTTGCGGGTGCGGGCGTGGGCGTACTCGCTCAGATACAGCGCGGCGCCCAGGCCGAGCGGGATCGCCACCACGATGGCGATCACGGTGATCAGGAACGTCGCGGCGACCAGCGGCAGCACGCCGTACGCGGGCGGCTCGAACAGCGGCGCCCACTGCGTGCTGGTGAAGAACTCCGCGAAGCCCACCGCCTCGAAGAACTCGACCGTGGGCGGCACCAGCGAGACCACGATGCCCGCCGTCGTGGCCACCGACACCAGCGCGGCGGCCACCAGCACGACCTGGACCGTGCGTTCCCCGTAGCGCGAGCGCGCCCTCCCCAGCGGCCCCTTCGGAGCGGCCGGGGAGGACGCGGTGCCGGTCGGGCTCATCCGCCGGCCTGGGCCTTCAGCTTGTCCAGAGCGGCCTTCAGCTCCGTCTCCTGCTGGGCGTTCAGCGGGATGAACTTGGCGTCCTCGGCGATCTCCTTGTGGTTGGCCACGTAGTACTCGACGAAGGCGAGCACCTCGGGCCGCTTCAGCGACTCGGCCTTGGGGTAGATGAACAGCGGCCGCGACAGCGGCTTGTAGGTGCCGTCCTGCGCCGCCTGCACGCTCGGGCCGACGCAGCCGTCGCCGCCGTCGACCTGCACGGCCTTGAGCTTGTCGGCGTTCTCCTCGAAGTAGGAGAAGCCGAAGTAGCCCAGCCCGCCCTTGGAGCCGGCCACGCCCTGGACGGTGACGTTGTCGTCCTCGCTGGGGCTGTAGTCGGTGCGGCTCTTGCCCTCCTCACCGTTGATGACGTCGGTGAAGTAGTCGAAGGTGCCCGAGTCGGTGCCCGCGCCGAAGAGCTTGAGCGGCTCGTTCGGGAACTTGGAGTCGATCTGGTTCCAGTTGTTCACCTTCGAGCCGGGCTCCCACATCTTCTTCAGCTGGTCGACGGTCAGGCAGGTGGCCCAGGTGTTGTCCTTGTGCACCACGACGGTCAGCGCGTCGTTGGCCACCGAGAACTCCTCATAGGCGATGTTCTTGGCCTGGCAGGCCGCCTTCTCCTCGTCCTTGATCGGACGTGAGGCGTTGGAGATGTCGGTCTCGCCGTTGCAGAACTTCTCGAAACCGCCGCCGGTGCCGGAGGTGCCGACCGTGACCCGTACCTTGGCCTGCTGCTCGGCGAACAACTCGGCCGCCGCTGTGGACAAGGGCGCCACCGTGGAGGAGCCATCGACCTTCACGTCGCCGGCCAGCTCCTTCGCCGCCGTGGCGCCGCCGGTCGCCTCGCCACCGGTGGTCGTGCCCGGGTTCTGGTTGTTGCCGCCGCAGGCCGCCAGCGCGACAGCGCACACCGCCACCGCAAGCAAGGCACGCGCCATCCGCACTCGATCTTTCACGATCTATCCCTTTTCCTCGGATAAAGGCCCGGCCCCGACCAGGCTCCCGTCACCCATGCATAGAAGTCCGCCTATGTGAACAACCGGCAAACACCGGCTGATCGGCCGATAAATTCATCGATCGACATCAATGCGTCACCCGCACGCGACGGCACCGGCACGCCGATCCAGGGAGGCCGGGGAAGCCGAGGAGGCCGGGGCGCTGCTCGCACCCGCTATCGAGTGCGCTTCGCGGTGCGGAGCCGAGGGGCCGCGTCACCGAGGTCGCGGCGGGGGCGGCGGGCCGTTCAGCGTGGTGCGTGGCCCGGGCTTCGACGGGTGTCGTCGCCGGTCGAGCAGCACCCGTCCGAGCAGCACCCGTCCGAGCAGCCGTCGTCGGTGCCGGCCCCGGTGAGGGAGCCGAGCGCGGGCGTGGCGCAGCAGGCGTCCCCGCGCCAGGCCTCGCGGCCCTCCTTGACGGCGACGGCGGCGATGACCAGGGCGGCGATCGGGTCGGCCCAGGACCAGCCGAACAGGCTGTTGAGTGCGAGCCCGACCAGCAGGACGGCCGACAGGTACGTGCACAGCAGCGTCTGCTTGGAGTCGGCCACCGCCGAGGCCGAGCCGAGTTCCCGGCCGGCGCGGCGCTGGGCGTACGACAGGAACGGCATGACGACCAGGGACAGGGCCGCCAGGATCAGGCCGGGGATCGAGGGTTCGGCCTCCCCGGCGCCGAGCAGGGCGCGTACGGCGTCGAAGGTGACGTACGCGGCGAGGGCGAAGAAGGAGATCGCGATGACGCGCAGCGCGGCCTTCTCGCGGCGCTCGTGGTCGGCGGCGGAGAACTGCCAGGCCACCGCCGCGGCCGAGGCGACCTCGACGATGGAGTCGAGGCCGAACCCGATCAACGCCGCGGACGAGGCGATGGAGCCCGCGGTGATGGCGACGGCCGCCTCGATGACGTTGTAGGTGATGGTGGCGGCGACCAGGAGCCGGACGCGGCGCCGCAGCAGAGCCCGGCGGACCGCGGACAGGTCCGGGGAGGTCATGATGCCGCCTCCCCCGCCAGAGGTTCGATGCGATCGCCCCTCGCCGTGCCCGGCGCGGGGCGGAGCGTCACCGCATGACCGGTGGCCGCCAGGAGTTGCTCGGCGGAGGCGAGCAGGTCCATCAGTTCGGGACGGGTGAGGGAGTAGAACGACTGGCGGCCTTCGGCGCGATAGGCGACCAGGTCGCAGTCGCGCAGGCACGCCAGGTGTTTCGAGACCGTGGACTGCGCGAGGCCGAGCTCCGCGGTGAGGTCGACCACGCGCGCCTCGCCCCGGGCCAAGCGCCGCACGATACGGAGCCGGGTCTCGTCGGCCAGGGAGTGGAACAACGCCGCCGCCGGCGTGATGCCGGCGGCAATGTCGGCGGTCACGCAACGGCCGCCCACCTCATCGATCGTCATATGGCGATGATATCCCGAATCGGGCATGTGATGGCAAGATGCGCCTCCCTGGCCCGGGTCACCAGCCGAGTTCGTCGCAGCCGCGGTGGTCGGCCGGCTCGACCTGCAAGGTCGCGTGGGCGATGTGGTGGCGGCTGCTGAGCAGGTCGCGGGCCTGGTCCAGGACGGCGTGGTTGTCGCTCTCGTCGGCGGTGACGAGGTGGGCGGTGGCGACGTTCATGCCGGAGGTCAGCGTCCACAGGTGCAGGTCGTGCACGTCGCGTACGCCCTCGATCGCGGCCAGGTCGGCGGCGACGGCGGCGGCGTCGATGCCTTCGGGGACGTGCTGGCCGAGCACGGCGAAGACCTGCCGGCCGAGCGAAACGGCGCGTACGGCGACGAAGACGCCGATGACCAGCGCGATGAGGGTGTCCCAGTACGCCTGCCCGGTCGCGGCCACCAGCCAGCCGGCGACGATGACGCCCACCGAGCCGGCCGTGTCGGCGACGACCTCCAGGTAGGCGCCCTTGACGTTGAGGCTCTCGCTCGCCCCGGCACGCAGCAGGAGCAGCGCGACGAGGTTGACGGCCAGGCCGATGGCACCGACGACGAGCATCGGCCCGGAGGAGACCTCGGCGGGACCGCCGAGGCGCCCGATGGCCTCGATGACGACGTACAGGGAGACACCGAGCATCAGCACGACGGCGAGCAGGGAGGCGAACACCTCGGCGCGGTAGGAGCCGTAGCTGCGCCGGCCGGTGGTGTCGGGGCGGGTGGCGATCCGGGTGGCGACCAGCGCGGCGCCGAGGGTGACGACGTCGGCGGCCATGTGCCCGGCGTCCGACAGCAGCGCCAGCGAGCCCGAGATGAGCCCGAAGGCGAGCTCGACGACGAAGAACGCGCCGATCAGCGCGAAGGAGACCGCCAGCCGCCAGCGGTGGCGGGCGCCCGCGTGCCCATGACCCTGCCCATGACCGTGTCCATGACCGTGTCCATGACCGTGTCCATGACCCTGCCCATGACCGTGCCCGGCACCCATCACGAGCTCCCGTCGCGCTCGGGGTGGATGGCTTCGGTGTGCTCGGTGTGCGCGAGCGCCAGGTCGAGCAGCATCCGCACGTGCGGGTCCGCCAGCCGGTAGTACGCCATCCGCCCGGAACGGCGGGCGGCCACGATGCGATGCGCGCGCAGCAGCCGCAGGGCGTGGGAGACGGCCGATTCGCTCTGCCCGGTCACCGCCGCCAGGTCGCACACGCACAGCTCGCCGTCCAGCAGCGCGACCAGGAGCCGCAGCCGGTTGGGGTCGGACAGCAGGCCGAAGACGTCGGCGGTGTCGGCCAGGTCGTCGGCGGCGGGCATCCGCTCGCGCACGGCGACCACTCGATCGGCGTCGACCACCTTGACGCTGCAACCGTCGATCGCCAACGCACCAACATCTGAAGATCTCTTCATATGCGCAAGATAGACGATGGTCGAGCGAGCCTGTCAAGAGCGGCTCGCGTCAGCGGCGGAGGAACCGGCCGCGGATGTCACGCAGCGCGAGCGCCAGCCGGTCCACCTCACCGGCAGAGGTGAACAGGGCCGGCGTGACCCGGACGGCGCCGCCGCCCTTCATTCCGGTACGGCTGACGGTGAAGACGCGGTGCCTGGTCATGAGGTGGTCGGCGATGGCGAGGTTGTCGGCCTCGGTGGTCCGGCCGTCCAGCCGGAAGGCGGTGATGGCGCCGTACATGTCCGGCTCGTCCGGCGTGAGGATCCGGAAGCCGCCCAGCTCGCGCGCCTGCCGCACCCAGCGGTCCCGCAGGTGGCGCAGCCGCGCCTGCTTGACCTTCGCTCCCAGCGTCTCGTGGAAGTCCAGAGCGGCGTCCACGGTCAGGAACGGGGCGACGTTCATGGTGCCGGAGTGCACGCGGGAGCGGATGTCGGAGGCCGGATAGCTCTCGTCGGCGTAGAGGGGATCGATGTCGGCCAGGCGGCCGTCGCGGATGTAGAGGAAGCCGGCGCCCAGGGGCACGCCCATCCACTTGTGCAAGGAGAAGATCGCGAAGTCCGCGTCGAGATCGGCGAGGGTGAAGTCGAGCTGGCCCCAGGAATGAGCGGCGTCCACGATCACGTCGACGCCCCGGCGGCGGGCCATGGCGACGATCTCGCGGACCGGCGCGACCAGGCCGGTCCGGTTGTTCATGTGGCTGAGCAGCAGCAGCCGCACCTTCGGATGCCGCCGCAGCGCGCGCTCGTAGGTGTCGAGCACCGCCTGGCGGGTGGCGGGTTCGGGGATGACGACGCGCTCGACATGGACGCCTCGGCGGGCTTTAAGCCAGTTCATGGCATATTGAGCGCTGTGGTAGTCGAGGTCGGCGTACATGACGGCGTCGCCGGCGCGCAGGCGGCGGTAGCCGGAGATGAGGTTCTGCAGGGCCTCGGTGCCGCCCCTGGTCAGCGCGATCTCGTTCCGGGTGACCCCGAGCAGGGCGGCGATGCGCTCGCGGACCCTGTCGGCGCCCGGCCTGTAGACGGTACGCAGCAGGTGCGAGCTGCGCTCGTTGAGGAGGTCGACATTGCGGTGGTACGCCCGCCGTACCGGGTCCGGCATGATCCCGTAGTAGCCGTTCTCCAGGTTGACGAAGTCGGGGCTCACCCGGAACTGCCTGGCGACCGTGCTCCAGAAGCGCTCGTCCCGGGCCAGCCGCTCGGGGGTGACGCCCTGCGGAACGGCGAACGTCCCGGCCTCGACCGGCCGGGCCACGGCACCGGCGGCCAGCGCGCCGAGCCCGGCGACGATCCGGCGCCTGGAGACGGCCATTCGAACACTCCCCCTGAGAGCAACGGGCACGGAGGCAAGTGTGGCCGATATTCTCGTACGGGCCTGATATTTCCCCGCGCCGACCCGAATGCCGGGACCTGGCCTTACCGGAATCTTTGCCTGTCCGGATCAGTCGCCTGAGGACCGGGTCCTCCCGTTCGGCGACGGCTGGTTCCCGCGGTGCGACGGGCTCGCGGACGCCCGCCACCGCCGGCCTCGACCGCTGCCTGCTCCTGCTCCTGCTCCGGCCGGCTCCGAGCCGCGACTGCTCGCCCGGCTCGACGAGTGGGCACCGCTCGCGTCCGAGTGGCAACGGGTCACGTGAGCGACGTGATCCGTACGATCGGCGTCCGGCTGCGTAGCTGGACGAAGTGGGAGGAAGGGCTGCCCCGGCTCATCCGCTGGGACGCCTCGGCCCGCCGCGTCGAGGAGGTGCCGCCGCCGGCGGCGCCGACCGTGACGCAGGTCCTGGAGGACGCGATCGGACCGCTGGACGACCCGGAGGCGCGGGGTTACCGGAAGGTGGCCCCCGCCACCTATGAGATCGCCGAAGGGCTCGGGTACTTCCCTCGAAGGTCGGCCTCGACCGTGCCGACCGGTTCCCTGCCGGCACCCGCCGCTTCCGCAGCGTCATCGCGATCACGGAGCTCGACCACGTCGCGCGCCACTGGACCGCGGGGCGCTGGGATGTCGAGCACGACGAGATGCTGGACGTCCTCACCGAGAGCCGGTTCGGCACGATCGGGCGCCACTGACCCGCGCAGGCGATGGCACGACCCGCCCTGGCGCAGGGGCGCACACATGCCGGACCCCGGAAAACCGGGCTCGTGACACATATCAGTCGGATCCCGCAAAACATACGGTCACCGGCAAGTACCTCACTCAGGAGTCAACCATGAATGCACTCCTCAGCCGCGCCGTGACCGCGCTCCTCCTCGCCCTCGCCCTCATCGCCGCACCGGCCGTCTCCCAGGCGGCCACCCTCACCAGAGTCACCGGCTTCGGCTCGAACCCCGGCGCACTCAACATGTGGGCCTACGTCCCCGACAACCTCCCGCCCCGCTCCCCCGCCGTCGTGGCCCTGCACGGCTGCACCCAGAACGCGAACGCCTACTACACCAGCTCGGGCTGGCGGAAGTTCGCCGACCAGCACGCCTTCGCCCTGATCTTCCCGGAGGCGACGACAGCGCCCTCGAACTGCTTCCAGTGGTTCCAGGAGGGCGACATCAGACGCGGCCAGGGCGAGGCGCTGTCCATCGCCCAGATGGTGACGCACGCGACCTCGGCCTACAACCTGGACCCGGCCCGCATCTCCATCACCGGCCTGTCCGCGGGCGGCGCGATGACCGCCGTCATGATCGCCACGTACCCCGACCTCTTCCACGCCGCCTCGATCGTCGCCGGCCTCCCCTACCGGTGTTCGCCGCCCGCCTCCACCACCACCTGCATGCTCGGCCCGGTGGCCAAGACGCCGGCCGACTGGGGCTCGTCGGTCCGCGCGGCCCACCCCGGCTACACCGGCCCCCGGCCCAAGGTGGCGATCTGGCACGGCCAGGCCGACTACACGGTCAACAAGGCCAACGGCGACGAGCTGCGCGACCAGTTCACCAACGTCCTCGGGCTCTCCCAGACCCCGGCCTCGACCACGGGCCTGCCCGGCGGCACCACCCTGGAGACGTACGGCGCGGACGCGCTGCGCTACTACAAGATCTCCGGAATGGGCCACGGCACCCCGGTGGATCCGGGCAACGCGGCCGACCAGTGCGGCACGGCGGGCGCGTACTTCCTGGACACCATCTGCTCGGCTTACCACGACGCCCGCTTCTTCGGTCTGGCCACCGGCACCCCGAATCCGACGGTCACCCCCACGCCACCGGGGCAGTGCTTCACCGCCAGCAACTACGCCCACACCCAGGCGGGCCGCGCCCACCAATCCGCGGGCTACGCCTACGCCAACGGCTCCAACCAGCCGATGGGCCTGTGGAACACGTTCGTGATCACCACGCTCAAGCAGACCGGGCCGGCCTATTTCGAGGTGTCCTCCTGCTGACCGGAAGCGATTCCGGACCGTGGATCACGGTTTCCGATCTGTGGGACCCTGGAATGGCGCGTGGATGCAGGTCCAGGAAGCCGTAGGAGCACGGCCCGAAGAAGGAAACGGCACCGCCATGGACGTCATGAAGCAGGCCGGGGCCCTCAAGGAGCGGCTGGTCGACTTCGCTCTGTCACCCCGGTTCGCCCGCGAGCTCGACGAAGCCTTCGAGCGGAGCCATCCCGACGTCCTCGCCGACAGCGAGGTGGCCACGAGCATGATCGTCGACCACTTCGTCCTGCAGCAGCGGCTGGCCTCCGGTGACACGGTCATCGACCGCTTCCTGCGGGCTCACCCCGATCTGAGCCCGCAGGAGCGGGAGATGCTCCTCGGCTGGAAGGACGTGGTCGAAGGCGTCTTCGAGGTCAAGGAGAAGGACCGGGACGCCGTGATCCTGTTCAACCTCGTGGACGAGCTCACCTATCGTGCCCGGTCCAACATGGGCGAGTCCGCCTTCCGTACGGTGGGCAAGGGCATGTTCCTCATCTGCCGCCTGGTGCCGCTCGGCGCGGACTGGCTGGTCAGCGCGCACATCAGCCTCTTCCCCGCCGAGGCTCGTGACGAGCTGCTCATCCAGGCCGCGGAGGTCGCCCTGCGCAACCCCGAGCTGGTCTTCCGCAACCCGGACAAGCTCGCCACCGCCCGCCGGATGCTCGCCGAGCAGCGAGAAGTCTTCATCGAGATGTACGGCGCCGAATACATCGTGGTCCCGGGAGAGGAGGTGCCCTCGCAATATGACGCCTTCATGCGAGCGTGCATGGACCGGGCCCAGCCCGGCAACACCTTCCCTTCACCCAGCCTCACCTACTTCGACGAGATGCCGGACGCCGAGACGGTGGCCATCCACTTCGACCCGGAAACAGGCATCAGCTTCTACCTCGACTTCGGCCTGCTCCAGGAGCTCTTCGCCACCCCGAGCCTGATCAACCGGCGCCGCTACCGCGAGACCCTGACGTCCTATCTGCGCGGCGACGACATCTCCCCCGCGGCCATCAGGCTGCTGGCCGACCCCGACCCGGACAACGCCGGCGTGGTCTTCGGCAAGCTCCTCAAGAAGAAGAACTTCTCCTGGCCCGAGCACGGGGAGTCGCTGCTGCGCCGGTACAAGGCCCGCTACTTCGAGACTCCCCGGCTGCCCACCACCATCCCGGTCAGCGAGACGATGGCCGAGCACCTGCGCAGCTTTCCCCCTGACGGGCCATCGGAGCCGTGACCCCTCCGCAGGGCCCACCGGTCACCCACGCCGGTGCCGCCACGGCCGGCGGTCAGGCGTCCCAGGTGACCGGGAGGCTCTTGACGCCGTAGATGTCGGCGGTCTCCGGGCGCAGGGCGACCTCTTCGGCCGGTACGGCCAGGCGCAGCGTGGGGAAGCGGGCGATCAGGGCGGAGAAGGCGACCCGCATCTCGACGCGGGCCAGCTGCTGGCCCAGGCACTGGTGGATGCCGTGGCTGAAGGCCAGGTGCCCCCCGTCCTGCCTGCGCAGGTCGAGCATGTGGGGGTCGGAGAAGCGCTCGGGGTCGCGGTTGGCGGTGTTGAGGGACATCACGACCATCGAGCCGGCCTTGATGGTCTGGCCGCCCAGCTCGACGTCCTCCAGCGCGGTTCTGTAGAAGGTCTTGGCGACGCTCAGGTACCGCAGCAGCTCCTCGACGGCGTTGTCGGTGAGCGAGGGATCGGCGCGCAGCTCGGCGAGCTGCGCCGGGTTCCGCAGCAGGGCGAAGGTGCCCAGCGCGAGCATGTTGGCGGTGGTGTCGAGCCCGGCCGCGAGCAGGATCAGGGCGATGCCCTTCAGTTCCTCGTCGGTCAGGTCGCTGTCGGTGAGCTCGCTGAGGATGTCGTCGGTGGGGTCGGCGCGCTTGGCGGCCACCAGCCGCGCGAGGTAGTCCTGGACCGCGGTGTAGGCCGCCATCAGGTCCTCGTCGCTGGTCTCGCCGCTCATGAACGTGTCGACCTGCTCCTGGAAGGAGCCCCGGTCCTCGTACGGCACGCCCAGCAGCTCGCAGATCATGATGGCCGGGATGGGCTTGGCGAACGCGGTCACCAGGTCCGCCGTCGGCCCGGCCTTCTCCATGGCGTCCAGGTGCTCGGCGGTGACCTGCTCGACGCGCTCGGTGAGCAGCCGCATCCGGCGGACGGTGAACTTGCCCACCAGCGGCTTGCGGTAGCGGCCGTGCTGCGGCTCGTCCATCAGCAGGAACTCCCCGGGCGGCGCCGGAGGCATCTCGACGCCGGTCAGGTCCATGGCCCAGTGGTGGCGGATGAGCTCCTTGCGGGAGCTGAAGCGCGGGTCGGCCAGCACCTGCCGGACCAGGTCGTAGCCGGTGACCAGCCAGCCCTGGTGCCCGTCGGGGAAGGGGAAGCGGCTGATCGGGCCGTGCTCGCGGGCCTCGATGAGCTCCTTGGGCGGGTCGAAGGGGCAGCCGGGCTGACGCTCGGTCGGCATCGTGGTGATGGTGTGGAGGGAGTCGGTCATGATCCTGCCTTTCAGGAGATCTTGCGGCGGTAGGTGGTCATGGCGAAGGCGTAGGCGACGGCGAGGATGCCGAGGCACCAGGCCAGGGCGATCCAGATGTCGTTGCCGACCGGCTGCTCGGCGAACAGGGCGCGGACGGCGTTGACGATGGAGGTCACCGGCTGGTTCTCGGCGAAGACGCGCAGCGGGCCGGGCATGGTG
>NZ_JBGNUW010000018.1:227849-331324 GCF_041950495.1 Nonomuraea sp. MTCD27 | reverse complement strand
TAGGGCTCGATGAACTCCCACTCCGCGTCCGTCAATTGCACTCGCGTCACGCAAAACGATCTACCAGATCGGACCCCGAAACGAGGGCGGATCCCGCAGATTGATCACAACCAAATACACGCCCTAGTGCCTCACCTCCCGGCGGCCGGTGCTGCTGCTACGGCCCGCGCGGGACCACCGCCATCCGCCCGTCCCCCGCCTCCACCACCGCCAGGTCTCCCGACTGATCGGTGCGGTAGACGGTGAGCCCGAGCCGCCGCAGAAGCCCGAGTGTGGACATGGCGGGATGACCGTAGTCGTTGTCGGCTCCCACACTGATCAACGCGGCTCGCGCACCAAGCGACGCCAGGAAGGCCGGAGACTGCCGGTTCGACCCGTGGTGCGGAGTCTTGAGGATGTCAGCCCGTACGGCGAGCCCGCGCAGCAGTTCCTCCTGCGCCTCCGTTTCCAGATCGCCGCCGAGCAGGATCGATCCGGATCGCCAGCGTACGTGCATGACCACGCTCGAGTTGTTGATCGCGCTGCCCTCGCCATATCCGTTCATCTCGCCATGAGCGGGATCCGGGGCCAATACGGTCAGTTCCGACGGCCCGAACCTCCAGCGCGTCCCCGGTGAGGCCGTCCATTCGGGTATCCGGCGATGCGCCAGCGTGGCTGAGACACGTGAACCGGCCCTGTCACCGGCACGCAGCGGGCTGACGACCACCGCGCCAACGCGCCTGTTACGGAGAACACCCGGCAGGCCATCCACGTGGTCTGCATGGGGATGGGTGAGAACGAGCAACGGTATGTCCTCCACACCGAGTCTTCGCAGGCACCGATCCATGGCGACCGGGTCCGGTCCCGTGTCGACCACGACGCCTCGCCCCGGTCCGGCCGAGATCACCAGGCCGTCTCCCTGCCCCACGTCGCACATCACCATGAGCCAGCCCTTGGGAGGCCATGGACCGGCGATGGGCCGGACCACCAGCACCGCAATCAGGGCGGCACCGGCCACTGTCGCTGCGATGGCGCGCCAGGCCCGGCGTCGCAGGATCGGGATCGCCACGGCCACCGCGAGCAGGAGCAGGCCCAGCCCAGGCAGTCCAGCAGGCCAAGGCACGGTGGCGAACGGAAGGTTCACCGCCCACCGGGCCACCGTGACGATCCAACCGACCGCGTAACCGGCCGGGATCACGAGCAGCCGCGCACCATCAGGCCACAGGGGTGCCACCAGAGCGGCGCCGAAGCCGAGCAGCGTCGCGGGCGCGACTGCCGGTGCGACCAGCAGGTTGGCGATCACCGCGACGGGCGTCAGCTGTCCCGACATCAGGACCAGCACGGGGGTCACGGCGACCTGCGCTGCCGCCGGCACAGCCACTGCCTCGGCCACCCAGCGGGGTAGCCGGTACGTCGGCTTGTCCGAGGCCGAGTTCCCAGCCGAGGCCGGACTCTGGGCCGAGGCACCACGGGCCGGGGCCACACCACCGGCTGAGGCCTCACCTCGGGCGGAGGCCTCACCACGGGCCGGGGCCTCACCACGGGCCGGGGCCTCACCACGGGCTAGGGCCTCATCACGGGCTAGGGCCTCATCACGGGCTAGGACTGCGCCACGCACTGGGGCCGTACCACGGGCTGAGGCCGTACCACGGGCTGAGGCTGCGCTATCCGCTGGGGCGGTGGCACCGACCGGAACCGGGCTACGGACTGGTACAGGGCCGAATCCGGGGGTCGAGGCACCATCCGAAGACTGAGCACGGCCCAAAGCCGAGGCATCGAGCGGTTCAGGGCCGCCGTCCCGGTGTTGGTGAGGTTCGGTGTCAGGTGCTTCCGATGGGGCGGCCTCGTCTTTCGAGCCTGACAGCTTGTCTCGCCAGCGCGGTGCGAGGAGGAGGATGCCTGCTGTCGCGGCGACCGAGAGGGCGAAACCGTAGGAACGGGCAAGTTCGGGGGCGAACAGCACCAGGAAGAGGACCGTCGCCGACAGGGCCGCGAAGCCGTCCTTCGAGCGGCCTGTGCCCATGGCGATGGCTGCTGCCAGGCCCATCAGAAGAGCTCGCAGGACGCTCGGGGAAGGGCGCGCGACCACGGTGAACGCGAGCATCGCGACGGCGGCGAACACGGCTCTCACGGGGAGGGAGAGGCCGATCAGGCGGGAGAGTGCGAGGGTCGCACCCGCGACGATCGCCAGATTGGCGCCGCTTACGGCGTTCAGGTGGCTCAGGCCGGCTTCTCTGAGGTCGGAGGTCACCTGGGGGTCCATGCGGGACACGTCACCGACTACCAGGCCGGGGAGGAGGCCGCGCTGGTCGGGTGGCAGCACGTCGGCGGCGGATCGCAGGCCCGATCTGAGGGTGCCCGCTGCGGTCTGGAGGCTGGATGGGGATGTCAGGACTCGTGGTGGCTCTCGGACGAGCAGCGTGGCGGCTACCAGGGTGCCAGGGGTCGGTTTCGCCAGGCGGCCGGTGACCTCGACGTGTTGGGTCGGCAGGAGGGTGTTCCAGGCTCGGCCGGTGGCGAAGACAGTGATGGGGACGTTGATGGCTTCTCTGGTCGTGGACGTCTGAATGATCTTTAGGTCTGCGGGGATCACGTAGCTTTCTTGGTTGAAGCGTCCGTTTCCCTTGGGTCTGCGCTTGGGGTCGTCGGTCAGCGCGATCTGGGCGGTGATGAATGCGTTCTGGGCTGCGAGTTCTGCTGCTGGGCCCGTGGTGATGGCGTGGATTCGGAGGGCGACCGAGGCTGCGGCCGCGGCTGCGCAGATGAGTGTGGCTATGGCGATGTTCCGCCATGACCTCTGCCTGGCCCCGCGCCAGCCGGTCCGTTCGGCGCCCAAGCTGGTGGGAGCAGCGGCCCGACATTCGGTGCGGTAGGCGTCACGGCATTCGGTGCGGTCGGCGTGCTGGCGATTGGTGCGGTCGGCGTCCTGCCGTTTGGTGGGGTCGGCGTCCTGCCGTTTGGTGGGGTCGGCGTGCTGCCGTTTGGTGGGGTCGGCGTTATGACGCTCTGTGTGATCGACCGCTGCGCGAGTGAACCAGGCGGTCGCGGCGGCGGCGAGGACGGCGGAAGCGGCGACGATCATGCCGGTGCTGGCTGGGCATGCGAGGAGGGTGAGAGCGCTGGCCCAGGCTGCTAGAGCGGGGAGGGTGAGGGGCCAAGCGTGGTCGCGCGCGCTCGAGGCGGGATCCGAGTCCGGATCCGAGGAGGGGCCAGCACTGGGGTCGAGGCGGAATCCAGCGGCATGGCCCGAGTCGGAGGCGGGGTCATGACAGGGTGCGCAGCCAACGTCAGGGCATGGGGCGGGGACGGCGTCAGGGCATGGGGCGGGGGCAGCGTCAAGGCGGGGGGCGGGGGCAGCGTCGGGACAAGGGGCGGGGACAGCGCCGAGGTGCGGGCCCGGGCTGGGGTTGGATGTGGGGGTGTGGTCGTGCGGGTGGTGCCCTTCGTGGGGTTGATCGCCGGAGAGCCCGTGGGCGTTGTCGGTACGTGCTGGGCCGGTGGGTCCGGTGGGCGGGCCGGGCATGTCAGACCCGGACCTTTGGTTTGATCTCTTCGAACTTTCTTGGGCCGATACCGCTGACTTCGCGGAGTTGGTCGACGGTGGTGAAGCCGCCGCGGCTGGTGCGGAATTCGATGATGCGTGCTGCCAGGACCTCTCCCACGCCCGGAAGCTGCTCCAGTTGGTCGGCGGTGGCGGTGTTGAGGTCGAGGATGGCGGTGGCCGGGTCAGCTGCGGGAGAACCGGCCACCGCCTGGCCCTGGGTGGCGCCCACGACTATCTGCTCGCCGTCGATCAGGCGTCTGGCCAGGTTGAGTTGTCCCGTGGAGGCTCCTCGGGACACCCCTCCGGCGGCGGTCACGGCGTCCGCCACCCGAGACCCTGAGGGGAGGAGGTAGACGCCTGGTTCGCGAATCTTGCCGGCTACGTGGACGGTCACCTTGGCGGTGGTGGGCGACGGGGTCAAGGGCGTGATCGAGGCGATCGGGGTGGGCGGTGGGAGCGGTTGGGGGGAGGGTTGCGATCGCCAGACGAAGAAGGCTGCTACGGCCGTGGCGAGACCGCCTACGGCGAGTAGGACGCGTATGCCTGGCCTGCCTGGATCGAGGGCGGGGCTCTGCGAGCTGAGGATCTTGTGGAGTCTTTTGACCGAGGCTGGTAGCGGGATGGGGGCGGGCCTGGGCGGGGGCTGGGGTGTGGGCGGGGGGTCCTGGGAGATGTTGTCGTTGTTGGTGGTGGCGTGCGTGGCGGTGGAGGGGTCGATCCACTTCGTCCCGTTTCGCAGGGAGGTTGGGGGTGTCGAGGCGGAAGCTTCCTCCTGCCAGTTCTCCGTGGGGGCTGAGTGGTGCGTTTCCCTCCGGGCTCCAGGTCCGCTACCCGTGGCCCACGGCGGGCGGCCCAGGAGACGGCGGGGGCGGCGGGCAGGGGCCGTGATCGACCGTAGCCGGGATTCGGCTATGGCCCGCTCTGCCGACGGATCGGGGGTTCGCACGCAGGCGACGGTATGGCCTGGGAGCCAGCCGGAGCGGACCCGAGCGGCGTTCTGGGGACAGCGGCAGGAGTGGGGGACATGGCTGTGGATGGCGGTGGGAGCGGGTGCTCAGGGCAAGGGACAGGGGGGTTGTGGGAGGGGGCGACGCGTCTGGGATGGCGATGGTCGCGGCTTGCCGGCCGGTAGGGGGTGGTGGGGTGTCCCGTTCGATACGTGGCCGACAGGGCGGTCATGGGACTTATGGCAGAGGGTGCATGGTCACGCGAACCGGCAGGGTGGCTAATGGTCGCATGACGTGACGGTCAGGCCGAGCATGCCCGGCCCCACGTGTACGCCGATCACCGCCCCCACCTCCACCACCCGCAGGTCCACCAGCCCGGAGATCCGCTTCGGCAGCCGCTCCGCCAGCGCCTCGGCCCGTTCCCTCGCGCCAAGATGCTGCACCGCCACCTCGACAGGGCCGTCCCCCGCTGCCCGCACCGCGAGGTCCTCCAGGCGGGCGATGGCGCGGGCGGCGGTACGGACCTTTTCCAGGAGGGAGATGCGGCCGTCCACGACGTGGAGCAGGGGCTTGATCATGAGGGCCGAGCCGACGAGGGAGGCGGCGGCGCCGATGCGGCCGCTGCGGCGGAGGTAGTCGAGGGTGTCCACGTAGAAGAACGTGCGCGTGGCCTCCATGCAGCGGCGGGCGGCCGCCGTCACCGCCTCCAGGGAGGCCCCGCTCGCGGCGGTACGGGCGGCGGCCAGGACCGGATAGCCCAGGCCCATCGCGATCGAGCGGCTGTCGATCACTTCCACCGGTACGGGGGCGTCGCGGGCGGCGGCCCGGGCGGATTCGATCGTGCCCGACAGTTCACCTGATACGTGGATCGAGACGATCGCCGTGGCTCCGGCGGCGGCCAGGTCCGAATAGCACGCGGCGAAGCGGGTCGGCGATGGGCGCGAGGTGGTGGCCGAGGCGAAGTCTCCGGTGAAGGAGCCCTCGTCGAACGACACACCGCCGCCCGTGGGCCGCCCCGATGTGGCCGCATGGACCGTCTGCGAGGGGGTCGTCACGTTGGATGGCCGTGTCGGGCCGAGGTTCGCCGGGCCCGGAGGGGTTGCGGACCGGATCGAGGGGGCGCGCCCAGCGGTTGCCGGAGGCGCGGGCGCGGCGGGAAGAGAAGGGGCGGAGGCCGAGGAAGTGGTGATGGTGGAAGCGGTGGTGCTGGGTGACGTGGTGCCAGGTGACGTGGCGGCGGGTGACGTGGCGGCGGGTGACGTGGTGCCGGGTGACGTGGTGGTGGGCCGGGAGGTGCCGGCATCAGCGGGTGGTCGTGCGATCACCTGTACGGGAACCACGGCCACACCATCCACAGACCCCAGGTAAGCGGTTGAATCCGTGACAACAGCGACCAACGGCGACATAACCCGAGATTAACTACTGAACGGGCGTCCCACCCCGCCATACCCGACGCGGCTTGAGTCCGAACGACCAGGCGAAGGCGCCCTCGTGGTCGGCGTCCCACTGCACGATGTCCGCCAGCCGCCCCGGAGCCAGGACCCCGCGGTCCGGCGCGCCCAGGACC
Organism: Nonomuraea sp. MTCD27; assembly: GCF_041950495.1. Classification (NCBI taxonomy): domain Bacteria; kingdom Bacillati; phylum Actinomycetota; class Actinomycetes; order Streptosporangiales; family Streptosporangiaceae; genus Nonomuraea; species Nonomuraea sp. MTCD27. The sequence continues at coordinate 325,287 of NZ_JBGNUW010000018.1, read as the reverse complement.
GTGGCGCCGCCGAGGGTGGCCGCGCGGAGCGCGTCGTTGACGCTCATCCCGAACGCCGACACCGCCATGGCGATCACCAGGGACATCGAGGTGATGCCGCAGTAGCCGGGGTTGTGGTCGCTGCCGAGGGCGATCTGGACGCCGTGCTTGATCATCTGGCGGACCGGCGGGAGGTGGCCGCGCTGGAGGGCGGTGGCCGGGCAGACGACGGCGGGCACGCCGTAGCGCGACATGATCGCGATGTCCTCGTCGGACATGTGGTGGAGGCCGTCAGCCGACGCGCAGCCGAGCTCGGCGGCCAGCTGGACGGCGCCGCGGCGGCTGTAGGTGCCGGCGTGGATGCGCGGCAGCAGGCCGACGTTGCGGCCGGAGGCGAGGACCCAGCGGGACTCCTCGGTGGTGAAGTGGCCCTCGTCGCAGTAGACGTCGACGCTGTCGGCGCCCGCCGCGGCCGCGTCGGCGCACCAGGCGCCCACGGCCTCGACGTATTCGCGCTGCCTGCCGAAGTATTCGGGCGGCACCACGTGCGCGGCCAGGAACGTGACGTGCACCCGCGGCATCATCGGCTCCTTCTCCAGCTCGCGAAGGAGCCGCACGTCGGCGAGCTCGCCGTCGCGGGTGAGGTGGTAGCCGGTCTTGGCCTCGACGGTGGTGGTGCCGCTGAGCAGCCAGCCGCGCAGCCGCTCGCGCACGCCGTTGCAGAGCGTCCACGGGTCGGTGCCGCGGGTCACGGTGACGGTGGAGCCCACGCCGCCGCCCGCCGCGGTGATGGAGGCGGAGGTGGAGCCGCCGGTGCGGATGGCCAGCTCGGCGTAGCGGTTGCCGGCGTAGACGGGGTGCGTGTGGGCGTCGATGAGCCCGGGCGTGACGAGAGCGCCGCCCAGGTTTTCGACGTGGTCGACGTCGACGATGTCGTCGACGACTCCGGGAACGCTCTGCGGCAGGTCGGGCGCGCGCCCGACCCACGCGATGCGGTCGTTGTGCACCAGGATGGCGGCGTTGCTGAGGACCTCGTTGCCGGTCCAGAGGCGGCCGATGTTGGTAAGGAGCCGAACGGTCACCGCATCACCACCCAGCACGACCCCCAGGGCATGCGCAGAGCCCAGCGCACGGCCTGGGCCGCGCCCACTGAGTCCGCTCCGGGTCCGGACGACATGGGGGGTCTCCTGCTCTCATCCGCATCAGTGCGGTGACCGTATCGCCGGACGCATGATCCGGCGATTTCAGTTCAGTTACGTTATTTCACATGTTGGGCTGCTGTACAGGGTTATTCGGAAGAAAGACCACTCATCCCACGCGTCACGCAGCCCTACCTTGCCCCCATGACCCCCGCTGACGACTCGACCACCTGCAGTCAGCATTGAAACCAGAACCCAAACCAAAGACCAGACCAACGTTAGGTCTGGCCAATCCTAGCAATCCCAGGGTTCGGGGACCACTGCCGCTTTTGGGCAGCTCTGCGCGCTTTGCGGCGAGAGCTGCCCAACCATGCCGGACAGCGAAGAAAGGGCTAGGAGACGCGCTCCACCGGCTTGCCCACGCGCAGCAGCTCCTGGGACAGGCTCGGAAGCACCCTGGCGTGCAGGATCGTGCCGTCCTCCACGTGGTCCACCGAGAGCACCTCGCCCTCCTTGTGGGCCCGCGAGATCAGGTCACCCCTGTCGTACGGCACCAGCAGATGGACCTCGTGATCCAGCCGCGGCAGCCGCTCCTCGATGAGCCTCAGCAGCTCGGGGATGCCCTTGCCCGTGCGCGCCGAGACCACGATGCTGTCGCGCTCGCGCCTGGCGATCCGGTCGAGCACCTCCTGGTCGGCCGCGTCGGCCTTGTTGATCACCACGATCTCGGGCACGTCGGGCGCGCCCTCGATGTCGGCGAACACCTCGCGCACCGCCGCGAGCTGCCCCTCGGGGTCGGGGTGCGAGCCGTCCACCACGTGCAGGATCAGGTCGGCGTCGGCGACCTCCTCCAGCGTGGAGCGGAAGGCCTCGACGAGCTGGTGCGGCAGGTGCCGGACGAAGCCGACGGTGTCGGCGATCGTGAACAGCCTGCCCTCCGGCGTGCGCGCGCGGCGCACGGTCGGGTCGAGGGTGGCGAACAGCGCGTCCTCCACCAGCACGCCCGCACCGGTGATGCGGTTGAGCAGCGAGGACTTGCCGGCGTTGGTGTAACCGGCGATCGCCACGGCCGGCACCTCGCGGCGCTGGCGCTGGTAGCGCATGGTGTCGCGCGAGGTGGACATGCCGCTGATCTGCCGGCGCAGCTTCGACATCCGCTCGCGGATGCGCCGGCGGTCCAGCTCGATCTTGGTCTCACCGGGGCCGCGGCCACCGATGCCGACACCGCCGGCGGCGCGACCGCCGACCTGCCGGGACAGGTTGCCACCCCAGCCGCGCAGGCGCGGCAGCAGGTAGGAGAGCTGAGCCAGCTCGACCTGGGCCTTGCCCTCTCGGCTCTTGGCGTGCTGGGCGAAGATGTCGAGAATCAGCGCGGTGCGGTCGATGACCTTGACCTTGACCGTCTCCTCGAGCTGGCGGAGCTGCCCGGGGGCCAGCTCGCCGTCGCAGATCACGGTGTCGGCCCCGGTGGACTCGACCACGTCACGCAGCTCCAGGGCCTTGCCCGAGCCGATGTAGGTTGCCGGGTCGGGCTTCTGGCGGCGCTGGATGAGCCCGTCGAGCACCTGCGACCCAGCCGTCTCGGCCAGGAGCTTGAGCTCCAGGAGGGAGTTTTCGGCGTCCTCCGAGGTGCCGGAGGTCCAGACGCCGACAAGGACGACCCGCTCGAGCCGCAACTGCCGGTACTCGACCTCGGAGACATCCTGGAGTTCGGTGGAGAGGCCCGCCACGCGCCGCAGCGCCTGGCGCTCCTCGAGGTCCATGTCGCCGGTCTCGAACTCGTCGAGCGCGGTGTATTCGTGCATTCGTGTCATCTCTATTAGGGAACGTCTGGACACCTCGATGTCTTCCCACGATGGTGGCATGACATCCCCGGCGCAATCACCTGGTTATCCAGGTACCTCACGTCCCTGTCAAGCAGGCGCCACGGTGATGTCACCGGAACCCGCGGTGAGCGAGATCTTGTTCGGTGAGGCGCCGTCGTTCTTGACCGAAACGTTGGCGTCGCCGGATCCAACATCCGTTTTCACGTCATAAGCACCATCGGGAACATTCAGCGTGATATCCCCCGATCCTGTCTTCAGCTCGGCGCTTTCCGGCGCGGCGGCGTACTTGAGGTCGATGTTCCCCGACCCCGCGTCGGCGATCACCTTCTTGCCCCGCAGGTCCGCGGCGTCCACGTCACCCGAGCCCACGTGCACGTCGATCGGCCCGGTCAGGCTCCTGAGCGTGAGGTTGCCCGAGCCGCTGTCCAGGTCGACGTGCAGCCCCTTGGGAATCTCGATCTTGTAGTCGACGCCGCAGCTCCCCCAGTCCGAGGGGCAGCTGTACGTGAGGAACAGCGCGTCACCCTCGACCTTGTGCTCCGGCTTGGGCTTGTCGCCGCCGCGCCAGCGCAGTGTCTCGACGACGCGTACCGCGGAACCGTCCGTCTCCGTGATCACGGCGTCGCCGGAGTTGCTCTTGAGCTGGAGCTTGGTGACCTTCTCCGTCACCTGGTACGAGGCCGTCTCCTCGCTCCCCGGACCGGCCACGCTCGCGAGCCCGCATCCGGTCAGCAGCACGGCGGAGGCCAGCAGGCCGCCCGCGATCGCCATCGTCTTCATGCTGGAAATCCTGCCGTGAAGCGCCCTCGACCGACATCCGGAACACCCCCTAGGCGCCCCCGAGGTAACCCCAACCTTTGACCCGCCTATGTCAGGGGGGTAGCTTAACTTCCACAATCCAGAAGTCGTTTTCCAGGATGCGGAAAGATGAGGACCCATGGAGATCACCGGCCCGATGCTCGACCGGTTCGACGAGATCCTCACGCCGGAGGCGCTCGACTTCGTGGCGGCTCTCCAGCGGGAGTTCGGCGCCAGGCGGCTGGAGCTGCTTGACGCCCGCCAGACGCGCCAGGCGGAGCTGTCGGCGGGCGGCATGCTCGACTTCCTGCCGGAGACCAAGGAGGTCAGGGAGGCCGACTGGCAGGTCGCGCCCCCGGCGCCCGGGCTGGAGGACCGTCGCGTCGAGATCACCGGCCCGGTCGACAAGAAGATGACCATCAACGCCCTCAACTCCGGCGCCAAGGTGTGGCTGGCCGACTTCGAGGACGCCAACTCCCCCCTGTGGGAAAACTGCGTGTCCGGCCACCTCAACCTGCGCGACGCGCTCGACCGTACGATCGACTTCGAGTCCGGCGGCAAGGCGTACGCGCTCAGGCCCGACGCCGAGCTGGCCACCGTCGTGGTGCGCCCGCGCGGCTGGCACCTGGACGAGAAGCACGCCCAGGTGGACGGGCAGCCGGTCTCGGGGTCGCTGTTCGACTTCGGGCTCTACTTCTTCCACTGCGCCCAGCGGCAGCTCGACAAGGGCAAGGGCCCGTACTTCTACCTGCCCAAGATCGAGTCCCACCTGGAGGCCCGGCTCTGGAACGACGTGTTCACCAGGGCTCAGGAGCTGCTCGGCATCCCCCACGGCAGCATCAGGGCGACCGTGCTCATCGAGACGTACCCGGCGGCGTTCGAGATGGAGGAGATCCTCTACGAGCTGCGCGACCACTCGGCGGGGCTCAACGCGGGCCGCTGGGACTACCTGTTCAGCGTGATCAAGAAGTTCCGCACCCGGGGCCGCGAGTTCCTGCTGCCGGAGCGGAACGCGGTGACGATGACCGCCCCGTTCATGCGCGCGTACACCGAGCTGCTCGTGCGCACGTGCCACAAGCGCGGCGCGCACGCGATCGGCGGGATGGCGGCGTTCATCCCGTCGCGCCGGGATCCCGAGGTGAACGCGGTGGCGCTGGAGAAGGTGCGGGCGGACAAGACGCGCGAGTCGGGCGACGGGTTCGACGGGTCGTGGGTGGCGCACCCGGACCTGGTGCCGATCTGCCGCGAGGTGTTCGACGGGGTGCTGGGCTCGCGGCCCCACCAGCTCGACCGGCTGCGCGAGGACGTCAGCGTGTCCGCCGCCGACCTGCTGGCGGTGTCCGAGACGCCGGGCGGGATCACCGAGTCGGGGCTGCGCAACAACGTGGACGTGGCGCTGCGCTACCTGGCCGCCTGGATGGGCGGGCTGGGCGCGGTGGCCATCCACAACCTCATGGAGGACGCCGCCACCGCCGAGATCTCGCGCTCGCAGATCTGGCAGTGGATCCACAACGACATCAGGCTGAAGGACACGGGCGCGCAGGTGACGAAGGAGCTGGTCGAGCGGATCATCTCCGAGGAGCTGGCCAAGATCGCCCAGGAGCCCGCCTACGACGAGGAGTTGTTCGGGCAGGCGACGGCGTTGTTCAAGGAGGTGGCGCTGGACGACGACTTCGCGGAGTTCCTGACGCTTCCGGCCTATGCTCAAATGCCATAAGAAAGGGGGATCGGTGATGGAAACGCTGATAGCAGCCCTGCGGTCGCTGCTGCCCCACGACTCGGTGATCACCGATCCGGTACGCCTGCGCACCTACGAGTGCGACGGCCTCACCTACCACCGGGCGACCCCCGCCGTGGTCGTGCTGCCGAACACGGCCGAGCAGGTCGCCCGCGTGGTACGCCTGTGCAACGACTTCGGCGTGCCATTCGTGGCCCGGGGGTCGGGCACGGGCCTGTCGGGGGGCGCGCTCCCCCGCGAGGACGGCGTGCTGATCGTCACCTCCAAGATGCGCGCGATCCTGGAGGTCGACCTGGACGACCGCCGGGCGGTCGTGGAGCCCGGCGTCACGAACCTGGCCATCACCGAGGCCGTCCGCGACCGCGGCTACTACTACGCCCCCGACCCCTCCAGCCAGCAGGTCTGCTCGATCGGGGGCAACGTGGCGGAGAACTCCGGCGGCGCCCACTGCCTCAAATACGGTTTCACCGTCAACCACGTCGAGGCCTGCGAGATCGTCACCCCCGACGGCGACCTGGTCACGCTCGACCGCATGGACCCGGGCTACGACCTGCTCGGGGCGTTCATCGGCTCGGAGGGCACGCTGGGCATCGCCACCAAGATCACGGTACGGCTCAGCCGCGCGCCCGAGGCCGTGACCACGGTCCTGGCCGCGTTCGAGAGCATCGAGCAGGGCGGGCAGGCGGTCTCGGCGATCATCGGGGCCGGCATCGTGCCGGCCGCGATCGAGATGATGGACGCGCTGGCCATCGCGGCGGCCGAGGCGGCGGTGGCCTGCTCCTACCCCGAGGGCGCCGGGGCCGTGCTGATCGTCGAGCTCGACGGGCCGGCGGCCGAGGTGGAGCGGCAGTTCGCGCAGCTCCGGGAGATCTGCTCGGGGGCGTTCGAGCTGCGGGTGGCGGCCGGGCCGGACGAGCGGGCGGCGATCTGGAAGGGCCGCAAGTCCGCGTTCGCCGCCGTCGGGCGCATCAGCCCGGCCTACATCGTGCAGGACGGCGTGGTCCCGCGTACGTCGCTGCCCGCCGTGCTGGCCGCCATCGACCGGCTCTCGCAGGAGCACGGGATCAGGGTGGCCAACGTCTTCCACGCCGGGGACGGCAACCTGCACCCGCTGGTGCTGTTCGACGACGGGGAGCCGGGGGCGGGCGAGCGGGCCGAGGTGGTCTCGGGCGCGATCCTGGACCTGTGCATCGAGCACGGCGGCTCCATCACGGGCGAGCACGGAGTCGGGGTGGACAAATCCCGATACATGCCGAGGATGTTCAGCGAGGACGACCTGGACACCATGCAGCTCGTCCGGTGCGCGTTCGACCCCCGCGGGCTGGCGAACCCGGGCAAGGTGTTCCCCACCCCGAGGTTGTGCGGCGAGGTGCCGGGCGTGCGCAAAGGCGTGCATCCGCTCGTCGAGTCCGGGAAGGCGGAGCAGTTTTGATCGGCGGGGTGACGACCAGGCCGGCCGGCGCGGACGACGCGGTGAGCGGGGTGCGGCCCAGCCTGGTCGCGCTGCCGGAGACCGTGGAGGAGGTCGCGGCCGTGCTGCGGGCCTGCGCCGAGCAGGACCTGGCGGTGGTGCCCGCGGGCGGCGGCACGAAGCTGCACTGGGGCCCGCCGCCCGAGCGGTGCGACGTCCTGCTGGACATGTGCTGCATGAACGAGGTCCTGGAGCACGCGGCCGGCGACCTCGTCGTGCGGGCGCAGGCCGGGGTGACGATGGCGGCGCTGTCGGAGACCCTGGCGGGCAAGGGGCAGGAGCTGGCGCTCGACGTGCCGTTCGCCGAGGACGCGACGGTCGGCGGCACGCTGGCCGCCCCGATGCCGGGGCCGCGCGCGTTCCGCTACGGCACCGCCCGCGACCTGCTCATCGGCATCACCGTCGTGCTCCCCGACGGGACCGTCGCCAAGTCGGGCGGCAAGGTGGTGAAGAACGTCGCGGGCTACGACCTGGGCAAGCTCTTCACCGGCTCGTACGGCACGCTCGGCGTCATCGCGGAGGCCACCTTCCGCCTGCACCCGCTGCCCGCCGGCCGCCGCTGGGCGGTCGCGGAGCTCGACCCCGCCGAGGTGCCGCCGATCGCCGCGGCGCTGGCCGCCTCGCAGGCCGAGCCGAGCGCGGTCGAGGTGGACCGGCCGGACCCCGCCGGACCGGTCGGCCTGGCCGCGCTGGTGGAGGGCACGGCGGCCGAGGCCAGGGCCGAGGCGCTGCGCGAGCTGATCGGCAAGGGCACGGTGACCGGGGAGCCGCCGTCGTGGTGGGGGCTGATCCAGGGTGACGAGGTGCTGGTCGAGGTGCGGTTCCCGGCCTCGGGCACGCTGGCCGTGCTCGACGCGGCGGCCAGGGGCGGGCTGGCCCTGCGCGGCTCGCCGGTCTCCGGGCGGGTGCTGCTGGAGTCGTGGCGGGCGATGGAGGAGGACGAGCTGGCCGCGGCGGTCTCCGGGCTGCGCGAGCGGGTGGAGGCGGCCGGGGGGCGGGTGAGCGTGCTCGCCACGCCGTACGAGGGGGTCGACAGGTGGGGGCACGTGAGCGGGCTGCCGTTGATGCGGCGGGTCAAGGAACGGTTCGATCCCGGGCGCAGGATGTCTCCCGGCCGGTTCGTGGGAGGCATCTGACGTGGATCCGAAGCTGATCAACGACTGCGTGCACTGCGGGTTCTGCCTGCCTACGTGCCCGACGTACGCGCTGTGGGGGGAGGAGATGGACTCGCCGCGCGGGCGCATCCACCTCATGCAGCAGCACGTCGAGGGCACCCCGATCACCCCTGAGATGGCCGGGCACTTCGACGCCTGCCTGGGCTGCATGGCGTGCGTGACGGCGTGTCCCTCCGGGGTCCAGTACGACCGGCTGATCGAGCTGACCCGGGTCGAGGTGGAGCGGCACCACGTACGCCCGCCGCAGGAGCGGGCCGTGCGCGGCATCGTGTTCAGCCTGTTCCCCTACCCGCGCCGGCTGCGGCTGCTGCGGCCGACGATGTGGCTGGCGGAGCGGATGGCGCCGTTCCTCGCCCGGGTGCACCCGAGCCTGGGCGCCATGGCCACGCTCGCGCCGCACGTGGAGCACCGCCAGCGCCTGCCGCGCGTGGTGCATGCCAGGGGCGAGCGGCGGGCCGTGGTCGGGATGCTCACCGGGTGCGTGCAGCGGGAGTTCTTCCCGCAGGTCAACGCGGCCACCGCGCGGGTGCTGGCGCTGGAGGGCTGCGACGTGGTCATCCCGCCCGAGCAGGGCTGCTGCGGGGCGCTCAGCGTGCACTCCGGGCTCGACGCGCAGGCCAAGCGGCTGGCGCGCGGCACGGTGCGGGTGTTCGAGCGGGCCGGCGTGGACACCGTCGTGGTGAACGCGGCCGGCTGCGGCTCCACGATGAAGGAGTACGCCGAGCTGCTCGGGCACGAGCCCGCGTTCCGGGTCATGGACCTGTCGGAATACCTGGCCGAGCTGGGCCCCGTGGCCAAGCGGCACCCGCTGCCGCTCACCGTCGCCTACCACGACGCCTGCCACCTGGCCCACGCCCAGGGTGTGCGGGCGCAGCCGCGCGAGCTGCTGAGGGGCATCCCGGAGCTGGAGCTGCGCGAGATCCCGGAGTCGGCCATCTGCTGCGGGTCGGCGGGCACGTACAACCTGTTGCAGCCCCAGGCCGCCCGCGACCTGGGCGACCGGAAGGCCGCGGCGGTCGCGACCACCGGCGCCGACCTGCTCGTCTCGGCCAACCCCGGGTGCACGATGCAGATCGCGGCGGCCGTGCGGCGCGGCGGCGCGGACATCAGGGTGGCGCACACGGCCGAGGTGCTGGACGCCTCCCTGCGCGGGGTCACCCTATGAGTGTCCAGTCGGTCGAGCGGGCGCTCGACGTGCTGGAAGCCCTGGCCGAGCACGGGGGCGAGGCCGGCCTGTCGGAGATCGCCACCAGGACCGGGCTGCCGTACGGCACCATCCACCGGCTGCTGCAGACGCTGCTCGCCCGCGGCTACGTACGCCAGGAGTCCGACCGGCGCTACGCCCTGGGCGGCGGCCTCGTACGGCTGGGCGGCATCGCGGAGAGCATGGTCGGCGTGTGGGCGCAGCCCTACCTGACCAAGATGGTCGAGCTGTCCGGCGAGACCGCGAACCTGGCCGTGCTCGAAGGCGACTTCGTCGTCTACGTGGCCCAGGTGCCCTCGCCGCGCAGGCTGAGGATGTTCGCCGAGGTCGGCCGGCGGGTGCTGCCGCACAGCACGGCGGTGGGCAAGGTGCTGCTGGCCGGGCGGCCCGCGCCGGACGCGGTCGCCGTGTTCGAGCGCACGGGCATGCCCCGCCGCACCCCGAACACGATCACCGACGTGGCCGCCATGCTGGCCGAGCTCGGCACCGTCAAGAGCCGTGGCTATGCCATGGACCTGGGCGAGGAGGAGCTCGGCGTGCACTGCCTGGCCGTGCCCGTGTGGGACGGCGACCGGGTGGTGGCCGCGATGTCGGTCTCGGGACCGGCCGAGCGGATCGACGCGCTGGACCGCGACGACCTCGCCGAGGGCATGCGCAAGATCGCCCTCGACTTCGGCGGCGAGCTCAGCCCCGTGGCTGGCGCAGGCTGAAGAAGCCGCCCCCGCCCGGGTGGTGGACGACCGCGATGCGGCCATGGGGGGAGTCGAACGGCGGCACCGGCACCTCCGCGCCCAGCTCGGGCAGCCTGGCCACGGCGGCGCCCAGGTCGGCCACGTCGAAGTAGACCATCCAGTGCGGCGCCACCCCTTCCCAGTGCTCGTCCATCCGCAGCCGCCCGCAGACCGGCTCGCCGCCCACCTTGTAGACCGCGTAGTCGATCCCGCCCGGCACCGGCTCCCTCTCGTAGGGGAACAGCGCCCCGTAGAACGCGTCGGCCGCCTCGCCGTCGGGCACGTTGACCTCGGCCCAGCTCATCGCCCCCGGCTCGGCGGTCACCCCCGCCCCGGCGACCCCCCCCCCGGCTGGTAGATCGCGAACTTCGCCCCGGCCGGATCGCTCACCAGCGCGTAACCCCCGGCGGGGCCCTCGATCAGCTTGCCGCCCGCCGCATCCACCTTGCCGACGGCCGCCGGGAGGTCGGCGGTGGCCAGGTAGACCGTCCAGGCGGCCGGGTCGCCGGCCTGCGGGTCAGGGGTGATCGCGGCGACGGGACGGCCGTCGAGCCGGGCCATCGACCATCCGCCCTGGTCACGGCACTCCCATCCGAACAGCCCGGCGTAGAAGCGCTCGGCGGCGACGGCGTCTCGCGTGAGCAGTTGCGCCCAGCAGGGCGCGCCGTCGGGATAACCGGTTCTCTCTGCCATGCTCGGCAGGCTTTCACACGGCCCCGACAAAGTACTCTGTTGCGCTATGAGCAACAGCACGTCGATCCAGTCCGTCGATCGTGCCATCGCGATCCTGGAGATCCTCGCCCGCGACGGCGCCACGCGGGTGACGGATCTCGCGGTGGAGCTCGATGTGCACAAGTCCACGGCCTTCCGGCTGCTGGCGGCGCTGGAGCAGGGCGGGCTGGTGGAGCAGACCGGCGACCGGGGGCGCTACCGGCTCGGGTTCGGCGTCGTACGGCTGGCGGGCGCGGCCACGGCCCAGCTCGACCTGTCGCGCGAGAGCCGGCCGGTGTGCCTGCGCCTGGCGGAGGCGATCGGCGAGACGGTCAACATCGCGGTGCCGCGCAACGGCGACACGGTCAACATCAGCCAGGTGCGCGGCCCCGCCGCCATCAGCGGCCACAACTGGGTCGGGCAGCGCACCCCCTCCCACGCCACCTCCAGCGGCAAGGTGCTGCTGGCCTACGGCGCGCTGCGGCCGCCGGCCGAGCTGGAGCGCTACACCCCGCGGACCGTCACCTCGGCGGCGGAGCTGCGGCTCGACGAGATCAGGGAGCGCGGCTGGGCGGCCACGGTGGAGGAGCTGGAGGTCGGGCTGAACGCGGTGGCGGCGCCGATCAGGGGCGCCGACGGCTCGGTCGTGGCCGCGGTCAGCGCCTCCGGGCCGTCCTACCGGCTGACGCCGGACCGGCTGCCGGAGGTCGGGGAGCTGCTCGCCGAGGGCGCGCGGGAGATAAGCCAGCGCATCGGCTATTACGGTTGAGGCATGTGTAGAAGCATCAAAACCCTCCGCCCGCCGTTCACCGAGAGCGTGACGGAGGAGGACGTGCGCGCCGCGGCGCTGCAGTACGTCAGGAAGATCTCGGGCTTCCGCGCACCCGCCGCGCACAACGCCGAGGCCTTCGACCGGGCCGTCGAGGCGATCACCAGGGCGTCGGAGGAACTGCTGGGGGCACTCCAAGTTCGCGGGAGTCGTTGACAGGGCCTGTCTCCGGGAGAAGTGTGCCCGTATAACCCCCAGCGATCCCCCAGGGAGCTCCCATGATCAGCGGGTTGTACGAGGGACAGGACGGCGACTCGCGGCTGGCGCTCCGCGTCGACGTCGACGGGGCCAGGCCGACGGGACGGATCAGCGGCGACCTGTTCACCGTGGCCGGCGCGACCACCTCGTACGCCGGCTCCTTCCTGGTCGACGCCCCGGCGATCGACGGCACGCTGATCCACGGGCGCGGGCGGTTCTCGTTCGACACCTCGGTCCGGGACGTGAGCATCACGATCAACGACCGGACGGGTACGGCCTCGGTCGCGGGGCGCACGTACCAGGTGTCGTTCGCCTCGCCGTACTTCCGCAGCGTGCTGCTGGAGCAGGACTCCGTGGTCGGGGCCGTGCCGTTCGTGTCGTACCGGACCGGTACGCTGCCCGGGCCGAGCGGCTCGCCGGCCAGGGAGCTGACGGTGGGCGCCGCCTACGCGGAGGCGGGCATCGAGCTGCGGGTGAGCGAGCCGGGGGTGATCCCGGTCGACGGGTCGGGCTCCGACCTGGCGTGGGACGACGCCGAGCTGCACCACGCGATGACCCGGCACTTCAGCGCGTTCGGCGACGCGCCGGCGTGGCGGGTGTGGCTGCTGGTGGCCAGCAAGCACGTGGGCGGCTACCGGGGGATCATGTTCGACTACAACGACGCCCGGCAGCGGCAGGGTGCCGCGGTGTTCCACGACGCGATCCAGGGGACGTCGCCGCAGTCGCAGCGGGCGCAGTTACGCACGTACGTGCACGAGCTCGGGCACGCCTTCAACCTGCTGCACTCCTGGCAGAAGAACCTGGCCCGCCCGCCCCAGCCGCTGGGCCCCGACGGCGGCTTCGGCGACCTGTCCTGGATGAACTACGTGCAGAACTACCGCCCCGGCGGCGAGGCGGGCTACTGGGCCGCCTTCCCGTTCCAGTTCACCGAACCGGAGCTGGTGCACCTGCGGCACGGCTTCTACCGCGACGTGGCCATGGGCGCGAACGCGTTCGGCACCGGGGCCGCCGAGATCGACCCCTTCGAGCAGCCGGTCGAGGACCGCTCGGGGCTGCGGCTGGAGGTGCGCGCCAAGGAGTCGTTCGAGCTCGGCGAGCCCGTCGTGGTCGAGCTCAAGCTCTCCTACGCCGGCGAGCCGCGCACCACGCACGGGCACCTGCACCCCGACACGGAGTTCACCCAGGTCTCGATCACGCAGCCGGGCGGCCGGACCGTGCTGTACCGGCCGATGATGCGGCACTGCGTGGACACCTCACCGGAGATCCGGCTGGACCCGGGCAATCCGGCCATGTACCGGAGTGCGTACATCGGGCACGGGCGCGACGGCCACTACTTCCAGCAGCCCGGCGACTATCACGTGCGCGCCCAGTACATCGCCGCCGACGGCTCCCGCATCGTCTCCCCCGCCTGCCTGGTCAGGGTGCGCTTCCCGGTCACCCGCGACGACCACCAGGTGGCCGAGCTCATGCTGGGCGAGGAGCAGGGCAAGCTGTTCTCGCTGCTCGGCTCCGACTCGCCGGAGCTGCGCTCGGGCAACCTGGCGCTGGACGAGGTCATCAGCCGCTACGGCGGCCACCCGCTGGCCGTCTACGCCCGGCTGGTCAAGGGGCTGAACGCCGAGCGGGAGTTCAAGGAGCTGACCCCCGGCAACGAGTTGCGCATCCGGCCGCCGGACCCCAAGCAGGGCATCGAGCACCTGACCCACGTCGCCCGCGCGGCCACCATCGACAACATCACCCTGAACCTGGTGATGCGCCGCCTGGCCAGGGCGGAGGCGCGGCAGGGCGACCTGGCGCGGGCGAACGCGGTCATGGACAGGATGGTCGCCACGTTCGAGGCCAAGGGGGTCAACGCCGTCGTCCTCGGCCAGATCCGCCGCCAGGCGGAGCTGACCAAGGCGGCCCTCGGCGCCGAGATCTCCTGAGCGCTCCCGGCATGTTCCGCGAGGCCGCACCCCGCGCTCACCCGGTCGGCCTCCCCTTACGCCGGGCTCGGGCAGGCCCTCGACCCACGCCTTCTACCGGGCCCGCGGCTTCTCGGGCGACGCCAAGACGGCGTACGTGGCCCGGCCGGCTACCGGGTGCGGGTGACGGGACGGCCGCCGGAGCAGACGATGGTGAGCTCGATCTCCTCGCCCTCGTCCGGCTCGAACTCGACCTTCGCCTCCCGCGCCGGCCCCGACTCGACCTCGTCCACCGAGTAGTTCTGGGCGGGGCTCCACGAGCGCAGCGTGACCAGGTCGCCGTCGCAGGAGGCGATCACGTTCCCGCCCGCGCTGCGGATCAGCTTGCCCTGTGACGTCTGCGACGGCGCGGCGGCCGGCGTGGCGGGGGCGCGCGTGGTGGCGGTGGCCAGGGCCTGGCGCACCTCGGCCGGGCCGAGGACGCGGCTGTCGGTGCCGGTGAGGCCGTTGCCGAGCAGGCCGAGCACCGCCACGGCGGCGCCGGTGGCGGCGAGCACGGTGGCGGCCCAGGCCACGACGAGTCTCTTCATCCCGCTCAGGTTCCCCCATGTACGGCTAAGGCCAGGTTAAGGCGGCGCTAAGGCTGCCCGAGTCATCGCCACAGAGCGTCTACGTTCTTGATATGGCTGACATTCTGCTCATCGAGGACGATGTGGCGATCCGCACGGCGCTCAGCCGGGGGCTGCGGGAGCTCGGCCATGCCGTGTCCTCCTCCCCGACGGCGCTGGACGGGCTGCGGCTGGCCGTGCAGGACCGTCCCGACCTGATCGTGCTCGACCTGGGGCTGCCCGACCTGGACGGGGTGGAGCTGCTGCGGATGTTGCGGGCGGTCAGCCGGGTGCCGGTCATCGTGGCCACGGCCAGGGACGGGGACGCCGAGATGGTGCCGGTGCTGGACGCGGGCGCCGACGACTACGTGGTGAAGCCGTACAGCGCGGCGCAGCTCGACGCCCGGGTGCGGGCCGTGCTGCGGCGGGCCGGCGGGTCGGCGCCCGAACCGCTGGCGGTGGGGGCGCTGCGGGTGGATCCCCGGGCACGGACGGCCACGCTCGACGGCGCGGCGCTGGACCTGACGCCGCGCGAGTTCGACGTGCTGCACTACCTGGCCGCGCGGCCCGGCGAGGTGGTCACCAAGCGGGAGCTGCTGACGGAGGTGTGGCAGCTGCCGTACGGCGGGGCGGACAAGACCGTGGACGTGCACCTGTCGTGGCTGCGCAGGAAGCTGGGCGAGACGGCCGCCGAGCCCCGCTACCTGCACACGGTGCGCGGCGTGGGCGTCAAGCTGGTCGAGCCCTCATGAGGCGGTGGCTGGCGCTGCTGGTCGCGGCGACGACCTCGCTGGTGCTGATCGCGCTGCTGGTGCCGATGGCGCTGCTGATCCGCGCCGTGGCCGAGAACGGGGCGATGAGCCGGGCCACGGCCGCCGCCGAGTCCGTCGCGGTCACGGTGGGCACGCCCGACCTCGAGCTGGCGGTGGAGCAGGTGTCGCGGCCGGTCACGGTGTTCCTGCCGGACGGGAGCGCGGTGGGGGCGCGGGCCGCGCGGTCCGACGCCGTACGCCTGGCCGCGACCGGCCGCAGCGTCACCGCCGAGGCCGCCGGGGGCAGGGAGGTGCTCGTCTCGGCGCAGTCACCCGGCGGCACGGCCGTGATCAGGGTGTTCGTGCCGGACGCCGAGCTGATGAGGGGCGTGCGGGAGGCCTGGCTGGCCCTGGTGCTGCTGGGGCTGGGGCTGGTGGCGCTGGGCATCGTGCTGGCGGACCGGCTCGCGCTGGCCGTGACGAAGCCGGTGGACGGCCTGGCGCGGGTCTCGCACCGGCTGGCCGGCGGGGACCTGACCGCCAGGGCCGAGCCGGGCGGGCCCCCCGAGGTACGTTCCGTGGCGCTGGCGCTCAACCACCTGGCCGGGCGGATCGACGAGCTGCTGGTGGCCGAGCGGGAGTCCGTCGCCGACCTCTCGCACCGGCTGCGCACCCCGCTGACGGGCCTGCGGCTGGACGCCGAGTCGCTGCGGGACCCGGAGGAGGCGGCCCGGGTGCAGACCAGGGTGGACGCGCTGGAGAGGGCGGTGAGCGCGGTCATCACGGAGGCGCGGCGCCGCTCGGCCGGGCGCGACTCGTGCGACGCGGCGGCGGTGGTGGGCGAGCGGGTGCGGTTCTGGTCGGTGCTGGCCGAGGACCAGGGGCGGGAGGTGTCGATCTCCCTGCCGGACGGGCCGCTGCCGGTCGCGGTGGGGGCCGAGGAGCTGGCGGCGTGCGTGGACGCGCTGCTGGGCAACGTCTTCGCGCACACGCCGGAGGGGGTCTCCATGTCCGTACGGCTCCGGCCGCACCCTCCCGGGGCCCTGCTGGCCGTGGCGGACGCGGGGCCCGGGTTCGAGCCCGCGCTGCTGGAGCGGGGGAACAGCGCGGGCGGCTCCACGGGGCTCGGGCTGGACATCGCCCGGCGTACCGCGGAGTCCTCCGGCGGCGGCCTGTCCGTGTCGCGGCCGGAGGAGGGCGGGGCGCGCGTCGAGATGCTGCTCGGTGCGCCCTGAACGCCTTCTCGTGGCCTTAACCGTCGTTTAGCGCCCGGTTACCCGCTCTCGCGGTTTCGTGGAGTCATGCAGATCACGAAGAAGCTCATTGTCACTGGTGCCGGGATCGTCGCGCTGGTCGCGGGCGGCGGCGCCGCCTACGCCGCCACCGCCACCGCCCCCGCCGCCCCCAAGGTCACGGCCGAGCAGGCCATCGAGATCGCCCACAAGGCGGTGCCGGGAGCCTGGGTCAGCGAGCTCGACTTCGACCGCCGTGGCCGGCAGGCGGACGTGTGGGAGCTCGAGCTGACCAAGGGCTCGGAGCGGCACGAGGTGGACGTCGACGCGGCCTCGGGCAAGGTCACCAAGCAGGAGACCGACCGGAACGACCGGGACGACAGCGACGACCGGCAGGACGACGGCGACGACGACTGATCCCCTTTGCCCGACGACGCCGGCCCGCCTCTCGGTGGGCCGGCGTCCCCATGCCGCGCCACCCTCCTCAGAGATTCAATGAACCATTCTCATCACGATGGGCCGGTGGTCGGACAGCGTGGTCGGCAGCACGGACCCGCTCGTCGTCGTGACCCCTCGCGTGTAGACGTAGTCGATGCGGGCGTCGCCGAGGGTGGGCTTGTTGGCGTATCTGGCGCCGGTGTCCGTCCAGCCCGCGCTCACGAACCGCTTGGACAGCGCGTCGGTGGGCCTGGCGTTGAAGTCGCCGGTGAGGACGATCTGCGACCTGGAGCCGAAATAGTCCAGCACCTTGGCGGCCTGGGCCTCGCGGCGGCTGACCGAGGTCTGCGAGAGGCCCGGCGACAGGTGGGTGGTGAACACCCGGATCTGCGAGCCGCCGCCGAGGTCGAGCTTCACCCCGGCCATGGACCGGTTGACGGGGCAGGTGGTGAAGTTCGTGAGCGGCAGCGTGACCCGCTCGACGATCTTGTACGAGGACAGGATCGCGTTCCCCGCCTTGCCCGGCTGCGGGTCGTCGCAGGGACCGACGTCGTCGCCCGCGCCGAAGTGGGCGTTGGCCGTGATGTCCCAGCCGAGCTCGTCGGCGAGCTGGCGCACCTGGTCGGCGCCCGGCCGGCGATGGATCTCCTGGAGCGTGACGACGTTGGCGCCGCTGTCGCGGACGACCTCGGCGATGGCCTTCATGTCGGCGCTCTCACCGTGGACGTTCCAGTCGAGCACGACGACGTTGGCGGCCGCGGCCTGGGCGGGCGGTGCGGTCAGGGCCGCGGCGGTGAGGAGGGCGGACACGGCGATCGCATGGGTACGTCTTGTCACACGCATGAATCGTGATCTTACGGACACCGCCGCGTGACGTCAGCAGTTCTCCAGGATGCCTTCCATCGCGGTCTTCTCCGCCGAGGTCACCCAGACCCCGTACTTCGCCTTCACGTCGACCTGCCGGGCGATGTAGGTGCAGCGGTACGACTTGCGGGGCGGCAGCCAGGTGGCGGCGTCGGAGTCGCTCTTCTGGCCGTTCAGCGGGCCGTCCACGGCCATGAGGTTCAGCGGGTCGTTCGCGAACTCCTTGCGCTTGGTCGCCGACCACTGCCGGGCGCCCTTCTGCCAGGCGTCCGACAGCGGGATCACGTGGTCGATCTGGACATCCATGCTGGTGTCCTGGCCGCGCCGGAACTTGATGGTCTTGCCGCTGTACGGGTCGTGCAGGGTGCCGGTCAGCACGATGCAGTCGTGGGTGCCGGACCGGAACGTCTCGTCCACCAGGTCGCGCTTGAGGATGTCGTTGCGGGTGTCGCAGCCGTTGCGGTCCACGTCGGACCAGGCCGGGCCGAACTCGTCGCGGTCGAAGCCGGTCTTGGGCGCGCGGCCCTTGACGGCCAGCTTGTCGAGCTTCTCGCGGGCCTCGGAGATCGAGGCCGAGTCCGGTTTCGTGGCCTTCGGACCGCCGGACGACCGGGCTTCGAGCCCGCCGCACCCGGCCACTGCCACCGCCGTGGCCAGACCGGCCATGAACGCCCGTACCCGCACGTCCGCCCCCAGACTTTCGTCGATGTTTTCGTAAAGTCTAGGTAATGCCCGGATATAGACCTATAAAGCGTCAATCGCGTCGAGGAGCCACTCCGCCAGATACCGGGTGAAGGACGACCTGACGTAGATCCGGTACGTTCCGGGAGCCGTCCGCTCCAGGACGACGGAGGTCCGGCCCAGCAGCGTCTGGGCGTGGCCGGAGAGGGAGCGCAGGTCCAGCGGGCAGCCGGTGATCAGCACCTCCTCGGCCTCCGGGCCGGACAGCTCCAGGATCGTACGCTGCCCCGACACGTCCACCCACCCCGGCCGTGGCGTGATATTTCCGGACACGAGCCACCAGGACGGGCCCAGCCGCAGCCCCACCCCCGGATCCGCGCCCCGCACCTCCCACATGGGCTCGAACGCCACCTCCCGCAACCGCACCCCGTCCCCGCCCGCAGCCTCGAACGCGGCCTCGAACCGGGCGGCGAACGCGGCGGCGGGACTCTCGGCCCGGCACTCCCCCTCGTAGGGGAGGGGCGTGCCCGTCCACGGCTCGCCCTCGCGGCGGGTGTTCTCCGGGTCGTAGAAGACGGGCTCCACCACGGTCACCGGATGCGCCGCTCCCCCGGACACGGCGGTCAGCCGGTCACCGGCCGCGACGTCCTTGGCCAGGGCCAGGGCGAACGTGCGGCCGAGCGCCACGCTGTCGTAGCTGGAGGTCACGTGTCCGAGCATCGGCACCACGCCGTCCAGGGACCGCCCGGCCGCGACGAGCTGGGCCCCCTCCTCCATCCGCGCCGCCGGGTCGTCGGGCAGCAGGCCGACCAGCCGCTTGCGGCCGCTCCGCGCGGTGTCGGGGCGGGCGTGCGAGCGCTTGCCGACGAAGTCCGGCTTGCGCTTGGAGACGATCCAGGCCATGCCGAGGTCCTGCGGGGTGACGGTGCCGTCGGTCTCTTGGCCGACGATCGCGAACCCCTTCTCGGCCCGCAGCACGTGCATGGTCTCGGTCCCGTACGGCACCGCGCCGGCGTCCAGCACGGCCTCCCAGAGCGCCCGCCCGTAGGGCCAGGGCACGTTGACCTCGTAGGCCAGCTCGCCCGAGAAGCTGATCCGGAACACCCGTCCCGGCACGCCCAGCACGTCGGTGGCCGCGTACCGCATGAAGGCCAGGTCGAGCGCCCCCGGCGCGACGGCCGCGAGCACCTGCCTGGCGCGCGGTCCCGCCACGGCGACGGTCGCCCAGTGGTCGGTGACCGAGGTGAACGACACGTCCAGTCCGGGCCACTCTGTCTGGTGCCACTCCTCCAGCCAGTCGAGCACCGTGGCGGCGTTGCCCGTGGTCGTGGTCATGAGGTAGTGGTCCTCGGCGAGCCGGGTGGTGGTGCCGTCGTCGAGCACCATGCCGTCCGCCCCGCACATCAGGCCGTAGCGGCAGGCGCCGACGGCGAGGGTGGAGTACATGTTCGTGTAGATCCGGTCGAGGAACGCGCCCGCGTCCGCGCCCCGGATGTCGATCTTGCCGAGCGTGGAGGCGTCCATGGCGGCCACGGCGGTGCGGGCCGCGTGGCACTCGCGCCGCACGGCCGCCTCCATGGGCTCGCCGTCCTGGGGGAAGTACCAGGGGCGCTTCCACTGGCCGACGTCCTCGAACACCGCTCCCCTGGCGACGTGGGAGTCGTGCAGGGCGGTGGTCCTGACGGGGTCGGACAGCTCGCCGCGGTCGCGTCCGGCGAGGGTGGCGAAGGAGACCGGCGCGTACGGGGGCCGGAACGTCGTGGTCCCCACCTGGCCCGGCGCGGCCCCGAGGAGGGCGGACATGACGCCGACGACGACCGCGCCCGAGGTCTTGCCCTGGTCGGCGCCGGTGCCCGCGGTGGTGTAGCGCTTGACGTGCTCCACCGAGCGCATCCCGGTCCCGGCGGCCCTGGCCAGGTCGGCGACGGTCACGTCCCGGTGCAGGTCGGCGAAGGCGGGCTCGCCGGAGGTCCCCGCGACCGTCCAGAGCGCCGCCGGCGGCCGCGGCGGCTGTTCGTCGCACTGCGGCACCCGCAACCCCTGCGTGCCCGGACCGGCGGGCACGCTCCCGGCCGCCTCGCCGGCCGCAGGGGGCGTGCTCGCGGCCGGCCGGCCTGACAGCGCCAGCTCGGCGGCCTCCTGCCCGGCGGCGTAGCCGTCCGCGATGGCCTCGCGGGTGCCGTAGAGGCCCCTGCAGGCCCCCGCCGACCGCTCGGCCTGGGCCGAGGTGCCCGGCACGAACGCCTGCAGCTCCTCGTCGAACCGGACCCGCCCCTGCGACTGGCTGAACAGGTGAACGGCCGGGTTCCAGCCCCCGGCCACCGCCAGCAGGTCGGCCTCGATGTGCCGGGAGCCCACCTGGACCCCGGTCAGCATGCCCGCCGCGTCGCCGGTCGTGCCGGTCACCACCTGAGCGGCGTCGTCACGGGGATCGGCGATCGCGACCACCTCCACCCCGGCCGCCGCCAGGTCCCGCGCCGCCTCGTAGCCCGAGTCCGCGCAGGCGAACACGACCGCCCGCCGCCAGGGCGCCACGCCGTACCGGTTGGCGTAGGCACGGGCGGCCGAGGCCAGCATCACCCCGGGCCGGTCGTTGCCCGGGAAGGCGAGCGAGCGCTCGTGCGCCCCCGTCGCCAGCACCACCCTGCGCGCCCTGATGTGCCACAACCGCTCGCCGCGCGCCCGCCGCTGCACGGCCACCACGTAGTTGTGGTCGTAGTAGCCGACGGCGGTCGTCCGGGTGAGCACCCGGCCCGGCAGCTCCAGCCCGTCCACCCAGTCGAGCGCGGGCGCCCCGTCCAGGAGCAGGCGGGCGTTCAGCAGGTCGCCGCCCAGCCGGGGCTGCTCGTCCACGAGGATCACCCGCGCGCCCGACCGCCCCGCCGCCACCGCGGCGGCCAGCCCGGCCGGCCCGCCGCCGACCACGAGCACGTCGCAGTGCAGGTAGCCCTTGTCGCACCGCCGCTCATCCGCTGTGCCGAGGCCGCCGTCCGGATCCACCCGCCCCTTGCCGCGCAGGCTCCACGCCTCCAGCCCGTCGTACAGCTCCACGGTCGTGGCCGCCAGCATCGGGTCGGCGCCCACGCGGACCAGGGCGTTCGGCTCCTCGGAGCCGGCGGTGAAGACGCCGCGCGGGCGGTCGAGCTCGACGCTGCGGCCCACCACGCGCACCCCGTTGCGCAGGAGGGCGGCGGCCAGCGTGTCACCCGGCTCGCCCCGCATCGGCCGGCCGTCGAACGTGAACCTCATGAGGGCTTCCTGATCTCGTGGGTGACGGTGTGCCGCTCGACGGCGAACCAGGTCCGGCAGCCGTGCACGTGGAACCAGCGCTCGCGGAACCAGCCCTTGGGGTTGTCGCGCAGGAAGACGTAGGCGGCCCACTCCTCGTCGGAGGTCTCCTCTCGCGGATACGCGATCCCGGCCTGGCCGCCGTAGTGGAACTCGTTCTCGTCGCGCGGGCCGCAGTGCGGGCAGTCGATGAGCAGCATCAGTGCGCCACCGCCGCCGCGCCGTGCTCGTCGATGAGCGCTCCCGTGCTGAACCTCTCCAGCGCGAACGGCTCCGCCAGCGGGTGGGGCCGCCCGTGGGCGAGGGTGTGGGCGTAGACCCAGCCCGATCCGGGGGTGGCCTTGAAGCCGCCGGTGCCCCAGCCGGCGTTGATGTACAGGCCGTCGACAGGGGTGGGGCCGATGATGGGCGAGGCGTCCGGGGAGACGTCGACGATCCCGGCCCAGGTGCGCAGCACGCGTACCCGGCTGAAGATCGGGAACAGCTCCAGCGCCGCCGCCATCTGCGCCTCGATGACGTGCACGCCACCGCGCTGCCCGTAGGAGTTGTACGCGTCGATCCCGGCCCCCATGACCAGCTCGCCCTTGTGGGCCTGGCTGACGTACACGTGGACGGCGTTCGACATGACCACGCAGTCGAGCACCGGCTCCAGCAGCTCCGACACCAGCGCCTGCAGCGGGTGCGACTGCAGCGGCAGCCTGATCCCGGCCTGCGCGGCCAGCACCGAGGTGTGCCCGGCCGCCGCGAGCGCGACCTTCCCGGCGGCGATCCGGCCCCGCGAGGTCTGTACGGCCGTCACCCGGTTGTTCGTGATCTCGAAACCGGTGACCTCGCAGCCCTGGATCAGGTCGATCCCGTACGCGTCCGCCTTGCGGGCCAGCGCCCAGGCCACGTGGTCGTGCTTGGCGATCCCCCCGCGCCGCTGCAGCGTAGCTCCCATGACCGGGTAGCGGGCCTGCCCGGACACGTTGATGACCGGGCAGAACTTCTTGACCTCGGCCGCGTCCAGCCACTCGGCGTCCACGCCGTTGAGCCGGTTCGCGTTCACCCGGCGCCTGCCCTCGCGCACGTCGCCCAGGTTGTGCGCCAGGTTGAGCACGCCGCGCTGGCTGAACTGCAGGTCGTAGTCCAGCTCCGCGCTGAGCCCCTCCCAGAGTTTCAGCGAGTGCTCGTAGATCCCGGCGCTCTCGTCCCACAGGTAGTTGGAGCGGATGATCGTGGTGTTGCGGGCCATGTTCCCGCCGGCCAGCCAGCCCCGCTCCAGGACGGCGACGTTCGTCAGGCCGTGGTTCCTGGCCAGGTAGTAGGCGGTGGCCAGGCCGTGCCCGCCGCCGCCCACGATCACCACGTCGTAGGCGGGCCTGGGGTCGGGGTTGCGCCAGAGGAAGTCGGGGTGGGTCAACGCCTGATCTTCTCCATCCCGGGGTCGTACAGCGGCTCGGCGGCGACCTCCGCGGGGACACGGCGGCCGAAGTAGGAAATGTCCACATGCGTTCCGGGTTCTGCGAGCTCGATCGGCAGCCACGCGTACGCGATGGGGCGCCGGACGGTGTGGCCGTAGGAGGCGCTGGTGACGTGGCCGACCGTGCGGCCGGCGTGCCTGACCGGCTCCTTGCCCATGACCACCTCGGTGCAGACCAGCGGCACCAGCTTACGGGTGATCTCCGTGGTGAGGGCGTCGCGGCCGATGAAGTCCTTGCCTTCCTTGACGGCGAAGCCGAGCCCGGCCTCGTACGGGTTGTGCTCGGTCGTCATGTCGACGCCCCAGAGCCGGTAGCCCTTCTCCAGCCGCAGGCTGTTGAACGCCGCCCGCCCGCCCGCGATCGCCAGCCCGGGCTCCCACAGGGTGTCCCAGAGCTTGAGACCCATGTCCGCGCCGGTGTACAGCTCCCAGCCCAGCTCGCCCACGTACGAGACCCGCAGGGCCAGCACCGGAACGTGCCCGACGTATCCACTCTTGCAGCCGAAGTAGCGGAAGTTCTCGTGCGACAGGTCCATGTCGGTCAGGCCCTGCACCAGCTCCCTGGCCCGCGGCCCCCACACGCCGACACAGCAGGTCCCCGGGGTGAGGTCGTGCACCCGCACCGCGCCCGGCGCGTGCCGGGTCAGCCAGTCGAGGTCGAGGTTGCCGTTCGCGCCGATCTGGAAGCGGTCCTCGGCCAGCCGCGCGACCGTGAGGTCGGACCGGATGCCGCCCTTCGCGTCCAGCAGCAGCGTGTAGGTGACCGAGCCGGGCTTCCTGTCCACGTTGTTCGTGGTCATCCGCTGCAGGAACGCCGCCGAGCCGGGGCCGCTGACCTCGATGCGCTTGAGCGGGGTCATGTCGTAGAGCGCGACCCCCTCCCTGGTGGCGTGCGCCTCGGCGGCGGCGACCGGCGACCAGTGCCGGCTCGCCCACTCGCCCCGCTGGGAGACGCCCAGGAACGGCTCCGCGGCCATGCCCTTCGCCTCCTCCGGCACGTCGGCGAACTCGTCCCTGCGGCGGCGTACGAGCCGCTCCAGCAGCGGCACGTTCGCCTCGAACCAGTGCGGCCGCTCCCACCCGGCCGCCTCCAGGAAGTACGCCCCCAGCTCCCGCTGCCGGGGGTGGAACGGGCTGGTACGGAGCGGTCGCGGCGACTCCATCGGCTGCAGCGGGTGGATGACGTCGTAGACCTCGACGAAGTTCTGCTTGCCCCGCTCCTCGATGAACGCGGGCGAGAGCTGCGCCTGCTCGAACCGGCTGAGCTCGCACTCGTGCAGGTCGATCTCGGAGCGCCCGGTCACCAGCACCTCGGCCAGCGCCCGCGCCACCCCGGCCGAATGCGTCACCCACACGGCCTCGGCCAGCCAGAACCCGTCCAGCTGCGGCGCCTCCCCGATCAACGGGAATCCGTCGGGGGTGAAGGAGAAGATCCCGTTGATGCCGTCCTCGTACTTGGACTCGGCCAGCGCGGGCAGCAGCTCGACCGCGTCCCGCCAGGAGGGGTCGAAGTCCTCCTCGGTGAACGCCTGCACCGACGGCATCGTGGTGGACTTGGGGCCGATCTCGTCCTGGGTGACCGGCATGGGACGGTGCGCGTACGAGCCGATGCCGACGCGGTCGCCGTGCCACCGGAAGTACAGGTCACGGTCCTGGTGGCGCAGGATCGGGCCCTCCCCCTTCGCGGCCAGCGGGCCGGACCTGGCGTACTGGTGGGCCAGGGGCAGCAGCGGCACGGTCAGCCCGGCCATCCGCCCGATCGAGGGCCCCCAGAACCCGGCCGCGCACACCACCACGTCGGCCGGGATCGTCCGGTACTCCCCCGAGGTCACCACCGCGACCCCGGTGACCCGGCCGCCCCGCGCCTCGATGCCGACCACCGTGTGCCCCGCCAGGAACCTGGCGCCGCGCTCGGTGGCCCGCGCCGCCTGCGCCTCACCGCAGGCGACCGCCGTCGCCAGCCCGTCACTGGGCACGTGGAACCCGCCGAGCACCTTGTCCCGGTCGAGCAGCGGCCACAGCTCGGCACATCCGGCGGGGTCGAGCAGGCGCGCCTCGACCCCCCACGACTCGGCCCAGCCCTGCTTGCGGTGCAGGTCGGTCCAGCGTTCGGGGGTGGTGGCCACCTCCAGGCCGCCGACCTGGCGGAAGCAGCGCTCGCCGAGAGCGGTGTACTTGCGCACGGTGTAGGCGGCGAACTCGGTCATCGTCTTCGACGGGTTCGTCTGGAAGACCAGGCCGGGAGCGTGCGAGCTGGACCCGCCCGCCGCGAAGAGCGGTCCCTGGTCGACGACCGTGACGTCCGTCCACCCCCGCTCGGTGAGCTCGTCGGCGAGGGCACAGCCCACGATCCCCGCCCCCACGATCACCAATCGGGGCCGACTCATGACGCCTCCGGTTGTTCCATAATGCGCAACACGTACCGGACTACGCAACGAACATAGATCCCCGCGCTTCGGGGAACAAGGGCCCCTTCACCGCCGGAGGTGGCCCCCATACTCTTGTTCCGGATCATGGCACGTCAGGAAGAGGCGACATGGCGCAGCGACGCTTACTTGAGGGACTCGGCGTCACCGTCGCCGAGGAGACCTCCTACCGGGCCCTGCTCCGGCACGGCCCGGCGACGCTGAGCGAGCTCGCCGCCGAGACCGGCTCGTCCGCCGCCGCCATCCGCCGCATGTTGCCCCGGCTGGAGGACCTGGGCCTGATCTCCCGGGTGGCGGGCCGGCCGCTGCGGCTGGTCGCCACTCCCCCGAACGTCGCCATCGACATCCTCGTCGCGCGCCGCCAGGAGGAGCTCACGCACAGCCGGGCCGCCGCCGCGCTGCTGGCCACGGAGGTCGCCGAGCGCAGCGGGCCACATCCGGAGGAGGTGCTGGAGGTGGTGACCGGCCGCGACGCCGTGGCCCGGCGCTACCTCCAGCTCGAACGCAACGCGACCCGGGAGATGCTGGTGCTGGTCCATCCGCCGTACGCGGTGGACATCAGCGACGACCAGGAGAACCGGCAGCGCGCGGCCCGCCAGGGAGCGCCGACCCGTGGCATCTACAGCCCGCTGGCCTTCGAGCACCCCGGCATGCTGGCCCACACCCGCCGCGCCATCGCCGACGGCGAGCAGGCCAGGCTCGGGCAGGTGCCGGTCAAGCTGGCCATCGCCGACGCCCGCACCGCCATCCTGCCGCTGGTCTCCGACGAGGACCGGGCCGTGGAGAGCGCGCTCGTGGTGCACCCGTCCGCGCTGCTCGACGCGCTGGTGGGGCTGTTCGAGACGCTGTGGCGGGCCGCCGTGCCGCTGCGCCTGTCGGCCGACGCCCTGGAGCCGGAGGCGTGGCCGCAGGCCCCGGACACGGAGGTGCTGGCGCTGCTCGCGGCTGGCATGAAGGACGACGCCATCGCCAGGCAACTCGGCCTCAGCCCGCGTACGGTGCAGCGCCGCGTGCAGGTGCTCTGCGAGCGCCTGGGCGCCCGGACCCGCTTCCACGCCGGCTTCCTCGCCGCCCAGCACGACCTGCTCGCCTGACCACACCCGCTTCTCACCTGACCACACCCGCCTCAGCCCGACCCACCCGCCGAACCGCACACCCTGCCCGGCTCGACCCGCTCGCCCGGCCACACCCCGCCCGGGCACGACTCCCCCGCCGAACCTCACATCCCAGCCAGCACGACCGCCTGCCGACCGCGGCTTCCGCGCAGCCGCCACGGCCCCGCCTCCCTGCCCCCTTCCACAGGACAACGGGACACCCGCCGAAGTACGGCGGGACGGAAACGGACCTCAGGTGAGCAGGATCCCGCCGTCCACCGGGAGCGTCACCCCGGTGACGTACGAGGACGCGTCGCTCGCCAGGAACACCGCGGCGGCCACCAGCTCGGCCGGGTCACCGGCGCGCTTCATGACCACCCGCGACTCCACGACCTGCTGGAGGTAGCCGGTTTTGTACTGCTCGGTCATCTCCGAGGCGAAGAACCCGGGCTCCAGGCAGTTGACCCTGATCCCCCGCCGCCCGGTCCACTGCTGGGCCAGGTCGCGGGTCAGCCCGGCGACGGCCGCCTTGGACGCGGTGTAGGCGGCCTGCGGCAGCCCGGCGGTGGTCTCGGCGAGCACGCTGCCGATGTTCACGATGGACGAGCCGGGCCGCATCACCCGCGCGCACGCCTGGGCCATCCAGTAGGTGCCGTGCAGGTTGATGTCGATGACCTGCCGGAACTCCTCGGGCGTCTCGCGCAGCGCGGGCACGGCCGTGCCGACTCCCGCGTTGTTGATCAGCACGTCGACCCCGCCCATGGTCTCGACGGCCGCGGCCACCAGGGCGTCGCAGTCCTCGGGTCGCGCCACGTCGGCGGGCACGGCCAGGCACCGGCGGCCGGTCTCCTCGACCAGCCGCCGCGTCTCCTCCAGCCGCTCCTTGCGCCGGGCGCCGATCACCACGTCGGCGCCCGCCTCGGCCAGGCCCCGCGCGAAGGCCACGCCCAGCCCCGCGGAGGCCCCGGTGACGATGGCCACCTTCCCGTCGAGCCGGAACCGCTCCAGCACGTCAAACCTCCCGGTCGAGACCGAAGCCCGGCACCACGCCAGACCCCGTCACAGGGACCGGAGCCCGGCACCACGTCGCCGGGGCCGGAGCCCGGCGGCGACTCGTTACAGGCCGTATTCCTTGACGATCCGCTCGTGCCGCTCGACCTCGACGTCGATCTCGCGGGCCAGGTCGAGCCAGGCCAGCGGGTGCACCCACCGCTCGGTGGCGTCGTCGAGCAGCGCGTCGACCTCGGAGGGCGCCACGTTGGGCGGCACCGCGACCCAGCCGAACACGCCCGGCAGCGGCTCGCCGCTGGTCGGGTGGGTGACCTGGTAGTTCTCGTCGCTGTAGACCCACATCGGCCAGCCGCGCTCGGCCATGACCTCGGTGAACTCCGCCCAGTCCTCCTCGCTCGGCGCGGCGCCGTCGAAGAAGTAGCTGGTGTAGCCGCCCGGCCGCAGGATGCGCACCGCGGCGAAGGGCGGAACGAAGTTCTGCTGCTCCTGCGGGTCGTCGGGGACCGGCTCCAGCAGCTGCGGGTCGAACACGACCAGGTCGCCGGCGTTGTAGTCCATCCCGCGCGGCTGCGGCAGGGCCAGCCTGGCGGTGGCGGGGCCGGTGCGGATCGACAGGACCTGGCGCTGGCCGCCGTCGGGCGCGGGCAGGATGAGCCTGATGAGGCCCATCTCCTCCTCGATCGGGCCCTCCTTGGACTTGATCGGCATGCCGATCTTGGCCGCGCCCTTGCGCACGGTCTCCCAGTCCTCGGCCGAGGTCGCCATGACGATCATGCGCCAGACGTCCTCCTCGACCAGGTCGTCGATCACCTCGAGGAGCACCTCGGCAGCCCTGGCGTTGTGGTCGAGCTGCTGGGCGGCGCCGGACAGCAGGCGGCGGGCGTCGAGCCCGGCCCCGGCCGCGACGGCGTGCTCGGCGGCGTCGAGCGTCTCCTGCCAGCGCTCGCGGGCGCTGTGCAGCCTGGCCAGCGTGAGGTATTGGGCGGCGTGCGGCAGCATCGCGGCCATCTGCTCCAGCCGCTCGTCCTGGCGGGCCTCGACGAGGAGCGTGGTCAGGTAGGCCACGTCGTCGGGGTCGGCGGTGGCGATGTCGCCGGAGTCGACCAGCAGTTTCCAGTAGATGTCGGCGCCGGTGGCCGGGTAGCCGAGGAAGCCCATCGTGGTGGTGTGGCGGCGGGTGGCCTCGAGGTCCTGGCCGGACAGCGGGGCCAGCCAGCCGACCCACTTCTCCGGGTCGGCGTTGAAGCCGTCGGCGGCGTCGAAGAGGCCCACCCGCTCCTCCGGGGCGCCGGGCGCCTCGGGCTCGGCGGTGGTCTCGGCGGCGGCGCGCAGCGCGGCGATGCGCTCGCTCAGGTCGCCGGTCTCGCGCAGCTCGGCGGCGCCGGACTCGGCCACGTCGGCCAGCAGCCGGGCCTGCCACACGCCCTGCCTGGCGATCGCCAGGTCTCCCGCGACCAGCGCGAGCTCGACGCGGGCGCGGTAGCCGCCCATCATGCCGAAGTAGTCCATCCACTGGCGCAGGACGCGGCCGAGCTGCCAGGTGTTGGTGATCTGGGAGGAGCCGGCCAGCTTGTTGACGGCCTGCGCCCACTCGACCCACACCCGCGGGTGCTCGCCCACCACGTCGAGGTCGGGCAGCGCGTCCACGGCCTCGGCGGTGCGGCCGAGCGTGGCCAGGATGAGGGCCCGCCGGACGCCGTCGCGGTGCTCCTTGGCCACCGGGTCGTCGGCCTGGAACCCGGCCGCGGCCTGCAGCGCGTTGAGCGCGTCGTCGGTGCGGCCGACGGCCAGCAGCGCGCGGGCGCTCTCGGCGCCGAGCTCCCAGCTCGCCTCGCGGCCGGCCACCCGCAGCCGCTCGACGGCGGACTCGGCGTAGGTCACCGCCTCGCCCGGCTTGCCGGCGTCGATGAGGGCGGCGACGTATTGGGTGACGAGCCCGGTGAAGGCCGGCTTCTCCGGGGTGGTGGCCTCGATGTAGGCGCCGAGCGTCTCCAGGCGCTCGGCGGCGTGGCCGGGCCCGTCGGCGTTGGCCCACACGACGGCCAGCGCCTCGACGGCGGCCGGGGTGGCGGGGCACTCGCGCACGTCTTCGCGCTGGGCGAACGCCAGAAGTTGCTGCGCGTCGTCGATGGCGACCGCGCCCTGGGCGCGGTCGCCGATGCGGCCCATCAGGTGCCAGTAGCGGGCGTAGAACTCGAGCCACGGCAGCTCCAGGGTCTCCGCCTGCTGCGCGATGGCCGGGGCCATGACGTCG
Organism: Nonomuraea sp. MTCD27; assembly: GCF_041950495.1. Lineage (NCBI taxonomy): Bacteria > Bacillati > Actinomycetota > Actinomycetes > Streptosporangiales > Streptosporangiaceae > Nonomuraea > Nonomuraea sp. MTCD27. Next base: position 295,474 of record NZ_JBGNUW010000018.1, on the reverse strand, counting down.
AGCTGGGGATAACGGCCCTCATAGGCCTGTGCAGGGAGGTCTCCCAGCGCCATGGCGAGGCCAACGTTGCCCGCCTCGGAAAGCTGCTGCTGGGTTTCGCCGACCCAGGCCCAGATGTCCACGTCCATGGGCAGTCAGTCTGCCAGGTCAATGACCGTGCCCAAAACGCAGAAGCTCGATCAGCTCGTCCGATTCGCTGTCGGTCAGGACCGAAAACACGTCGGCCATGAGGTCGTCCGTGGTCTGCTCGACGGCCGCGCGCCGGGCCACGACGTCCGGGCCGGGCTTGTCGTACGGCTCGGGCCAGGTGAAGAACTTGGCGATCATCTCGCCGGTCGTCTGCCCGAACGGGGTCGCGTCGTGGTCCGTCGCCAGCGTCGCCTCCAGCGGCCGCAGCCCGGCCGCGAGCACGGCGTTGGCGTGCAGGCCGCCGCGCAGCTCGCGTACGACGTGCATGAGCTGCACGGCCCTGGCGGGCGGGTCGGCGGCCAGCGGCACCGCCCGCCACCCCGCGAACAGCGGCGCCCCGACCGACGAGGCCCGATCGACGACCGGCTGCAGCAGCTCGGCGATCCGGGCACAGCCGTCGTAGCCGCCCAGCTTGCGCCGCCCCCACGCCTGGCACACCTCGGCGTAGAGCTCGACGGCCCGGTCGACCGGGAGCTTGCGGCCGCCGTTCCAGCTCTCCTCGACGTGTGCGGGAGGGAAGAAGACGACGACCGAGTTGACCACGTCGGCGTCGCACTCGCCGAGGACGCCGCAGCGGCCTCTGAAGTAGAACTCGCGGGCGCCGAGCCCGTGCTCCTCGCAGACGGCCTTGGCCTCTCTGGAGATCATGAATCCGCCGCCGAACTGGCCGATAGGCGCCTTGACCTGTGCAGCGGTGGTGCGTGGGTCCGCCATGTCCACCTCTCAGTTCGTGAAGTGAACCCAGCATCCCCTATTAGAACTTCATTCTGCAAGCATCAGTTCGCCGCTGGCGATGATGACCGCGGGGCCGGACAGGTAGCTCGTGTCCTCGTCGAGGATGACGGTCAGCGTGCCGCCCAGCACCTCGACCGTCCACGTGCCGGTGGTGTCGCCCGACAGCTGCGCGGCGGCGACTGCGGTGGCCACCGCGCCGGTGCCGCAGGCGCGGGTCTCGCCGGAGCCGCGCTCGTAGACGCGCATGACGGCCCGGCTGACGCCGACCGGGTTGAACAGCTCGACGTTCACCCCCGCCGGGAAGACCCTGGTGTCGAAGCCCGGCTGGTGGTGGAGGTCGAGCTGGAGGACGGGGTCACCGATGGCGCAGGCCAGGTGGGGGTTGCCCATGTCGACGTGGATCCCGGGGTATTCGTGACCGCCCACGCTGGCCACGCTCTGGCCGCGGATGACGGGCTTGCCCATGTCCACCGTGATGTCGCCGTTCGGCTCGGCGCGGACCTTGCGCAGGCCGCCCCTGGTCGCCACCCCGAACTCCGTGGCGTGCACGAGACCGGCGTCCATCAGGTAGCGGGCGAACACGCGCACGCCGTTGCCGCACATCTCGGCCATGCTGCCGTCGGAGTTGCGGTAGTCCATGAACCACTCGGCGGCGGACGCCTGGTCGGCCACCTCGTGGCTCTGCTTCGTACGGACCACCCGGAGCACGCCGTCGGCACCGATGCCGGCTCTCCTGTCGCAGATCTTGGCGACGAGCGAGGCCGTGACGTCGACCTCGCCCTCCGGATCAGGCAGGATGACGAAGTCGTTCTCGGTGCCGTGCCCCTTGAGAAAGCGCATTGTAGGAGTTTATGCGTACGGGTGTGCGGCAATCAGCGCCAGGGATCGGTCAAGCAGCTCCGGATCGTCGTACGGCAACCAGCACACCCGCGGATCCCGGCGGAACCACGACTCCTGGCGGCGGGCGAAGCGCCTGGTCAGCCTGACGGTCTCGGCCTTGGCCTGCTCCTCGCTCCACTCGCCCGACAGGAAACGGATGATCTGGGCGTATCCGAGGGCGCGGCCGGCCGTACGCCCCTCGGCCAGCCCCTGCCCGAGCAGCGCGCGCACCTCCGCCACCAGGCCCGCCTCCCACATGCGCTCGACCCTGACCTCGATCCGCTCGTCCAGCACCGGCCTGGGCACCTCGACGCCGATCTGGACGCTCGGGTAGACGGCGTCGTAGGACGGCATCGTCGCCGAGAAGGGGCGCCCCGAGAGCTCGATCACCTCCAGGGCGCGCACGATGCGGCGGCCGTTGCTCGGCAGGATGGCCGCCGCGGCGGCGGGATCGCTCCCGCGCAGCCGCTCGTGGAGAGGGGCCGGGCCGCGCTCGGCCAGCTCGGCCTCCAGCCGGGCCCTGATCTCCGGCTCCGTTCCGGGGAACTCCAGCTCGTCGATGGCCGCCCGCACGTAGAGGCCGCTGCCGCCGACCAGCACGGGCACCTCGACGGCGTCGATGACGGCCCTGGCCAGCTTCTGGTATTCGGCCACGCTGGCCGTGACCGTGACGTCCCAGATGTCCAGCAGGTGGTGGGGGACCCCGCGCCGCTCGGCGGGGGTCAGCTTGGCCGTGCCGATGTCCATGCCGCGGTAGAGCTGCATGGAGTCGGCGTTGACGCACTCACCCCCCAGCCGGAGGGCGAGGTCCACGGCGAGATCGGACTTTCCTGCCGCGGTGGGGCCCACGACGGCGATGACTGGCTGCTGGCGCACACGACCAGTTTGCTAGAGATCGAGCAGAGTCGGTTGCAGGTATCCCTCGTGGGTCAGCAGCCAGCGCTTGGTCTCCACGCCCGCACCGCCGCTGAACCCGCCCAGCCCGTTGCCCGCGATGACGCGGTGGCAGGGCACGACGATCGGGATCGGGTTGGAGCCCATGATCGAGCCGATGCCGCGGGCGGGCACGCCGGAGCCGCTGAGCGTGGCCAGCTCGCCGTAGGTGACCGCCTTGCCGTACGGCACTCCGTGCAGGGCCCGCAGCACCCGCAGCCGGGAGCCGGACATGAGCCGCCAGTCGATCGGCGTCTCGAACCTCTTCAGCTCCCCGGCGAAATAAGCGTTCAGCTCGGCGACCGCGAAGGCCGTACGATCCGCATCATGAACCTCACCCAGGTCGAGCCCGCCGGCCAACCGGGCGCGGGACCCCCAGCCCGACGCGACGAGCCCGATCTCGGTGACAGCCAGCACGAACGTGCCCACCGGCGTGGGCACCTCGGCGAAAGAGACCGTGGTCATCGTGTCCTCACGTGAGCTCGTGGTGCTGGGCACCTCCAGCGCGGTTCCTACCCGACACCGTAACCACAACGGCTACCTCCTGCGCTGGGACGGTCAAGGCTTCCTCTTCGACCCCGGCGAGGGCACGCAGCGGCAGATGGTGCACGCCGGGCTGAGCGCGCACGACGTCCACTGGCTGTGCGTGACGCACTTCCACGGCGACCACTGCCTGGGGGTGCCGGGGGTCGTGCAGCGCATCGCCCGCGACAGGGTCCGCCATCCGGTGCGCGCGGTCTTCCCGGGCTCCGGCGAGATGTACTGGCGCCGGCTCCGCCACGCCGCCGCGTTCGCCGACACGTCGGTCATCTCCGAGCACCCCGTCTCCGGCGACCTGGCCGGTGTCGGCCCGCTCATCGCGCGCCGCCTGTCCCACCCCGTCGAGTCGTACGGCTACCGCGTCCAGGAGCCGCACGGCCGCCGCATGCTCCCCGAGAGGCTGGCCGCCCGCGGCATCCGCGGCCCGGAGGTCGGCGAGCTCCAGCGCACCGGCTCCGTGCGCGGCGTCACCCTCGACGAGTGCAGCGTGCCGAAACCGGGGCAGAGCATGGCGTTCGTGATGGACACCCGGCTCTGCGACACCGTCTTCGAGCTGGCCTCCGGGGCGGACCTGCTGGTGATCGAGGCCACGTTCCTGTCGGGTGAGAGCGCGCTGGCCAAGGAGTACGGGCATCTGACGGCCTTCGAGGCGGGGCTGGTGGCGGCGGACGCGGGGGTGCGCCGGCTGGTGCTCACGCACTTCTCCGAGCGGTACGGGTTCGACGACGAGCCGGCCTTCATCCAGGAGGTGCGCCGCAGCTTCGAGGGCGAGGTGGTGCTGGCCCGCGACCTGATGCGGATCCCGGTGCCGAAGCGTCAGGCCGCCCACAACCCGGCGAAATAGCCCACCCCGTAAGGGGCGGCGGCCATCAGCAGGCGGCCGCCGAAGGCCCGGGTGCCGGCCGCGCCCGCCAGCACCTGCAGCGCCGCCCGCCCGCTCACCCACAGCCTGTCGGCCTGCCCGGGGTCGAGGGCCGCGAGGGCGCTCGCGTCGCCGGCGGCGATGGCCTTGGCGATCCCGTCGTTGTACGGCCCGGCCGTCTCGTCGTACCTGCCCGGGGCCCGCGGGCTGAGGCAGGCCGAGCCGTCGGCCATGACCAGCAGCGCCACCCGTTCCCCGGCCTCCGCCAGCTGCTCCCCCAGCTCGCGGCACTCCCCGGCGGTGGCGTCGAAGGCCACGGACCGGAAGCCGTCCGGGGCGGGCTCGCCCATGAGCAGGCGGGCGACGGTCAGCGACAGCGGGAGGACGGGCTCGCCGGTGCCCGCGGTGAGGTCCGGGCCCCAGGGGCGCAGGGTGCCCGCCGCGCCGCCGGCGTACGCACCGGTGGTGTCCGCGCCGCCCACCACGATCAGCGCGTCGGGACGTGCCTCGCGCAGCGCGGCGATCGCGGTCCGGCAGGCGGAGCGCAGGTCGGGCATCTCCAGCAGGACCAGCGGGGTTGGCGGGCAGACGGCCGCGGCGACAAGCACGAGCGCAAGCGTACGGGGCGACGCCGCCCAGGTCAGTACGGGGTGCGGCCTTCCCGGACCTTCGCGAACAGGCCCTCGGCGTAGGCGTGGGCCGCCTGGTGCAGCCCTCCCCCGAAGCTGATCCTGGCCACCCCGAGCTCGGCCAGCCTGCCCAGGTCAGGGGCGCCCGGCCGGAACAGGATGTTGACCGGCCCGCCCAGCTCGCCGGTCAGGGCCCGGATCTCGTCCTCGTCCGCCAGCAGGATGGGGTACACGCAGTCGGCTCCCGCCTCCAGGTAGCGCCGCCCGCGTTCCAGGGCCTCCTCGCGGGTGGCCCGGCCGTGCAGGTAGACGTCGACCCTGGCGTTGATCACCAGCGCGTCCCCCGCGGCGGCCCGCACCTCGGCCAGGAAGTCCGCCTGCTCCCCGGGGTCCACCAGCTCGCCCCGGCCGGGCACGGAGTCCTCCAGGTTGCAGCCCACGGCCCCGGTCGCGGCCAGGCGCTCGACCAGCTCGGCGGGCTTGAGCCCGTAGCCGCGCTCGACGTCGGCGGTGACGGGCACGTCGACGGCCCTGACCACGCGGGCGACGGCCGCCATCATCTCGCCGACCGGCGTGCCCTCGCCGTCGGGGTACCCCAGCACGCGGGCGACGGCGGCGCTGCCGGTGGCGACGGCCGGGAACCCGGCCTCCTGCACGGCACGGGCGGAGGCGGCGTCCCAGACGTTGGGCAGGATCAGCGGGGCGCCCGGGACGTGCAAAGCCCGCAGCTCGGAGGCCCCGCCGGAAAGTCTGTCGGTCATCATGCCCCGACCCTACGGAACGGAGTGGCTCCCGCCGAAGGTCCAGTACGACCCATTAGCGGCAAGCCACTTCCCGGGGTTCAGCAGCCGCTCTTCGAGCACTGGCCGCTGACCTCGCCCGCCGGCCCGTCCGCCGGGGTGTCGACGGGGGCGTCGCCCGCGGACTGCGGCGACTTGGTGGGCGACGTCGTCGCCGGCTTCTTGCCGGTGCCGGTCTTCGTGGTGCCGTCGGAGGAGTCGCTGCCCGTCGAACCCTGGTCGACCGGCTCGCTGACGCCGTTGCCGGGGTCGGCCACGTCGCCCATGCTGCCGTCGTCGTCGGCGTCGGTGGGCAGGCCGTCCTCAGGGGAGTCGGTGGTGACGTCGCCCATGGTGGCGTCGTCGCCGCCGAGGTCCTCGCCCGCGACGCTCTGCGAGGGGGCGGGGCGGCCGCCGCTCTGCTGGGCGGCCTGGCCGGAGTCCGACGCCAGCAGGTAGCCGGTGCCGCCCGCCGCGAGCACGGCGACCAGCGCCGAGGCGGCGATGAGGATGGTCTTCTGGTTGCTCTTCGCCCTTTTTCTCGGAGGTCTGTTTCTCGAAGCCGGGCGGATGTCTCCGGGGCCGGTAAGGATCTCCTGGCGATCCGCCTCGATCGGATCATGCATGGTGGTGCAGCTCCCTGCGGTCGTATCGGGGAAAGCTCGCCGGCTTCCGCGGGTGATGGACCACACTAGCCGCAACAGCTGAATGCTCGCACACCAATCACAAAGGAATCACGACTTGTCCCCCCTTAGATCCATTTGCCCAGGTAGCCGCGCCCGCCTGGCACCCGTGGCCGGAGCCGTCGGGGTACTCGTCACCGCGACGCTGGGAATATTCCTGGCATTCACCAACAGCCACGAACCATCACCGCAAAGACCACCCGAATTTGATCAGGAAACTCCGCTTTCCTCAAGATCACCGCTACTCTGGGCGTCGAACGCGCCACAAAGTGCGACCGCGGTTCTGCTCTCTTCGACGCCTTCCGATGGATCGCTCCAATTCGCGTCGCCCCAGCCTGCCGACGTCATGCTCGGCCCGCTGTCACCGCCCTGGATCGAGCCCGTCCCGCCGTGGCACGCGCCGATCTCCGCCGTCCCGCCCGTCGTCGCCGTCCCGCCGATCTCCGCCCTCCCGTCCGTGACCGGGGTCCCGCCGGTGACCGTCCTCCCGTCGGTGAGCGCGGGCCCGCCGGTGTCGCCGTTCCCGGCCGTCGAGGTGCCCCGCCGGGACCGGCGGCCGGACAGGCCCCTGGCGCCGCCCCAGGACCGGCCAGCCCGTCCGCGGCCGCAGGGCTCGCCGGCCCCGCAGGCACCCCCCGAGGCGCCCGCCCCGGAACGGCCCGCCGATCCGCCGCCGTCGTCGCGGGGGCGGGGGATGCCCGACCCGTGCGCCACGTTCCACGACTTCCGCCGGCAGCCCTGCTACGACATCCTGGGCGGCCTCACCCGGTGACCTCGTACGGACGGAAAAAGGGCGGCGCCGGTGGCACCGCCCTTCTCCGCTGACTCGCTCAGTGCGCCGAGCACGCCCCCGTGGCCGCGGGCGCGGGCGCGGGGCGCCCGATGGTCGGCATGCCCAGCAGCACGCCGGTGCCGGCGTTCGCGGCCCCGCCCTGGCGGGACTCCCAGGCGTCACCGGCCCGCGTGCGCCGGACCCCCAGCACGGCGCCGTCCGCCACCAGGTGGTGCGGTGCCGCGTAGGTCACCTCGACCGTCACCATGTCACCGGGCCGCGGCGCCTCGGACCCCACGGCGAAGTGCACCAGCCGGTTGTCGGCCGCACGCCCGGACAGCCGGTGCGTCGCCTCGTCCTTGCGCCCCTCGCCCTCGGCCACCAGGACCTCGAGCGTCCGGCCCACCTGCTTCTTGTTCTCCTCCCAGGAGATCTCCTCCTGCAGGGCGACCAGCCGCTCGTAGCGCTCCTGCACGACCTCCTTGGGCACCTGGTCCTCCATGGTGGCCGCGGGGGTGCCGGGGCGGATGGAGTATTGGAAGGTGAAGGCGTTGGCGAAGCGGCTCTGCCGGACGACCTCCAGCGTGCCCTGGAAGTCCTCCTCGGTCTCGCCGGGGAAGCCGACGATGATGTCGGTCGAGATGGCGGCGTCCGGCATGGCGGCGCGCACCCGCTCGATGATGCCCAGATAGCGCTCCGCCCGGTAGGAGCGCCGCATCGCCCGCAGCACCCGGTCCGAGCCCGACTGCAGCGGCATGTGCAGCTGGTGCATGACGTTGGGCGTCTCGGCCATGGCGGCGATCACGTCGTCGGTGAAGGCGGCCGGGTGCGGCGAGGTGAAGCGCACCCGCTCCAGCCCCTCGATGGTGCCGCAGGAGCGCAGCAGCTTGCCGAAGGCGAGCCGGTCGCCGAACTCCACGCCGTAGGTGTTGACGTTCTGCCCCAGCAGCGTGACCTCCAGCACGCCCTGGTCCACCAGCGTCCGGACCTCGGCGAGGACGTCGCCGGGGCGGCGGTCCTTCTCCTTGCCGCGCAGCGACGGCACGATGCAGAACGTGCACGTGTTGTTGCAGCCGACGGAGATGGCGACCCAGGCGGCGTAGGCGGACTCGCGCTTGGTGGGCAGCGTCGAGGGGAAGACCTCGAGCGACTCCTTCAGCTCGACCTGCGCCTCGCCCTCGATGCGGGCCCGCTCCAGCAGCACCGGCAGCGAGCCGATGTTGTGGGTGCCGAACACCACGTCGACCCAGGGCGCCTTGCGGACGATCTCGCCCTGGTCCTTCTGCGCCAGGCAGCCCCCGACGGCGATCTGCATGCGAGGGTTGCTCACCTTGGCCGGCCTGAGATGGCCGAGGTTGCCGTAGAGGCGGTTGTCGGCGTTCTCCCGCACGGCGCACGTGTTGAACACCACCACGTCGGCCGTCTCACCGTCGTGAGCGGCCACGTAGCCGGCGTCCTCCAGCAGGCCTGACAGCCGCTCGGAGTCATGGACGTTCATCTGGCACCCGTATGTGCGCACTTCGTACGTGCGGGCGCCCTCCTGGGTCACAGTCATGGCACGTTCAAGAGTAGTCGTTGTCCGGCTTGCGGCGGCCCGTACCGATCTAAAAGGCCAGCTTGACGGCATGATGTGATCGGATCGGTACCGCTCGGTTAGTGACCAGCGCTCTAATGCCCTCTACCGTTTTACTCCATGACGGAGAACGGCGACGTCACTCCACTGGTCCAGTTGGAGAACGTCAACAAGCACTTCGGGGCGCTACATGTCCTGAAGAACATCAACTTGACCGTCTCTCGTGGCGAGGTTCTGGTCGTCATCGGTCCCTCGGGCGGCGGCAAGTCCACGTTGTGCCGCACGATCAACCGACTGGAGACGATCAACGACGGGAAGATCATATTTGACGGGCAAGAGCTGCCGGACGAGGGTAAGGCGCTGGCCAGGCTCCGCTCTGACGTCGGCATGGTGTTCCAGTCATTCAATCTGTTCGCGCACAAGACGATCCTCGAAAATGTCACGCTGGGGCCCATCAAGGTTCGCGGCAAGGCACGTGAGGCCGCCGAGAAGCGGGCGATGGAGCTGCTGGAGCGCGTCGGCATCGCGGCGCAGGCGCAGAAATACCCCGCACAGCTCTCCGGCGGCCAGCAGCAGCGCGTGGCGATCGCCCGGGCGCTGGCCATGGACCCGAAGATGATCCTTTTCGACGAGCCGACGTCTGCGCTGGACCCCGAGATGGTGCAAGAAGTCCTGGACGTCATGATCGGGCTGGCCCGGGACGGCATGACGATGATGGTCGTCACACACGAGATGGGCTTCGCCCGCAGAGCCGCGAACAGGGTCGTGTTCATGGCCGACGGCCAGATCGTGGAGGAGAACAATCCTGAGGCGTTCTTCGGCTCACCGCAGACCGACAGGGCCAAGGATTTCCTTTCTAAGATCCTGACACATTGAGAGAGTCGAGGTAACGATGCAGATCCGTCGCATGGGCGCAGCCCTCGTCGCGGCCGGCGCCATGGTCGCCGGCCTTACCGCCTGCGGCGGCGGCGAGGCGACCACCGTTTTGCAGAAGGCCAAGGACGAGAAGAAACTCGTCGTCGGCGTCAAGTACGACCAGCCCGGTCTTGGCCTGAAGAAGCCCGACGGCACGGTCGAGGGCTTCGACGTGGACGTCGCCAAATACATCGCCGGCAAGATGGGCGTGCCCGAGAGCGGGATCGAGTTCAAGGAGGCCCGCTCCGCCAACCGGGAGAGCTTCCTGAAGCAGGGTCAGGTCGACCTGGTCATCGCGACCTACTCGATCACCGACGCCCGCAAGCCGCAGGTCACCTTCGCCGGCCCCTACTACCTGGCGCACCAGGACTCGCTGATCCGGGCCGACGACAGCTCGATCACGAGCCTCGAGACGCTGAAGGGCAAGAAGGTCTGCCAGGTCAGCGGCTCCAACTCGTGGAAGAACATCACCGAGGGCACCAACAAGATGAGCCTCAAGGTCGAGGCGTCCCTGGTGCCGGCGGGTGGCTATGACGAGTGCATCGCCAAGCTCAAGAGCAACGCCGTCGACGTGGTGACGACCGACGACACCATCCTGGCCGGCTTCGCCAAGCGCGAGGGCAGCGCCCTGAAGGTGGCCGGCGCGCCGTTCACCGACGAGAAGTACGGCATCGGCATCAAGAAGGGCGACATCGAGACCTGCAACGAGATCAACAAGATCGTCGCAGGGATGTGGACCGACGGCACGGCCGCCAAGCTGCTGGAGAAGCACTTCGCCGGGACGGGCCTGAAGGTGGAGACCGCGGCGCCGCCGGCTGAGGGCTGCGCCTGATCCCCGTTCAGACCCGGTCGCTCGCCGATGAGCGCGTTCTGCTCATCGGCGAGCTCTCCTGACGAGGAACGTCATGGACACTTCTGCCCTGTTTGATTTCTCGCCGTTGGTACAGGAATTCGACAAGATCCTCATCGGGTTCTGGTCGACGATCCGGCTGACGGTCATGAGCGCGATCATCGCGCTCGTTCTCGGCACGATCCTGGTGGCGATGCGGGTCGCGCCGACCCCGGTCCTGCGCTGGGCCGGCACGGCGTACGTCAACGTCGTCCGCAACACGCCCCTGACGCTCGTGCTGATCCTCTGCGCGCTGGGGCTCAGCGACACGATGCAGCTCACGTTCTCCGAGGACCCCACCACCAACTACTTCTGGTGGGCGGTGGCCGGTCTGTCGGCGTACACCGCGACGTTCGTGTGCGAGGCGCTGCGCTCCGGCATCAACACCGTCGCCCTGGGGCAGGCGGAGGCCGCCCGGGCGATCGGGTTCACCTTCATCCAGTCGCTGCGGCTGGTGGTGCTGCCGCAGGCCTTCAGGTCGGTCATCTCGCCGCTGGGCAGCATCCTGATCGCGCTCACCAAGAACACCACGATCGTCATCGTCGCCAGCTATCTCGACGCGGCAGCCCAGATGAAGCAGATGTTCGACGACTACGGCGGCACGATCCCCATCTTCTTGGGCTTCGCCTTCGGGTACATGGTCCTGACCCTGCCCACCGGCTTCCTGTTCGGCTGGCTGGCCAAGCGACTGGCGGTGGCGCGATGAGCACGAGTGTCCTGTTCGACGCCCCCGGGCCGCGGGCGCGGCTGCGCAACAACGCGCTGACGCTGCTGTCCGTCGTCGTCCTGCTCCTCATCGCCTACCTGGTGATCACCACGCTGGGTGAGAAGGGCCAGCTCGAGGCCGCCAAGTGGGAGCCGTTCCTGCGTGGCGACACCTGGACCGGATTCATCATCCCCGGCCTGATCGGCACCCTGCAGGCCGCGGTCGTGTCGGCGGTGCTGGCGCTGGTGTTCGGCGTGGTCTTCGGTCTGGGCCGGCTGTCCGACCACCGGGTGATCCGGGTGGTCTCCGGCGGGGTCGTGGAGTTCTTCCGGGCGATCCCCCTGCTCATCCTGATCTTCTTCGTGCAGGCGGGGCCGGCCACGCTGAGCGGTTACACGGTGAGCGTGCCCGCGTTCTGGGCCGTGGTCATCGGCCTGACCCTGTACAACGGGTCGGTGCTCGCGGAGATCGTCCGGGCCGGCATCCTCTCCGTGCCGAAGGGCCAGTCGGAGGCCGCCTACTCCATCGGGCTGCGCAAGTCCGGGGTGATGCGCATGGTGCTGGTACCGCAGGCGACGACCGCGATGATGCCGGCGATCGTCAGCCAGATGGTCGTGCTGCTCAAGGACACCGCGCTGGGCTGGATCATCGCGTACGAGGACCTGCTGAACGCCGGGCTGAAGCAGTTCGCGGTCAACTACGGCAACCTCATCCCGAGCGCGATCGTGCTGGCCATGTTCTACGTGCTGATCAACCTGGCACTCGGTTACCTCGCGCACTGGCTCGAGCGCCGCAGCCGGCGCAGCCGCAAGTCGGCCGCGGGTCCGATCGCGCCGCCCACGGCCATCGGCACGGGGCCCAGCGGCGGTCCGGGCAGGGAGGCCGTCTCCACCATGGAATGACGGCTCCCGGAAGGAACGCCACGGCGGTGGGGGGGGGGGGGCGCGAATCGCCCACCACCGCCGTTCGTTCGTCCACGAGATTTCGTGGACTAGTAGCGGAATGAGACGCGGGCGGGCGGCGGCTCTATGGGTGGCCCGATCCCGGACAGGGTGAGCGCCACCCACGACTGGCGCCCTCTGGGATTGTCGACGTAGAACGACATGCTGCAGTAGCGGCTGGTGAGTCGCCGGACGTAGCAGTACTTCGTCTTGACGACGCCGCGGATGTTGACGGTCAGCGAGCCGCCCATGCGCCGCGAGCACTCGTAGAAGCCCTTGACGTGAAGGCGGCTCCCGACGGCCGTGACGCCGATGTAATTACGGCAGGCGTACGACTGCGGGAAACCGGCCGGCCCGCGGTACCAGGCCCCGTAGTGCTGCCATCCCACCGCGGCGGAAGCGCTGTGGGACGGGACGGCCAGGGCCGCCATCCCGAGGATGATCGCGCCGGCCCAGCGGGCCGGTGTCGTGCGTGATGCCCCCATACGAACTCCCTTGTGCTCCGACGAAGCACCGAGCCCCCTTGTTCATCGAACGCTCGCCACGCTACGGCGGCCCATCGGCGACAACAAGAAATCATCGCGCATCGGTAATGCCCGTTGGACATTTGACACTTTTCCACCATGGTGTTATTTATTTCTGGCGATCAATACCCGGATATCCCGTTGTTGCGGTAAAAGCGATTTTTGCGGAAATGCTTCCCGTAAAGCCTCAAGAAGGTGCCACGGCTCGGTTAGAACCGCGCACACGCTCTCTCGCACCGCCTGACCGGCGGCAGACTTTGTTGTAGGGGAAGCATCGGGGGGTGGCGCATGCGTCAGGCGTACGTGGCGATCGCCGGCGCCATGGTGACGGGTCTGGCCGCCTGCGCGGGCGGCGGCTCGTACGCCACCGTCGTCGAAAAGATCAAGGGAACCGGGACTGTCGTCGTCGGCACCAAGTGGGACCAGCCGGGCCTGGGGCTCAGGACGGGCGAGGGCGAGCCCGAGGGCTTCGACACGGACGTCGCCCGGTACGTCGTCAAATACCTCGCCGGCGACACCCCCGTGAAGATCACGTGGCGGGAGTCGCCGTCGTCCACCCGGGAGGCGCTGCTCCAGAACGGCACCGTGGACATGATCTTCGCCTCCTACTCCATCACGGAGGCCCGCAAGCCCAAGGTGACGTTCGGCGGCCCGTACGTGATCGTCCGCCAGGACACGATGGTGCGCGCGGACGACACGAGGATCCGCAAGGTGACCGATCTCCGGGGCAAGCGGATCTGCCTGGCCGAGGGCTCGAACTCGTACCGCCGGATCGTGGACCCGCCCCCGGACGGCCGGCTCGACCTGCCTGCCGAGCTGGTGAACGCCAGCAACTACTCCGACTGCGTACGCAAGCTCGCCGCCGATCAGCTCGACGCGGTCAGCACCGAGAACCTGATCCTGGCCGGGTTCGCCGAGCACGATCCCGGCCGGTACCGGCTGCTCAACGAACCGATCAGTGACGAGAAGTGGGGCGTCGGCATCAAGAAGGGCGACATCGAGACCTGCGAGGCCGTCAACCGGGCGATCGCCCAGATGTGGCACGACGGGACGGCCACGCGGCTGCTGCGCAAGTGGTTCGGCCGGACCGACCTGCGACTGCCCTCCACCCAGCCACGTGCCGAGGGCTGCCACTGAACGGCGGGCACCGGCCCTGCGGACTGCGGAGACCGGCCACTGCGGAGACCGGCGACCGCGGAGACCGGCGACTGCGGAGACCGACCCGCCAGCTGCCGCGACCGCCCCGGGAATTGTGCGGACTGCCCGGTAACTGTGACGACCAGCCCGTCAACTGTGACGACCGGTCGCGTCAACTGTGAGGACCGGCCCGCACTCCCGGCGATCTTCCGGCAGGATGCGGGTATGCCTTTCTGGCCCTCCCCCATTTCGACCAGAGACGTGGCCGGTTCCGGCGTGCGCCCCGGCTGGCCCACGGCCAGGGACGGCCGGGTGTGGTGGACCGAGGACCGTCCCGACGAGGGCGGGCGCACCACGATCGTCCGCCGCGCCGCCGACGGCACCCACCGTGACCTGCTCCCCGCCCCGTGGTGCGCGCGCACCCGGGTCCACGAGTACGGCGGCAGACCGTACGCCGTGACCCCGGCGGGCGAGGTGGTGTTCGCCAACCTGAAGGACCAGCGCCTGTACTTTCTGGGCGAAAACGGCGAACCGAAACCCATCACGGACGAGGATTGCCGCTACGCGGATCTGCTGGTGCACGACGGCCAGGTCTGGTGCGTACGCGAGCGCCACGCCGAGGACGGCAAGGTCACCAGGGCGATCGTGTCGATCCCGCTGGACGGCGGGGAGGCCCGCGAATGGGCCACCGGGTGCGACTTCTACGCTTCTCCCGCCATTTCCCCAGACGGGCGGCATCTGGCCTACGTCTGCTGGAACCACCCACGCATGCCCTGGGACGGCACAGAACTACGCGTCACCCGCCTGTCCGGCGTCTCCGGCGGCCAGGGTTCGTGGACGGTCAGGGGCGGGCCCGCCGAGTCCGTGCTGGCCCCGGCCTGGAAGGACGACTCCCGGCTCTACCTCGTCTCCGACTCCTCCGGCTGGTGGAACCTCTACGAGGTCGGCCTCCAGGGCGACGACGCACGAGCCCTCCATCCAGCCGAGGAGGAGTTCACGGCACCACCCTGGCGCCTGGGCGGGATGCCGTACGCGCCGCTCCCCGACGGCCGTCTCGCGGTCCTGCACGGGCGCGGTGACCTGCGCCTGGGCGTCCTCGACCCCGGCTCGGGCACGCTCACCGACCTCGACGTCCCCCATACCGGCTGGGACGCGGCGCTGGCCACCGAGGGCACGAGCGTGGTCGGCATCGGGTACGCCGCCACCACCCCCCGCTCCGTCGTCACCGTCGACACGACGACAGGCGAGCACGCTCCCCTCAAACGCGACGTCTCCACCCTGCCCGACCCGGCCTACCTACCCATCCCCCGCCCCGTACGGGTGCCCGGCCCCCAGGCGGACGTCCACGCGTTCCTCTACCCGCCGCACGCCCCCGCCACCGACGGCACACCCCCCTACGTGATCTTCGTGCACGGAGGTCCGACCGCGCACGCCGACACCGCCCTCGACCTGGAGAAGGCGTTCCTGACCTCACGCGGCATCGGCGTGCTCGACGTCAACTACGGCGGCTCGACCGGCTACGGCCGGGCCTACCGGGACCGGCTCAGGGGCCAGTGGGGCCTGGTGGACGTCGAGGACACGGTCGCCGCCGCCAGGTGGCTGGCCGCGGAGGGCCTCGCCGACCCCGGCCGGATCGCGGTGCGCGGGGGCAGCGCGGGCGGCTGGACCGTGATGGCCGCCTGCTGCCGGTCGGACGTGTTCGCCGGAGGGGTGTCGTACTACGGCGTCAGCGCGCTCGGGCCGCTGGTCGCGCACACTCACGACTTCGAGTCACGCTACGTGGAGGCGCTGGTGGGCCCCGAGGACCCCCAGCTGTACGCGACCCGCGAGCCCCTCGCCCTCGTGGACGGCGTGACGTGTCCCATGTTGCTCCTGCAGGGCCTCGATGATCCGGTGGTGCCACCCGGGCAGTCCGCCGCGTTCGCCGACGCGCTGTCCGAACGCGGCGTGCCGTGCACGTACCTCGCCTTCGAGGGCGAGTCCCACGGCTTCCGCCGCACGGAGACACGAGCCGCCGCCCTGGCCGCCGAACTGGCCTTCTACCAGCAACTCTTCAGCTAGGGAGACCACCGGCCCCGAACAGGCTCGAACAGGCTCGATCCCGGCTCAGCGGGCGAACTCCGTGGCGCGCGACTCCCGGACCACGGTGATGCGGATCTGCCCCGGGTACGTGAGCTCCTCCTCCACCTGCTTGGCCACGTCCCGGGCGATCACCTGGGCCTGGATGTCGTCGATAGCGTCGGGCTTGACCATGACCCGGATCTCCCGCCCAGCCTGCATGGCGAACACCTTCTCCACGCCCTCGTACGACTGCGCGATCTCCTCCAGCCGCTCCAGCCGCTTGACGTACGCCTCCAGGGACTCCCGCCGGGCTCCGGGACGGCTGCCGCTGATCGCGTCGGCCGCCTGGGTGAGGACCGCCTCGACGGTGCGGACCTCGACCTCGTTGTGGTGCGCCTCGATGGCGTGCACCACGTCTTCCTCCTCGCCGTACCTGCGGGCGATCTCCGCCCCGATCAGCGCGTGGCTGCCCTCGACCTCGTGCGTGAGCGCCTTGCCGATGTCGTGGAGCAGGGCGCACCGCTTCATCAGCGTCTGGTTCATCTTCAGCTCGGCGGCCATGATCCCGGCGATGTGCGCGGACTCGATGAGGTGCTTGAGCACGTTCTGCCCGTACGAGGTGCGGTAGCGCAGCTGTCCGAGCAGCAGCGTCAGCTCGGGATGCATGTCGGTGATGCCCAGCTCGACGAGGGCGTCCTCGCCGGCCCGCGCGCACAGGTCCTGCACCTCCTGGCGGCTGCGGTCGTGGGCCTCCTCGATGCGCTGCGGATGGATGCGGCCGTCGAGCACCAGCTTCTCCAGCGTCAGCCGCGCCGTCTCCCGCCTGACCGGGTCGAAGCACGACAGCAGCACCGCCTCCGGCGTGTCGTCGATGATGAGGTTCACCCCGGTCGTGGACTCGAACGCGCGGATGTTGCGCCCTTCGCGCCCGATGATCCGGCCCTTCATCTCGTCGCCGGGCAGGTGCAGCACGCTGACGACCGACTCGGCCGTCTGCTCCGCCGCCACCCGCTGCACGGCCAGCGTCACGATCTTCGTGGCCCGCTTCTCGCCCTCCTTGCGGGCCTCCCCCTCGATCTCCCTGATGATCAGCGCGGCCTCGCGCTTGGCCTGGTTCTCGATCTCCTTGACCAGCTCGTTCTTGGCCTGCTCGCCCGTGAGCCCGGCCACCCGTTCCAGGATGACCCGCCGCTCCTCCTCGACCTGGAGCAGCTCCTCGCGGCGGTCGGCCAGCTCGACCTCGGTCTCGGCCAGCTTCCTGTCCCGCTCCGACTGCCGCCTGGCCTCGTCGTCCAGCCGCTGCTCCCGCTCGGCCAGCCGGGCCTCCCGGCGCTCCAGATCGGCCCGCAGCTCCTTGAGCTCGGTCTTGAGGATGCGGCTCTCCTCTTCGACCTCCCGCCGCATCTGCGTGGCGCTCTCGGCGGCCGCCTCGGACCTGCGCAGGATCTCCTCGGCGTCGGTCTCCGCCTTGTGGCGGATCTCCTGGGCCTCCTCACGAGCCTGTTCGAGCTCCTCGTGCACGGCCTGCACCTGCTCGGGGCTCGGCTTGGCAGCCCGGGGCAGGCCGCCCGAGGTGCGCCGTATGACGACGAGGAGCGCCACGATCATCCCGAACGCGAGCACGAGCACCGCCACCATCAGCACCACGACCAGCGGCCCCATGCGTGCCCCGCCCTCCTCGCGTCGTCAAGAACTCATAACGCGGCCACAGAACAGGAGGGGTCACAGGCGCGCCACGGAGAGCCCGGTCGGCGTCATCTTCGGGATCGAGGTCAAGCCAAGGCTGACCGGGCGTCGACTGCCAAAGCCGACACCTCGCCTGCCTCGATCAACCAAGCTCGTTCGTCCGTCGTTCACCGGTATGGCAATCCGCGCTGCGCGGAGTAACTCCTCACTGCCGTCGAGGTTATGCGTCGAACAGGTCACGAGCAAGCAAACGCGTCATCAAGCGTGTCTTACGGCCTCCCCTCCGGGAGGATAATGCACCGTTTGATCCAAAAAGGCCGACGTCGCCCACATAGCCCACCGCAGACATCAAACGAGCCTCAGGCGCTGGCCACCGCCATGAACCACCCATCCAGGCATACGACCACGAACCCACCTCAACCGGGGAAATCCTGACCACAAGCCCTCCCACCCAGGACCAACCCCAACCAGGAGACCACCCTGATCAGGACCAACACCGGCCAGGAGCAGCGCTGGCCAAAAGCGGTGCTGGCCAGAAGCGCAGTGCTTACCTGGAAGAGGTGCTGGCTGGGAACAGTGCCGGTTGGAAGGGGTGCCGCCTGTTGGGAGCGGTGCCGCCGGTTGGGAGCGGATCAAGCCAAGAGGCAGTACTGGCTAGGAACAGCCCCGCTCAAGAGGCAGACCTAGCCAGAAGGCAGTCCTGACCAGGAGGGCAGTGCTGGCCGGGGACACCAACTGGGAGAGGCCAGCTGGAAGAACGGCGCTGCCCGGAAGGCATCCCCAGCCCTAGCCCTAGCCCTAGCCCTGGGGATAGGGCTCTTCCATCTCGATGCCCTCCTGCTCGAGGGCTTCTCGGATGACACGGAAGGCCAGCCCCGAGGGGTAGCCCTTGCGTGCGAGCATGCCCGCCAACCTCCGGGTACGGGTCTGAGGATCCAGGGACCGGGTGGCGGCGAGCTTGCGCTCCACCAGCCGCCGGGCCGTCTCCGCCTCCTGGTCGGGATCCAGCCGCTCCACGGCCTCCTTGACCGTGTCACCGTCCACACCCCGGTGGCGAAGCTCGGCCGCCAGAGCGCGCTTGGCCAGCCCGCGGCCGTGGTGCCGGGAATCGACCCAGGCCGCCGCGAACGCCTCGTCGTTGATCAGCCCCAGCTCGGAGAACCGGCTGAGCACCGCCTCGGCAGCCTCCTCCGGCACGTCCCGCTTGCGCAGGGCCTCAGCGAGCTGGGCACGCGTCTTGGGCGCCATGGTGAGCAGGCGCAGGCAGATCGCCCGGGCCACCGACTCCGGATCGACCTGAGCCCCCGAACCGGCCGCACTCTCGGCATCGGGCCCGTCGGACGACCACCCCCGCTTCCGACCACCCTTCCGGCCCCTCCCCCCGAACCGTCCGGAGGATTTGCCACCGCCCTGCCCAGAATCCTCACCAAATTCCCCAGAGCCCGCTCCGAACCCCCCAGGACCGTCACCAAACCGCCCTGAGCCCGTACTGAACTCCCCCGGGCCCGCCCTGAACTCCCCCGGGCCCGCCCTGAACTCCCCGGCGCCTTCACCGAACTCCTCGGGACCCGCACCGAATCCCCCCGGCGCTGAACCCGCTCCGAACCCCCCAGGGCCCTCACCGAACCCCCCGGGACCCGCGCCGAACTCCTCGGGACCCGTGCCGAACGGCGAAGAGCCTCGGTCGGAACGCCGGGACTTCCCACCGGAACGCCCGGCCCGGTTGCCGGATCCCCCGGATCGGCGCCCCTTTCCCGGCTGTCCCGTTCCTGCGTCACTCTGCTCGCGCCCGAACCAACTGCTCCCAGCCAGCACCTCGGAGTGCCATTCATCCGCGGCCCGTGCCTTGGGCGAGGTCTCCGTACGACCACTCCGGTCGTCCTGGCTCCCCGCCCCGCTCTCATCGCCCGGCCCCTCCCCGGCGTCCGAACGAATCTGACCAACCGGACCAACCGGGCCAACCCGACCGACCGGATCACCTTGACCACCCAGGTTGTTCTTGCTCCTCAGACTGTCCTGGTCGCCCAGGTTGTTCCGGCCCCCCAGGCTGCCCCGGCCACTCGGGTTGTCCCGGTCGCTCAGACTGTCCTGAATGCCCAGGCCGTCCTTGCCACCCTGGCGCTCGCCGCCGCCCAGGTCGCCAGGTGAGTCGCCAGAAGGCCGGTGGGCCGGGGTGGCACCGGGTGAGTCGCCGGCGGGGTCATGGGGCCTCTCCGGCTCTCCCAAGGGGGAAGGGCCGGTGGGGATGGCGGAGGACACTTCCTCGGAAGGATCCGTGGCGGCAACAAAGGCCGCCTCCTCAGGAGCGTCCGTGGTGGCAGAGGAGGTTGTCTCCTCGGGAAGGTCTGCGGCGGCGGCGGAGGAGGTCTCCTCGGCACGCCGTTGGCGGTCGCGTTGCTCGCGCCACTCGTCCACCGACGGCCAGCCGTCCGTGGCCGAGCGGGCCAGGTCGCCTTTCCGGGGAGACGTGTGGTCGGGCCAGGCGCCCCGGTCCGGTGGAGGGGGCGCTTGCGGCCGGTCCGTGCTGCTCATGCGATGATCGATCAGACGTCACCCGGCTTGGGGGTGGACTTCGAGCCGCGGCCCGAGGGAGCGGCGGCCGGGGCCGGAGCGGCGGCGGCCGCAGCTGCTGCTGCTTCGGCGGGAGCGTCGAGGCGCGGGCCCACGCCCAGCTTGTCCTTGATCTTCTTCTCGATCTCGTTGGCCATGTCGGGGTGAGTCTTCAGGAAGTTGCGGGCGTTTTCCTTGCCCTGGCCGAGCTGGTCGCCCTCGTAGGTGTACCAGGCGCCGGACTTGCGGACGAAGCCGTGCTCCACACCCATGTCGATGAGGCCGCCCTCGCGGGAGATGCCCACCCCGTAAAGGATGTCGAAGTCGGCGACGCGGAAGGGCGGGGCCATCTTGTTCTTGACGACCTTGACCCTGGTGCGGTTGCCGACGGCCTCCGTGCCGTCCTTGAGGGTCTCGATGCGGCGGATGTCCATGCGGACCGAGGCGTAGAACTTCAGCGCCTTACCGCCGGTCGTCGTCTCGGGGCTGCCGAACATGACGCCGATCTTCTCGCGGAGCTGGTTGATGAAGATGGCGGTGGTGCCGGTGCTGCTGAGGGCGCCGGCGATCTTGCGCAGGGCCTGGGACATGAGGCGGGCCTGGAGGCCGACGTGGCTGTCGCCCATCTCGCCCTCGATCTCGGCCTTGGGCACCAGGGCCGCCACCGAGTCGATGACGATGATGTCGACGGCGCCGGACCTGATCAGCATGTCGGCGATCTCGAGCGCCTGCTCACCGGTGTCGGGCTGGGAGACCAGCAGGGCGTCGGTGTCGACCCCCAGCTTCTTGGCGTATTCGGGGTCGAGGGCGTGCTCGGCGTCGATGAACGCCGCGATGCCGCCGGCCCGCTGGGCGTTGGCCACCGCGTGCAGGGCGACCGTGGTCTTGCCCGAGGACTCCGGGCCGTAGATCTCCACGATGCGCCCGCGCGGCAGGCCGCCGATGCCGAGGGCCACGTCAAGGGAGATTGACCCCGTGGGGACCACCTCGATGGGAGCCCGGGCGTCATCGCCCAGTCTCATGACGGAGCCCTTGCCGAACTGCCGCTCGATCTGAGCGAGTGCGGTCTCGAGGGCCTTCTCGCGGTCGTTGATAGCCATGGAACTCCCCTGGAGGGTCGTGGTCCGATCAGTCGAGTGAAAGCTACGGCCTGCCACCGACATTTTCTGCCGTAGTCGGGGAAGACGTGGCCCGGCGTTGTCCATCGTAGCCGAACGGCTGTTCGATCACAGCAGGAACACGCCCGAACACCCGTCTCCCGTCAATCACCCGTCTTGGAGGCTCCGAGCAGGCGCAGAACAGGTGGAGGCGCAGGGCAAGCGGGCGTAAGGCAAGCGGGCGTAGGGCAGGGCAATAGGTCGGGGGAACACGCGCGTACCCGTTCGGGTCCGCCATCGGCTCGTCGGCGTCGCGCCCGGAGTGCAACCAAGGGATCAGGGCCAGGCAATGCCAGGCGGTCTGCAAGCCTGGGCCTCGCGGCCGAGGCGGTGCATGGCCATCAGCGGCAGGTGCTCTCTGCCGCGAAGTTGACGGCGCCCTTGATGAGCCCGCCTCCTCGTCGGCGGGACCCTGGATGTGCCGCTCCGCGAACGCCTTCTCCGCCTCCTCCAGCGGGGCGAGCCCGTTGCGCTCGCGTTGCCTCCCACTGGTGTTCCTCGACGGCCGGGGAGGTGACCGCTGGGATCCGGTTTCAGGTGCCGGGGCTGCCGGGGCTCCCGAGTGGATCGAGCACGAATTCGGGTTCCGCGTCTGCGGTCTGCCCACGCACGAGTTCTTCGACCCGTACGCGCACACGTTCGACTTCGAGCGCGTACGCATCCTCGTGGAGCCGCCCGCGCGATGATGCCCGCCGACGTGTTGTCATGCGCCGTGAGCTGGGGAGACTCACTGCACAGGGCGACGGTTGGAGGCGGCACGTGGCGAGCGGCTACACCGGGGAACGGCGCGTCCATCTCGAGGCGCTCGCCGAGTTGCTGCCCGCCCACGGCCTGGTCAGCCGGATGGTGGGAGGCGAGGATCCGGTGTTGTGGGTGTGGCACCCGCGTACCGGTAACCAGACGATCGTCTTCGCCACCCCCTCGAACCGCGGATGGCAGTTCCTGTGGTCGCCGGGCGGGCAGGGCTCGGCCGACGACCTGCAGCGCACGGGCGCGGCCCTCCGCCAGACGCTCGCCCCGGCCGAGCCGGAGGGCTGACGAGCCGGCGGACGAGGAGTCAGCGCAGCTTGGACGGGACGTCCTCCACCTGGCAGACCGCGCGCCACACCGTCTTGACGCTCTCCCCGTCGGCCAGCGCCTGCACGACGGTGCGACCCCCGAGAGGGGCTATCACGTAGTCGCGGGCCCACGACTCGGCGTACGTCTCACCGAAGTGAGCGTTCATCCGTCTCCAGAACTCGGTCAGGCGCATGACTCAAGTATGGAATCGCACCGGGAGTGGGTAGGACACCCGCATGCCAAAGACCCCCAAGTCTTCACCCCCGAAGACAGCCAAGACGAAGGCCAACAGGGCCAAGCGCCGCCGCTTGTTACTGGCGATGCGGCTCACCGTGCAGAAGGAGAAGGCCGAGCGCGCCGAACGGCACGCGAACATCAGGCAGGCACCACGTGCGGGCAAGCCGCGTACGCGGAGGGCGTCGCGACGCTAGTTCACATCACCCGCGCGCCGTACATCTCACCGAGATGGTCGGCGAGCAGCTCCAGCCGGGCGCCGTCGGGGTCCTTGAAGTAAATGGAGGCGCCGCTCTCTATCTGGTGCGGCACGCCGGCCATCTCCAGCTTCCCGCGCAACCGCTCCCACGTCGCGGGATCGACGGAGATCGCGACGTGGTGCAGCCCGCCGAGCACTTCCTGGTACGGCTCCAGGTCGAGCCCCGGGAAGTCGAAGAACGCCAGCAGGTTGCCGTTGCCGATGTCGAAGAAGAAGTGGTTCGAGCCCTTGTAGTCGCGGTTCTCGATGATCTCCGTCAGCGGGAACTCCAGGAGTTCCTGGTAGAACTTGATGGTCCGTTCCACGTCGGACGACAGCAGGGCCATGTGGTGCAGGCCGCGCGCGCTGCTGGAGGGCCGGTGCGGTAACACGTAGCGCTGTCGCAGGTCAGAACGGCGGGCTTCGATGGCCGCGTAATCGATGGTCACGGTCGCTGTATGTCCGCCAGGGCCGCCCCTCAATCACCTGCCACCGGGCCAAATGCGTTTTCTGTCGGTGGCGCGAGGCAGTATGTGCTGGTGAGCTCGCTAGACCAGTTCAGCCAGATGACCAGGCAATGGTTCGATGGAGCCTTCCAATCTCCCACGGCCGCCCAGGAGGGGGCGTGGGAGTCGATCTCGCGTGGCGACAACACCCTGGTCGTCGCGCCCACCGGGTCGGGCAAGACGCTGGCGGCCTTCCTGTGGTCCCTCGACCGGCTCGCCGCCTCCGGCGAGGAGCGCACGGGGACGAGGGTCCTGTACGTGTCGCCGCTCAAGGCCCTGGCCGTGGACGTCGAGCGCAACCTTCGCGCGCCGCTGGCGGGGATGAAGCAGACGGCGCGGCGGCTCGGGCTGCCGGTGCCGGAGATCTCGGTGGCGATCCGCTCGGGCGACACCCCGGCCGAGGACCGCAGGCGGTTCGCGGCCCGGCCGTCCGACATTTTGATCACCACGCCGGAGTCGCTGTTCCTGCTGCTCACGAGCCAGGCGCGGGAGGCGCTGCGGGGCGTGGAGACGGTGATCGTGGACGAGGTGCACGCGGTCGCGGGCACCAAGCGCGGCGCCCACCTGGCCCTCAGCCTGGAGCGGCTCGATGCGCTGCTCGACCGGCCGGCGCAGCGGGTGGGTCTGTCGGCGACCGTGCGGCCGGTGAGCGAGGTGGCGGTGTTCCTGGGCGGGGCGCGGCCGGCCACCGTCGTGCAGCCGCCGTCGGACAAGCGGATCGAGGTCGAGGTCGTCGTCCCCGTCGAGGACATGACGGAGACGGAGGGCCGGCCGCAGGCCGGCGGTGACGAGTTCGCCCCCGAGCCCGCCAACCGGTCGATCTGGCCGCACGTCGAGGAGCGGCTGTTCGACCTGATCGAGGCGCACAGCTCCACCATCGTGTTCGCGAACTCGCGGCGGCTGGCCGAGCGGCTGTGCACCCGTCTCAACGAGCTCGCCTACGGCCGCGACCAGGGCCTGGAGGCCGTAGACCTGTCGATCTGGGAGACGGGCCCGCCGTTGGAGGACTCGAAGGGCGCGGAGGACGCGGAGGGCGCGGAGGGCGCGGAGGGCGGGCCTCTGCGGGAGGACGCAGGGCCCGGGTCGCTCCCGGACGACGCAGGGGGTTGGCCGCCGCGAGACGGCGCCGCGAGCGGGTCGGCGCGGCCGGGAGGGAACCCTGGGCCGCCCAGGTGGGCACCGGCCAAGCGGATGCCGGCCGAGATGATGGCGCAGGCCGGGGCGAGCAAGGGCGTCGTGACGGAGATCGTACGCGCTCACCACGGCTCGGTCTCCAAGGAGGAGCGGGCGCAGATCGAGGAGGCCCTCAAGTCGGGCCGCCTGCCGGCCGTGGTCGCCACCTCCAGCCTGGAGCTGGGCATCGACATGGGCGCGGTCGACCTGGTCGCGTGCGTCGAGGCGCCGCCGAGCGTGGCCAGCGGGCTGCAGCGCATCGGCCGGGCGGGCCACCAGGTGGGGGCGGTGTCCAGGGGCGTCATCTTCCCCAAATACCGGGGTGACCTGGTGCAGACGACCGTGGTGGCCGAGCGGATGAAGAGCGGCCTGATCGAGGAGCTGCGCTATCCGCGCAACCCGCTCGACGTGCTGGCCCAGCAGATCGTGGCGATGACCGCGCTCGACGAGTGGACGGTCGACGAGCTGGAGACCGTGGTGAAGCGGGCCGCCCCCTACGCCACGCTGCCGAGGAGCGCGCTGGAGGCCACGCTCGACATGCTGGCCGGCCGCTACCCGAGCGAGGAGTTCGCCGAGCTGCGGCCGCGCATCGTGTGGGACCGCGTCACGGGCGTCCTCCAGGGCCGGCCCGGCGCGCAGCGGCTGGCGGTGACCAACGGCGGCACGATCCCCGACCGGGGCCTGTTCGGCGTGTTCCTGGTGGGCGAGCGGGCCTCCAGGGTGGGTGAGCTGGACGAGGAGATGGTCTACGAGTCGCGCGTGGGCGACGTGTTCGTGCTGGGCGCGACCTCCTGGCGGATCGAGGACATCACCGCCGACCGGGTGCTGGTGTCCCCGGCGCCGGGGCAGCCGGGCAAGCTGCCGTTCTGGCACGGCGACGCGCCGGGGCGGCCGGCCGAGCTGGGCCGGGCGATCGGGCAGTTCCTGCGCGAGCAGGCCAAGCAGGACTCGACGGAGCGGATGCGGGCGGCGGGGCTGGACGAGTTCGCCGCGGGCAACCTGCTGGCCTATCTCAAGGAGCAGCGCGAGGCCACCGGTTACGTCCCCGACGACCGCACGCTGCTGGTCGAGCGCTTCCACGACGAGCTGGGCGACTGGCGGGTGGTGATCCACTCCCCCTACGGCGCGCGGGTGCACGCCCCGTGGGCGCTGGCGATCAACCGGCGGCTGCGCGAGCGCTACGGCATCGACGTGCAGGCCGTCCATTCCGACGACGGCATCGTGCTGCGCATCCCCGACACGCTGGCCGAGCCGCCCACCGACGTGGCGGCCTTCGACGCCGAGGAGATCGAGCAGATCGTCACGGAGGAGCTGGGCGGGTCGGCCATGTTCGCCTCCCGGTTCAGGGAGTGCGCGGGCCGGGCTCTGCTGCTGCCGCGCCGCACGCCAGGCCGGCGCAGCCCGCTGTGGCAGCAGCGGCAGCGGGCCGCCCACCTGCTGGGCGTGGCCTCGCAGTACGCCTCGTTCCCGATCGTGCTGGAGACGATGCGCGAGTGCCTGCAGGACGTCTTCGACGTCCCAGGGCTGGTGCAGCTCATGCGCGACCTCGCCGCGCGCAGGGTGCGGCTGGTGGAGGTGGAGACGTCGCAGGCCTCGCCGTTCGCGGCCTCGCTGCTGTTCCACTACGTGGGCGCCTTCATGTACGAGGGCGACGCCCCGCTGGCCGAGCGCCGGGCGCAGGCCCTGGCGCTGGACACCACGCTGCTGGCCGAGCTGCTGGGCCAGGCCGACCTGCGCGAGCTGCTCGACCCCGACGTGATCTCCGACAGCGAGCGCGAGCTGGCCCGGCTCGACCGCCCGCTGCGTGACCTGGAGGACCTCGCCGACCTGCTGCGCTCGCACGGGCCGCTGCTGGCGCCCGACGTGAGCGTGCGCGGCGGCGACCCCGGCTGGCTGGCGGAGCTGGAGCGGGCCCGGCGAGCGATCCGGATCCGCATCGCGGGCGAGGAGCAGTGGGCGGCCATCGAGGACGCGGCGCGCATGCGTGACGCGCTGGGCGCGCCGCTGCCGGTGGGGGTGCCGCACGCGTTCCTGGAGCCGGTGGCGGATCCGCTGGCCGACCTGGTGGCGCGGCACGCGCGTACGCGGGGGCCGTTCCACGCCGGCACGGCGGCCGCGAGGTTCGGGCTCGGCGTGGCCGTGGTGACCGACGCGCTGCGCCGGCTGGCGGCGACCGGCAGGGTGGTCAACGGCGAGTTCCGGCCCGGCGGGCGGGGCGAGGAGTGGTGCGACGCCGGCGTGCTGCGGATGCTCCGCCGCAGGTCGCTGGCCAGGTTGCGCAAGGAGGTCGAGCCGGTCGCGCCGGAGACGCTGGCGCTGTTCCTGCCCGCCTGGCACGGCATCACCCAGGGCGACCCCGGCACGCGGGGGCCCGTCGGGGCGGCCCGGGCGATGGACGCGCTGGTCCGCTCGCTCGAGCAGCTCCAGGGGGCCGCCGTGCCCGCCTCGGCGCTGGAGACGCTGGTGCTGCCCTCGCGGGTGCCCGGCTACCACCCCTCGCTGCTCGACGAGCTGACCTCGTCGGGTGACGTGATGTGGGTGGGGCAGGGGTCGCTGCCCGGCGGCGACGGGTGGGTGTCGCTCTACTTCGCCGACACCGCGCCACTGCTGATGCCCGTGCCCGCCGAGATCACGATGACGCCGGTGCACGATCGCGTGCTGGAGCTGCTCGGCGGGGGCGGGGCGCTGTTCTTCCGGGGGATCTCCGATCAGCTCGGGTCGCTGGACGACGCCTCGCTGGTGTCCGCGCTGTGGGATCTGGTGTGGGCGGGGCGGGTGTCCGGTGACACCCTCGCGCCGCTGCGGGCGACGCTCGGCACCGGGCGGCCCGCCCACCGGCCGGCCACGACGCGGCGGCGCCGGGCCGTGCTGCCGAGCCGGAGCGGCCCGCCCACCGTGGCGGGCCGGTGGTGGTTGCTGCCCTCGCCGGCCGCCGACGCGACGCAGCGGGCCAACGCGCAGGCCGAGGTCCTGCTGGAGCGGCACGGGGTGGTGACGCGGGGCGCGGTGACGTCGGAACGGCTGCCGGGGGGATTTACGCCGATTTATCAGGTCCTGCGGGCCTACGAGGAGGGCGGACGGTGCCGCCGGGGCTACTTCGTCGAGGGGCTCGGGGGCGCGCAGTTCGCGCTGCCGGGGGCGGTGGACCGGATGCGGGCCATGGCGCCGGGCATCGCACCGACCTCCCAGCCCGCCCCCGGGACACCCCAGGCGGGTGGCGGGCGGCGGGCCGTGGTGCTGGCCGCGGCCGACCCGGCCAGCCCGTACGGCGCCGCCCTGCCCTGGCCGCAGCGCCCCGACGACGTCGGGCACAAGCCGGGCCGGAAGGCCGGGTCGCTGGTGGTGCTCGTGGACGGGCATCTGGTGCTGTACGTGGAACGGGGCGGCAAGACGCTGCTGTCGTTCTCCGACGACGAGCGGTTGCAGCCGGCGGTGGACGCGCTGGCCCTGGCCGTACGCGACGGGGCGCTGGGAAAGCTGACGGTGGAGCGGGCCGACGGCGCCTCCATCGTGGACTCCCCGCTGGCCGCGGCTCTGGAGGCGGCCGGCTTCCATCCGACGCCACGCGGGCTGCGGCTGCGGGCCTGAGCGAAGGGGCGGCGCCCAGCGGGGTGGGCGCCGCCCGGTGCCGCGGTTGCGCAGGCTGAGGCAGCTGCCGCCGAGGCCGCGGACCGGCGCGTATTCGCCTTGAAGGCGTGACATCTCGGACCTGAGCATGCCGATGCCTGATTGCTCTTCCAAAAATTTGAATGACTGTTTAAAGTTCTGCATGTGCAGCCAGAAAGTCGCACGTTCATTGAAGAGGCCCGCCGGGCGCAGATCATCGCGTGTGCCATCGAGGTGTTCGCCGAGCACGGCTACGCCCACGCCACCATGGCCAGGATCGCCAAGCAGGCGAAGATCAGCACCGGCGTGATCTCGTACCACTTCGGTGGGAAGGACCAGCTCATCCAGGCCGTCGTCGCGGAGGTGGCCAAGCTGGCCACCGACCTGATGGTCCCGCGCATCCTGGCGCAGACCTCCGCGACGGAGGCGCTGCGCGCGTACATCGAGGGCAATCTCGAGTTCATGCGGCTGCACCGCAAGCCCCTCCTGGCGCTGGTGGAGATCGTCACGCACGCCCAGGGCGACGAAAGCGGCCCGGGGCCGTACGCCGAGCAGGCCGACGTGGCCGTCACCGACCTGGAGAAGGTCCTGGACTGGGGCCGGCAGACCGGCGAGTTCCGCGACTTCCACCAGCGGACCATGGCCATCGCCATCCGGGGAGCCATCGACGCCGTGCCGGGGCGTCTCCTTCACGACCCCGACTTCGACCTCGACCTGCTCACCCGCGAGCTGGTCACCACCTTCACCATCGCGACCAGGAGACAACCATGACAGCGGCCTTGGAGATCAAGGGCTTAGTCAAGACCTTCGGCGACAAAACCGCCGTGGACCACGTCGATCTGACCGTCCCCCAGGGCTCCTTCTACGGCCTGGTCGGGCAGAACGGCGCGGGCAAGACGACCACGCTGTCCATGGCGGTCGGGCTGCTGCGGCCCGACTCGGGGGCGGCGTGGATCTTCGGCTCGGACGTCTGGTCCGACCCGGGGAAGGCCAAGCAGCTCGTCGGCGTGCTGCCGGACGGCCTGGCGATGCCCGAGCGGCTCACCGGGCGTGAGGTGCTCACCTATCTCGGCCTGCTGCGCGGGCTGAGCAAGGAGGTGGTGGCCGAGCGGTCCGCGGAGCTGCTGTCGGTGCTGGAGCTGGACAGCGCGGAGAAGACGCTCGTCATCGAGTACTCCACGGGCATGCGCAAGAAGATCGCTCTGGCCACGGCGCTCCTGCACGCGCCCAAGCTGCTGGTGCTGGACGAGCCGTTCGAGGCGGTGGACCCGGTCTCGGCAGCGACGATCAAGACGATCCTGCGCGGCTTCGTGGCGGGCGGCGGCTCGATCGTGCTGTCCAGCCACGTGATGGCGCTGGTGGAGCAGCTCTGCGACCACGTGGGCGTGATCGACAAGGGCCGGGTGGCGGCGGCCGGCACGCTGGACGAGGTACGCGGCACGGCCACGCTCGAGGACAGGTTCGTGGAACTGGTCGGCTCCGGCACCACCGCGACCAAGGGGCTGTCATGGCTGTAGCCGTCACCATGGCCCGGATGAAGCTCGCGATCCTGCGCCATTCGCTGAAGGGCGACAAGGGCACCATGATGGCCTCGGGCGGCACGCTCGGCCTGGTGCTCGCGGCGGGCACGATCTACCTGGCCTTCCTGGAGGGCGACTGGCTGGCCGCCGGGCTCGCGGTGTGGATGCTGGGCTGGATCATCGGCCCCGTCTTCTCCGGCGGCGGTGACGAGACGCTGCGCCCGGAGTTCTTCTCCCTGATGGGGCTGCCCCCGTGGCGGCTGGCGGCCGGGCTGCTGGTGTCGGCGTTCGTGGGCGTGGCCCCGGTGATCGGCCTGATCGCGCTGGCCGGTCTGGTCGTCGCGGCCACCTCACCGGTGAACGCGCTCGTGGCGGTGCCGGCGATGGTGTTGCAGCTGGCGGTGTTCGTGCTGCTGTCGAAGGTGGCGGTGGCGCTGCTGGGCATCGCGCTGCGCTCGCGGGCAGGGGCGATCGGCGCGGGCCTGCTCAACGGTGTGGTGCTGGCCTTCCTGGGCCAGGCGTGGGTGTTCGCGGTGGCGTTCGGGCAGGGCGCGCAGATCCCGGAGTTCGTCCGCTACCTGCCGTCCGGCTGGGGGCTGCTCGCCGTCCAGGGCGACTACCTGGCGCTGGCCGCGATGGTCGTGCTCATCGCGCTGCTGCTGGCGGCGTGGGCGGGGCTGCTGACCCGCCGGGCGGGCGCGAACCGGCCCTCGACCCGCGGCCGGCGGCCGATGCGGGCCCGCAACGGCCGGGAGGCGGTGGTGGCCAAGGAGCTGCGCACCTGGTCGCGGGACCTGGTGCGCAACCACCAGCTCACGTTCGCCCTCGCCTACGGGGTGTTCTTCGCGGGCGCGCCGCTCGTGCTGGGCTCGACGGACATGCTGCCGTGGGCGGCTCCGATCTTCATCATCATGGCGGCCGCGATGACCTCCAACCTGTACGGCACCGACGGCACCTCCCTCTGGCTCGCCCTGATGACGCCGGGCTCGTCCGACGTGCGGGGCAGGCAGCTGGCCTGGCTGGTGACGGTGGGCCCGGTGGCGGTGCTGGTGGCGGTGGCGTTCACGCTGATCACCGGTGGCCCGTGGGCGGTGATCCTGACGGCCACGGCCGCGCTGCTCGGCGGCGGTGCGGGGCTGGTGCCGCTCATCTCGGTGTACGCGCTGGTGCCCAGCACCGACCCGCAGAAACGGGCCGGCAACCCGCTGCGCACGAGCGAGGAGGACGGCGCCCTGACCGGGCTGGCGTACCTGATGATGGTGCTGGTGGTCCTGACCGGCGCGCCGGCCATCGCCGTCGCGGCGCTGTACGGCTGGTGGGGCGTCGCGGCCGGGCTGGCCACCGGCGCGCTGTGCTACTGGGGCCTGGGCCTGCTGGCGGATCGGCGGCTGGCGGCCCAGGGGCCGGAGCTGCTGCACCTCATGCGTACGGGACGCAGGCCGGAGAGCGCCAAGCCGTCCACGTTCAAGATGCCCGACATGCCGACGTCGCATCGGGCGATCGTGATGATCTGCTGGTCGCTGGGCGCGATCCCGCTGATCCCGCAGGGCGTCGTGGCGGCGATCATGGTCTCCAACGGGCAGCTGCGGCACTCCTGGTTCCTGGCCACGCACATGGAGCCGGGGTTGCGCTGGCCGGTGGCGATCGGTTTCATCCTGATCGGCCTGACCATGTACGGCACGGGCCTGTGGCTCCCGTACCGGGCGAAGAAGAAGGCGGCGGCCGGGTAAGAATCAGCGCATGCGGCTACTGGAGCGGTTACGCGCGGACCTCGGCACCGGCAAGAACCTCGAGATCTACGTGACGGCGCTGATCGCGCTGGTGGTCGGCGTGCTCGGCGTCTTCGACAAGGTCGACGCCAAGGTCGTGGGCGCCGCGACGCTGGCCACGCTCGCCCTCGTGGCGGTCAACGCCCTCGGGCCCCGGCACCAGGTGGCCGAGCTCGAGGAGCGGGTGGTCGAGCTGAGCCGCCTGGTGGAGACGAAGCTGGCCGGCGACGGCTTCCTGAGCGACGAGCGGGCGGATCTCAGGGAGCGGATCGCGCGGGCGGACGACATCCGCTTCACCGGGGTGACGCTCGGCCGCACGATCCGCGCCTACGTTGACGATCTACGCAAAAGCCTGGAGCGGGGTGCTTCGGTCAAGGTGCTGGTGATCGATCCCGCGGGCACGGCTCCGGCCGAGGCGGCGCGGATATGCCTGATCCCCGACCAGTCGGAGGTCTTCGAGCATCGGGTCAGGTCCACGCTCTACATGCTGCGCGACCTGCACACCGAGGAGCGTCTCGAAGTGCGGCTGCTACCGTTCCTGCCCGGGTTCGGCATGCTCATGCTGGATCCGGCGGACGACAATGGCGTGATCCAGATCGAGATGGGCACCCACCACTCGCCGACCCGCAATCCGGGCTTCACGCTCGACGGCCGCCGCGATCGCGACTGGTGCCGGCACTTCATCGGGGAGTTCGACGGTCTCTGGGAGGCGGCCAGGGAGGTGTCGGACGCCGACTGGTACCCGACGCAGCGCGGCTGACCTCCTGTATACGATTAGCCCGATATGACTGATCTCACGCTGGGCGCGGCCCACCGGACCTTGCGGGACGAGGTCACCAACGAGCTGCGCCGCCGCATACTGTCCGGCGAGCTCGCCCAGGGTGAGCGGCTGGTCGAGGACCGGCTGGCCGCCGCGCTCGGCGTCTCGCGCAACCCCGTGCGCGAGTCCATCCGGGTGCTGGCCGCCGAGGGGTTCATCCAGGTCGTCCCCCGGCTCGGCGCCACGGTCGCCCGCCTGTCGGCCGAGGAGGGCGAGGAGCTGTTCGACGTGCGGATGGCCGTCGAGGGCCTGGCGGCCCGACTGGCGGCCCGCAAGCGCACCCCCGCCTCGGCCGAGCGCCTGCGCCGGGTCCTGGAGCAGGCCAAGGAGGCGGTCGAGAGCGGGCGGCTGGAGGAGGTGGCCGACCTCAACACCGCGTTCCACCTGGCCGTGGGTGAGGCAGCGGGCAACTCCTACCTCGCCCTGATGATGAAACCGATGCTCCAGCGGGCGCAGTGGATCTTCAGCCAGACCGCGGCCGCGCGCGGGCCGCACTCATGGCAGGAGCACCTGAGCCTGTGCGAGGCCATCGAGGCCGGTGACGAGGACGAAGCGCAGGCCAGGGCCATCGCGCACGTGGCCGCGGCGAGGCGGTCGTTCCTGGCCTCGGCCCGCCGGGAGCCAAACCCCCCAAACAATTAGGAAACACTCAGATAACGACATAGGGTCATGAAACATCCCTGAAATGTCAGATCTTGTATACAGTCTCCTAAACGTTTTCATCGGAGGCACCATGCGACCGTCCCCCAAGGTCGTCGCGGCGCTCGTCACCCTCCCCCTCGCCCTGGCGGCTTGTGGTGGCGGCGGCGGAACGAGCACCACACCCGCGGCACCCAGTTCCATAGCCAGCGCCTCGGCCGACCACCGGCCGGTCAAGGCCGGCGGCACGCTCAACATCGCGCTCCCCGCCGACCCAGACGCCCTGGACCCGAGCATCTCGACCACGCTGGTCGGTCGCGAGGTGTTCGCGAACATGTGCGAGAAGCTCTACGACATCGACGCCTCCTCCACCCTGATCCCGCAGCTCGCCGCGGCCATGCCGGAGCTCTCGGGCGACGGCAGGGAAGTGACGATCAAGCTGCGCGAAGGCGTCAAGTTCAACGACGGCACCGCCCTCGACGCCGAGGCGGTCAAGAAGTCGCTCGACCGGCATCGCACCTGGGAGAAGTCCGCCCGCCAGGCCGACCTGGCGGCGGTGTCCAAGGTCGAGGTCGTCGACGCCACGACGGTGAAGCTGACGCTGACGCAGGCGTTCACGCCGCTGACCGCGCAGCTCGCCGACCGCGCCGGCATGATCATGTCGCCGAAGGCGCTGGACGCCGGGAGCGACAACTTCGGCGCCAGCCCGGTCTGCGTCGGGCCGTTCAAGTTCGCCAGCCGTACGTCCGGCAGCCAGATCGTGCTGGACAAGGCGCCGGACTACTACGACGCGGCCAAGG
Source organism: Nonomuraea sp. MTCD27 (assembly GCF_041950495.1). Lineage (NCBI taxonomy): Bacteria > Bacillati > Actinomycetota > Actinomycetes > Streptosporangiales > Streptosporangiaceae > Nonomuraea > Nonomuraea sp. MTCD27. The sequence goes on along the minus strand of NZ_JBGNUW010000018.1, from coordinate 261,970 downwards.
TCAAGCTGGACAAGCTCGTATACAAAATCATCGTCGACCCCAACGTGCGGGCCGCGAACCTGAAGTCCGGCGACGTGCAGGTGGGCGACCAGCTCGCGACCAACACCGTCAAGGGCGTGCAGTCCGACCCGAACCTGACCGTGGTGTCGGGCGGTGGCCTGGGCTACTACGGCTTCCAGATCAACATCGGCAACGCCAGCGGCTCCACCGAGAAGCCGGGCGCCGTGGACACGGCGCTGGCCAAGAGCCCGCAGCTGCGCGAGGCGTTCGAGCTGGCGCTCGACCGCGACGCGATCAACAAGACCGTATACAACGGACTGCACGAGGTCGACTGCTTCCCGGTGCCGCTGGACAGCCCGTACCGGTCGAAGGACCTGACCTGCCCCAAGCGTGACCTGGCCAAGGCCAAGCAGCTGGTGCAGGCCTCCGGTGTCCCGACGCCGATCCCGGTCTCGATGGCCACCCCGAACGACGCCGTCAACCAGCGCCTGGCGCAGGTCATCCAGTCGATGGCCAAGGAGGCGGGCTTCAACGTGAGCGTGCAGACCGCCGAGTTCGTCAGCGTCCTGGAGCAGGGCAAGGCGGGCAAGTTCGACGTGCTGCTGAGCGGCTGGTCGGGCCGCGTGGACCCGGACGGCAACCTCACGAACCTGGTCACCACCCAGGGCAGCAACAACTACGCCGGCATGTCCGACCCGGGCATCGACGACCCGATCAAGCAGGCCGCCGCCGAGACGGACCCGGCCAAGCGCGCCGAGCTCTACGGCGCCGCGATGAAGAAGGCCGCCGAGCTCCGGGGCGTCGTGTACCTGTACCACAACAAGTACTACCTGGGCATGCACAAGACCGTCGCCGGCGTCCAGTACTTCAAGGACGGCCTGCCACGCTTCATCACCGCCGGGTTCGCCGCCTGATGGTCTGGTTCATCCTCCGGCGCTGCGGGTCGGCCGTCATCGTGCTGTTCCTCTCCAGCGTGCTGATCTTCCTGGGAATCCGGGCGCTGCCCGGAGACCCGGCCTCGGTCATGGCGGGCCAGGAGGCCTCGCCCGCCGCGATCGAGGCCATCAGGCACGAGTTCGGCCTGGACAAGCCGCTGCCCGCGCAGTATCTCGACTACGTCGGCCAGACCCTCACCGGAAACTTCGGCCGCTCGACCCAGGACCAGCTCCCCGTGGCTGACATCCTGGCCGAGCGGCTGCCGGTGACGCTGGAGCTGTCGGCGCTCGCCATGCTGGTCGCCATCGTCGTCGGCGTGGGCGCCGGCATCGTGGCGGCCGTCCGGCGGGGCAGGTTCGCCGACTACGTGGCCACCGGGTTCGGCCTGGCCGGGCTGTCGGTGCCGCACTTCTGGCTGGGCCTGCTCGGCATCCTGCTCTTCGCGGTGACCTGGCGGGTCCTGCCCGCCTCCGGGTACGTCCCCTTCACCGAGGACCCCGCCCAGAACCTGCAGCGCATGCTCCTGCCCGCGCTCGTGCTCGGCACCGGCTTCGCCGCGATCCTGATGCGGCAGACCCGCTCGGCCATGCTGGGCGCGCTGTCGGCCGACTACGTCAGGACCGCCAGGTCCAAGGGCCTGTCCGAGGCCAAGGTCGTGGGCGCGCACGCGCTGCGCAACAGCCTGACGACCGTGGTGACCGTGCTCGGCCTGCAGCTCGGCGCGCTGATCAGCGGCGCCGTGGTGACCGAGCAGATCTTCGTGATCCCCGGCTTCGGCAAGCTCACCGTGGACGCGGTCCTGACCAGGAACTACCCCGTCATCCAGGCGGTCGTGCTGGTCACCGTCATCGGTTACGTGGTGGTCAACCTGCTGGTGGACATCGCCTACGCCTTCCTCAACCCGAGGATCCGCCTGTCAGGAGCCCGCCATGACTGAGGTGATGCGACGGACCAGGCTGTGGCGGCGCTTCCGCCGGCGGCCGATGCCGATGGCCGGGCTGGTGCTGGTGGTCGCGTTCGTGCTGCTGGCGCTGCTCGGGCCGCTGGTGACCGGCGACCCGGCGGCGCAGGACTACATGGCCACCCTCGCTCCCCCGTCGGGCGCCCACCCCATGGGCACCGACGACCTGGGCAGGGACGCCTTCGCCAGGATCGCGCACGGCGCCCAGGTCTCGTTGCAGGCGGGCGTGCTGTCCACGCTGCTGGCGATGGTCGTCGGCATCCCGATCGGGCTGGTCGCCGGGTTCTACCGGCGCTGGCTGGACCCGATCGTGATGCGGCTGGTGGACGTGACGCTGGCCTTCCCGTTCCTGGTGTTCGCGGTCGGCCTGGCGGCGATCATCGGGCCCTCGCTGAAGGGCGTGGTGCTGGCGCTGGGCTTCTCCCAGCTCCCCGCCATCATCCGGATCACGCGCGGCGAGGTGCTGGCGGTCCGGGAGATGGACTACGTGGCCGCGGCCATCGCCGACGGCGCGGGCGACGGGCACATCATCTTCCGGTACGTGCTGCCGAACTGCGCCAGCCCGCTCATCGTGCAGGCCACGGTGGCGATCCCGGCGGCGATCATCGGCGAGTCCACGCTGTCCTTCCTCGGCCTGGGCGTGCAGCCGCCGACGCCGTCGTGGGGCGTGATGCTGACGACCGCGCAGCAGTACCTGGGTGACGCGCCCTGGCTGGCCATCTGGCCCGGGCTGATGATCGCCCTGGCCACGCTGGGCTTCAACCTGCTCGGCGACGGCCTGCGTGACGTACTGGACCCGAGGAGCGCGCGATGAGCCTGCTGGAGATCTCCGACCTGAGCGTCGGTTTCGCCACCGAGGACGGCCTCGTCCAGGCGGTCAGGGACATCTCGCTCACCCTGGACGAGGGCGAGATCCTCGCGCTGTGCGGGGAGTCCGGCTGCGGCAAGTCGGTCACCGCGATGTCGGTGCCCAGGCTGCTGCCGCCCGACACGACGCGGCTGTCCGGCTCGATCCAGCTGGAGGGCCGCGAGCTCACCACGCTGCCCGAGCCGGAGATGCGGCGCGTGCGCGGCAAGACGGTCTCGGTCGTCTTCCAGGAGCCGATGACCTCGCTGAACCCGTCGTTCACCGTCGGGTACCAGATCGCCGAGGTGCTGCGCCGGCACGAGGGCCTGTCCCGGCAGGCCGCCGCCAGGCGGGCGCTCGAGCTGCTGGAGCTGGTCGGCATCCCGGCGCCGGTCCGCAGGATGAAGGAGTACCCGCACCAGCTCTCGGGCGGCATGCGGCAGCGCGTGATGATCGCCATCGCGGTGGCCTGCTCACCCCGGGTGCTGATCGCCGACGAGCCCACCACGGCTCTCGACGTGACGATCCAGGCGGGCGTGCTGGACGTGTTCCGCGACCTGCGGGACCGGCTGGGCACCGCGATCATCCTGATCACGCACGACCTGGGCGTGGTGGCCGACATCGCCGACCGGGCCGTGGTCATGTACGCCGGCCGCGCCGTCGAGCAGGCCCCCGTGACGGAGCTGTTCGCCAACCCGCGCCACCCGTACACGCTGGGCCTGATGAAGGCTCTCCCGTCCGCCGCCGTGAACGGCCGCCTGGCGGAGATCCCCGGCATGGTGCCCTCGCCGATGTCGGACCCCGACGAGTGCGCATTCCAGGACCGCTGCCCGCGCGCCCAGGCGGACTGCCGGCTGTCCAGGCCCCCGCTCGCCCGCCAGGCCGAAGGCCATCTGGCGGCCTGTTTCCACCCAGGAGGTGGGAAGTGATCCTGCGGATCGACAACCTGGTCAAGCACTACGGCCCGGTACGCGCCGTGGACGGCCTCTCGCTGGAGATCGGCCAGGGCGAGGTGCTCGGCCTGGTCGGCGAGTCGGGCAGCGGCAAGTCCACGGTCGGCAAGTGCGTGCTGCGCCTGACCGAGCCCACCTCGGGCTCGATCGAGCTGAACGGCCGGGACATCACCCACCTGTCGCGCCGGGCCATGCGCCCGCTGCGCCGGGACGTCCACATGGTCTTCCAGGACCCGTTCTCCTCGCTCAACCCGCGCTTCACGATCGAGCAGATCGTGGGCGAGCCGCTGCTGCGGCACAAGGTGAGCGACCGGCGGGAGACGACCACGCGCGTGGCCGCCATGCTGGAGAAGGTCGGGCTGCGCCAGGAGATGCGCAAGCGCTTCCCGCACGAGCTGTCCGGCGGGCAGCGGCAGCGGGTGGGGCTGGCCAGGGCGCTGATCCTGGAGCCCAAGCTGGTCGTGGCGGACGAGCCGGTGTCGGCGCTGGACGTGTCCGTGCAGGCGTCGGTGCTCAACCTGATCACCGACCTGCAGCGGGACATGGGGTTCTCGTGCCTGTTCATCACCCATGACCTGTCGGTCGTGGAGTTCCTGGCCGACCGGATCGCGGTCATGTACCTGGGCCGGATCGTGGAGTCGGGGCCGACGGCCGAGATCTTCGCGGGGCCGCGGCATCCGTACACGCAGGCCCTGCTGTCGGCGGCGCCGGTGGCCGACCCGGTCAGGCAGCGGGAGCGGCGCAGGATCGTGCTCGGCGGCGACGTGCCGAGCCCGGTGGACCCGCCCTCCGGATGCCGGTTCCACACGCGGTGCCCGCTGGCGTACGACGAGTGCCGTACGTCCGAGCCCCTCTTGAACGATCCACGTGGCAACGGTCACCCGGCCGCCTGCCACCTGGTCACGGCGGATCGCGTCCCCGACGCGGCCGCGAACCTATAGAAGGAGTCAGTTTGTTCACCACCAGGCCCGAGCTGTCGGGCGACTTCGGCATGGTCGCCGGCACGCATTGGCTGGCCTCCGCCACCGGTATGGGCGTGCTGGAGCGCGGCGGCAACGCCTATGACGCGGCGGTCGCCGCCGGTTTCGTGCTGCAGGTCGCCGAGCCGCACCTGAACGGCCCGGGCGGCGAGGTGCCGATCCTGTCGTGGAACGAGGCCGAGCAGAAGGTGTCGGTCGTGTGCGGGCAGGGCGTGGCTCCCGCCGCGGCCACCATCGAGCGCTTCGCCGAGCTCGGCTTGGACGTGGTGCCCGGCACGGGGCTGCTCGCGGCCACCGTGCCGGGGGCGTTCGGCGGCTGGATGTTGATGCTGGAGCGCTGGGGCACGTGGTCGCTGGCCGACGTGCTGGCGCCCGCGATTCACTACGCCGAGCACGGCGTGCCGGTGCTGGAGCGGATCGCGGCCACGATCGAGTCGGTCCAGGGCCTGTTCCGGGAGGACTGGCCCACGTCGGCGGCGACCTGGCTGCCCGGCGGGAACGTTCCCGAGCCCGGCTCCAAGCTGGCCAACCCCGTCCTGGCCGCCACCTACCGGCGGCTGGTCGCCGAGGCCGAGTCGGCTTCGAGCACCCGTGAGGGCCAGATCGAGGCCGCCAGGAAGGCGTGGTACGAGGGCTTCGTGGCCGAGGAGATCGCCGCGTTCAGCGCCGGCACCGCCTGGCGGGACAGCTCGGGCGAGGTGCACGGCGGCCTGCTGACGGGCGACGACCTGGCGGGCTGGTCGGCCTCGGTGGAGGAGCCGCTGACCTTCGACTACCACGGTCACACCGTGGCCAAGACGGGGCCGTGGGGCCAGGGGCCGGTGTTCCTGCAGCAGCTCGCCCTGCTGGAGGGCTTCGACCTGGACGCGATGGACTTCCTCGGCGCCGACTACCTGCACACCGTGACCGAGGCCGCCAAGCTGGCCTTCGCCGACCGCGAGGCCTGGTACGGCGACACCGACGTGCCCATGGCCGATCTGCTGAGCCCGGCGTACAACGCCGAGCGGCGCCGGCTGATCGGCGACCGGGCCAGCCTGGAGCTGCGGCCCGGCGCCCCCGGCGGGCGCGCGCCCCGGCTGCCCGTCTTCCCCGACCCGGGCACGGCGAGCGACGCGCCGGGCCTGTCCGGCGCCCGCAAGCCTCAGGGGGTGGGCGAGCCGACTGTGGCACGCGATGGCGTGGTCAAGGGTGACACGTGTCACATCGACGTGGTGGACCGGTTCGGCAACATGGTGTCGGCCACCCCCAGCGGCGGCTGGCTGCAGAGCTCCCCGACCATCCCCGCGCTGGGCTTCTGCCTGGGCACGCGGGCGCAGATGTTCTGGCTGCAGGAGGGCGTGGCCACCGCCCTGCGGCCCGGGGCGCGCCCGCGGACCACGCTGTCGCCGTCGTTCGCGCTCCGGGACGGCAAGCCGTGGCTGGCGTTCGGCACCCCCGGCGGCGACCAGCAGGACCAGTGGAGCCTGAACTTCTTCCTCGCGGTCGTCCACGGCAACCTGAACCTCCAGGAGGCCATCGACGCCCCCATGTTCCACTCCGAGCACTTCCCCAGCTCCTTCTTCCCGCGCGGCTCCCGCCCCGGCGTCATGCACGTCGAGGACCGGGTGGACGCGGGCGTGGTGGCGGAGCTGCGACGGCGCGGGCACGAGGTCGAGGCTCAGGGCCCGTGGTCGCTCGGCCGGCTCAGCGCGGTCGCCCGTGACGGCGCCTTCCTCAAGGCCGCCGCCAACCCGCGTGGCGCCCAGGGCTACGCTGTCGGCCGATGACCGACCTGCTCTTCCTGGTCGGTGCCGGTCTGCTGGCCGGTGTGGTGAACGCCCTGGCCGGGGGAGGCACGCTCATCTCCTTCCCCGCCCTGCTGGCGATGGGTTACCCGGGCCTGACCGCCACCGTGACGAACGCGGTGGCGCTGTGGCCCGGCTATCTGGGCGGCGTGCTCGGCTACCGGGCCGAGCTGCGCGGCCAGCGCCGCAGGGCGACGCTGCTGTCGGTCACGGCGGTGCTGGGGGCGTGCGCGGGCAGCTCGCTGCTGCTGCTCACGCCGGGCAAGCTGTTCGAGTCGATGGTGCCGTGGCTGGTGGCCTTCGCCAGCCTCGCCCTGCTCGCGCAGCCGTGGCTGCGCAAGCTCTTCGGCGGCGAGGCGGACGGCCCGACCAATCGGATGGTGTACGTCGGGGTGTTCTTCGGCGGGTGCTACGGCGCCTACTTCAACGGGGGCATGGGCGTGGTGCTGCTGACCGTGCTCGGCATGTTCCTGCACGACAACCTGCATCGCGTGAACGCCCTGCGGGCCACGCTCGCGCTGGTCGTCAGCTCGGTGTCGGTCGTCGCGTTCTCGCTGTTCGGCGCCGTGCGGTGGGAGGCCGTGGCGGTGATCGCCCCGGCCAGCCTGGCGGGCGGGTTCCTGGGCACGCGGCTGGCCCGGCTCATGCCGCCGAAGGTGCTGCGCGGCGTCGTCGTCGCGTTCGGCCTGGGGGTGGCCGCCGCCCTCGCGTTGCGCTAGGCGACGGTCGCCTCGATCAGGTCGTCCACCACCTCGGCCAGGTCGTTGCCCTTCTCGTACGCCCGCCGCTGCCGCATGGCCCCGGAGCCCTTGCGCAGCAGCCGGTCGAGGCCCTCCTGGATGAACGTCAGGTCCCCCGCCTCCCCCAGCGCCGGGCGTACGTGCTCCAGGAGGCGCCCGGCCATCACCGCGGCGGGCACCAGCGTGCCGTGCCGGACGTCCAGGCTGTCGCCCTGCAGCCCGTCGCGGGCCGCCCGCCAGTAGGCGGCGCGCAGCACCTCCGACGGGACGGGCAGCCCCCGGTCGCCGCGCCTGACGGCGGCCAGCGCGGTGACCACCAGCGCGCGGATGAGCCCGATCAGGGTGAGGCTGTCGGCCACGTCGAGCGGCACGTCGGCCACCCTGATCTCCACCGTGGGCAGGCGCGGCGAGGGCCGGGTGTCCCAGTAGACGGTCTTGGGATCGAGCAGCGCGCCCGACTCCGCCAGCGCCCTCAGGGCCAGCTCGTACGCGCCGAACGACGGGAAGAACGGCGGCGCCCCGGAGACCGGCCAGCGGCCCCAGCTGATCACCCGCCAGGACGCGTAGCCGGTGTCGCGGCCCACGAAGAACGGCGAGTTGGCGGCCAGCGCGATCAGCGTCGGCAGCCAGGGACGCAGGTGGTTGCCCACGTAGACGGCGTGCTCGGCGTCCGGCACGTCCACGTGCACGTGCAGGGCGCAGATGCTGATCTCGTCCTGCAGGGCGCGGTAGAGCACCTTGCCCTGCAGGTAGCGGTCGTCGTCGGTGAGCGGCGGCGGCATCACGTTCCCCAGCACGGGGATGCCGCTCGCGACGACGGCCAGGCCGCACGAGCGGGCCGCGCCCGCCACCTCCTTGCGCGCCGCGCGCAGCTGCGAGCCCAGCTCGCTGAGGTCGGCGGAGGGCGGCGTACGGGCCTCCACCTGGAATCTGGTGATTTCGTGCACCACGTCAAGCATGTCCGTCGCCGCGGTCAGGACCTCGGCCGCCCGGGGGGCCACGTGGCGAGTGCGGGGATCGACTATGAGGTATTCCTCTTCGATCCCGATGAGCGGAACCATGCCCACACCTCGCAGGGGAGTCCACAAGCCTCCGTACGAGGTTGTGCCCGTACCACACCGTCGGGAAAACCCTCCCGACAATCGGTTGTCAACCGGTGAACTCCACGGGGCCGTACAGTGCGTGCCCAGCCTGCGTGGACATCGCCCAGTAACGGTCTCCGTACGACCAGTGCCACCATTCGGTCGGGTAGTTGACCAGACCGGCGGGCTCCAGGGCGGCGGCCAGGAGCTTGCGGTGGGCCCGGGCGTCGTCGGAGATGTTGGGGGCGGCGGTGTAGCAGGCGCCGTGGCTCTGCTCGGGGTTGTCGTTGACCGCGGTGCCCATGTCGTATTCGGTGCCGTCGGGGGCGCAGAGGGTGAGGTCCACAGCGGCGCCGGCGGTGTGGGGGGCGACTTCGACGGGCGACACGTACCGACTTGCCGCGATATATGACTCGTCGGGCGTCAAGTCGGAGAATGTGGCTCTGTACTCGTCGAAGATGCGGCGCTGCGTGGCGATCGGCCGGTAGCCCTCGACGATCAGGAGGTGGTAGCCGTCGGGCAGCAGACTCTCCGCGTGCTCCAGCCGCCGCAGCAGGCCGGAGCGCAGGTGGGCGTACGCGCCCGCGTCGTCGGCCAGCCGCTGGTCCACGCGCAGCCGGCCGCGCACGTCCGCCAGTGGTTCGCCGCTCTCCCGCACCGGGATGGAGGTGACGCGGGGGTCGGAGATGAGCACGACATCGTTCGGGGACTGCCACATGGGCAGAAATTCTCACACAGTGTCGGAGAAGACCTGCTCCCGGGCCTGCTCCAGAGCCGCCACCAGGGCGCCCCGCAGCACCGGGTTCCCGGCCACCCTGGTGGTGACGACGGTCGGCTGGCTCGGGCACACGCGGGCCACGGCCTCCTGCACCTTGGCGGCCAGCCGGTCGCCGCCCGCCCGGCCGATGTCGCCGCTGAGCACGATGAGCCCGGGGTCGAGCACGACGGCCACGGCCGCGGCGCCCAGGGCCAGCCGGGCCGCGACGGCGTCCAGATAGCCCTCGTCGCCGCCGCGTACCAGGTCGGGCACCGTGGCACCGGCCACGCCGTGCTCCTCGGCCAGCCCGCGCAGCGCGTCGTGGCCCACCAGGCGCTGGAACGAGCCCGACTGCGGCCGGGAGACGTCGGACGGCAGCGGCTCCCCCGGGACCGGCAGCCAGCCGATCTCGCCCGCGCCCCCGGTGATGCCCCGGTGCAGCCGGCCGCCCAGCATGACGCCGAGGCCCTGGCCGACGCCGGCCCAGATGACCACGAAGTCGTCGAACCCGACGGCCGCGCCGTGCCTGTGCTCGGCGAGCGCGACCAGGTTGACGTCGTTCTCGATGGTCACCGAGGCGCCGAGCGTCTGGCGCAGGCTGGCCAGCACGCCGACGTGCCAGGACGGCAGGTCGACGGACAGGCGCACGTCGCCGGTGACCGGGTCGACCACGCCCCTGGTGCCGATGACGAACGCGCGCAGCCGCGACAGGCTGACGTTCGCCGCGTCGCAGGCGCGCTGCACGGCCGCGTGCACCGCCTTGACCGGATCGCGGCCGTCGGAGGGGTTGAGCGTGATCTCCACCACCACCCTGCCTGTGATGTCCGCCACACCCACGGTGAGGCTGTCGGGCAGGACTTCGAGGCCGGCCACGTACGCGCTGGAGGGAACCACGGCGTACAGGGCGGCGTGCGGTCCCCGGCCGCCCGCGCGCTCTCCCGCGACCTCCACGAGCCCTCGATCTTCCAGTCGAGCGAGGAGCTGACCTGCGGTTACCTTGGAGAGCCCGGTCCGCTCGCCGAGTTCGGCACGGGTGAGAGGACCGTCTCCGAGGAGCAGTTCGAGCGCCGCGCGATCGTTCAACCGGCGCAGCAGCCGGGGGGTTCCCGGGTCTCGACTCATCGGCGCGCCCTCTCTCGTCACGATCGGCTAACGAGCGTTTCTTTTAAGAAAGTTTCTTGTTAGTTTAACAGCATCGTTCGGCATTTGACGATCAGCCTGGTGCGGACCGTAGGCCAGCACCCGGGAAGGGAGAACCCTGTGAGGATCGCGAAGATCACGGCCACTACGGTCACCACGGCCACGCTGGCCCTGGGACTGGCCGCCTGTGGATCCGGTGAAGAACCCCCCACGTCCTCACCCAGCGCAGCCGCCTCCGCCAGCGGCCCCAAGTACGCCGGCAAGACGCTGACCTTCTGGCGCCTGGGCGACAGCAACCCCGACGCCAAGAAGTACACCGACGAGCTGGTCGCCGAGTTCGAGAAGCAGACCGGCGCCAAGGTGAACGTCGAGTGGATCCCGTGGCCGCAGGTCAACGACAAGTTCACGGCCGCGGCGGCCGGTGGCGCCGGCCCCGACGTGACCGAGATCGGCAACGACCAGGTGCCGCTCTGGCAGAGCCAGGAAGCGCTGGAGCCGATCACCGACATCGTCGCCGCGGGCGACCAGGCCCAGATCCCCAAGAACCTGATGGGGCTGGAGACCATCGACGGCGAGACGTACGCCGTGCCGTGGGGCGGCGGCAGCCGGGCGGTGCTCTACCGCGCCGACTGGTTCAAGGAGCTCAAGATCGAGGTCCCCAAGACCTGGGACGACCTCGTGGCCGCCGCCAAGAAGATCCAGGAGAAGAAGGGCTCGGACGTCGACGGCTTCGCCTTCAACGGCGGCTCCGACGCCAACCACCTGCTCGGCGCCCTCGCCTGGACCTCCGGCGGCGAGTACGCCGTCAAGGAGGGCGACAAGTGGGTCGGCAAGCTGACGGACCCGGCCTTCAAGACCGGCTTCGCGCAGTACACCGGCCTCGTCACCGACGGCCTGTCCAGCAAGTCGCGGCTCAACCAGAACACCACCGAGATCCGCACCCGCTTCTCCAACAACAAGGTCGGCATGTACCTCACCGCGGCGTGGGACCTGGCGACCATCGAGGAGGAGAGCAAGGGCAAGGTCAAGGGCGACAAGCTGGCCTTCTTCCCGCTCCCGTCCAAGGACGGCGGCGAGGCGCAGTCGTTCCTCGGCGGCAACGACATCGCCGTCTGGGGCACCGCCAAGGAGAAGGACGCGGCCAAGGAGTTCGTGAAGCTCGCCTCCGGCAAGCAGTGGGGCGTCAAGTACGCCACCGACGGCGGCCTCCTGCCGGTCTACCCCGAGGCGCTGGCCGCGCTGTCCAGCGACCCGGTGCAGGCGCCGTTCGCGGCCGCCTTCGCCAAGGCCAAGGCCTTCCCCGCCGACCCGCAGTGGACCGAGGCCAACGAGACCAAGGCGGTGCTGCAGAACGCGGCCCGCAAGGTCATCGAGGGCAAGGCGTCCGCGGATGAGGCGCTGGCCGCGGCCAACAAGGAACTCGAAGACATCCTCAACGCGTCCTGAGTCCTATGACGAACACGTCAACGCTCCCCCGGGGTGGAGGTCGTTCCACCACCCCGGGGCGGCGCCGCGCGCGCCCGCCCCAGAAGGCCAGCGGGCTCCCCGTCTGGTCGATCCCCTACGTCCTGCTGGTCCCCGGGCTGCTGGTCATCGGCGCACTGCTGCTGTACCCGCTGGCCCAGATGGCGATCATCGCCTTCCAGAAGGTCGGCCTCGTCCAGATCTCGGGCCGTAAACCCGCCACCTGGGTGGGCCTCGAGAACTTCGCCAACATCCTCGAGAACGACATCTTCTGGTCCTCGCTCCGCAACTCGGTCGTGTTCGCCGCGATCGCGGTGCCGCTCACGCTCATCCTGGGCACCGCCGTCGGCGTACTGCTGCAGCGGCTCGGCAAGAAGATGTCGCTATTCGTGATCATCGGCATCATGTTCGCCTGGGCCGTCCCGCCGGTGGCGCAGGGCGTGATCTGGCGCTGGTTGTTCGACGCCGAGGCCGGGATCATCAACTGGGCGCTCAACCTGCTGCCCGACTGGCTCTCCAGCGCCCTGTTCGGCCGCGCCGACTGGACCGGCGAGCCCTGGCTCAACGACGCCTGGTCCATCTACATGGTGCTGATCATCTGCGTGGTCTGGGCCGGCTTCCCGTTCGTCGCCGTCTCGGTGCTCGCCGGGCTCAAGGGTGTCCCCGCCGAGCTCTACGAGGCCGCCAAGGTGGACGGCTCCGGGCCGTGGCGGACGTTCAGGAAGATCACGTTCCCGCTGCTGAAGCCGGTGTTCGCGGTGCTGACGGTGCTGTCGATCATCTGGGACTTCAAGGTCTTCTCCCAGCTGTACGTGCTGGCCGGGACCAACAACCGGGAGGCGTACAACCTGTCGATGTACGCGGTGACCGAGGCGTTCAAGGCCCCGCCGAAGATGGGGTCGGGCGCGGCCATCGCGGTGGTGCTGACGGTGATCCTGCTCGTCATCACCGCCGTGTACATCCGCCAGATCTTCAAGCAGGAGGAGCTGTGATGAGCCCGCTGGCCCGCAGGCGCCTGGGCAAGGCCGCGCTCAACACCGCGGGCGTGCTGGTCTTCCTGACGGCCACCTTCCCGGTGTACTGGATGGTCTCGACCGCCTTCAAGTCGAACGACCAGATCTTCACCACCGACTTCATCCCGATCCCGACCCACCTCACCTTCGAGCACGTCTCGCGCGTGCTCACCGACGGTGTGGCCGGGCACTCGATCTGGCTGTACATGCGCAACAGCGCCATCGTCGCCATCGCGACGGTGCTGATCGGTGCGGTCTTCGCGCTGCTGTCGGCCACGGCGATCGCGCGCTTCCGGTTCAAGGGCCGCACGGCGTTCCTGGGCCTGCTGCTCGTCGCCCAGATGATCCCCGCCGAGGCGCTGCTCATCCCGCTGTTCCTGAGCGTCAAGCGCCTGGGCCTCTACGACCAGCTGCTCGGGCTGATCGTCACGCAGGTGGCCCTGACGCTGCCGTTCGGGATCTGGATGTTGCGGACGTTCGTCGCCGCCGTGCCCAAGTCGCTGGAGGAGGCGGCCTGGATCGACGGCGCGAGCCGGTTCACCACCTTCTGGAAGGTGCTCTTCCCCCTGGTGGCTCCGGGTCTGGTCGCGACCAGCATCTTCTCGTTCATCACCGCGTGGAACGAACTGATCATGGCGCTGTACCTGCTCGGTGATCCCACCAAATACACCATGCCCGTCGCCCTGCAGTACTTCTTCGGGCAGAAGGGCACGGACTGGGGCGCCATCATGGCGACCTCCACGATGATGACCCTCCCGGTCGTCATCTTCTTCCTGCTCGTCCAACGCCGCATGGTCTCCGGCCTGGTCGCCGGGGCCGTGAAGGGCTGACAACACCAGCAAAGTCCCGTACGGCACGACGATGCCGTACCCGACCATGCCTGAAAACTGATGAGGAGCCATGAGTCAGAGTGATCGGGGGCTGCGCCGCCTCGCGGCCGGCACACTGCTCGTCGCCTTCCAGGGCACCACGGCGCCCGACTGGGTGCTGCGCGAACTGGAGCACGGTCTGGGCGGCGTCACGCTCTTCGGCTTCAACGTGGCCGACCCCGGCCAGGTGCTCGAGCTGACCACCGCGCTACGGGGAGCCGGTGAGCCCGTCATCTCGCTCGACGAGGAGGGCGGGGACGTCACGCGGCTCGCCTACCACGTCGGGAGCCCGTACCCGGGGAACGCGGCGCTGGGGGCCGTGGACGACGTCGAGCTGACCCGCCGGGTCTACCGGGCGATCGGCTCCGAGCTGGCCGCCTGCGGGATCAACCTGGACATGGCGCCCAGCGCCGACGTCAACACCGAGGCCGACAACCCGGTGATCGGCACCAGGTCGTTCGGGTCCGACCCGGAGCTGGTCGCCAGGCACACGGTCGCGGCCGTACGGGGCCTGCAGTCGGTGAACGTGGCCGCCTGCGTCAAGCACTTCCCCGGCCACGGCGCCACCCGGGTGGACTCGCACCTGGCCGTGCCCGTCGTGGACGTCAGCATGGACGTCCTGCGGGCGCGGGAGCTGGCGCCGTTCCGCGCCGCGATCGGCGCGGGGGCCAAGTCGGTGATGACCGCGCACGTCGCGGTTCCGGTGGTGACGGGCGAGACGCCCGCCACGCTGTCCGGCGCCGCGCTGACCGGGCTCCTCAGGGGCGAGCTCGGCTACGACGGCGTGGTCGTCACCGACGCGCTCGACATGCACGCGATCACCCGCAGCGTCGGCCTGGCCGGGGGCGCCGTGCTGACCATCGCGGCCGGGTCCGACCTGCTGTGCCTGGGCCCGCTGCCCACCTATGACGATGTGCAGGCGATCATCGCCGAGATCGTCTCCGCCGTGCACGAGGGCCGGCTGCCGGCGGCCCGGCTGGAGGAGGCGGCCGCCCGGGTGGCCGCCCTGCGGGCCTGGGCCGGCGCGCCGGAACGGTTCGCGGCCGAGCAGAACGTCGTCGGCCTGGACGCGGCGCGCCGCGCCGTACGCCTGACCGGCTCCGCCAAGCCCCTGGTCGAGCCCCTGGTGATCGAGGTGGACACCCCGCCGACGATCGCCGTGGGCGACGTGCCGTGGGGGGTGGGCCCGTGGCTGCCGGACGCCGAGATCGTCCGGGTCAAGCCCGCGGCCGCCGACGTCCAGGACCTGCTGGCCAAGGCCGCGAACCGGTCACTGGTCGTCGTGGTCAAGGACGCGCACCGCCACCACGAGAGCCGGGATCTGGTCTCCGCGCTGGTCGCGGCCCGCCCCGACACGACCGTGATCGAGATGGGCCTGCCCGTCTGGCAGCCCGGGAGCGCGGCCTACATCGCCACGTACGGCGCCGCCCGCGCCAACGCCCAGGCGGCCGTCGAACTCCTGACCGCCTGACCCCGCCTTACCCGGCTCTCTCCTCTTCCCCGCGCTCCGGGGGTGGAGAGGGCGTGGGGCGGGTGACCGGCGGGCGATCGAGCCAGGGCCCCCTCCGAGGAGGCCGGCGGGCCGGGATCAGGTGGCCAGCAGCTCCTCGCGCGCCTGGTCCAGGGCGGCCAGCACGGCGCCGCGCAGGACCGGGTTCTTGTCGGTCACCGTCGTCGTGACCACCTGGGGGCGCACCGGGCAGATCCGGGCCACGGCCTCCTCCACCCGCGACGTCAGCGCGGCCCCGCCCGCGTGCCCCACCTCACCTGCCAGCACCACCAGCCCGGGGTCGAGGATCACGCACACCGCCGCCACCCCCAGGGCCAGCCGCCGCGCGACCTCGTCGAGCAGCGGCTCCCCCTCGGCGCCGGCGGCCACCGCCACCTTGACGCACTCGCCGGCGCTGCCGGCGGCGAAGCCGTAGCTCCGGGCCAGCTCGCTCACCGCCTCGGCGCTGACCAGCGACTGCAGCCCGCCCGCCAGCGAGGGCAGCCGCCCCGGCTCGGTACGGATGTCCTCGGGCAACGGCACGCCGGGCACCGGCAGGTAGCCGATCTCCCCCGCGCTGCCCGAACGTCCCCGGTGCAGCTTGCCGCCCAGCATGATGGCCAGGCCCAGGCCCCGGCTCGACCACAGCAGCACGAAGTCGTCGATGCCCGTGGCCGCACCGTCGACGCGCTCGGCGATGGCGGCGAGGTTGACGTCATTCTCGATCGTCACCTCGCGCCGCAGGTCGCCGGCCAGGGCCTCGTGGATGCCCTCGTGCCAGCCGGGCAGGTCGAAGGAGAAGCGGATGTCGCCGCTGCGCGGGTCTACCACGCCGGGGGTGCCGATCACCACGCCGCGCAGCTTGGCGATGCTCACCTTGGCGCTGCGGCACGCCTTGACGATCGCGCCGTGCACCACCGAGACCGGGTCGTCGTGGCCGTTGGGGTCGACCGTGACCTCGGCGATCGTACGGCCGTGGATGTCGGCGACGGCCGTGGAGATCAGCTCGGGGCCGACCTCGAGCCCCGCGACGTACGCGCTGGAGGGGATCACCGAGTAGAGCGCCGCGTTGGGGCCGCGCCCGCCGGCCTGGGCGCCGACCACCTCGACCAGCCCGCGCTCCTCCAGCCTAGCCAGCGTCTGCGAGGCGGTGACCTTGGACAGGCCGGTCAGGTCGCCGATCTGCCCGCGCGTCATCGGCCCGGTGGCCAGCAACAGCTCCAGCGCGGCCCGGTCATTGATCTCCCGCAGAAGTCTGGGCACACCAGGGCGTCGCTCCACGCTGAATCCCGCCGTCGCAATCGAATGACCGTAATCGAAAAGATTATTGGAAGTTTAGCGCCACGGCCTTGCGCGCCACCGCAGGTGAACACGAGGATGCCTCATGGTCATCCCGGGGCCCGGCCACCGTGCTCGCGCTCGGCATCGTAGTCCTCTTCGATGTCCTGCGCGTCCAGGCGAGGGTTCGCAGGCCGTGTCCGCCCAGGTGCCGAGGTTGCCGTATTCGGATCACCTGCCCGTTCTGAGGACCTTGCGCCTAACCAGTGTTGACCAGGAGGGATAATCGAGAACATGCGCCTATCCGCTCGTGTCGACTACGCCCTCCGCGCCGCCGCCGAACTCGCCGCAGCCGGTGCAGGCCCGACTACTGTGGGCGAGCTCGCCAAAGAGCAGGACATGCCGCCCAAATACCTTGAGAACATCCTGCTGCAGATGCGCCGCGCCGGGCTCGTACGCGGCCAGCGCGGGCCCGAGGGAGGCTACGTGCTGGCCAGGCCGGCCGCCCAGATCTCCCTGGCCGACGTGATCAGGGCGGTCGACGGCCCCCTGGCCAACGTCCGCGGCGAGCGGCCCGAGCACGTCGGCTACCGGGGGCCCGCCGAGTCGCTGCAGCAGGTGTGGATCGCGCTGCGGGCCACCGAACGCTCGATCCTGGAGGAGGTCACGCTCGAGCACGTCGCCTCCGGAGCGCTGCCCGAGCGCATCCGCCTGCTCGCCGCCGACCCCGCCGCCTGGGACTGACACCACCCCGGAAGATCAGCGCAGGGTGGGTCCACCCAGCGCGTACGCCACACCCGCGTCCAGATCTGCCTCCCGACCGGCCCGGAAGGCGCTGTCGTAGGCCCCGTCGCCGAGCACCTTCCGCACCCGGCTCTCGCACGCCTGGCGGGCGGTCACCACCTCCGGCAGGCCGATCCGCCGCTTGCCGAGGGTGTCCCAGATCGCCTCGGCCAGCCCGAGCATGCGCGCGGCCCGCTCCCCCTCCCCCGCGGCCACCGCCGCCGGGGCGAGCACGTCGATCGCCATCGCCATGCCCACGCTGTCGTGCAGCCGCCACTTCACCTCCAGCCCCGCCTGCGCGTACGCCAGGGCCTCCGCGGCCCGGCCGCCCGCCAGCTCGGCCTGGGCCCGCAGGACGTCGCCGTAGGCGCGCTGCCAGCGCTCGCCGTGCCGGTCGCACAGCGCCCGCAGCCGCTCCAGCACGGCGATGGCCTCCTCGTGGTGCCCGGTGACCGTCAGGGAGAGGCTGTAGCAGTTGAGCACCAACAGCGTGGGGAAGACGACGACGGAGTCGCCGGCCTCGTCGATCAGCCTCCTGGCCAGCTCGGCGGTGCGCGCGTGGTCGCCGGCGAGCAGCCTGGAGCACACGACGGCGCTCCTGGCGGCCAGCACCGCTTCCGCGTCGCCCTGCCGCTCGGCCTCGGCCAGGCACTCGACGGCCAGCTTCTCCGCCAGGGCCGCCTCGCCCTGGCACAGCATGACGAAGCTGCAGGCCCACAGCGCCTTGTTGCGGGCCGGGCCGGGCTCGCGATCCTGGGCGAGCGCGCGTTCCAGGTAGTGCTGCCCCTCCTTGGGGAACCCGCAGGGATACCAGAGGAACCACAGCGCCCCGGCGAGCTCCAGCGCCGCGTGCCCCTCCGGCCGGGCCAGGCAGAACTGCAGCGCGGCCCGCAGGTTGTCGTGCTCGGCCGTCATCCGGTCGTACCAGGAGTACTGGTCGGGCCCGATCCAGCAGGCGTCCCCCTCGCGGGCCAGCGCCAGGTAGTAGTCGCGGTGCCGGCGCCGCAGGCGCTCGTCCTGGCCCAGGTCCTTCAGCCAGATGCCGCCGAACTCGCGGATGGTGTCCAGCATCCGGTAGCGGTCGCCGGCGCCGGTCGGCTCCCAGATCAGGATCGACTTGTCCGCGAGCGACTCGAGCAGCTGGGGGATCTGCCAGCTCGGCAGCCGGTCATCGGCGCAGACCTCCTTCACCGCGACCGGGTCGATGCCGCCCGCGAACACCGAGGCCCGCGCCCACAGCAGCCGCTCCGCCGGGGTGCACAGCTGGTGGCTCCAGCCGATGGCCGTGCGCAGGGCCTGGTGCCAGGGCGGGTCGGCCTCGTACACCTTGCGCTCGGTGGTGCCCAGCACGTCGAACCGGTCCTCCAGCCGCTCGGCCAGCCGTTCGACAGGCAGCTCGCGCAGCCGGGCGGCGGCCAGCTCGATGGCCAGCGGCAGCCCCTCCAGCCGCCGGCACACCCGCATCATGGCCTCGCGGTTGTGCTCGTCGACGGCGAAGCCGGGCACCGCCGCGGCGGCCCGGTCGGCCAGCAGCGCCACCGCGTCGCCGTCCGCCCAGGTGGACCCGCTCGGCACCGGCAGCGGCTCCACCGCGAAGACCTGCTCGTCCCGGCAGCTCAGCGAGCGGCGGCTGGTGGCCAGCACGCGCAGCCCGGGCGCGGCGGCCAGGAGCGCCTCGACCGTCGCCGCGCACTCCCCCGCCACGTGCTCGCAGGTGTCGAGCACGAGCAGCAGCTCCCGCCCGGCCAGGTAGCCGGCCAGCATCTCGGTGACCGGGCGGGCGGCCTGGTCGGTCAGCGGCAGCGACTCCGCGATCGCGTACGGCAGCGCACTGCCCTCGGCCAGCGGCGACAGCGCCACCAGCCAGACCCCGTCGGCGAAGTCCCCCTGCAACCCGGCGGCGGCGCGCAGGGCGATCCTGGTCTTCCCGACCCCCGCCACCCCCGTGACGGTCACCAGCCGGGACCCGGCGAGCAGCGCCCGCAGCGCGGCGACCTCCTCGCGGCGCCCGATCAGCGTCGTGGTCTCGCTGGGCAGGTTCCCCCGCCACCGGCTTGCTTGCACGATCGTCACCTCACAGCGCTAGGCATGCACCACAGTTTGCCGGAACCACGCCCGCACCGTCACTAAAAGTGAGAAGGTGACTACTCACCACCAGACCAGCCCAGAAGTCCGTTGCCGCCCTCCGACGGGCTGACGCTGATCCTGGCCCAGCCCGCCCGAGCCCCGGTCCACGAAGTCACTTCCTGGAGTACCAGAGCACGATCGCGTCGAGTTCGGCCTTGGGCCCGGTCGCCAGGGTCCGTACGACGCGCCCGGTCGCGTCCATCATGACGACGTCCGTGTTCCCGCCGTCCGGCCTGGACCCGAGGAAGTGCTGATCGTCCAGCCAGCCGCTGTAGCCGACGCCCTTGGGCAGCCGGATCTCGCCCTTCCTGGCGCCGGTCTTCTCATCCCAGACGCAGATATTGTGCGAATTCTCCCGGCATTTCGTGGCGAAAATCGTCCCCAGGGCCGTCCGCTCCGCCTGCCTCACCACCAGCTCCCCCAGCCCCGAGAAGGCCCGCAGCTGCCTGCCGTCGAGGTCCAGCGCCCGTATCACTCCACCGGGCGCCTGATACAGCACGCTGGCGTCGTCGGAGCCCCACACATAGCGGATCCTGCCCGCCCCGGTCACCTTGGTGACCTTGACCGACCCGGCGACCGGGTCCACCACCGCGAAGCCCACCGCCCGGTCCGACGCGCTGGTGTCGATGACGGTCGCCAGCAGCCGCCGCCCGTCGCCGGACCAGCGCGGGGCCATCAGCGTGGCGGGCTTGTCCACGGTACGCAGCTCGCGCTCCCGGCCGGTGCGATCGCGCAGCCGGATGGTCTCGAAGTCGTCCCGCTTGAGCCGGGTGAAGGACAGGGACGCGACGTAGCCGCCCCCGGGCGAGGTGATCGGCTCCTCCCACATACCGAAGAAGGAGAAGGCGCCCGTGGCCGGATCCCGCACGTACGTCGGGTAGGTGCCGGTCTTGCGCTGGTCGTGGTAGGAGGACACCCAGACGGCGTCGGCGGGGTTCTCGAACAACGTGATGCGGGTGTCCGGGATCTTCAGCTCCGACTGCGACGTGAGCGCCATCGGCCCCGGACGCGGCACCGGCAGCGGCGCCGGGGTGGGCGCGGGCGGCCTCGGCGCCGGCGCGGGCCTCAGGAGCAGTACGGTGGCCGCGACCGCCAGGGCGGTGCCCGCCGCCCCGGCCATCAGCGGCCATCGCCTGCGGGCACGTGCGGGAGGCGTGGGAGGCGCCGCGGACTGGCGGCCCTCGGCCAGCAGCCGCTGCGCCCCGGTGTCGCGCAGCGCCTGCTCCGGCAGGCGGTGCCCGAGCAGGGTGAGCAGCGCCCGCGCCGCCGTGGGGCGGGCCCTCGGCTCCTTGGCCAGGCAGCGCGCGGCCAGGTCCCGCAGGTCGCCGTCGAGGCCGCCGAGATCGGGCTCGGCATGCATGATGCGGTTGATCAGCGCGGGCAGGGCGCCCGTACCGAACGGCGGTCGCCCCGTCGCGGCGGCCACCATGGTCGCGGCCCACGCGAACAGATCCGAGGCCGCCCCCGCCGGACGGCCGTCGAACTGCTCGGGAGCCATGTACGGCGGCGTCCCCACCAGATGCTCGCCGCTCTCCGACTCCCCCAGCGCGCGGGAGATGCCGAAGTCGATCACCCGGGGCCCGTCCCTGCTGAGCAGCACGTTGCCGGGCTTGAAGTCCCGGTGCACGACTCCCGCCTGGTGGATGGCGGCCAGCGCGGTGAGCGTCCCGATCGCCAGCCGCCGCAGCTCCGCCCCGCGCAACGGGCCCCGCTCCTGGATCACCTCGGCCAGCGAGGGGCCGTCCACGTACTCGCTCACGACGTACGGGGTGCCGCCGAGCTCCCCGCTGGCCAATACCTGCGCGGTGCAGAACGCCTTGACCCGGCGCGCGTACCCGATCTCCTGGCCGAAGCGCGCCAGCGCGTCGGGTTCGTCCAGGCCCGCGCCCAGCATCTTGATCGCCACCCGCGTCCCGTCGGTCGACTCGCCCAGGTAGACGACGCCCTGGCCGCCCTCCCCGAGCCGCCCCACGACGCGGTGGCCGTCGATCTGGACGGGGTCGCCCGTGGCCAGCGGTTTCATGAGCGGGGCACCGGCGCGTACTGCAGCAGGGCCGGCTTCTTGGTGGAGACGTCGGCCAGGACGCGTGCGGTCTTGCCGAAGAAGTCGATGACCTGGACGACCTCGGTGTCCTTCTTCTTACCGGGATCCTGCACGAGGAGGTGCTTGTCGTTGAACCAGCCGATGAAGCTGCCCTCGGCGGTCCCGGAGGGCACCGTCGCCAGCCGGGCGCCCGTCCGGGCGTCCCAGACGCAGTAGTCCTTCTCGCCGCCCGGGCAGATGGTGGCCAGCCGCTTGCCGGACGGCGAGAACCACTGCGTGCCGCGCGGCAGGCCGAGCCAGTGCCACGTCTTGGTGACCTCGCCCGACATGTCGTAATACTCGATCCCACCCCGCTTGCCGTCCCAGTAGCCCCGGACGATCGAGCCGTCCGGGGCGAAGGTGTAGGCGAGGGACGGGTTGTCGAGGTACTCGGTCTCGACGTGCACGGCCTTCCTGGTGGCCAGGTCGACGACCACGAACCCCACGAGCCGCCACGGTTCCTTGCTGGTGTCGTGGACCGAGAGCAGCAGCCTGCCGCCGTCCCTGGACCAGACGGGATTCAGGTGCTGCAAGGGTCTCTTGACCGTGCTGACGACGAAGGATTCGCCGGTGGACATCCTGGTGAACTTGATCTGGTCCAGCTCGGAGGTCTGGAACTTGAGCATGGGGTTGAGCGCCACCCAGTCACCGCCGGGCGAGATGACGGGCTGCTCGCCCGTACCCACGGCCTTGAACGTGCCGTTCCTGTCCCGGGCGTAGGACGTGTACTTGTCGGTGGAGCCCATGTAGGCCATCATCCGGACCGGGTCCTTGGAGTGCTCGTGCAGCGTGATGCCGATCGCCGGCAGCTCCGTGTCCTTCTCCGCCTTCTTCTCCACCGCCTCCAGCGGCGCCTCCGTCTGGGCCGACGTGATCGTGGGCGTGCCCGCGGGGGTGGCCGAGGTCGTGGCGGCGGCCGTGCTCCTGGCCGGCGTGGGGTCACCGGCCACGGCGTACACGCCCGCGCCCGCCACGAGCGCCCCGGCGGCGAACGCGGCCACCAATGCCGGCACGCTCCCGCCCCGCCGGGCCGGCGGCTTGGTCTCGTGGACCGGCGGCGCGGCGACCTCCACCCGCCCGGTCAGGAACGACGTCTGGCCGACCAGCCGCAGCAGCACCTCGCTGGCGGCCGGCCGGGCGGCCGGATCCTTGTCCAGGCAGGCCACGATCAGGCCGTGCAGCTCGCCGAGGTCGGGCAGGTCCGGCTCGCCGTTGACGATGCGATCGACGGTGCCGCTCATGGAGCCGCCCTCGAAGGGCGAGGCGCCGCTCGCGGCGAACACCATGGTCGCCGCCCACGAGAACACGTCGGCCGCCGGCTCGGCACCACCGCCGCGCAGCCGCTCGGGCGCGGTGTAGGCGGGCACGGCCACCTTGCGGGTCGAGACGGACGCCTCGGCCATCGCCTGTTCCAGGCCGGCGTCGAGCACCCGGGGCCCGTCGGGGCCGAGCACCACGTTGCCCGGCCTGATGTCGCCGTGGACCAGCCCCGCCTGGTGGATGGCGACCAGCGCGGTGATCGTGCCCGTCGCCAGCCGGTAGAGCCCGACCCCGCCGGCGGATCCGCCGACCTCTTTCAGCGTGGGACCGTCCACGAGCTCCGTGACGAGGTACACCTGCTCGTCGTGCACGCCCATATCCAGGATCTGCGCGCTGCCCACCGCGGACGCGGCCCGCAGCGGCTCCATGACCCGCAGGAAGGGCTCGGCCTCCATCTCGGCCGGTAACAGGCGGACGACGACGGCCTCCCCGGTCCTGGAGATCCCGGCGAAGACGCCGGACCCCAGCCGCCCGCTCAACCGGTATTCCGCGACCTCCGCGGGATCTCCCGCGCGTAAATCCGTGATCTCCGGCATGCCGCGCTCAAGCCTTCCGTCAAGGCCCAGTCCTGATCAGCATTATGTCCGCGAACACCCGCAAAGGCAGCAAAACGGGTCAAGGTTCATCACGCGATCGGTCAAGAAGACGCGCGTGAAGCCCTCCGCCGTCACCATTGCCCACACCGCCACAAAGCCCGCAGCGTCACGAAGGGCGGATTTCTACACTGGAGGGGTGCCCGAAGGAGATGCCGTCTACCGCACGGCCGCCCGCCTGCGGGGCGCGCTCGACGGGCGCGTCCTCACCCGGTCGGACTTCCGCGTCCCCCGGCACGCCACCGCCGACCTCACCGGCCGCGCGGTCGTCACCACTGTCTCCCGGGGCAAGCACCTGCTCACCCGCGTCGACGGCGGCCTCACCGTCCACACCCACCTGCGCATGGACGGCAGCTGGCAGATCATGCCCGCCGGCCGGCGCACCGCCCCCGGCGACCGGGTGCGGCTGATCCTGGCCAACGAGCAGTGGCAGGCGGTGGGGATCAAGCTGGGGATGGTGGATCTCGTCCGCACGGACGACGAGGCACGCCTGGTGGGCCACCTGGGGCCGGATCTGCTCGGCGCGGACTGGGACCCGGACGAGGCCGTGCGAAGGCTGCGAGAGGCACCCGACAGGACCATCGGGGAGGCGCTGCTCGATCAGCGCAACCTGGCGGGGATCGGCACGATCTATCGCGCCGAGACCCTTTTCCTGCGCGGAATCTGGCCGTGGAAGAAGGTCGGGGAGATCGAGGATCTCAACGGGCTCGTGTCACTGGCCCAGCGACTGCTGGACGCCAACAGGGGACATGCGGGCACGGTGACCACAGGCGATCGCCGCCCGGCGAATCAGACCTGGGTCTATGGCAGGGCAGGGAGACCCTGTCGCCGATGCGGCACCCGCATCAGCCGTGGGGAGATGGGGGCGCAGCCACAGGAACGGCTGATCCTGTGGTGTGCTGGCTGCCAGCCGCGTTAGGCAGCCACCATGTCCTTGACTTCGGGGAACACGGAGTCGGAAATCGACCCGGGAACCGTCTCCGAAAGGGGCAGCCGCTCGTGCTCGGGCACGTCGGCAAGCACAGGGGCAGCCTGGAGCTCCGCCAGCGCGAACTGGTCGGAAACCTCACGCAACACCTGCGAAAGCGGCACTCCGAGCGCGCCGCAAATGGACGCGAGCAGCTCGGACGAGGCCTCTTTCTGGCCACGCTCCACTTCGGACAAGTAACCGAGCGAAACCCGGGCCAGCGTGGACACCTCGCGTAGCGTGCGTCCCTGCCGCACCCGCAACCGCCTCAGCACGTCGCCGAGCAGCTGACGCAGCAGAATCATCTGTCGCTCCCTCCCCGGCGCGGATGTCTTCACCACGCCCCGCGCGATCGGATCGTGCCGCACATTGGTCTTCTTAGCTTCGTACATACTCCTCGCCGTCATCACTGGGCGTCGCCGCCCCTGGACCGCCGCTCGTGCCTCGTTGCGCGACTCATCAGGCCCGCCTGCCGGGCGCTCGGTGCTTGCAGTTGGCTCACGGACCTCACTCACAGCTCCACCGTACCCGTATCCACCGACACCGCGTCAGACCGCGCATCGCATGTTCGCTCGGGACGTAACACGGTAATCACCCGGAATGTTCCCCTATGTTCGCCTTCAGCACACCTGACAGTAGATCGACTGCCTCGTCCACCGTCTCTACCCTGATACGTTCACGCGACCCTTCAAGGCTCAATTCCCGGGCCCAAATCCGCCCGCCAGGCCCGCAGACGGCGATGTGCACGGTGCCGACGGGCTTGCCGTCCTGCGGCTCCGGCCCGGCCACCCCCGTCACGGCCACGCCGTACGTCGCCCCGCACAGCCGCGCGACCCCCGCCGCCATGCCCGCCGCCACCTCGGGGTGCACCGCCCCTTCGCGCCGCAGCAGCCCCTCCGGCACTCCCAGCAGCTCCCGCTTGAGATCGGTGGCATAGGAGATGACCCCGCCCCTGAACGCCTTGGAGGAGCCGGAGACCGAGGTGATCGCCGCCCCGATGAGCCCACCGGTCAGCGACTCGGCCACGGCCACCGTGGCGTCCTGGGCCACCAGCATCGCCAGGGCCTCGGCCACGTCAGCCATCGCTCACTCCGATCACTCCCCGCGCGCCTGCCTGGCCACTTTACGCAGCTTCAGAGCCCGGAAGATGTAGTCGGCGCCCGTGACCACGGTGACGACGGTCGCCGCGCCCATCACCACCCACCGGACGGGCCCCGGCACGAAAGGCAGGAGATAGAGCACGATGGCGGCGATCTGCAGCACGGTCTTGACCTTGCCGCCGTAGCTGGCCGGGATGACCGCGTGCCGCAGCAGCAGGAACCGGAGGATCGTGATGCCCACCTCCCTGCCGAGGATCACGATCGTGACCCACCACGGGAGCTCGTCGAGGATCGACAGGCACACCAGCGCGGCCCCGGTGAGCGCCTTGTCGGCGATCGGGTCGGCGATCTTGCCGAAGTCGGTGATGAGGCCGTAGCGCCTGGCCAGCTCCCCGTCGAGGTGGTCGGTGAACGAGGCCACCGCGAACACCGCCAGGGCGGCCACCCGCCACCCCGTGCCGGGCAGGAAAAGACAGACGACGAAGAAAGGGACGAGCGCCAACCGGAGGACCGTGAGGACGTTGGCGATGTTCCACGGG
Source organism: Nonomuraea sp. MTCD27 (assembly GCF_041950495.1). Taxonomy (NCBI): domain Bacteria; kingdom Bacillati; phylum Actinomycetota; class Actinomycetes; order Streptosporangiales; family Streptosporangiaceae; genus Nonomuraea; species Nonomuraea sp. MTCD27. The sequence goes on along the minus strand of NZ_JBGNUW010000018.1, from coordinate 236,165 downwards.
CTTACCACGCGGCGCTCGTCCCTTTTCATGGACCGGCCTTGATGCGCGCGATCAGGTCAACCCCCTCGGCATCGACCACGAGCGCGCGCACGATCTGCCCCTTGACCAACCCGATGCCCTGAACCGTGACGGAGCCGTCGACCTCGGGCCCCTGGTGGGCCGCCCTGCCCTCGTAGCCGCCGTCGCCCAGGTCGTCGTCGATCAGCACGTCGACCTCGGTGCCGATGCGCTCTTCCGCGCGCTGGGCGGTCAGCTCCTCGGCCAGCTCGGTGAGCACGCGCACGCGCTCGTCGATGACCTCCTGCTCCAGCTTGCCCGGCAGCCCGGCCGCCTCGGTGCCGTCCTCGTCGGAGTAGCCGAACACGCCGATGACGTCGAGCCTGGCCGCCTCCAGGAACCCGACCAGGTCGCCGAACTCCTCCTCCGTCTCGCCCGGGAAGCCCACGATGAAGTTGGAGCGCACGCCCGCCTCGGGGGCGCGCTCGCGGATGCTCTCGAGCAGCCCGAGGAAGCGCTCGGGGTCGCCGAAGCGGCGCATCCGGCGCAGCACCGTGCCGCTGGCGTGCTGGAAGGACAGGTCGAAGTAGGGCACGACCCCGTCGGTGCCGGTGAGCACGTCGATCAGGCCGGGGCGCAGCTCGGCCGGCTGGAGATAGCTGACGCGCACGCGCTCGATGCCCTCGACGGCCGCGAGCTGGGGCAGCAGCTTCTCCAGCGCCCGCAGGTCGCCCAGGTCCTTGCCGTAGGAGGTGGAGTTTTCGCTCACCAGGACGAGCTCGCGCACGCCCCTGTGGGCCAGCCAGTCGGCCTCGGCCAGCAACTCGTCCGGCTTGCGCGAGACGTAGGAGCCGCGGAAGGCCGGGATGGCGCAGAACGAGCAGCGCCGGTCGCAGCCCGAGGCCAGCTTGAGCGAGGCCACGGGGCTCTCGTCGAGCCGCTTGCGCAGGACCCGCGGCCCGCTGGCGGGCGCCAGGCCCTCCGGCAGGTCGCCGTGGCCCGGGATGTTGGCCTTGGGCGCGCCGGCACGATCCACCGGCGAGATGGGAAGCAGGGTGCGGCGGTCGCGTGGCGTGTGCGGCTTGAGCGGCCGGCCGGCGAGCACGTCGTCGAGACGGCCGCCGATCTCGGCATAGTCGTCGAAGGAGATGACCGCGCTGGCCTCCGGCAGAGCGTCGGCCAGCTCGTTGCCGTAGCGCTCGGCCATGCAACCCGCGGCCACCACCTTGGCGCCGGAGTCCGCGGCGGCCAGGAGGGTGTCGATGGAGTCTTTCTTGGCCGAGTCAATGAAGCCACACGTGTTGACGACGACGACCTCGGGGTCGTCGTCGCCCAGCTGCCAACCGGCAGCCTCGAGTCGCGCGGCCAGCTCCTCGGAGTCGACCTCGTTGCGCGCGCAGCCCAGAGTGATCAGCGATGCGGTTCGGCGGGATGACATGGTGAACACTACGGTATCGGGAGTTGGCCACCACCCGATGCACGGGATCCCCCGCGTGACCTCCGCGTGACTACCGGGACTGCGGTTTCGGCGGCCCGAACGAGCGCCGCACGACGTCTCCCCGGCCGCCCAGCCGCTTCACTTTCTTGCCGTTGACGTGCAGTGTCACGGCCCCGGCGTCGGCCAGCAGCACGTTGACCTTCTCGGCCGCGCGCCAGGTGGAGGTCTTTCCCGCCTTGAGCGTGCCGGCGAACAGCTTGTGCCCCTCGGCGTCGTGCACGTTGACGTACGACGACCGCTTGGCCTTGATACGCACCGTGACCATGTTCTTGGCGTCCATCTTGGACGGAGAGGGCTTGGGCGACTCGGTGATGGGTGTGTTCGGCGGGACGCTGGGCCGGGCCGAGGCCACCCGTACGTCACCCGTACGCACCTGGTCGCTCGCGCCGCCCAGCACCCGCATCATGCCGAAGACCACCACGATGGCCAGGGCCACGCCCAGCGCCATCGTCCAGTTGGGCCCCCGCCGCTCCGGCAGGTGGATCTTGCGGTCGGCCTGGAACACCGCCGAGGCCGCGACGGGCCGAGGCACCCCGCCGTGTTGCTGGTCATAGAGATGGACAGTGGCCTCGGGGTCCAGCCCCACCGCCTCGGCCACGGCTCTGACGTGCCCCCTGGCGTAGAAGTCGCCGCCGCATTGGCCGTAATCATCCTGCTCCATGCACTGGATGATCGCCTCGCGGATCCTGGTGGCCGCGCTGACCTGCGCGACCGTCAGTCCGGCCGACTGCCTGGCCGCGGCCAGCATGGCTCCGATGCTCTGCTCCTGCACAGCGAAACGCCCCCCACCACAGCGACTACTCTTCGTGGTGGTACATATTCAATCAGTTATCGCCGTGCAAGCACGCATTGGGGTCATTCGCCACGCAGATCAGCCAGCAAACCCGGCAGATCGTCGGGCTTCACGAGCACCTCGCGCGCCTTCGAGCCCTCGCTCGGGCCGACCACGTTGCGGCTCTCCAGCAGGTCCATCAGCCGGCCGGCCTTGGCGAACCCGACCCGCAGCTTGCGCTGGAGCATCGAGGTCGAGCCGAACTGCGTGGTCACGATCAGCTCGGCCGCCTGGACCAGCAGGTCGAGGTCGTCGCCGATCTCCTCGTCGATCTCCCGCCTGACCGGCGCCGCCGCGACGTCCTCGCGGTATTCGACCTGCATCTGCGCCTTGCAGTGCCCGACGATCTCGGCGATCTCCTTCTCGGAGACGAACGCGTTCTGGATCCGGATCGGCTTGCTCGCGCCCATCGGCAGGAACAGCGCGTCGCCCTGGCCGACCAGCTTGTCGGCGCCCGGCTGGTCGAGGATGACCCGCGAGTCGGTCAGCGACGAGACCGCGAACGCCAGCCTGGACGGCACGTTCGCCTTGATCAGGCCGGTCACCACGTCGACCGAGGGCCGCTGCGTGGCGATCACCAGGTGGATGCCCGCCGCGCGGGCGAGCTGCGTGATGCGCACGATCGAGTCCTCGACGTCGCGCGGGGCCACCATCATGAGGTCGGCCAGCTCGTCCACGATCACCAGCAGGTACGGGTAGGGCTGGTAGACCCGCTCGCTGCCCGGCGGCGGCTGCAGCTTGCCCGCCCGCACGGCCTTGTTGAACTCGTCCACGTGCCGGAACCCCGACGCGGCCAGGTCGTCGTAGCGCCGGTCCATCTCGCCCACGACCCATTCCAGGGCCTCGGCGGCCTTCTTCGGGTTCGTGATGATGGGGGTGATCAGGTGGGGGATGCCCTCGTACACGCTGAGCTCGACCCGCTTGGGGTCCACCAGCACCATCCGCACCTCGTCCGGGGTGGCCCGCATGAGGATGCTGGTGATCAGCCCGTTGACGCAGACCGACTTACCGGCGCCGGTGGCGCCCGCGATGAGCAGGTGGGGCATCTTGGCGAGGTTCGCGACGATGGTCCGGCCCTCGACGTCCTTGCCCAGGCCGACGATCATCGGGTGGTGGTCGGCCTGCGCCACCTGGGCGCGCAGCACGTCGCCGAGTGCCACCAGGTCCTTGTCGGCGTTCGGGATCTCGACCCCGATCGCCGACTTCCCCGGAATGGGAGACAGGATGCGGACATCTGCGGACTTGACCGCGTACGCGATGTTCTTCGTGAGCGCCGTGACCTTCTCCACCTTCACGGCCGGCCCGAGCTCGATCTCGTAGCGCGTCACCGTCGGCCCGCGGGTGAACCCGATCACCTGCGCGTCGATGGTGAACTGCTCCAGCACGCTGGTCAGGGCGTTCACCACGGTCGTGTTGGCCTTGGTCTGCGGCTTGGGCGCCGTGCCCGGCTTGAGGAACTGCAGGTCGGGCAGGCTGTACGGCCCCGCCTGCGGCGACAGCACGAGCTGCTCGACCTTGCGCGGCGCGGGCGTCGGCTGCGGCGGCTCGGGCTTGCGCTCGAGGTCGGGAGCGGGCGGCTCCTCCTCGTCCGTGAGCCCCGGCACGATCTCCGGCGAGTGATCGGCGCGCTTGTCCTTCTCGGCCAGCACCGGCGTGTCATAGGGCTTGATGATCTCGCCGTCCTCGCCGAGCTCGGGCTTCTTGGCCCTGACCCGCTTCTTGGGCGGCGACTTCGGCTGCTCGGTCTCGGCATGCCGCTCGAACAGCAGGTGCTTGAGCTCACCCAGCCGCTCGGGGATCCGGTGCACCGGGGTGGCGGTGATCACCAGCACGCCGAACCCGGACAGGAGCAGCAGCAGCGGGATCGTGACCCACGGCGGCAGGATGCTCATCGGCGGCGCCGACACGATGAACCCGATCATGCCGCCCGCCTGCGACACCTTGTCCATGCCCTGGCCCTCGCCGGCCGGATAGGGGGTGTCGTTGGCCACGTGGATGACGCCGAGCACGCCCACCAGCAGCGCGGCCCAGCCGATCACCATGCGCCCGGTGTCGGCGTTCTGGTCGGGGTGGCGCAGGTAGCGCCAGGCCAGCAGCCCGAGCAGCAGCGGCAGCGCCCAGGCCAGCGAGCCGAACACGCCGCGCACGGTCGCGTTGACCACACCGGCCACCGCACCGTCGGAGTTGCGCCACGTCATGGCCGCGAGCACGATCGCGCCCGCCAGCACCGTCAGGCCGACGCCGTCGCGGCGGTGCGCGGGATCCAGCTCGCGGGCGTTCTTGCCGAGCGCCCGCGCCGCGCTGCCGATGCCGTTGGCGAGCAGCATCCACAGCCCGACGACCAGCTTGCCGATCATGGTGAAGACCCAGCTGATCGGGTCGGGATGGGTCACCGAAGACCTGCGGCCGGAGGCGGCTCCCTTCGCCCTGGACCGCCCCGCCGACGTGGTCCCGCGCTTGACGGGGGTCGAGCGAGACGAGGTCGACCGCTTCGCCGGCCCCTTCGATGCGCTTTTCGGCGTACGGGTGGCCATGATGCCAAAGGTACGACGGAGACACCGCTGTACGCGCGTAGGCTCGCCGGTGTCCTGGCAACCGCGTTACGTCCCCGGCGTGTTGCGTTCATTCCCTGACCCGGGTCGTGGAGACCGCCTCGAAGGCGGACTGCATCGCCGCCACCCGGTCGGCCAGGTCCTTGACCGCCTCCCGGACCCCCTCGTCCTCCGAGGCGGCCCCGGACATGCCCGCCAGGCGCGACTCGACCGCTCCCAGCCGCTGCGCGAAGTCCGCCAGGGCCTCGTGGTCCTGGACGAGCTGGGCGAGCAGCGCCGCCTGCTCCATCAGCACGGCGGTCTTGCGGAACAGCTCCATGAAGACCGCCACCTTGGACCGGAGCACCCACGGGTCGAAGGGCTTGGTGAGGTAGTCGACCGCGCCCACCGCGTATCCCCGGAAGGCCGCGCCCGAGCTGGGCTCGGTGCCGGTCAGGAAGATGATGGGCACGTCGCGGGTCTGGTCGAGCCGCTTGATGTGGGTGGCGGTCTCGAAGCCGTCCATGCCGGGCATGAGCACGTCGAGCAGCACGACCGCGAAGTCGTGGCGCAGCATCAGCTTCATCGCCTCGGGCCCCGACCTGGCCTTGAACAGCAGTTGCTGCAGCGGCCTGAGCACGGCCTCCAGCGCGATGAGACTTTCCTCGTTGTCGTCCACCAGCAGGATCTTGACCTGACGGTTCATCCGTCGCTCTCCCCCTCTCCCGCGAGCCACCCCCGCATCACCTCCAGGAGCTGGTCGAGGTCAACGGGTTTGGGCACGTAGTCGGAGGCGCCGCAGGAGATCGTCTTCTCCCGGTCGCCCGGCATCGCCTTGGCGGTGAGCGCGATGATCGGCAGGTCGGCGAACCTCGGCATCTCCCGTACGGCGGCGAGCGTCTCGTAGCCATCCATCTCGGGCATCATCACGTCCATGAGGACGAGCGAGATCTCCTCGTCCCGCTCCAGCGCCTCGATGCCCTCCCTGCCGTTCTCGGCGTAGACGATCTCCATGCCGAGCCGGCCGAGCACGTGGGTCAGGGCGTACACGTTGCGGATGTCGTCGTCCACGATGAGCACCCGCCGGCCCGCGAACACCGCCGCGAGCGGGCCGTCCTTGAGCCGGGTGAGGTTGGGGGCGGACTGCCACAGGTCCTCGCCGTCCGCCGCCGGCCACTCGGCGTGCGGCGGCGCGGCGCGGGTCTCCGCCGCCTCCGGCGAGGGCTGCTCCACCGCCCACTCGGGCTCGCCGGCCAGGTTGGAGGCGGGGCAGCTGGCGGGCACGTACAGCGTGAACGTGCTGCCCACGCCCGGGGTGCTGCTGGCGTGGATCTCGCCGCCGAGCAGGCGGGCGATCTCGCTGCTGATCGACAGGCCCAGGCCGGTGCCGCCGTATTTGCGGCTGGTGGTGCCGTCGGCCTGCTGGAAGGCGCCGAAGATGGCCGGCAGCTTGTCGGCCGCGATGCCGATGCCGGTGTCGCTGACCGCGAACGCGATCATCGGGCGGCCACCGGGATCCGGCCGGTCCTCGGCGACCGAGACCGCCAGTCGCACCTCCCCCGCGGAGGTGAACTTGACCGCGTTCGACAGCAGGTTGCGCAGGATCTGCTGGAGGCGGCGCTCGTCGTTGTACAGCTCGCGCGGGGTGCGCGGGCCCACCTCGATCTCCAGCTTGAGCCCCCGGTCCACGGTGAGCGGCCGGAAGGTGGCGTCCACGTAGTCGAGCAGCTTGCTCAGCGGCAGTTTCTCCGGGCGTACGTCCATCCGCCCGGCCTCGATCTTGGACAGGTCGAGGATGTCGTTGATGAGCTGGAGCAGGTCGCTGCCGGCGTTGTGGATCGTGGTGGCGAACTCGACCTCCTGCTCCGACAGGTTCTCCTCGGGGTTGTCGGCCAGCAGCCTGGCCAGGATGAGCAGGCTGTTGAGCGGGGTGCGCAGCTCGTGGGACATGTTGGCCAGGAACTCCGACTTGTAGCGCGAGGAGGTGGCCAGCAGGTGGGCCTTCTCCTCCAGCGCGGCGTTGGACCTGCGCAGCTCGGCCTGCTGGCGCTGCAGCTCGTCGGAGCGGCCCTGGAGCTGCTGGGCCAGGCGCTGCGACTCCGACAGCAGCGCCTCGGTGCGGGCGTTGGCGATGATGGTGTTGATCGCGACGCCGATGGTGACCACGAACTTGTCGAAGAAGGCCAGGTGCACGTCGCTGAACCGGCTGAACGAGGCCAGCTCGATCACCCCGAGCACCTTGTCCTCGAACACGATGGGCAGCACCACCACACTGGCCGGCGCGGCCTCCCCCAGCCCCGAGTGGACCTTGATGTAGCCGGGCGGCACGTCCTCGAGCAGGATGCGCTTGCGCTCCAGCGCGGCCTGCCTGATCAGGCCGGGCCCGGGAGTGCCCTGGCCGGGCAGCACGTCGTGGGCGGCGCCGTAGCCGGCGATGAAGGCCAAGGAGCCGTCGAGCGAGTCGGCGTCGGTCAGGAAGAAGGCGCCGTACTGGGCGTTGACCAGCGGTGTCAGCTCGCGCAGGATCAGGTCGGCCACCTCGACCAGGTTCCGGTGCCCCTGCATGAGGCCGGCGATGCGGGCCAGGTTGCTCTCCAGCCAGTCCTTGGCGCGGGTGGTCTCGCGCAGGTTGGCGACCATGAGGTTGACGTTGTTCTTCAGCTCGGCGACCTCGCCCTTGGCCTCCAGGCTGATCGAGCGGCTCAGGTCGCCGTTGGCCACGGCGCTGGCCACCTCGGCGATGGCGCGCACCTGGGTGGTGAGGTTGCCGGCGAGCTCGTTGACGTTCTTGGTGAGGCGTTCCCAGGTGCCGTAGACGCCCTCGACCTCGGCCTGGCCGCCCAGCCTGCCTTCCGAGCCGACCTCGCGGGCCACCCGGGTCACCTCGGAGGAGAACGACGACAGCGTGTCGACCATGGTGTTGATCGTGGTCTTGAGCTCGAGGATCTCGCCCCGGGCGTCCACGTCGATCTTCTTGTACAGGTCGCCGTTGGCCACGGCGGTGGCGACCTGGGCGATGTTGCGTACTTGGCTGGTGAGGTTGGAGGCCATGAAGTTCACGTTGTCCGTCAGGTCCTTCCACACCCCGCTCACCCCCCGCACCTGCGCCTGACCGCCCAACCGGCCCTCCGTGCCCACCTCGCGGGCCACCCGCGTCACCTCGTCCGCGAACGCCGACAGCTTGTCCACGGTGGCGTTGATGGTGTCCTTGAGCTGCAGGATCTCTCCGCGCGCGTCCACGGTGATCTTCTTGGACAGGTCGCCGTTGGCGATGGCCGTGGTGACCATGGCGATGCTGCGTACCTGGCTGGTGAGGTTGGAGGCCATGAAGTTCACGTTGTCCGTCAGGTCCTTCCACACCCCGCTCACCCCCCGCACCTGCGCCTGACCGCCCAACCGGCCCTCCGTGCCCACCTCGCGGGCCACCCGCGTCACCTCGTCCGCGAACGCCGACAGCT
>NZ_JBGNUW010000018.1:0-227750 GCF_041950495.1 Nonomuraea sp. MTCD27 | reverse complement strand
GTCCTTCCACACCCCGCTCACCCCCCGCACCTGCGCCTGACCGCCCAACCGGCCCTCCGTGCCCACCTCGCGGGCCACCCGCGTCACCTCGTCCGCGAACGCCGACAGCTGCCCCACCATCGTGTTGACGGTGTCCTTGAGCTGCAGGATCTCGCCCTTGACGTCCACGCTGATCTTGCGGCTGAGGTCGCCCTGGGCGACGGCGGTGGCGACCTGGGCGATGTCGCGCACCTGCTCGGTGAGGTTGGAGGCCATGAAGTTGACGTTGTCCGTCAGGTCCTTCCACACCCCGCTCACCCCCCGCACCTGCGCCTGACCGCCCAACCGGCCCTCCGTGCCCACCTCGCGGGCCACCCGCGTCACCTCGTCCGCGAACGCCGACAGCTGCCCCACCATCGTGTTGATGGTGTCCTTGAGCTGCAGGATCTCGCCACGCGCGTCCACGGTGATCTTCTTGGACAGGTCGCCGTTGGCCACCGCCGTCGTCACCTGCGCGATCGAGCGCACCTGGGTGGTGAGGTTGGAGGCCATGAAGTTGACGTTGTCGGTCAGGTCCTTCCAGGTGCCGAGCACGCCCTTCACCTCGGCCCGGCCGCCGAGCTGCCCTTCGGTGCCGACCTCGCGGGCCACCCTGGTCACCTCGCTGGCGAACGCCGAGAGCTGGTCGACCATGGTGTTGACGGTCAGCTTGAGCTCCAGCAGCTCACCGGTGGCCTCGACCGTCACCTGCCTGGTCAGGTCGCCCCTGGCCACGGCGGTGGTCACGACCGCGATGTCACGCACCTGGGCCGTCAGCCGCCCGGCCATGGCGTTGACCGCCTCGGTCACGTCGCGCCAGCTCCCCGACATGCCCTGCACCTTCGCCCGGCCGCCGAGCCGCCCCTCGGTGCCGACCTCGCGGGCCACCCTGGTCACCTCGCCGGAGAACAGCGCGAGCTGCTCGACCATGCGGTTGACCGCCTTGCCCATCAGGCGCAGCCCGCCGCGCAGCGGCCGGTCGTCCTCCTGAAGGTCGACCCGTTTCGACAGGTCGCCGTCCGCGACCGCGTTGAGCACCCTGGTGGCCTTGGCCGCCGGGATGACCAGCGCGTCGATGAGCGTGTTCACCGCCGCCACGTTGACCGCCCAGCTACCCGTGCCGGGGCTGGGGCTGAGCCGCTCGTCGAGCCGCCCGCGCCTGGCCACCTCGGTGCGCAGCCGGGTCAGCTCGTTCGAGAGGTGCTCGTTGCGGTCGATCACCTGGTTGAACGTGGTGGCCAGCTCGGCGAGGAGCGGATCGTCCGGCAACTCCAGCCGCGTGCGGAAGTTCCCGTCACGCAGCCCGCGCAGGGCCACGAGCAGCGGACGGAGGTCCGCCGGATGGATCGATCCATGCGTGTAAGGGGAGTCCAACTGCGCGACCATGGCGGCCTTCTTCACAACTGGAGGTATCGACGGCATCAGTCTGCCACTCTGAGAGTGACCGAACTGCCACATCGAGTGATGTTCTAGGACGCAGAGTGGACACGACCAGGGTGTCGAGCACGGCCTTCGACGGCACTCCGCACGCACCGGCGCACGCGCGCAAGTTCGTCCGGCAGGTCCTCGGCGAATGGCGCCTGAGCCATCTCGCCGAGGACGCCGTGCTGCTGACCAGCGAACTCGTCACGAACGCCGTGGTGCACGCGGGCACCGGCGTCGAGCTGACCTGCCGCCTGGACGTCGATGCCACCCCGGCGAAACTCGAGATCGAGGTCGACGACCACCATCCCACGCGCACCGTGCCGGCCGCCGGGCCCGCCCCCGCCGAGGGTGCCCTGCCCACTTCCGGGCGCGGCCTGGCGCTCGCCCGGATGCTGGCCGACGCCTGGGGTGTCACCTACACCAGGACGGCCAAGCGCGTCTGGGTACGCATGGAGCTCGGCGAGGGCTGCGACCGCCAGGAGTCCCTGGCCGGCCCGCCCGCCCTGGTCCCGGCCCCCGTCGTGGGACCCCTCGAGACCCTGCACGTCGGCGTGGTGGTCGCCGATCTCGACGGGGTGGTGGAGTCGTGGAACTCCGAGGCCCAGCAGCTGCTCGGCTGGCCGCCCGAGCAGGCGATCGGCCGGGCGCTGAAGGAGCTGGTGGCCTGGCGCGGCCACGGGCCGTACGCGCTGTCCCTGGCCGACACGCTGGGCCTGGGCCGCTGGCGGGGCGAGGCGCGCATGCGGCACCGCGACGGCGGGCTCATCCCCGTCTACGTCTCCCACATGCGCTCCCGGGGGCACTCAGGGGAGCGCAGGGCGATCTGGATGATCGTGGGCAGCGACCACCGCTACGTCCTGACGCCGCCGCCCGCGCCGCTGCGCAGGGAGGCGGGCCGGCGGATCAAGGAGCTGCTCGACCAGGACATGCCGTTCACTGAGCTGCTCGACACGATCGCCCAGATCGTGCAGATGTCCAGCGGCGGCGACGCCGCTTACGTGCTGCTGGCCGCCGAGGGCGGCAACCGGTTCGGCGTGGCGGCGGGCGCGGGCGCGACGGCCGGGCTGGTGGGCGTGCTGGCCACGGACGTGTTCGGCGACGACCGCAGGACGCCGTCGCTGACGGAGGACCTGCTCGCCGAGGACGTCGAGCTGGCCCAGCAGCTGCGCGCCAGGTCCCTGGCCTGCGCGCCGCTGCTCGTGACCGGCGAGGTGATCGGCTACCTCGTGGTCACGGCCGCCCAGCAGAACCGCTTCGACCAGGAGCTCACCGTCAGCCTGCAGCACATCGCCGACCAGGTGGCGGTGCCCGTGCAGCGCGAGCGGCTGGCCGAGCAGGACCGGGCCCACCGGGGGCGGCTGTCGTTCCTGGCCGAGGCGGGCGAGCTGCTGGCGGGCGTGCACGACGACGAGCTGATCGCGGCGCTGACCGCGCAGCTCGTGGTGCCCAAGATCGCGACGTGGGCGGCCGTCTACCTGACCGATCTGACCGGCATGACCAGGCTCGCCCACGTCTGGCACAGCGAGGAGCGCCACAACGCCGACCTGCGCAAGTCGCTGCCCGCCATCCCCCGGACGGCGCTCACCGAGGTGAGCTGGCCCGTGGGCCCCGAGACGGTGCTGGCCTTCCCGCTGCTCACGCAGGGCAGGTCGCACGGCGCGCTGGTGATCGGCCGCTCCGAGCCGACGCTGCCGCTGGAGCTGGCCGACCTGCTGGCGGATCTGTGCCGCCTGGTGGCGCTCAACCTGCACACGGCCATGCTGTACGCCAGGCAGGCGACCACCTCCCGGGTGCTGCAGCGCAGCCTGCTGCCCATGCGCGTGGCGCCCATGCCGGGCCTGGAGTCCGCGGTGGTCTACGAGCCGGCCGAGGAGGGCGCGGACGTCGGGGGCGACTTCTACGACCTGTTCACGGTGGCCGACCACTGGTGCTTCGCGCTGGGCGACGTGTGCGGCAGCGGCCCCGAGGCGGCCGCTGTCACGGGGCTGGCCCGGCACGCCGTACGCCTGCTGGCCAAGGAGCACTACACCGTGGCCGACATCCTCGACCGGCTCAACCACGCGCTGCTGGAGGAGGGTGACGAGGGCCGGTTCCTCAGCCTCCTGTGCGGCGAGCTGACCCCGCTCCCGCAGGGCGGCGCGCTGTGCACGATCGCCTCCGCCGGCCATCCGCCGCCGCTGCTGCTGCGGGCCGACGGCGAGGTCGAGGCGGTGGCGACCCCGCAGTTGCTGCTCGGCATCGAGGCCGGCGCCAGGTTCTACGTGGAGACCTTCGAGCTGGCGCCGGAGGAGGTGCTGCTGTGCGTCACCGACGGCGTGACCGAGCGGCGCGACGGCGACCGGCTGCTCGACGACGGCGACGGCCTGTCGGCGATCCTGGCCGGCTGCGCGGGACTGAGCGCCCACGCGGTGGCCGAGCGGGTGCGGCACGCGGTCGAGACGTTCGCCGCCCAGCCGGTCCAGGACGACGTGGCCCTGCTGGTGATCAAGGCCGCCGCCACCCTGCGTCCGGTCAGATGAACCGGTACGTCGTGGTGGAGGTGCGGCGCTCGCCCGGCCGCAGCACGGTGGAGGGGAACTGCGGCTGGTTGGGCGCGTCGGGGTAGTGCTGCGTCTCCAGGCACAGCCCGGCGAACGGCCCGTACGGCGTCGCGGTGCCGTCCAGCATGCTGCCGGCGTAGAACTGCACGCCCGGCTCGGTGGTCGTGACCTCCATGGTCAGCCCGCCGGCCGTCACCCTGACGGCGCCGTCGAGCACGAAGCAGTGGTCGTAGCCGCCGTCGTACCGCTCGCCCACGGCGTGCGGCTCGGTGAAGTCGAACGGCGTGCCCTTGACCGGCGCCAGTTCGCCCATGGGGATCTTGTCCTCGTCCACCGGCAGGTAGTGCTCGGACTCCATCCGCACGACGTGGTCGAGCACGTCGCCGCCGCCCTTGAGGTTGAAGTAGGAGTGGTTGGTCAGGTTGACCACGGTCGGCGCGTCGGTCTCGGCCGCGTAGTCGATGCGGAGGGCGTCGTCCTCCAGCGTGTACGTGACCGAGGCGGTCAGCGTGCCCGGGTAGCCCTGGTCGCCGTCGGGGCTGGTCAGCGTGAGCGTCACCGACGAGTCCGTGCGGGCGGCGATCGTCCACACCTTGCTGTCGAAGCCCTCGGTGCCGCCGTGCAGGCTGTTGGGGCCGTTGTTGGCCGGCAGCCGGTATTCGGTCCCGTCGAGGGTGAAGCGGGCGTTCGCGATGCGGTTGCCGTACCTGCCGACGACCGCGCCGAAGTAGCGGCTGCGCGTCAGGTAGTCCTCGATCGTGTCCAGCCCGAGCACGACGTTGACCCCGGACACCTCCAGCGTGCGCACGACGGCCCCGTAGGTGAGCACCTCGGCGCGCAACCGTCCCGACGACAGCTCTACGCGCTCGACCTGCTGGCCCGACGGCAGCGTTCCGAAGATCATGTTTGTGCCCTTCCCGTGGACTCGCGGACTATGAGGGCGGTGTCGAGGGTCACTGTCGCGCCCTCGCCCCCAGACTGCAGCAGCAGATCGACGGCCATCCTCCCCGCCGCCACGGCCGGCATGGCGACAGTGGTCAGCTTGGGCCGGTTGAGCCGTCCCGGAAGGATGTCGTCGAACCCGATCACACTTATCTGGTCTGGTACCCCTATCTCCATCGCCGCCAGCCCCTCAATGAGGCCGAGCGCGACGAGGTCGTTGTAGGCCAGCACCGCGGTGGCCCCGCACGCCGCCACTTCGGGGGCCACGGCCAGGCCGCCGGCCTCCGTCGGCTGGTTGGGGCCGAAGAAGATCAGGTCGAGCCCGGCCGCCTCGGCGGCCGCGCCCTGCATCTCGTTGCTGGTCCACGAGCCGATCGGCCCGGACACGAGCGCGATCCGGTGGTGACCGAGCCCGGCCAGGTGCTCCAGCGCGAGCTTGGCGCCCTGGGCGACGTTCATGAGCACGGCGGGCATGCCCTTGATGCGCCGGTTCACCACCACGAACGGCACGTCCTCGGCCAGGCGCTCGATCATCTTGTTCGACAGGCGGGGGCTGCACAGCAGGACGCCGTCCACCTGCTTGGTGAACGTCCTGATGAGCTCTTCCTCGACCCTCGGGTCCTCGTCGGTGTCGGCCACGAACACGTGGTAGTCACGCCCTCTGGCCTGCGCCTGGGCGGCCTTGATGAGGGGCGGGAAGAACGGGTTGGAGATGTCGGCCACGATGAGGCCCATGTTGAAGGTGCGCCCTGTGGTGAGCGCCCTGGCCGCCCGGTTGGGCCGGTAGCCCAGATCGTCGGCGGCGGCCAGCACCCGGCTCCTGGTGGCAGGATTGACCAGGTGCGGCGCGGAGAAGGTACGGGACACGGTGGACACGTGCACGCCGCACGCGCGCGCCACGTCCTTGATCGTCGCCGCCATCGCCGTCCTCCCTTGCAAACGGTTGCCAGATCAAACCTTGACCTTTACGCCTAGCGCCGTCAAGGTTCTTGCAACCGGTTGCCAAGACGGGGGCCCCTGACCCGTCCCTTTTGACCCCTCGCCTTCCTTCCCCGAGCGACCCCGGCGCGCACCCTTCGTCCTGCCGATGAGCCCCAGCCCGCGCCCCCGCCGATGGGGCCCGGCCCGCGCCTTCCTCCCTGGAAGGACCCCGCCGGAGTACGGCGGGGAAGCGGCTCAGGCGGGTGTCACCACTTGCCCCCCAGCTCGTTCAACGTGAAGATCCCCCCGGCCCGGTGGTGCAGCGGCTCCGACAGGTCGGGCTCACCCTGCTCCTCGATGAGCGCCGCGGCGAAGGGCTCAGAAGAGTCTTCGGAGACGAACCCGATGGCTTCCGCCTCCTGCAACGACCACCACCGCCGCGGGCTGTCGGAGACGCCCCAGACCACGTGATACCCCGGAGCGGTGAGCCCCGCCTCGACCAGCCGGGCCAGGTCGTCGGGCGAGATCCAGGTGGCCAGCCCCCGCGTGTCGGCGGGCCCCTCGTTGCAGGTGCCGAGCCGTACCACGGTGACGTTCATGCCGAAACGATCGTGGAAGAGGCTGCCCAGGGCCTCCATGACGACCTTGCTCACGCCGTAGTAGGTGTCGGGCCGCGGGAAGGCGTAGTCAGGCAGGTCCTCACCGGACTCCGGCCTGGTCTGGAAGCCGGCCGCGTGGTGGCTGCCCATGAGGACGACGTGCTCGACCCCCTCCTTGTACGCCGCCTCCAGCAGCACCTGGGTCCCGTGGATGTTGGCCTGCACGATGTCGGCCCAGGGATGTTCCCTGCTCTGGCCGCCCAGGTGCAGCACGGCGTCCACGCCCTTCATCGCCTCGGCCACGGCGACCGGATCGGCCAGGTCAGCCGTCACCCACTCCTCCCCCGGCCCCGGTTCGATCGGGTGAATATCGGAAAGCCGCAGCGTACGGCCTTCACGGGCGAGCCGTGGGCGAAGCAGCGTCCCGACCTTTCCGGCGGCTCCTGTCATGAGAATGCGCATGCATCCATGATGTACACGAATCTGGCCGAAATTCACATCCTTGAATATTGACCGTGAGCCATGCCACTAGTTACGTTCACAGGCACACATCCAAGTCCACGACTCATGTCCACATATGTGAACAGGAGGCGGTCTGATGTCACGTCGTCTGCTGGGAGTCGCCATCATGGCGACTCTGGCCGTTGGACTGACAGGCTGCGGTTCCGGGGGATCAACAAGTTCGGACAACACGTTGGAGATCTGGATCAGGCAGGCGCCCGATTCCGACTCCGCCAAGACCGCCAAGAAGCTGGCCGACGCATTTACCAAGGCCAGTGGGGTGCCAACGAAAGTCGTCGCCCTTTTCGACGACTTCGAGACCAAACTCAACCAGCAGGCGGCGCAAAAAGACCTTCCCGACATCGTCATCAACGACACCGCCCAACTGGGCAACATGCAGTCTCAGGGCTGGCTCCAGCCGGTCGACAAGGCCGCGCTGGCCGGCGGCGACAAGCTGGCGGAAACGGCCTGGAAGGCCGCCACCGGCAGCGACGGCAAGCAGTACGCGGCCCCGTTCTCCGCCCAGGCGTTCGCGCTGATCGTCCGCAAGG
The DNA here is from genome assembly GCF_041950495.1 of Nonomuraea sp. MTCD27. Taxonomy (NCBI): domain Bacteria; kingdom Bacillati; phylum Actinomycetota; class Actinomycetes; order Streptosporangiales; family Streptosporangiaceae; genus Nonomuraea; species Nonomuraea sp. MTCD27. The sequence goes on along the minus strand of NZ_JBGNUW010000018.1, from coordinate 220,253 downwards.
ACTGGCGCGAGAAGGTGGACATGGAGCCGCCCGCGACCTGGGAGGACCTCGCCAAGCTGGCCACGGCGTTCACCGAGAAGGACCCCGACGGCAACGGCCAGAAGGACACCTCCGGCTTCGTCGCCCCGGCGGGCACCAAGCGCGGCTACGCCTCCTGGTACGCCTCCTCGCTCGTCTACGCCAACGGCGGCGACTTCATCAAGTCCACCGGCAACGGCAAGTACGCCGCCACGGTGAACGACCCCAAGACCGTCGAGGCCGTCCAGTACCTGCAGGACCAGTTCTGCAAGACCAAGACCGTCAACCCCGGCGCCGTCAGCAACGACACGACCGTCACGCACGAGGTCTTCGAGAAGGGCCAGGGCGGCATCTACCTGGTGGGCCCGTACGTGCTGGCCAGGTTCGTCAACAGCATCGGCACCGACAAGATCGAGGTCCTGCCCGTGCCCAAGGGCCCGTCGGGCGGCCCCGGCACGCTCGGTGAGGGCGAGAACGTCTACATGATGGCCGGCTCCAAGAACCAGGAGGCACAGAAGAAGTTCGCCGAGTTCGCGATCTCGCCCGAGGGCCAGAAGATCGGCATGAACAAGGACGCCAACGGCGCCATCGTCCGCCTGCCCGTCAACACCACGGTGGACATGTCCGCCGAGCGGCAGGATCCGCGCTGGAAGGTGTTCCAGGAGTCGTACGCGAACGCCGTCTACGCGCCGCCGGTGCCCAACTGGGCGCCGATCCGCCAGACCTCCGCCGACTCCATCAACGCCGTCTGGGCCGACTGCTCCGCCGACGTGAAGTCGGCGATGGATCAGCTCAACACCAAGCTGACCCAGGAACTGCAGAGCCAGAAAGCGTCATGACCAGCACACTCGCCCCGTCCTCTCGCCGGACGGCGCCCCCCGGCCACCGCCCCAAATCGGTGCGGTGGCGGGGGCCGCTGATCGCCTGGCTGTTCCTGGCACCCGCGCTGCTGCTCTTCCTGTACTTCAAGTTCATCCCGATGTTCGTGGGCCTGTGGAAGAGCCTGTTCAAGGTCCAGACCTTCCTCGGTGACGAGTGGGTCGGCACGCAGAACTACCAGACGATCATCTCCGACGACGAGTTCGGCGCGGCGATCTGGCACAGCGTCGTGCTGGCGCTGGGCACCACCGTCGGCTCCATCGTGCTGGGCCTCGGGCTGGCGCTGCTCATCGAGGGGCCCGCCCGATACCTGTGGTTCGTCAGGACCGCGGCCTTCCTGCCGGTCGTCACCACGATGGCGGCCGTGGCCGAGGTGTGGCGCATCATGTTCCACCCCGCCGACAGCGGGATGCTCAACATCGTCATCGGCTGGGTGGGCATCGATCCGCAGCCCTGGCTGGCCAGCGAGGACTCCTCGTTGTGGTCGATCATGCTGATGAGCATCTGGCGCGGCACCCCGTACGACATGATGATCTTCCTGGCCGGTCTGGTGGGCGTGGACCGCACGCTGTACGAGGCGGCGGCCGTGGACGGCGCGTCGACCTGGCGGCGGCTGCGGCACATCACGCTGCCGGCGCTGCGGCCGGTGTTCTGGATCCTGTTCACGCTGGCGGCCATTCGCGGCCTGCGGGTGTTCGTCGAGGTCTACGTGCTCACGAACGGAGGGCCGAACGGCTCCTCCGAGGTGCTGATGACCTTGATCTACAAGCTCGGGTTCCAGAAGAACGAACTGGGGGTCGCCTCGGCGGGCGGGATCGTGCTGTTCCTGGCCACGCTGGCACTCACGGTGATCGTGCAGATGCTGCGCAGGAGGCAGACGAGATGAGGTTCGACAGCGCGCTGGGACTGGAGTCGCGGCGGGGCCCGCTGGCCGTCGCCGGAAAGATCCTGATTTATGGGCTTATGGTGGTGATTTTCACCGGGCCGCTGGTCGGGCTGCTGATGAGCTCGTTCAGCAAGACGCTCGACCCCACCTCCTTCACCCTCTGGCCGGACGACTTCACCCTGGAGAACTTCATCCAGGCCCAGGACAAGAACGTCTATCTCTACCTGCTCAACTCGTTCATCGTCGTGGGCTTCGGGCTGCTGCTGCAGATGCTGGTGAGCGTCTTCGCCGCGTACTCGCTGGCCCGCAAGAAGTTCCGCGGCATGACGTTCGTGATGCTGCTCATGCTCACCACGATGATGCTCCCCGAGGAGATCATCGCGATTCCCCTCTCCCTCGTCCTGGCCGACCTGCCGCTGCTGCATCTCAACCTGATCGGGACGTACGCCGGGATGATCCTGCCGGTCGGCGCCTGGGGCTTCTCCATCCTCGTGATGACCGAGTTCATGAAGGAGGTGCCGGTCGAGCTGGAGGAGGCCGCGCGCATCGACGGCGCCGGCGAGCTGCGGATCTTCGCCACGATCATCATGCCGCTGTGCCGCCCCGCGCTCGGCGTGATCGGCGTCTTCGGCTTCACGATGATCTGGGACCAGTACCTGCTCCCCCTGATCGTCGCGCCGGAGTCGGACATGTGGACCCTGCCCATCGCACTTCGCTCGCTCCGCTCCGACGAGGAGGTCGGGATCGGCGTGCTGCTCGCGGCTTCGCTGCTGGCGCTGCTGCCCTCGATCATCGCGTTCCTGGCGTTCCAGCGGCAGTTCATGCGCGGTCTCACAAGCGGCGCGGTCAAGGGTTAGGTGTCCATGTATCTGGACGGTATCCAATATCCTGGATCTCCGAAGCCGCCGAAGGATACGAGATGGGATGAGTATGGAGCCCCAGCTGGTCAAGTCCGCGGAACGGACGGTGCGCATCCTCGAAACGCTCGCCGAATCACACGACCACATGACGCTGTCGGAGCTCCAGCAGCGGACCGGCTTTCCGCGCAGCAGCCTGCACGCCCTCATGCGCACCCTGGTCGAGCTCAACTGGGTGGAGACCGACTCGGCCAGGTCGGCGTTCGGGATCGGGCCGCACGCGCTGCTGACCGGCACGGCGTACCTCGACAAGGACCCCGCGCTGCCGTTCGCGCAGGAGAGCTTGGAGGACTTGCGGGACGAGATCGGGCAGACCGTGCACTTCGCCCGGCGGGACGGCGCGCACGTGCTCTACCTCGCGACCCGGGACTCCCGCGAGGCCGACCACATCATCCCGAGGGTGGGCCGGCGGCTTCCCGCCCACGTCACGGCGCTCGGGCAGGTGCTGCTCGCCCAGCTCACCGATGACGAGGTCGAGGCGCTGCTGCCGCAGCCCCTGGCCGGGCTGACCGAGCACACCCTCACCGACCTGACCAAACTGACAGGAGAGCTCGACCAGGTCCGCACCAGGGGCTGGTCGTACGAACGCGAGCAAGGCACGCTGGGCGTGGCCTGCGTGGCCGTGGCGGTCGACTACCGCATCCCGGCCACGGACGCGATCAGCTGCTCGATGCCGGCGGGCCTCGCGGCCGGCGAGGTCGAGCGGATCACCGAAGCGGTTATCAAGCACACCCGAAAGCTGGCTGCGACCCTCCGCAGGGAGGGCATCCGCTAGAAAGGATCGTAGATGCGGCTGGACGGCGTTCTCTTCTTTCCGGTCACCCCGTTCGGGCCCGGCGGCGACCTCGCCGAACCCGCGCTGGCCCGGCACGTCGCCGAGGGGGTCGCGGCGGGGGCTGGAGGGGTGTTCGCCGCGTGCGGCACCGGCGAGTTCAACGCACTCGACGTCGAGGAGTACACCCGGGTCGTGGCCACCTCGGTCACGGCCACCGCCGGCCGCGTCCCGGTCTTCGCCGGCGCCGGCGGCCCGCTGCCGACCGCCAGGTCCATCGCCCGCGCCGCGGCCGCGCAGGGCGCCGACGGGCTGCTGCTGATGCCTCCCTACCTGGTCACAGGCCCTGCCTCCGGCCTGGTGCGGTACGTCCGCGAGGTGGCCGAGGCGGGCGGGCTCCCCGTCGTCATCTACCAGCGCGGCACCGCCCGCTTCACCCCGGAGGCGGTGGCCGAGCTGGCCCGGGTGCCGAACGTCGTGGGCTTCAAGGACGGCCTGGGCGACTTCGACCTGCTGCAGCGCATCATCCTGACCGTGCGTCAGGTGACGGAGGACTTCACGTTCTTCAACGGCCTGCCGACCGCCGAGCTGACCGTACCCGCGTACCGGGGGCTCGGGGTGAGCCTGTACTCGAGCGCGGTGTTCGCGTACGCACCGGAGATCGCGCTCGCCTTCCACAAGGCGGTGACGGGCGGGGACGAGGTGCTGGTGCAGCGGCTCCTGACCGGCTTCTACCTGCCGCTCGTACAACTGCGCGACCTCGTGCCCGGGTACGCGGTGGCGCTGGTCAAGGCGGGGGTGCGGATGCGGGGGCTGGAGGTGGGGGGCGTACGGGCACCGCTGGTGGACCCGACGACGGAGCACCTGGCGACGCTGGAGCGCATCATCGCCACCGGCCTGGAAATAGCCGCCCCCTGACCCCACCACCACACGACCACTGGCCCACCACCAGCACTCCCCGCACAACGCTGGCCAACCACCCACACCCCGCGCACGACCTCAAGCCACTACCGACACTTCCCACCGCGCCGGGCCCCCACCCGCACCCTCACGGGACCCGGCCCACCACCGACCAGCCGGCCGCCGACGCTCACCGGCCTGGCGATGTGGAGATCCCCACCTCTCAGCCAGACCGGCGAGCCACACTCCGAACCCCGAACCCAATGAGCCCAGCACGGCCAAGCACAGCGCAGTAAGCTCAGCCCAGCGCAGCATGGCACAACACAGCTCCGCCCAGACCAGCACGGCATGGCGCAGCTCAGCCCAACGCAGCTCAGCCCAACGCAGCTCAGCCCACCCCAGCACGGCCAAGCACAGGGCAGCTCCGCCCAGCCGAACTCCGCCCAGCCGAACTCCGCCCAGCCGAACTCCGCCCAGCTCAGCTCAGCTCAGCTCAGGCGACCATCCACCCTCCGCGGGATGGACAGCGGGTTGCCCTCCTTGAGCTCATCCGGCAGCAGCGCCTCCGGCCAGTCCTGGTAAGCCGTGGGCGCCAGCCACCGACCGATCGCCGTGGCCCCCACAGACGTGTAGGACGTCGTGGCGGCAGGCCACGGACCGCCATGATGCATGGCCCAGCACACCGCGACCCCGGTCGGCCACCCGTTCCAGATGAGCCGCCCGGCCTTCCGCTCCAGGACGTCGACGAGCTCCGTGGCCTCATCGGCGTCCGTGCCGTGCAGGGTCGCGGTCAACGACCCGTCGAGCCGCTCAAGCACCGGCCGCAGGTCCGAAATTTCGCGATAAGTCACCACGATCGACGCCGGACCGAAGCACTCCTCGCCGATGTGCGGCAGCTTGGCCGCGAACGTGTCGAGATCGGCGGTGAACACCTTGGGCGTGACCGCCCAGCTGCCCTCCCCCGGCTTGCCCTCGGCCAGCAGGTCCAGCTCGCCCAGCCGCTCGACGCCCCCGAGGTATCCGTCCCGGATCCGTTCGGCCAGCATGGGCCCGCCGGTGGTGCCCCCGACGGCCTCCACGAGCGCGTTGCGCAACTCGTCACCCTCGGGCACGAACACGAGACCCGGGTTCGTGCAGAACTGCCCGACCCCCATCGTCAGCGACCCGGCGAACCCCGTGGCCACCTCCTTGACCGGCGCCGACGGCAGCACGACCACGGGATTGACGCTACCGAGCTCGCCGAAGAACGGGATCGGCACCTCCCGCTCGTCGATCAGCTTCTGGATCGCCTTCCCACCGGCCACTGACCCGGTGAACCCGGCGGCGACCACGCCGGGGTGCTGCACGAGATCGATACCGGCCTGCATGCCCTGGACCAGGCCCAGCAGGTCGGGGTTCGGCAGCGCCTCCCGTACGATCTTCGCGACCCGCTCGGACGTGTTCGGATGCCCGGGGTGCGCCTTCACGACGACGGGGCACCCGGCGGCCAGCGCGGAGGCGGTGTCACCCCCGGCCACCGAGAACGCGAACGGGAAGTTGCTGGCCGCGAACACGGCCACGACGCCCTTCAGCGGGTGCTTCATCCGCCGCACGTCCGGCCGGGGCGGCGTGAGCGAAGGATCGGCATGATCGATGATGGCCTCCAGGTAGCCACCATCCCTGATCACGTCGGCGAAGAGCCTGAACTGCCCCGCCGTACGCGCCACCTCGCCGCGCAGACGTACCTCGCCGAGCGCGGTCTCCTCGTCGGCGAGCTGCCACAGCTCGTCCACGTGTGCGGCGAGCGCGTCGGCGACGGCCTCCAGCGCGACGGCCCGCTCGGCCGCCGAGGTCGCCCGCCAGGCCGCTCCGGCGGCGGCCGCAGCAGAAACGATCATGTCGACCCCGGCGCTGTCGGTCTCGGGCAGGGCGGCGCCCACGGTTCCGCCTGTCCTGGGGTCGTGTCCGTAGATCATCGAATGGCCCTTCGGAGTCTTGACACTTCTTCAGCCTGATTCTTACAGTTGCGGCAACTTGTCCACAAATCTGGCTATTGTTCACATATATGGACGGCGAGATGATCATCAGGCAGATCCACGTAACTCCCGTTGCCTTCCGGGATCCGCCCCTCTTGAACGCCGCCGGAGTCCACGAGCCGTGGGCTCTCCGTACCATTGTCGAGGTCGTCACCGACGAAGGTCTGACCGGGTTGGGCGAGACCTACGGTGACCTCGATCATCTCGGCAAGGTGCGCGAGTGCGCGCAGGCGCTGATCGGCCTCGACGTTCATGCCCTGAACACGATGTACGCCCGGATCGGCGCGATCATCGGCGAAGCGGTGACCGACCTGCACGGCCTGACCGGCGTCACCACGACGGAGAAGAGCATCGACCGCATCTTCTCCCCGTTCGAGGTGGCTTGCCTGGACATTCGCGGCAAGGCCGCCGGTGTCCCGGTGTCGGACCTCTTGGGAGGCAAGGTCCGGGACGCGGTGCCGTACAGCGCGTACCTCTTCTACAAGTGGGCAGGCCATCCCGGCGAGGAGCCGGACCGGTTCGGCGCCGCGCTGGACGAGGCCGGCATCGTCGATCAGGCGGGGCTGCTCATCAAGGAGTACGGCTTCAGGTCCATCAAGCTCAAGGGTGGCGTCTTCCCCCCTGACCAGGAGATGGCCGCGATCCGCGCGCTGCACGAGGCGTTCCCCGACGTACCGCTCCGTCTCGACCCCAACGCCGCCTGGTCGGTGGAGACCTCGATCCGCGTCGGCCAGGAACTCGACGGAGCCCTCCAATACCTGGAGGACCCGACCGCCGGCATCCCCGGCATGGCCGAGGTGGCCGCCGCCGTCCCCATGCCCCTGGCCACGAACATGTGCGTGGTCACCCCGGAGCACCTCTCCCCCGCCATAGCGTCCCATGCGATCGGCGTACTCCTCCTGGACCACCACTATTGGGGCGGCCTCGTACGCTCCTCGCACATCGCCGCCATGTGCGACGCCTTCGGCCTGGCCATGTCGATGCACTCCAACTCCCATCTCGGGATCAGCCTGGCGGCCATGACGCACCTGGCCGCCGCCACGCCGAACCTCACGTTCGCCTGTGACACGCACACCCCCTGGCAGGACGGCCAGGACGTGATCCTCCCCGGCGCCCTCCGCTTCGTGAACGGCGCCGTACCGGTCCCCACCGGCCCCGGTCTGGGGGTGGAACTGGACCGGGACATGCTGGCGGTGATGAACGAGCAGTACGAGAGATGCGGGATCACAGCCCGCGACGACACTTCGTACATGCGACGCATCGACCCCTCCTTCTCAGCAAACAGACCCCGCTGGTGACCCCTCCCGAACCACCCCTCACTGGCGCCCTGCGAGAGGCACCCCCAGGCGAACCCCGCAAGCAGACCCCGCTCGCAAACCCCGCAAGCGGACCGCTCGCAAACCCTGCTGGCAAACCCCGGCAAGCGGAGCCCACTGGTGAGTCCTCGCAGCCGGACCCGCTCGGAGCGCCTCGCAACCGAACCCTGCCCGCGCATCCCCATTCGCATACCCGGGCAGTCCCCGACAAGCAGCCCCCTCGCGAACCCTCACAACCAGCCCCCGAACGAACCCACTGACGCATCCACCGAGACGCGCCACCCTTACGAACACCAGCAAGGGGAAGACCCTTCCGCCGAAGGGCTGGACCGAGACCATCCAGCGAACCGCCCACCGAGACCGTCCAACGGGCCACCCGCCGAGACCACCCACCAAAACCACCAACGAAGAAAGCCGGCCGGGCGAACCAGACCCTCCGATGAGCTCCGGCAAACAGACCGAACACCCGATAAACATCGGCAATGAGACACCCAATGATGAACATCCTCAAGGAGACCCGCTGGTGAACGTCGCCTACCTCTACCCGTGGGACGTGGTCGGGGACCCGTCAGCCCCCAGCCGTCTGGCAGACCTCGGCGTCCAAGCGGTCGCCCTGGCAGCCAGCTACCACTCGACGAGGGCGGCCACGCCGTACCACCCCGCCCACCGCGTACTGGATGTTCCATATCCGGCCTTCTACCTCCCGATCCGCCCGTCCTCCTGGTCCCGCCTGGTCCCGGCCACCCCCACGTGGACCCCCGCCGACGCCTACCTCCAGGCCAGGGATGCCCTGAAGGCCGCAGGCCTCCAGGTACACGCCTGGACCGTCCTCACCCACAACTCCCACCTGGGCAAAGCCAACCCCGACCTGGCCGTACGCAACGCCTTCGGCGACCCGTACCCCTATGCCCTCTGCCCGGCCCAAGAGGACGTCATCGAGTACTGCGAACACCTGGTCCAGGAGATCCTGGAGGTCGGCGAGCCGGACGGCCTGATCCTGGAGGCCTGCGGCCCGATGGGCTTCGGCCACCAGAGCGTCCACGAGAAGACATCCGGCGCTGACTGGACCCCCGTGGACAACGACCTTCTCTCTCTGTGCTTCTGCGCGAGTTGCGCCCCCCGCTATCCCGAAGAGACAAAGACCGCAGTCCGCACCGCCATAGACCGCGCCACCAACCAAGCTCGGGACACCACCGACCACACTCCACACACCACCAACCAGGCACTCAACACCGCCGACCACGCTGCCAACACCACCGACCAGGCCCCCAGCACCATCGAGGACGCCCTCGGCACATTGGCCGACGAGGTACGCACCATCCGCGTCACCCTGTCAACCGCTCTCCGTCAACGCCTTATCGCCACCGCCCGCAGCACCGCCCCCGAGGTTCCCATCACCCTGCACGCCAACCCGGACCCCTGGGCCACCGGTGCCTTCGCCCCTCTCCCCTCAGGCGAACCAGCAGCAGACGTCCTCGTCGCCAACTGCTGGGGCGACCCCGCCACCGACGCCATCCGCCTCACCCGCCTGAAGGAGCTCTCCACGCCAGGCCAGCGAGTAGGCGCCTACGTCCTAGCCCTCCCACCCCGCCCGGCCAACCCCGACACCCTGGCCGACCAGCTCAGAACGTACGCCAAGGCAGGAGCGTCAGAGTTCCACCTGTACCACGCAGGCCTGGCCTCTCTCCAACGCCTGGCAGCCCTCTCCCAAGCGCTCCGCCTCTACCAATAACCTCCTCCCCGCCATGGCCCCCGACCCAAATCCCACGTAGCACCCTCTCAACCGAGCCCACCACGCCCAACGACCCGACATCTCACCCACGCAAACTCGACCTCACATCACACCAGCCCGGGGCCAACCGGATACAGCCGAAGCCCACCCGCCTCAACACCACGTCGCCATCGGCGGCGCGCCGGGTGGCTGGAGCTGGTTGATCCCCCACCACATAAAAGCCGCCCGCGCACCACCCCCCACCGCATGAAGCCGCCCTCGCACCACCGCCCTCTCGGCGCACCACCTCACCTGCACCACCGCCATCTCGCCACACGGCCCCTCCCGCAGTACCGCCTCTTCCCACACGACCTCACCGGCATCAGCAATCCAAAAGCGCGAATCGCTGGTCCCACACCAAAACCCGTCAGCCTCCACCACCACCTCCTCCGCCGGAGAAGCGGCCGGGATGGCGCCACCTCACCAACCCCCCATCCCAAGAGCCCTGACGTCTCCTCCACGCGCACCTCCGCTGGTCCACCTCAGGACCCCATTCGATCCGCACCCCCATCACCAGCCCTTCGTGTGCATACCGTCCGACACGGATAGGTTCATCACATGACTGATGTGCGAATCGTCTTTCGAAAGTACGGCGGCGCATTGCACTGGAACCACCCCGGCCGCCTACTTGGCGAGGATGAGCACGGCGTCTGGGCGGAAATCCCAGGAGGAACAGTCGCCCGCAAGGGCGAAGGCCCGCCTGTCACGTGGGAGTCAACCGCGATCATGTTGTTCCCCCGGGACGCCTGGTGGACCGCATCCTTCAACATGCCACCCCACAAAAGCGAGATCTACGTCGACGTCACCACCGTTCCCGAATGGAAGGACGACGAGGTCACCATGCTCGACCTGGACCTGGACGTGATTCGCCTGAGGAACGGACGCCTGATCCTCGACGACGAAGACGAATTCGCCGAACACCAACTCCTGCTTAATTATCCACCTGAATTAATCACACGAGCAGAAGAAACCGCACACTGGCTACTGGACGCAGTCGGAGAGAGAAAAGGCCCTTTCGGCGGCGCACATCTGGAATGGCTCGCAAGAGCCACCTAATCCCATTCAACCCAAATTTCAGCACTCACACCCAGCATCCCCAACATAATCACATGCTCACGCCCACGCAAGTCAAGCCAAGCAAGCCAGGCCAACAACCCAAACAATCGATCAAGCAATCATCCAAGAAATATGCCCGACACATCACCCTGGCACAACCACAATCGCGATCACCACACTACGACCGCTTTGCCGCTATTACCGAAATCCGCCACCTCCACCGCAGAACCCACAACACCAACACCGCAGCACCATCATCCTAACCGCACCACCGGCGACAATCTCATCCGGCAGCCGAAACCAACCCACTCTCATACGCCACAATAACAAGCTGCGCCCGATCTCGAGCCTCCAGCTTAGCCAGCAACCGCGTGATATGTGTCTTAACCGTAGCCAAACTCACCTGCAAATAAGCAGCGATCTCACCATTCGACAACCCTCGCGCAATCAACATCAGCACTTCCCGCTCCCGCTCCGTAACCCCCTCGAGCCCCTTCACCCGAGGCAGTACGGGCGTACGCGTGAACTCCTCGATCAGCCTGCGGGTAACCGTGGGAGCCAGCAGCGCCTCCCCACCCGCCACCACCCGAACAGCAGCAAGCAAATCCGCAGGCGGCGTATCCTTCAGCAGAAACCCACTCGCCCCAGCCCGAAGCGCATCGTAAACATAAGCATCCAGATCGAACATCGTCACAACCAAAACCCGAGCAACGTCCTTGATACGCCGAGTAGCCTCAATCCCATCCATTTCCGGCATCCGTACGTCCATAAGAACCACATCAGGACGCTCCTCCAACGCCACGGCAACCGCCTCGGCCCCGGTCGCAGCCTCTCCGACCACCTCCAGGTCAGGCTCGGAGTCGACCAGCACCCGGAAACTACCCCTGAGCAACGCCTGATCGTCGGCAATGACCACTCGGATCACTTGACCTCCTCATAGGGAAATTCCGCGAATACTCGAAACCCCCGCCCCGGAAGGCTCCCGGCTTCAAACGAGCCACCGTACATCATGACCCGTTCCCGCATCCCAATAAGCCCATGCCCGGCACCGGCTGAGGGCAAAGTACGCCGCCCCGGCCCATCATCGGTCACCTCGATCCGTACATTCTTGCTGTCAGCGACCACGGACACCCGGCAGCGCGCGGGCGCGGCATGTTTCACAACATTGGTCAGCGCCTCCTGCACAATGCGATAAACCGAGAGCGCCACGCCCTCAGGCAGCCGTTTCCACTCCTCTGACCCTTCGCGTAGCCCTTCCTCGTCACCGGCCTCAATGCGGAGCTCGAGCTCAACGTCGACCCCCGCCAGCCGAGCCTGTCCCGCCAAGCCCCGGATTCCCGCCAGGCCGGGCGCGGGCACCAGATCGGGCACCGCAGTGGACCTCAGCACACCGAGCAGGTGTCGCATTTCGACCAGCGCACTTCGGCTGGCGGTCTCGATCACGCGCAAAGCGTCGTGCGCCTCTTCCGGCTTGGTCGCCAGGACGTGATTGGCGACGCCCGCCTTGACGGCGATCAGCCCTACGTTATGCGTGACGACATCATGCAGCTCGCGAGCAATCCTTAACCGCTCCTCCGTCACAGCCTGCGCCGCCAGCCGCTCGGCGTCACGAGCCGCGAAAAATCTGCGCTCCTGCACGGCGCGGCCGATCGTCCATGCCCCTCCCAGTGCCCCGATGCCCAAGAGCGGCTGGTCGAGGTGCAGCAGCCAGTTCGGAGCCGTGTCGTGCGGCGCGCCCGCCATGGTCAGGCCCAGGACAGCGGCCAAGCTGACCGCCGCGATGGCCGACGTGGGGATCGCCGGACCGCGCCCGTCGGACAGAGCAACGACATAGAGGGCGTACGAAGGCGCGAGGTAAGCGAATCCCACGGTGTCCACCAGCACGGCATAGACGGCGAGCACCAGGGTGAAGCAGAAGACCGGCAGAGGCCACAGCCTGCGCAGGGCCAGCGGCAGCCCCAGTGCGAAGGGAAGGGCGATCCGCATCCATGGAGGCATGGCCGTGGCGTGAAGTGTCACCGTGAACAAGGTGAACCCCAAGAACAACCCGACCAGCGCATCGAACATGATCAGCTGATGCCGGCTCAGGCGCCTGGCGAAGAAGGGGTGCGTGTCGTCCACGCGTTGAACCGTAGCCGCTGAACCCGCGTGCCCACGTCAACCCACGGTCTGACCTTGAGGTTCGAACCGTGGTCCGACGCGCCGGCCACCCACCGTCCCGCATCCTTTACCGCGTGATCGAACTCCAACACCTCACCAAGCGCTACGGCGGCACGCTCGCCGTGGACGACCTGTCCTTCATGGTCCAGCCCGGCCACGTGACCGGCTTCCTGGGGCCCAACGGCGCCGGCAAGTCCACCACGATGCGCCTGATCCTCGGGCTCGACGCCCCGACATCCGGCCAGGCCCTCGTCAACGGGCGTCGATACACCGCGTTGAGAAGGCCCATGCACGAGGTCGGGGCCCTCTTGGACGCCGGCGCCGTCCACGGTGGACGCAGCGCCTACAACCACCTTCTCTGCCTGGCCCGCACCAACGGCATCGGCGCGATACGCGTGGCCGAGGTCCTCGAGCAGGTCGGACTTTCGGGCGTGGCGCGCAAGCGCGTAGGCGGCTTCTCCCTCGGCATGAAACAGCGGCTCGGCATCGCGTCCGCACTGCTCGGTGATCCGGGCGTGCTGATGTTCGACGAACCGGTCAACGGCCTTGATCCCGACGGCGTGCGCTGGATCCGCGATCTGATGCGTTCGCTGGCCGCCGAGGGCAGGACCATCCTGCTCTCCAGCCATCTCATGAGCGAGATGGCTCTCACCGCCGAGCGCATCGTCATCGTCGGCCGCGGCAGGCTCGTCGCCGAGGCCACCGTCGCAGAGCTGACAACGCGCTACCCATCGCTCGAAGACGCCTATATGGCCTTGACCGCCGACAGTGTCCAATATGGAGCGGCCCGATGAAGACGGTCCTTTCCTCTGAATGGCTGAAGCTCCGCTCGGTGAGAGCGACCCATCACGCGATCGGCATCGCAGCCCTGATGGTGGTCCTGGGCGTCATCTGGACGTTCTACGTGAGCAGCCTCGCCGACGAGCGCGGCACGCTCCGCGCAGCCGCCCCCGAGGAGGGTTTCCTGCCGCTGGTCCAGATCAGCCTGGCAGTGCTCGGCGTGCTGGCGATCACTTCCGAATACGCCACGGGCATGATCCGCACCAGTCTCGTCGCCGTCCCGAAACGCAGCACCTTACTCCTGGCCAAAGCAGGCATCGTCGGCCTGGCCACGTTCGTGGCCGCCAATTCGACCCTCCTGCTCACTTATGCCACGAGCCGCCTGATCGCGAACGATCGTCACCTCGGCTTCAACGAGACCTCATTCGCCGACGACCTGCCGATGCTGTTCGCGTCCGGCCTCTCGGTGACCGCCCTGGCCCTGGTAGGTCTCGGCCTCGGCGCGGCCATCCGGTCCACAGCGGGAGCCATCGTGTCGGTCGTGGCCATGCTGTTCGTGCTGCCCGGCGTGGTCAACTACCTGCCTCCGCCGTGGAACACGCGCATCGCCACACTTCTTCTGCCGAACCTCGTTCCGCAGATAGCGGATCAGCGACTGTCGTCCCGCCTCGGCGACGGCCTCCTGCCTCCCTGGGCCGCGCTCGCCGTGCTCCTCGCCTACCCGATCGTCGCCCTCACCATCGGCTACTACGAGTTCAAGCGGAAAGACGCGTGACCTTCCCCATTCCAACCCCGCAGCCCCACACCAGTCCTCCACCCGCCCACCCCAACCCCCGCGCTTTGGGGGATCACACCCGCGCGTGCGTCACCTCACTCGAAGTGGACCACCTGCACCAGCATGTCCCGGCCGCCCACATGAACCCCCGCCCATCCACTCAGCCTGCCTCTGGCCCAGCCACCCGGGCCGGCGACAACTGCCCACGACCGCCTGCCGTGAAAGCAACCACGAGAACGAATCCATGGATGAGACCGCTCGGCTACGCCCCGGTACGCACGTGAACATCCTCACCTCCGAATGGCTGAAGATCCGCTCGGTCCGCTCGACCTACCTGATCCTCGCCCTCAGCCTCAGCACCGTCCTTCTCGGCCTGGCAATCGCCGTAATGGCCGCGGGCACGCACGACGCTGCTCCCCCCGAGCAGCAGAGCAGAGCCCGGATCGCCAACCTGGAGGAGGCCCTCGTGATCGTTCCCCAGCTCTGCATGGGCATCCTGGGCGTCCTGATCATCACATCCGAATACGTAACAGGCCTGATCAGGACGAGCCTGACCATCGTCCCCCGTCGCTGGCCCGTCCTGGCCGCCAAATCCGCGATTGTCGGCACGCTGGGCCTGATCGTCGGTGCGCTGGCTGTCTTCGGCACCTATTTCGCGGCTCGAAGCGCGCTCGGCGACCGCTTCTCCGGTGCATACTCCACTGCATTCGGAGACCGGCTACCACTCCTGCTCACGCACAGTCTGACAGTGGCGATTTTCGCGCTGCTCGGCCTGGGGCTCGGCGCGCTCCTGCGCTCCACGGCAGGCGCGACGGCGATCATCGCAGGCCTCGTCTATGTAGTCCCCATCATCATCGGCAACATCCCCGAACCGTGGAGCGAACGCCTCGGCTCACTGATGATCGGCGCACTACCCCGTCAGATCACCGGCGACCTCATCACCACTTCGGTGTACGGCTCGCTCCTGCCTCCCGCGGCAGCCGCCGCGGTCATGATCGCGTACGCGGCCGTTCCCCTGCTTGCGGCCATCTGGCTGGTACGCCGAAGGGACGCCTGACATGTGGACCCGACCGGTTCCCAAGATTTGGATGTCAGCGCTCCTCCGACGCCATGCCCTCACGCATCAGGGCGCAAGCCGCCTGCTCCAGCAAGCACGCCGGCCCCGCACCACAGCCTGGCGAACAACGGCCCAGCCAGACCGTCCAAGACGGCCCCGTGGCCTTGCCTGTCACCTCGCAACCACGACAACAGCCGCCACCACCGCCACAGCACAGCAACAGCAACAGCAACAGCAACAGTGGGACCCGGACGAAGCCACCTGTACATACGGTCTTCCAACCGCGCGCGCCTTCGACCTTCCACCACAGGTGCGGCAGACAGATACACATGCCCTTCCGCAGGTACGACAGCCCACGGCGCACGCCCATCCACCGGTACGGCAGACGAAAACGTCTGCCGTACCGTCAGGAGGCTCAGACTTCGAGCACCACAGGGATGATCATCGGGCGACGGCGATAGGTGTCGCTGACCCAGCGCCCCACCGTACGACGCACGACCCGGCGGATCTCCTGCATGTCGACGACGCCGTCCGCGGCCTTCTCCTGGAGGGCCCTTTCGATCTGCGGAATGAACTCGTCGAACTGCATGGGGTCGATGCCCGACCCGCGCGCGTGGATCTCGGGGCCGGCGGTGAGCTTGCCCGTGTTGGAGTCGACCACGATGACCACGGAGATGAACCCCTCGTCGCCCAGGATCCTGCGGTCCTTGAGCGAGGTGTCGGTGATCTCACCCACGGACGAGCCGTCGACATAGACGTACCCGGCATGGACCGCGCCGACGATCTTGGCGCGCCCATCGACCAGGTCCACCACGACGCCGTCCTCGGCGATCACGATGTGGTCATCGGGAACGCCGGTGAGGGCCGCGAGCTTGGCGTGCGCGCGCAGATGACGCCACTCACCGTGAACGGGCATGAAGTTCGACGGACGCGTCAGGTTGAGGACGTACAGGAGCTCGCCGGCGGCCGCGTGACCGGAGACGTGCACCTTGGCGTTGCCCTTGTGCACCACCCGGGCGCCCCACCTGGTCAGCCCGTTGATGACCTTGTTGACGGCGGTCTCGTTGCCCGGCACCAGGGACGAGGCGAGCAACACGGTGTCGCCCTCGGCGATGCGAATCGGATGATCGCGGTTGGCCATTCTGGACAGTGCCGCCATCGGCTCGCCCTGAGAGCCGGTGCAGACGAGCACCACATCCTTGGGCGGCCATTCCTCGATGTCGCGCGAGTCTACGATCAGCTCCGGCGGCACCTTGAGATATCCGAGGTCACGGGCCACGCCCATGTTGCGCACCATCGACCGTCCGACCAGGGCCACCTTGCGGCCGTGCCTGGCAGCGGCATCCATGACCTGCTGGATGCGGTGCACGTGCGAGGCGAAGCTGGCCACGATGACGCGTTGCTCGGAGGTGCGGATCACCTCATCGATGACCGGCGCGATCTCCCGCTCACTGGTGACGAATCCCGGCACCTCGGCGTTGGTGGAGTCGGACATCAGCAGATCGACGCCCTCGGTGCCGAGCCTGGCGAACCCGCCGAGGTCGGTGAGGCGGCCGTCGCTCGGCAACTGGTCCATCCGGAAGTCGCCGGTGTGCAGGACGATGCCCGCAGGCGTCCTGATCGCGACGGCCAGAGCGTCGGGGATCGAGTGATTGACCGCGAGGAACTCGCAGTCGAAAGGCCCGAAGACGTGTCGTTCGCCCTCGATGACCTCGAGTTTGGTCGGTTGGATTCGATGCTCGGTCAGCTTGGCCTCGATCAGGGCAAGCGTGAGCCTGGAGCCGATGAGCGGGATGTCGCGCCGCTCGCGCAGCAGATACGGCACCGCCCCGATGTGGTCTTCGTGGGCGTGGGTCAGCACCACGGCCTCGACGTCGTCGAGCCGATCCCTGATGTACTCGAAGTCAGGCAGGATGAGGTCGACACCCGGCTGGTCGGGCTCGGGGAACAGTACCCCGCAGTCGACGACCAGCAGGCGACCGTCATATTCGAAGACGGCCATGTTCCTGCCGATTTCCCCCAACCCACCGAGCGCGACGATGCGCAAGCCGCCTTCAGGCAGCGTCGGCGGGGGGCCAAGCTCAGGATGCGGATGGCTCATGCCTGGCCCCCACGGTCAGATCTTGTTCTCAAAACTCCCGGTTCCTCCCCGTTCCTATACGTCTGTCAACTTCACCCCGCCGGCCACCAGGCAAGCACGCAGCTCGGCGATTTGCTTCTCTGTTGCGTCCACGAGCGGCAGCCGCACCGGACCGGCCGGCACCCCCACCATGCTCAGTGCCGCCTTTGCCATGATCGCGCCGCCCGCACGCAGCATGATCCCGTCCACCACGGGTGCCACCTGGCTGTTTACGGCCAGGGCCTGGGCGACGTCGCCGTTCTTGTGCAGGTGGATCATACGCGCCAACTCGGCACCCACCACGTGCCCGACGACGCTGACGAACCCGGCCGCGCCAAGGGAGAGCCAGGCCAGGTTGAGCAGGTCGTCGCCGGAGTAGAAGGCGAGATCCGTCGAGGTCATCACCTGGCTGGCGGCGAACAGGTCTCCCTTGGCGTCCTTCACGGCGACGATGCGCTCGTGCTGCGCCAGCCGGATCAGGGTCTCAGTCTTGATCGGTACGCCGCTGCGTCCCGGAATGTCATAGAGCATCACGGGAAGGTCGGTCGCGTCGGCGACGGCGGTGAAGTGCCGATACAGGCCCTCTTGCGGGGGCTTGTTGTAGTACGGCGTCACCACCAGCAGGCCGTGCGCACCGGCACGTGCTGCCTGCTTCGCGAGTTCGACGCTGTGACGGGTGTCGTTAGTGCCGGCGCCGGCCACCACTGTCGAGCGATCGCCGACCGCATCGAGGACAGCGTTGACGATGCGCTGCTTCTCGTCGTCCGAAGTAGTGGGCGACTCGCCGGTCGTCCCATTGACGATCAAGCCGTCATTGCGCTGCTCGTCCACCAGATAGGTGGCAAGCCGTCGCACAGCCACATAATCGACCTCGCCGTCGGAAGTGAACGGCGTGACCATCGCGGTCAGCATACGGCCGAAGGGCGCGTCGGTGGTTCCAGTTGGCGATGCCATAGTGCGAACGCTACCTGGATTCAGAAATCCATTGGACGTCGCCACCCCGCTTTGCCTGCCTGGAACCGCTTTTTGCCCCCTTTCGCCGGCATCTGGCCCCCCAGCCACCCGACGCCTGGCGGCTCAGCCGACTCCAGCAGCCACACCACCGACCACGTTCTCCAATCACACCATACGGCTCAATCCGGGTCCCCGGCGCACCACCGCAAACGGGGATCCAGCAGCGATCCGCCCCGGATCCCCTTAATCCCACCCATGTCCACCTGCATGGCGGCGAGTCCAAGCCCTCCAACCCAACTGGACCGTCTGTCGCCGATGTCACGCGACCACCACCGTTTGGCGAGACATGCATATCCGCGAGTGACGCCTCACCACCTGCAAGGGCGCGCCCACACTCCACTTGGCCGTTGCGTGCAGCTCGATCGGTTACCGAAGCGGCGCCCGGAAGGACACCCGACCCATGAACCGTTACGGGCTGGACAGCCGCCCAACCGGCAAACGCCACGGTGGGGCGGGACTCCAACGCATCCGACTCTGCCCGCCCGGGACGACCGAAAGACCCCCGTCCTCGGTCCCGGCAGGCTTGTGGGCACGCACCCGGCCGCGTCGGCTGGGCACGTACCTGGCCATGTCGGCGACAGGTGTGTCGACGTGCCGGAGCACGTCGGACGAGGTCGAGTCGCGGCTTACGACATCGCCACGCAATCCATCCCTACTTCGACAGTTCGATCTGGTATCGGATGAAGCCGCGATTCTCGGCCACTTGGTCGTACAGGCGCCGCGCCGTGCTGTTTGACTCGTGCGTGTTCCAGTACACACGGGAGCAACCGCGCTCCCGAGCCCAATCCGTGACAGCTTCGATCAACGCCCGCCCCACGCCTCTGCCACGGACATCCGGTGCGGAGAACAGGTCCTGCAGATAGCAGACGTCAGTGTCGGGCGCCGAGGTGTTCCCGTGGGTGAGGAAGTGCGTGATGCCCACCAGGCGCCCGTCCAGCCGCGCCCCCAGGGCGTGCAACCGGCCGTCCGCCTGGAACTCGTGCCATGCCCGGTCGTACATCTCGTCCGGCTCGACTCTCTCGTAGAAGTCGATGTACGCACGGAACAAGCCCTCCCAAACGTCCCGATCGGACGGGAGAAGCCGGCCAATGTCGATCATGAAGGTCCCTCGAAGTGATGCATCCCGTCGTGCGACGGGACAGCCATGGTGCTGTTCGGCGATCCAGAGGCATGGCCTGGTCGTAGGTCGCCGGAACGGCTTCGACGTCACAAGTTAGAAGAAGGTGACTCTTCCCGGTTACGGCCACTCCATGGCGATACCGGATGACCACTTGCCTCATGGCGTCAAAGAACCGGCTCTGATCATGGAGGAATACCCGTACGCCGTGCCCTCGCGACCTACGTAACTCCAGAGCGCGAGACCGTAACCCCCAGAGCACAACCGCCGGGCGCCGAGCACCCGGACCGCATCTCGATCCCAAGGCATGAGATGACTGCTGCGAACATGCGGGGGCGAGGTTGAGCGGCAAGGTGACGGAAGGCGCGTGCAGTGGCAAGCGAGGGCGTTTAGGCGCGGATGCGGCGGCGCGAAGCGAGGATGCGAGACGCGAAGACGTACAGCCAACCCGAAGCACAGGCACCGCGAAGGCGTACGCCCGAAGCCCTGCGGTGCAAGGCAGGTGCAACCGAGATGCGCACTCAGCCACATGCGCCCCTACAACGTCCAACCTGAACTTGCGTAACTTGAAGATTCGCGAGGTAAGGATGGCAGAGTAAGGACACGAGCTTTGAGGATGTCGCTGGTGAGGATGGGGATGGGCGCTTGCGGAGGTGGCGGGCCGGACGTGCCGGTGTCGGCCGAGTCTGCGTTCGAGACGCCTCACAGCTTCCCCAATAACCGCATCCGACCAGGGCGTTCGTTACCCGGGAGCGTCGTGGCTCCAGGGGCCGGACATGGAAGAGGTCGCCGATATGTGCTCGGGGGTACACACATCGACGACCTCTACCGGAGAATCGGCACCCCTTACATCTGCGTTACAGGGTTTCTCCGATAATTTTCCGCCATCGCAAAGTTGGGGCTCCAGCAGTCATCGATGACGGTCGGTTACCTGCCGAATACGGCAACATGGGGCAACGCCTCACACGAACCCCCAGGGATGGACTAGTGGCCACCTCAGATCCGGTCTACCTGCGTGTCGTCGAAGACATCCGGCGACAGATCACCGACGGCACCCTTCCCCCCGGCGCGCCGATTCCCTCGCGGGCGCAGCTGACCCGCAAGTATCAGGTCGGCGAGACTGCCGCTCGTCACGCACTACGTGTGCTCGCGGGCGAAGGCCTCATCATAGGCCGCGTGGGCTCGGGTCATTACGTCAGGGAACGCCCCGACCTAACCCCGCTGTACCGATGGCGGTTTCTCGATCACCCTGCCCCCTTCGCCGCCGATCTGCAATCTCAAGGCAGACGTGTGACGTGGGACTGGCACAGCGAACCGGCCGAGGCGGGGCCGGATATCGCCAGGCGGCTACGGCTGCCGGAGTCCGCCACGCTGACCAAAACGCATTATGTCTTCCGCGGAGACGGCAGACCGCTGCAGCTTGCCACGTCCTATGAGCTACGGGAGTTCGCTCCTCACACGGACGAGGAGCGCCGGAGCCTGGTCGCGAGGATGTACGCGCATGGCATAAAGATCACGGAGATCGTCGAAAGCGTACAGACCCGCATCCCTCGCCCGGTGGAGAGCGATGCGCTGGATCTGGCGGCGGGCGTGCACGTTCTGCACGTGGAACGTACCCATTGGGCAGGCGATCGGCCCGTCGAGACCAGCGACATCGTCATTCCGGGCGATCGCTTCCGGGTCACGTACAGCATGCCCGTTTAGACGGGGAGGCGCGGGAGGCCTCTTGGTGAGCGCGTTCTCACCGGGGCCTCCCGGTCTGACCCAGTGATGACCTGTGCCGCCCCTGGGAGAAGGGCCGGCCCGACTCGACTCGTCAGGCCCGACGATCACGCACTCGCCGGGCCAGCGTCGGCTCATGAGCGTGGAAGATCATCGGCGTTGCGCGCCCCACCGTGCTGATCCCAGTGCTTCCTGGGGTTGGCATCACGCGTGAATTTCCCGTCCGCCAGCACGATCGTGCTGCGTCAGGGCGCCTGAGGAAACCGGTGTGGGTCATGCTCCGGTCCGATCTCGGCATCGGCCGAACGCTCGTCGGAGTTTGTGGCATGCCCGGCACGCCGCGAACCTGCCAGAGCACGCGGAAGGCGGTGGGGCTTGGTGCCAGAGCGCGAGGTATGTGGGGCTGGTGTCGCAGTCGGGTACGCCGGCTACGGCGGGGTCCCGGCTGCCCTTCCGACAGTGGCACCCGACTGCCCTCCGACCGTGGCACGGTCCATGCGGGCGGATTGGCGGCGCCCTCTCCTCATGTCGCGCTAACACGGCGCATGGGGGGGCCGATTCGCCGTGACGCCAGGCCTTAGCTGACGCACCCGCCCACCGCGTGGGGAGGCGTCGCGTGGGGAGGCACCGCGTGGGGAGGCGCGCCGAATCGCTCTTGCACATGGTCTCTGAGCACCTCCATTCACCACCTGCGTCGGATGGACTGGTCGGAGGGATGGTCGTGCAGGCGATCCCGTGGTTGTTGGCGACCCGCCGGACGCTGTCGCTGTACGAGATCGTCACGCGGACGACCGCCTGGGCGCGATGGTGATCGACGAGGCATGCCAAGGAGCCCGGCTGGACTCGCCTGAACGTCCACCCGCGTGCGATGGCCGCCGGGGACGTTGCGTACACACCATCGCTGTTGGGCGTGCCGGCAGGTGGCGGGACATGACGGACAAGCGGTCACGAACCACTTCGGGGCGAATGTGCAGGTCAGAGATTGTCGGTGGGCGTTGGTACAACGGTTGCGGAGGTTGCCGATGCGAGTCAAAGATCTGTCCAAGAGCGATCGGCCGCGCGAGCGGCTCATGTCCATCGGTGCTGCCGCCCTGGCGGACCGGGAGCTGCTGGCCGTGCTGCTCGGCTCGGGATTCCGCGGGGCGAGCGCCCTCGACCTGGCCAGCCAGGTGATCGAGCACTGCGGGGATCTCGACGCCCTCGCGCGTTCCGATCCGCATCGGTTACTCACTTTGCGCGGTATCGGTCCGGCCAAGGCCGCACGGGTGACGGCGGCCTTCCATCTCGTACGCCGAGCGCAGGCGTGGCCCGAGCGAGAACGCATCACCAGCACGTCCGACCTGGCCCATGCCTGCGCTCCGTTGCTGCGCGACCGGACGCAGGAGCGGTTGGTCATGGTGGTGTGCGACACCGGTGGGCGGGTGCTGAAGCGGTCGGTGCTTACCGAGGGTGGGAGCGATCACACGGTGATGCCCGTACGTGAGTTGATCACGGAAGTGCTCACCTCGGGCGGGGCGATGTTCGGTCTTGCGCACAACCATCCTGGCGGATCACTCGACCCGAGCCCGGAGGACCTCGAGGCCACGGCCATGATCCTTGAGGCCGCACGGACGGTGGGGTTGCGGCTTCTCGACCATCTGATCGTCGCGGACGGATCCTGGAGGCGAATCCCCCTTTAGGGCAATTCATGTCTTATAAACCAACTCCACAGCGAAAGTTAACTTCTGTGATGCGCAAAGGGCATGATCCCGCATATAGCGCCGAACCGAGGTTTTCCAAGGGACGACCATGAGAACCTAATGGCGCGGGTAGGCCGTTATGGACGTCAGCCGGCCATTACTCGTCATGGCGTGGTTCCGCGCACCTCCTGGAAGCGCGGGATCACGCCATGGTCTCCCGCTGATCCCGGGTGAAGCCCATTCCTCCCTCTGAGATCTGGGCAGGCGCGTCGCCCGGGATCGCGCGAAGACACACGGTGCGTTTTCCACGGATGTGACGGCCACGGTTTGATTCGGTGGTCATCGCTCGATGTGGTCGTCATGGCCTGGTGCGGTGGTGATGACACGTACTCGACTTGCGGCCGCGCCTTTCTCGCGGTCGGGAGGCCCGGACTCTGCGGCCACTGCTTACTGCTGCCGCCCCCGCTGTCTCGGTCCAGGACGGGCGAGGGGTCGGCGTTGCGGACGAGGCTCAGTGTGCCGCAGTCGCCGAGACTCGGCGTGCCTTGTCGCCCCGAGGATGGGACGCGGGGTCCGTTCGGCAACGGTGTGGCGCCAGCGCCTTTGGCTTTCGCCGCGGCTCCACAACAAAAGTCGGAGCCACCGGTCATGTGAACCCTTCACCGGCCGGTGGTGCAGGCATCAGAATGTGTCTGCGGCCATCGCGCTCGATGTCCTTCTGAACTGCGTCTTCAAAAGGACCGCGATGGCCGTCACCATTTCTTCCACCTCGGCAATTCGACGACCAATCGGTCAAGGGGCGCAAGGAAGAGCGCTCCTTCACAAGGCCGACAGCACAACGGACTGCCATCGTGCCGCGAATGTCCGTGGTTCGATCCTGTGCTCGCAGGGACAAGCGGACCAAAATTGTGCAGGTCCGCACCAAATTCCGGCATTGGTTGCAACTACGGCGGGATACGTGAATTTAGGGTCTGTTTGCTGAGCGTGGGGATTTGTGGAGGTGCCGTCATATTGGCAACGGCATGGTGACGATGGCATCTTCGCGCTCCGCGGCTGCGGCCGCCTTGCCAAGCTGGCGGGGCAGTTGTGTTCATCTGGTTGCCAGGTGGTCAGCGGGTAGGCCGTCCAGGAAGTCTGCGAGGATCTTGTTGAAGACGTCCGGACGCTCCATGTTGGGATAGTGCCCGGCCTGGTCGATCGACGCTGTACGGCCGTTCGCGACGGTCCGGGTCAGGCGTTCGGCCATGCCGATGTGGTCAGGCGAGTCGACGGCGCCGTTGATGGCCAGCACGGGAACGTCGATCGTGGCCACGCGCTCCCACGTGTCGCGTACCGGGATGAGCAGGTTGGGCTCGCCGGCGGTGTGCTTGGCCATGGTGCCCCTGGCCATGCGTCGCAGGCGGGCAACGACCTCGGGATCGAGATCGTCGAGAGGGCGGTGCGGACCCGCGCCGAGGAGCGTGAACGCCTCCACGGAGGCGTCCAGATCGCCGGCGGCCATCGCCGAGTGCCAGGTGGTCATGGCCTGGGTGGTCCAGGGGTCGGTGAAGTAGGGCTCGCTGGTTCCGGCACCACCGACCACCACGGCGCTGACCAGGTCCGGGTGCTCCAGCGCGGTGTCGACGGCGACGCTCGCGCCCATGGAGACGCCCACCAGGACGGCGGGGCCGGTGTCCAGGTGGCGTAGCAGCGCGGCCAGGTCGTCGGTCAGCCGGTACGGCTCCGTACCGTTGGCGGAGCGGCCGTGACCGCGGGCGTCAGGGGCGATGACCCGGTAGCGCGAGGCGAAGGCCGGGATCTGGTCCTCCCACATGCGGTGGTCGAGGAAGCCGCCGTGCAGCAGAACGAGGGGACGGCCGGTGCCGGTGTCGAGCCAGAACAGATCCTTCATGACAACCAAGGTGTCACTTCTGGAGAAGGATGACAACTAAGGTGTCATCATGAAGGGGTGAGTGAGACGGATCCGGCCCAGGTGTCCGGAGAGCTGACCGACCGGCTGACCGAGGTGTTCGACCTCGTGGGGCCGCTGTACCGGCGTGCCCAGCGCAAGGTGGAGCAGGACGCGCCCATCGAAGGGCTGTCGGTCGGGGTTCGGGCGGTGCTCAATCTGCTCCGCGAGCACGGGCCCATGACCGTTCCCCAGATGGGGCGGGCTCAGGCGCTGAGCCGGCAGTTCGTACAGCGCATGAGCAACGACGCGGCCGAACGAGGTCTGGTGGAGTTCGTCGGCAATCCGGCACACAAGAGGTCCTCGCTCGTCCGACTCACCGGGGAGGGCCGGGCCGCGATCAACGCCGTGATGGACCGTGAGCGGGCGGTGCTGCGCCAGGTCGGTGGTGACCTGACCGAGGCGGAGGTGGCCGCCTGCCTCCGAGTACTCTCCCGTCTCCTCCGGCTTCTCGACGACGTCGAGGTGGATTAGGGCGCGTCGCATGGGTGGCGGGCAGGACGGTCGAGCGGTCTGGCCCGGCGCCCCAGTACGTGGCTGTGCTGGGGCTCGTCGGCGGACCGGCGGACTTGGCGTCGGCGGTGGCCGTGCTGTTCGGCGGGTTCGGGCAGGTGGCGAAGGCGGGAGCGGTCGTGGCGCGGGCCGTCCTGGCGCGGGCCGTCCTGGCGCGGACCGTCCTGGCGCGGGCCGTCCTGGCGCGGACCGTCCTGGCGCGGACCGTCCTGGCGCGGGCCGTCCTGGCGCGGGCCGTCCTGGCGCGGGCCGTCCTGGCGCGGGCCGTCCTGGCGGTCCTGGTGTTCGCGTGAGAGTTGTCGGTGGCGACCGGCTCATCGTCCGCGGAGTCGAGCGGGATGCGATGGACGCGCTCGCCGTCTGACGGGCACCCCGGCGGCATGACCATGCCAATGGGGACTGCCTCGGCGGTCTTTCCGCAGGCAGGGCCGGTGCCTGTTCTATAATCCGGGCGTGCTGGATCGCGCGGGGCCCGTGCCCATATACAAGCAGGTCGCCGACCTGGTTCGCGATCAGATCGAACGCGGTGAGCTCGGCGCCGGCGATCCCGTCCCCAGTGAGGCCACCCTCGAGAGGCACTACGCGATCGCCCGGACCACCGCCCGGCGGGTGGCCAGGGAGCTGCGGGAGCAGGGGCTGGCGTACACGATTCGGGGCGAAGGCACGTTCGTCGGGCGGCCGGGCACGCCGCGGTCGCCGAGGAGGATGCCTATTTATCGGAAGATCGCCGGAGAGGTCGCCGAACGTATTCAGCGGGGCGAGATTCCCCCCAACCGGGCAATTCCCGGCGAGAAAGTGATGATGCGCCAATATGGCGCCGCAAAGGTGACCGTACGCCAGGCTGTCGCGCATCTCCGGGATCAGGGCTGGGTCTTCACGGTGCCATATCGGGGCACATACGTGACCGACCCCGAAAAATGGCCCATAAATCAGGGTTCTTGATTGCCCCTCCTTTGGCGGGGCCCTTGGATTACCCTTGAGGCGTGCTGAATCGCGAGGGTGACACCTATCTATATCTGCAGATCAGCGAGGTCATCAGGGCGCGCATCATGGCCGAGCTCTCCCCTGGAGATCTCGTGATCAGCGAGGCGGGGATCCAGCGGGAGTTCAAGGTCGCGCGCACCACCGCGCGCAGGGCGATTCGGGTGCTGCGGAACCAGGGGCTGGTCCACACGCGGCAGGGAGAGGGAACGTTCGTCAACGTCCCCGGGCAGACCGGCCCCTCGGGGCGGCGGACGCCGTTCTATCGACATATCGCCGGTGAAATCCGGGAGCGGATAAGAAATCGCGAGCTCGTGGCGTGCCATCTGATTCCGAGCGAGGTCGAGCTGGTCCGTGCATACGGGGCCGCGCGCGAGACCGTACGCCGGGCCATTGCCGTGTTGCGTGAGGAGGGATGGGTGTACAGCGTTCCGCATCGCGGGAGTTATGTCGCTCCCGAGGAGCGGTGGCCCTCCTGCGATTAGGGCAGGAATGGCACCGGGCGCCGCCGGCCGGCCAGGGTCAGAAGACCGGGATGATTTCCTCCGGGTCGATGAAATCGACCTGTACGCCCTCCAGGTCCAGCTCAGGAATGGCCGGGAAGGCGATCCCCCAGCGTTCCACTATCGCGCGGATTCGCGCCATCGCCACGCGCCAGTTCTCCGCCTGCTCGTCGTACGACAGGACGCCCAGCCCTGCCTCCCTGGCGTGGTCCATGAGGACGCGGTGGTTGCCCAGGAAGTACGGCGGGAGCTCCCAGAAGCCCTCAGGCGGTTCCCAGAGAATCATGCTGAGGAAGACGAAACCCGCTCTGAGCTGACGGGTGATGAGACTACGCGTGTCCTCCGTGAGGCCCGGCCATTCGTTCTCCAGGATGGTCATGCAGATTTGCAGATGGCGGGACTCGTCGCGGCCGATGCGCTGGAACATCTCGCTGAAGACCGGGTGCGTGGTGCCCGACGCCATGCCCCTGAACAGGGTGGATGCGGCCATCTCCCCCATCATGAAGCTCGTGAACAGGACCGGCAGCGAATATCTCCCCACGGCTGAGGTGTAGCCGGTCCAGTAGCGACCGCCGTTGTGATAGAGCCAGCCGATGTTGTTGTGCGCGGCGGATTCGAGGTCGTCGGACGGGGTCCAGTCGAGCGGGCCGCCCGGCCAGAGTTTGGCGATGGTGCGCTGGCAACATTCCTCGTGGTTCATCTCGTCACGGGTGATCGAGAAGAAGCACTTCCTGACGGGGTCCTCTTCGTGCTTCTCGAAAGCCTGGATGGTGGCCCGGGCGAAGACCGCGGGCCCCGAGGCGTCGAAGTTCGCCAGGACCGCGAACCAGTACATGATGCCCAGGCGCTGCTCCCGCGTGAAGTCGTCCGGGCTCAGGCCGTCCCAGGGAAGGTCGGCCGGGTTCCAGAGCACGCGCTTGGACTTCTCGTATATGGCGGCGAGTTTCTCCGTCTCCACTCGCCATTCCATGGGATAGATGTTGGGTTGCGGGATCTCCGGCGCCGGCCAGAAGCCGCCTTCTGGGATCGTGAGGTCCGCCATGGTTGTGACACCTCCTCTCCCATCCTGCGGGGTGGCGTCACGGCTTTCAAGTACGGGCGCGCTGGGTGATGGCCACGCAGACGAGTACGGCCAGCGCCGCCGCCACCGTCGCGGGGCCGAAGCGCTCGCCCATCAGGAACCACGCCCAGATGAGGGTCAGGAGGGGCTGGGTGAGCTGGGTCTGACCGGCCCGGGCTATGCCGCCCCTGGCCAGGCCCGCGTACCAGGGGATGAAACCGATGAACATGGAGACCGCCGACACGTAGGCGAAGCCGGTCACGGCCTGGGGGGTGAGGGTGATGGGGGTGGTGAGGGCCAGGACCGCCGTGATGGGGGCCGTCAGGGGGAGTGACAGTACGAGGGTGTGGGAGATGACCTGCCAGCCCGGGGTGTGCCTGGACAGGCGGGCGCCCTCCGTGTAGCCGACCGCGGCCGAGAGGAGGGCGCCGATCAGGAGCAGGTCGGGCCACGACGGTCTGCCCTGGTGCTGGATGAGGGTGAACGTCGTGATGGCGATGGCGCCGGCCGTACAGGCTGCCCAGAACAGGGGGCGGGGGCGTTCCGAGGCCCGCAGGACGGCGCAGGCGGCCGTGGCCGCCGGGAGCAGGCCGGTGATCACGGCGGCATGGGCCGTGCTGGCGCCCAGGTCGAGGGCCAGGCCGCTGAAGACCGGGAAGCCGAAGACCACGCCGAGAGAGATCAGGGCGTAGGCGGGCCATTGGGACTTCCGGGGAAGGAGAGGGCGGTTGGTGGCTTTCAGGCAGGCTACGGCTATGGCGCCTGCTATCGCGGCTCGGCCTATTGCCACCAGCCACGGGTTGAAGCCCTGCATCGCGTGGACGGTGGCGGGGAAGGAGCCGGAGAACGCCAGGACGCCCAGGAAGGCCAGGGCCGTGCCTTGGCGGTGGCGCTTGTGCCGGTCGGTGGTGGGCGGCTGGGCACTGTCCGTGGAGGTCGGCGGCTGAGCGCCGTCGGATTGCGCCGAGCCGGACCGTTCGACGCCTCGCCGACGCGGCGACCTTGGGGGACCCACGGCCACGGGATCCGCGGGCAGCCCCGGGGCAGCGGGCGCGGCGCCCAAATGAGCGGATGCGGGGCCCGGATGAGACGACGCGGCGCCCGGGTGGGTGGCGGTGGGCGGTGGGAGGCGGTTCGAGGGGGCAGGGACCGCTACTCCTTCTGGAGCAGTAGCGCTATTCTCATCCTTCATGGACAACGATAGCAGTATCGCCCAGATCGCCGCGATGCTGCGCGAAGAGGCCGACCGGCTGGGGCCGGGGGCGCGGTTGCCGTCCAGCCGGGAGATCATGCGCCGGCACAACGTCAGCCCCGTCACCGTGTCCCGGGCCATCGGGCAGCTGACCGCCGAAGGACGGGTGGTGACGAGGCCGGGCAGTGGCGCGTTCGTGGCGCAGCGGGTCAGCCGCGCGCAGGACGCCGCCGACCTGTCCTGGCAGACCGTGGCCCTCGGCGATCGGGTGGTCGACGACGGGCCGGTCTCGATGCTGCTGGGCGCGGCGCCCGAGGGGGTGGTGCCGTTGACCGGCGGGTACCTGCGGCCGGGGTTGCGGCCGGACCGGCAGCTCGCGGCCGCGGCGGCGCGGGCCGTACGCCGGCCGGACGCCTGGGCCATGCCGCCCCTGACGGGCCTGCTGGAGTTGCGGCGGTGGTTCGCGACGCAGGCCGGTGGCGACATGACCGCGGCCGACGCGTTGATCGTGAGCGGCGGGCAGGCGGCGCTCACGCACGCGTTCAGGGCGCTGGCGGCGCCGGGGACGCCGATCCTGGTCGAGACGCCCACCTATCCGGGGGCGCTGGCGGCGGCCAGGGCGGCGGGGCTGCGCGCCACGGCCGTGCCGATGGACCGCGACGGTGTACGGCCGGAGCTGCTGGCCGAGGCGTTCGCCGTCACCGGGGCGCGGGTGTTCTTCTGCCAGCCCACCCTGCACAACCCCACCGGCGCCACCCTGTCGCCGGAGCGCCGGGAGCAGGTGCTGCAGGTGGCCAGGGCGGCGGGGGCGTTCGTCGTGGAGGACGACTTCGCCCGCTACCTGACCGAGCAGCCGCCCCCGTCGCTGGCGTCCATGGACCAGCACGGCACCGTGGTGCACATCGTGTCGCTGACGAAGATCCTGTCGCCGAGCATGCGGGTGGCGGCCGTCATCGCCAGGGGGCCGGCCGCGCACCGGCTGCGGGCGAGCCAGCTCGTGGAGTCGTTCTTCGTGGCGCGGCCGCTGCAGGAGACGGCGCTGGAGTTCGTGGGCTCGCCGGCCTGGCGGCGGCATCTGGCGACCGTGCACGCCGAGATCATGACCCGCCGCGACGCGCTCGCCGCGGCGCTCGCCGCGCGCATGCCGGAGGCCGAGCCGCACCTGCTGCCCGCCGGCGGGATGCACCTGTGGGTCCGGCTGCCGGCGGAGGTCGACGAGAACGCCCTGGTGGAGGCCGCCAGGCGGAACGGGGTGCTGGTGAGCCCGGGGCGGATGTACTACGCGTCCGAGCCGCCGGGGCCGCGCATCCGGGTCACGCACATGGCCGCCGCCCATCTGGCGGAGCTGGGGGAAGGAGTCCGGCGGCTCGCCGAGGCGCTCTCCGAAGCGACGGCGATCGGCTCTCCGAGGACGTGGCGATCATAGGCGTCCGACCCGCCGAGTAGAGTGACGGCATGCAGTTCTCCGCGGAGCTCGTACGTGACGCGGAGCTCGTACGAGACTTCGTGAACACCTTCGACGTCGAAGTCCAGGCGGACGAGCTGTCCTCCCCCGCCGAGCTGGCCCTGTGGCTGCGCGAACGCGCCCTCATCGGCCCCGGCGACCGCGCCACCGACGACGACCTCCAGACCGCTCACTCCCTCCGCGAGGGCCTCAGGGCCGCGCTCAGGCGCGAGGCCGCCGATCTCCCGGCGCTCCCCCTCAAGGTCGGCGTGCGGGCGGGGGAGCGGCCGGAGCTGGTTCCCGCCACGGGTGGTGTGCAGGGCGGGCTGGCCGGCATCGCCGCGGCAGCCACGGGCGCGTCGTGGGACCGGCTCAAGGTGTGCGCGGAGGGAACCTGTCAGTGGGCGTTCATCGACTCGTCGAAGAATCGTTCCCGCTCGTGGTGTTCTATGCGGGTATGCGGCAACCGCACCAAGACACGGGCTTACCGGGCGAGGAAGCGGGGTTCGCGTCATCTCCAAGGCTCAAACACCGATACGGTGTAACTCGTGCCTTGTGGCACGAACGGCAGGCGAAGGAGCGGGCCGAGATGGCAGACGTAGGCGTCCGGGCGGCCCGGCGCGAGGATGTGCTCCAGGTTGCGAACACTCAGATCCGCGCCTGGCGCTACGGCTATCGGGACTTCCTCCCCGAAGGCCCACTCGAGCAGATGACAGGCGCGGCGGCCGAGAAGATGTGGCTGCGCCAGTGGGACGAGGCGATCGTCGCACCTCCCACGTCCATGCATCGGGTTCTGGTGGCGGTGGAGACCATCCTCGACACCGAGGGCTTCCCGGCCCTCGGCGCGGGTGGCAGCGCCGCCCTCGTCACCCCCCGCGGCGGAGAGCGCGTGGTCGGCCTGGCCTCCCATGCCCCCGCCGAGGATCCCGACCTCGACCCCAGCGTGGTGGCCGAGATGCTGACGCTGCTGGTCGACCCCGACTTCGTACGCCGGGGCCACGGCAGCCGCCTGCTCAACGCCACGGTCGACTACCTTCGTGAGGACGGCTTCCGCCAGATCGTCACCTGGGTGTTCGCCGACAACTACGCGGTGCTCGGTTTCCTGGAGTCGGCCGGCTGGGGCGAGGACATGGCCGAACGTGTCCTCGACATGGGCCGCCCGATCCGGATGGTCAGGCTCACCACAGACATCAGCTAGAGGTTGAAGAAGGATATGGCAACCCCCGGCCAGTGGCTCGCCGGCGCCCGCCCGCGCACACTGCCCAACGCCGTCGTGCCTGTCATGGTCGGCACCGGCGTCGCGATCGGCGAAGACGGCTTCGTGTGGTGGCGGGCGATCCTGGCGCTGCTCGTGGCGCTCTCACTGCAGATCGGCGTCAACTACGCCAACGACTACAGCGACGGCATCCGTGGCACTGACGACCAGCGGGTCGGCCCGATGCGGCTGGTCGGCTCGCGCGCGGCCACGCCGCGGCAGGTGCTGATCGCCGCCCTGGGCTGCTTCGCGCTCGCCGCGGTGCTGGGCCTCGTGCTGGTGCTGGTCACGCGGGCGTGGTGGGTGCTGGTGGTGGGCGCGCTGGCGATCGCGGCCGCCTGGTTCTACACGGGCGGCAAGCACCCGTACGGCTACCGCGGGCTCGGCGAGCTGGCCGTGTTCGTGTTCTTCGGGGTCGTGCCGGTGGTGGGCACGGCGTACGTGCAGACCGAGCAGCTGAGCTGGCCTGCGCTGTTCGCGTCGATCCCGGTGGGGCTGCTGTCGTGCTCGATGCTGGTGGTCAACAACCTGCGTGACGTCGGCACGGACGGGCAGGCGGGCAAGCGCACGCTGGCGGTGCTGCTGGGGGCCGAGCGCACCCGTACGCTCTACGTGGCCTGCCAGGTCGTGCCGTTCGTGGTGGCGCTGGCGATGATCCCGATCACGCCGTGGGCGGCGCTGGTGCTGCTGGCCGCGCCGCTGGCGATCCAGCCGATCCGGACGGTGCTGGGCAAGGCGGTGGGCCCGGCGCTCATCGCGGTGCTGCAGCAGACGGGCAAGCTGCAGATGGCGTACGGGGTGCTGTTCGCGGTGGGCCTGGCCATCATCTTCTAGCGGGCGACCGTTCTAAGGTGGGACGGTGAAGGATTTCATCGCCGGACTGCCCAAGTGCGAGCTGCACCTGCACATCGAGGGCACGCTGGAGCCCGAGCTCAAGTTCGAGCTGGCCAGGCGCAACGGCCTCGAGCTGCCCTATGCGACGGTCGAGGAGATGCGGGCGGCCTACACCTTCGACAGCCTGTCCTCCTTCCTGACGATCTACTACGAGGGCATGCGGGTGCTGCGCACCGAGCCCGACTTCTACGACCTGGCCATGGCCTACCTGCGCAAGGCCGCCGAGCAGAACGTCCGCTACGCCGAGATCTTCTTCGACCCGCAGGCGCACACCTCGCGGGGCGTGCCGTTCGACGTGGTGATCCGGGGGCTGCGGCGGGCGCTGATGGACGCGCACGCGCAGCTCGGGGTGCGGGCGCAGCTGATCATGTGCTTCCTGCGCGACTTCCAGGCCGAATACGCGATGGCGACGCTGCTGGAGTCGCTGCCGTACAAGGAGTGGATCGCCGGGGTCGGGCTGGACTCCGACGAGAAGGGCAACCCGCCGAGCAAGTTCGCGGCGGTCTACGAGCGGGCCCGGCAGGAGGGCTACCTGCTGACCCTGCACTGCGACGTGGACCAGGACAACGCGATCGAGCACATCCGCCAGGCCATCGAGGACATCGGCGTCGACCGGATCGACCACGGCGTCAACATCCTGGAGGACCAGCGGCTGGTCGAGGCCGTGCTGGCGCGGGGCATCGGGCTGACCTGCTGCCCGATCTCCAACGGCTACGTCACCGAGTCGATGAAGGCCGAGGGCATCCGCAAGCTGATGGACCTGGGTGTGCGGGTGACGATCAACTCCGACGACCCGGCCTATTTCTCGGGTTACGTGGCGGAGAATCTGGTGGCCGTCCAGGAGGCCCTGCAGCTCGGCCGGGAGGACCTGGCCCAGCTCCAGCGCAACGCCTTCGAGATCACCTGGCTGCCCCGGCGGCTCAAGGACGCCTATGTCGCCGAGGTCGACGCTTATGTCTCGTGACGGCGTCACCGAGCCGCTAGCCTAGGAACACAACCGTGCACCCCGACGCAGCGAGCGCGAGGGATCGTGGTCAACCGGCTGAGCGTGCCCAGCGGCATCGAGGAGTTCGAGCGGGCACTCGCTGAGTGCGTCACCATCGCGGAGCGGGCGATGCCCGACTCCCCGATGCTCAGCGTCGCGCTGTGCGCGGAGGGCGGCCTGCGCACCGTGGCCCGCTCGCACGCCCGGGCCGAGCTGCTCGACGGGTTACAGGTGGCCGCGGGGCAGGGGCCCGTCCTCGACACGATCGACAGCGGGCGGCCGGTGACGGCGCGCGATCTGGCTGCCGGCTCCCCGTGGCCGCGTTTCACGGCGGAGTGGCCGGAGATACGCGCCGTGCACTGCGAGCCGCTGGAGTCGGAGGGCGCGCTGCTCGGCGTGCTCACGCTCTACTCCTACCGCTCGGCCGGGTTCGCCGGGGAGACCCGGGTCGCCGTGGGCGTCACCGCCGCCCACATCGGCCTGCTGTTCCGTACGGCGCTGGACGTGGCCCGCATGCGTGAGGTGGCGGCGCAGCTCAAGGAGGCGCTCACCACCCGTGCGATCATCGACCAGGCGCTCGGCATCGTCATGGCGCAACGCCGCTGCACCGCCCAGCAGGCGTTCGAGGTCCTCCGCCACGTCTCCCAGGACCGGAACGTCAAGCTGCACCAGATCGCGGCCTCGATCGTGGAGCAGGTGAGCGGCGAGCCGGCGCAGCGCTCCCGCTTCGAGGAGCCGCCGCCCCGCATCGAGCGCTGACACGCACGAGGTCGCGGACGGCGGGACGCCGGCGGCGAGGCATCATGGAGTGAGCTTTTCCGAGGAAGGGACCTGACCACGTGCGGCACGAGAAGACCCCCGTTCTGGCGGTGACCCCGGGGCCGGCCTCGGGGGTCAGGGGGGCGATCGCCGGCAACCTGCGGCGCACCCGGCTGGCCCGCGGGTTCAGCGTGCGCGAGCTGGCCGAGCTGACCGGGGTGAGCAAGGCGCTCATCTCGCAGATCGAGCGGGGCGTGGCCAACCCGACGATCGAGGTGCTGACCAGGCTGGCCACCTCGCTGGTGCTCACGTTCGCCGAGCTGACCAGGACCCACCTGGTGGAGCCCGAGGTGATCCGCCGGGGCGAGGGCGAGCCCCAGGTGGTCGGCGACACGACGGTGCGCAGCCTGTTCGCGGCGGCGGACCGGCGGCGGTTCGAGCTGGCCGAGGGCGACCTGCCGCCGATGACGCGCAGCGCCAAGAGCGCCCACGAGCGCGGGTCCGTCGAGCACGCCTACGTGGTCTCGGGCACGGTCAGCGTCGAGACCGACGCGTGGACGGTGCGCCTGGGCGAGGGCGACGCGGTGCGCTTCGCGGCCGAGCTGGACCACGTCTACGTCACCGGCGAGGCGGGCTGCCGGGTGCTGACGCTGATCTCGTTCTCCGAGGACTGACGGGCACCGACGAGAGCTGAGGAGGACCGGCTAGGGCCAGTCGCCGGAGCCGTCGGGCACGCTGGCCGGCAGCTCCCGGGTGTAGGCGTGGCCGGGGTCATCGAGCACCCGCTCCACCGGGCCGCTCTCCACGCACTCGCCGGCCCGCAGGACGTAGAGGCGGTCGGCGAGCTGGCGCACCACGGCCAGGTCGTGCGTGATGAACAGCAGGCCCATCGACAGCCTCTCGCGCAGCCCAGGCGAGCAGGGTGAGCACCTGGGCCTGCACGGAGACGTCGAGCGCCGACACGGGCTCGTCGCAGACCAGCAGCCGGGGCTCGCCGGCCACCGCGCGGGCGATGGCCACGCGCTGCCGCTCGCCGCCCGACAGGTTGGCCGGCCGCAGCCCGGCCAGGGCCGGGTCGAGGCCCACCAGCTCCAGCAGCGCGGCCACGTCGGCGGGGCGGCCGTCGGCCTCGAGCGCCTCCTTGAGGGTGGCGCGCACGGTGCGGGCGGGGTTGAGGGTCGAGTACGGGTCCTGGAAGATCATCTGAACGGTCCGCCGCGCCCGGCGCACGTCCTTGCGGGCCATCCGGGTGTAGTCGGAGCAGTCCTGCCCGCCGAGCAGGATCGTGCCGGAGTCCGGCCGCTCCAGCCCGGTCACGCAGCGGGCCAGCGTCGTCTTGCCGGAGCCGGACTCGCCGACGACGGCCACGATCTCGCCGGGGGCGACGGTCAGGCCGACGCCGGCGAGGGCGGGCCCGGTGGCTCCCGGGTACGTCTTGCGCAGCTCCCGCACGTCGAGCACCGGCTCGGCGGAGGCCCGTACGGGCGCCGCGACGCCCACCGGCGGCGGCGC
This sequence comes from Nonomuraea sp. MTCD27, assembly GCF_041950495.1. Taxonomy (NCBI): domain Bacteria; kingdom Bacillati; phylum Actinomycetota; class Actinomycetes; order Streptosporangiales; family Streptosporangiaceae; genus Nonomuraea; species Nonomuraea sp. MTCD27. The sequence continues at coordinate 184,254 of NZ_JBGNUW010000018.1, read as the reverse complement.
CACGGGCAGCTCGCCGGCCCGCACGCACGCCGACGACCACCCGGTGCCCCGGAGCTCGGGCGTGCCCGCCAGGCACCGGTCGGCGACGTGCGCGCACCGGTCGGCGAACCCGCACCGGCCGGTCACCGCGTCGTGCGCCGGCACCGACCCCTGCACCGACGGGATGGCCGCCAGGCGACGATCGGCGGGCGGTTCGGCGGCCAGCAGCGCCCTCGTGTACGGGTGCCGCTGCTCCTTCCGCAGCTCGGCAGCGTTGGCCACCTCCATGACCCGCCCCGCGTACATGACCACGACCGGTCGCACATCGAGAACGCCACCCGCAGGTCGTGCGTGATCAGCACGAACGTCATGTCCCGCGCCCGCTGGACGCGCCGGATGAGCGCCAGCACCTCCCGCTGCGTGGTGGCGTCCAGCGCGGTGGTGGGCTCGTCGGCGACCAGGATCCGCGGCCCGGCCGCCAGCGCCGCGGCGAGCCCGACGCGCTGCCGCATCCCTCCCGAGAGCTGGAACGGGTACCGCCCCGCCACCTCGGCCCCGAGCCCCACCTCGGCGAGCAGCCGGGTCACCTCGCCCTTGGCGTCGATCCCGCACGGCAGGCCGTCGGCGATCTGCCTGCCCGCCCTGCGCAGCGGGTTGAGCAGCGTGAACGGGTCCTGCATGAGCAGGGAGACGGTGCCGCCGCGCATCCGCCGCAGCGTCCGGGGGTCGTCGTCAACCCGGCGGCCGTCGATGTGCACCTGCCCGTCCGACTCCAGTCCGGCGGGCAGCAGCCCGAGCAGCGCGCGCACGGTCAGCGACTTGCCCGACCCCGACTCGCCGACGATCGCCACCGACTCCCCCGGGCCGGCCTCGAAGGACACCTCGGAGAGCAACGTACGCCCGGAGGCGGGCTGCCGTACGGTCAGGCCGTTCACGCTCAGCATGTCAGCGTGCCCTTCCGCGCCGGTCGACGCGCTCGTGCAGCCAGTCGCCCACGACGTTGAGCGCCGCCGCGGTGGCGATGATGGCCAGGCCGGGGGCGATGACGGCCCACGGGTTGGTCAGGAACTGGGTACGGTTGTCGGCCAGCGTCCGTCCCCAGTCGGGCGACCCGGCGGGCACCCCGAGGCCGAGGAACGACAGCGACGACAGCGACACCAGCGCGTACGCGAAGTTCACGAACGCCCCGGCCAGGCTGACGGAGGCGACGTTCGGCCAGATGTGCCGGGTCATGATCCGCCAGGAGGAGAGGTTCTTGAGCAGGGCGGCCTCGACGTAGGGCCGGTGGCGCTGCTCCAGCACCGCGCCGCGCACGACCCGCGTGTCCGTGGGCGCGAACAGCACCACCAGCACGGCGATGGCCGGCCCGTAGCCGCCGCCGAGCACGCCCGCCACCACGATGGCGACCAGCAGCGCGGGCAGCGAGAACATCAGGTCGGCCCAGCGCATGGCGAGGGTGTCCGCCCAGCCGCCGAGGTATCCGGCGGCCAGCCCGATCAGGTTGCCGATCAGCATCGACCCGGCGGCCACCGCGAGCGCGCCTGGCACCGCCGTACGAGCCCCGGCGACCAGCAGTTGCAGCACGTCCCGGCCCAGGTCGTCGGTGCCGAGCGGGTGGCCAGGACCCGGCAGGGAGATGCCGGTCATGAGGGAGTCCAGGCGAACGACGCGTCGGGGGCCTTGAGCTTGATCGTGACCTCGGAGGCCCCGGTGGCCTCGACGGAGTCCACGTCGGCGTAGGCGTAGGCGAACGCGGTGGTCGAGCCCTTCCTGGCGTGCAGGTTCAGGCTGGCCACGACGTCGGCGGCGGTCAGCGGGGTCTCGTCGGAGAAGGTCACGCCGGAGCGGATCCGGTAGACGTACGTGGTCGCGTCCTTCCTGGTCCACGACTCGGCCAGGGACGGCTGGAGGCTGCCGTCCTGGCCCACTCCCACCAGGGCCTCCTGGACGAGGAGGGCGACGACGTAGTTCATGATGCCCGCCTCCTTGCCCGCGTCCAGCGAGCCGATGGAGGACGGCAGGGCCACCCGCAGCGTGTCCAGGGGAGCCTGCCCGGACGGTGGCGCGGTGGCGTCGTCGGAGCCGCACGCGGCCAGGAACGCCGGGAGGGCCGCGACGAGCGCGGCGGACCGCAGGATGGAACGCCGGGAGAGGGGCAGTTCGGCCACCGGGGGACCCTACTTTCACGCGACCGGCCAACCCGCCTAGCTGCAGTGTCTACCGGCAAAATCCAATTGGCGCATGAGAGTATTCGGTCGTTCCGTCGCCGGTCAAACCCACTCCTCGAATGGGGAATACGGGGTCAGGGTCAGGCGCGGCGCATGACCACGCGCGGCGCGACCTCGATGCCCAGCTCGCGCTCGTGCTCGACCAGCGCCCGCAGCTCCGGGCCCCACTCGGCCTCGGGCATCACGGAGAAGCCGTGCCGGGCGTACCACGGCGCGTTCCAGGACACGTCCCGGTACGTCGTCAGCGTCACGGCCGGCGCGCCCGCGGCCCGCGCGTGGTCGATCACGGCCGTCACCAGGCGCCCGCCGATCCCCTGGCGCATGCTGCCGGGGTGCACGGCGAGCTGGTCGAGGTGCAGGTTGCCGTCGACCCATCCGATCAGCGCGAAGCCGGCCGGAGGCGTCCCCTCGACCAGCACGGCACTGGGGTCGTCGACCTCTTCGATCATCGTGGTGCCGGGCGGGAACACGATGCCCACCTGCTCGAACAGCCGGTCGGCGGCCAGCTCGATGGAGACCAGCCCGGGCAGCTCGCCCGCTTCCGCCCATCGCACCATGGCGACACGATCTCATGTTTCGGGCGGATGTCGCAGCTCGTATTAGGGTTGAAGATCGTAGGCCCGGCTGTGCGGAGCCGGGACCCTCTCCTCACGACGTGCCCACGGCCTGTTCGGGCGTGGGCACGTCGTGTGCGGTCATGTCGCGTGCGGCGTGGAGACCTCAGAGGTCGAGCAGCGGCTCCAGGCCCACGGTGAGACCGGGCAGCTCGCGCACCCTGCGCACGCCGAGCAGCACGCCCGGGGTGAAGGCGGCCCTGCTCATCGTGTCGTGCCTGATCGTGAGGATCTCGCCGTCGCCGCCGAGCAGCACCTCCTGGTGCGCGATCAGCCCGGACAGGCGCACCGCGTGCACGTGCACGCCGCCCACGTCGGCCCCGCGGGAGCCGTCGAGCGCGGTGCTCGTCGCGTCGGGCATCGCGCCCATCCCGGCCTTGGCCCGTGCCTCGGAGACCAGCTCCGCCGTGCGGCGGGCCGTGCCGGAGGGCGCGTCGGCCTTGTTGGGGTGGTGCAGCTCGACGATCTCGACGGACTCGAAGTGGCGGGCCGCCTGCTGGGCGAAGTGCATCATGAGCACGGCCGCGATGCCGAAGTTGGGGGCGATCAGGCAGTTGGTGCCGGGGTTGGCCGCCAGCCAGCCCCGCACGGTCCGCAGGCGCCCCTCGTCGAACCCGGTCGTGCCCACCACGGGGTGGACGCCGTGGCCGATGGCCCATTCGAGATTGCCCATGACCACGTCGGGATGGGTGAAGTCGACCACCACCTCGGCACCCGACAGGCCCTCGATGGGGTCGTCCTTGTCGAGCGCGGCCACCAGCTCCATGTCGGTGGCCGCCTCGACCGCCTTGCACACCTCGACGCCCACACGCCCTTGGGCGCCGAGCACACCTACCCTGATCACAGGAAAACCCTATCGGACGGCGTCGGTGAAGTCCTTGTCGCCGTACGGGCCGATCACGGCGAGCGTGAGCGGCCGGTTGAGCACGTCGCGGGCCACCTCGGAGATCTCGTCGGGGGTGACGGACTCGATGCGCGACAGCACCTCGTCCACCGACATCAGCTCGTCGTAGACCAGCTCGTTCTTGCCGATGCGCGACATGCGCGAGCCGGTGTCCTCAAGACCGAGCACGAGCCCGCCGCGCATCTGCCCCTTGCCGCGCATGATCTCGTCGGCGCTCAGGCCCTCGGCCACCACCCTGGACACCTCGTCCCGGCAGATCTTGAGCACGTCGTCGATCTTCGACGGCAGGCAGCCCACGTAGATGCCGAACTGGCCGGTGTCGGCGTAGGCCGAGGTGTAGCTGTAGGCGGAGTAGGCCAGGCCGCGCTTCTCCCGGATCTCCTGGAACAGCCTGGACGACATGCCGCCGCCTAGCGCCGCGTTGAGCACGCCCAGCGCGAACCGGCGCTCGTCGGTGCGGGACAGGCCGGTCGTGCCGAGCACCAGGTTGGCCTGCTCGGTGGGCCGGTCGAGCACCGCGACGCCGGAGTGCGTCTCGGCACCCGGTCCGCTCGTGCGCGGCGGCGCGAACTCGGCCGGGCCGACCAGCGCCCCGGCCCGTTCGTACGCCCGGGTGACCAGCTCGACGACCTCTTCGTGCCGGATGTTGCCGGCGACGGACACGACCGTGCGGCGGGGCCGGTAGTAGCGGCGGTAGTACTCGGCGATCCGCTCCCGCCCGAGGGCGTTGATGGAGTCGACCGTGCCCAGGATGGGCCGGCCGATCGGCGAGTCACCGTAGAGCGCGGCGGCGAACTGCTCGTGCACCACGTCAGAGGGGTCGTCATCGTGCATGGCGATCTCTTCGAGGATCACGCCCCGCTCGGACTCGACGTCCTCGTCGGTCACCAGCGAGCTGGTCACCACGTCGGCGAGCACGTCGACCGCGATCGGCAGGTCCTCGTCGAGGACCCGCGCGTAGTAGCAGGTGTATTCCTTCGCCGTGAAGGCGTTGATCTCGCCGCCGATCCCCTCGATGGAGGCGGAGATCTCCATGGCGTCGCGCGTGGGCGTGCCCTTGAACAGCAGGTGCTCAAGGAAATGGGTGGCCCCCATGTGCTCGGGGGCCTCGTCACGCGAGCCGATGCCGACCCACATGCCGACCGCGACGCTCCGCACGGTCGGCATGGTCTCGGTCACCACGCGCAGCCCACCCGGGAGGACGGTGCGCCTTACCACCCCGGCTCCGTCCTTGCCGGGGTGCAGCGTGGTCGTCGTCACGAGTTCCGGTCGTCCCCATCGCTGCGGGTGCTGCGCACGCGCGTACGGGTGCGGCGCGGCCGGTCGGACTTCTCCTCGGCGGCCGGAGCGGCGTCCTCGGTCTGCTCGGGACCCTCGGCGGGACCCTCGCCACCGGTGGCGCCCTTCGCCTCCTTCTCGGCGGCCTCCTTCTCGATGACCTCGACCGGCACCAGCGAGAGCTTGCCCCGGCCGTCGATCTCGGCGATCTCGACCTGGACCTTCTCGCCGACGCTCATGACGTCCTCGACGTTCTCGATCCGCTTGCCGCCGTGCAGCTTGCGGATCTGGGAGACGTGCAGCAGGCCGTCCTTGCCGGGCATGAGCGAGATGAACGCGCCGAACGCCGCGATCTTGACGACCGTGCCCAGGTAGCGCTCGCCGACCTCCGGCATGTGCGGGTTGGCGATCGCGTTGATCGCCGAGCGGGCGGCCTCGGCGGACGGCCCGTCGGTGGCGCCGATGTAGATCGTGCCGTCGTCCTCGATGGTGATCTCGGCGCCCGTGTCGTCCTGGATCTGGTTGATCATCTTGCCCTTCGGGCCGATGACCTCGCCGATCTTGTCGACCGGGACCTTGATGGTGATGATGCGCGGCGCGGTCGGGTTCATCTCCGCCGGGGAGTCGATCGCCTCCTGCATCACGTCGAGGATCGCCAGGCGGGCGCCCTTGGCCTGCTTGAGCGCGCCGGCCAGCACGCTGGCCGGGATGCCGTCGAGCTTGGTGTCGAGCTGCAGGGCGGTGATGACGTCCTTGGTGCCGGCGACCTTGAAGTCCATGTCGCCCATGGCGTCCTCGGCGCCGAGGATGTCGGTCAGCGTGACGTAGGTGTCACCCTCGCCGATCAGGCCCATCGCGATGCCCGCGACCATCTCCTTGAGCGGCACGCCCGCGTCGAGCAGCGCCATCGTGGAGGCGCAGACCGAGCCCATCGAGGTGGAGCCGTTGGAGCCGAGCGCCTCGGAGACCTGGCGGATGGCGTACGGGAACTCCTCGCGCGTGGGCAGCACGGGGATCAGCGCCCGCTCGGCCAGCGCGCCGTGACCGATCTCGCGGCGCTTGGGCGAGCCCACCCGGCCGGTCTCGCCGGTGGAGTAGGGCGGGAAGTTGTAGTTGTGCATGTAGCGCTTGGTCCGCTCGGGGTTGAGCGTGTCGATGACCTGCTCCATGCGCAGCATGTTGAGGGTGGTGATGCCCATGATCTGGGTCTCACCGCGCTCGAACAGCGCCGAGCCGTGCACCCGGGGCACCACGTGGACCTCGGCCGACAGCGCGCGGATGTCCTTGGTGCCGCGGCCGTCGATGCGGATGCCCTCCTTGACGACCCGCTCGCGCATGAGCTTCTTCATCACCGAGCGGAACGCGGCGGAGATCTCCTTCTCCCGGCCCTCGAACTCGGGCAGGAGCTTCTCGGCGGCCAGCGCCTTGACCTTCTCCAGCTCGTTCTCGCGCTCCTGCTTGCCGGCGATGGTCAGCCCGGCGGCCAGCTCGGTCTTGATCGCGGCCTCGACGGCGGCGTAGACGTCTTCCTGGTATTCCAGGAACACCGGGTATTCGGCCGTCTCCTTCGCGGCGACCTGCGCGATGCGCGACTGCGCCTCGCACAGCACCTTGATGAAGGGCTTGGCGGCGTCGAGACCCTGGGCGACGGTCTCCTCGGTGGGCGCGACGGCGCCCTCGGCGACCAGCTTGAGCGTGTCCTTGGTGGACTCGGCCTCGACCATCATGATCGCGACATCGCCGTCGTCGAGCACGCGGCCCGCCACGACCATGTCGAACGTCGCCCGCTCCAGCTCGTGGTGCGTCGGGAAAGCCACCCACTGGCCGTCGATCAGCGCGACGCGCACGCCGCCGATCGGGCCGGAGAAGGGCAGGCCCGCGAGCTGGGTGGACAGGGACGCGGCGTTGATCGCGACCACGTCGTAGAGGTGGTCGGGGTTGAGCGCCATGACGGTGGCGACGACCTGGACCTCGTTGCGCAGGCCCTTGACGAACGACGGGCGCAGCGGCCGGTCGATCAGCCGGCAGGTGAGGATGGCGTCCTCGGAGGGACGGCCCTCACGGCGGAAGAACGAGCCGGGGATGCGACCCGCGGCGTACATCCGCTCCTCGACGTCGACCGTGAGCGGGAAGAAGTCGAACTGCTCCTTCGGATTCTTGGACGCGGTGGTCGCCGACAGCACCATCGTGTCGCTGTCGAGATAGGCGACGGCGGAACCCGCCGCCTGGCGCGCGAGCCGTCCGGTCTCGAACCGGATCGTACGCGTGCCGAATGAGCCGTTGTCTATGACGGCTTCAGCAGTGTGGACACCCTCCACGGGGGACCTCCTTGTGGTCGGTCTCCCGCGCCCTTTTTCTCACCGGCACCCTCGTTAGGTGCAGCGCCGGTCTTCGATCGAAGCGCCCGGTCATTCTTACCGGAAGCCACTACCGAGGACCGGCCCGCAGGCGTCGCGGGTCGCATGGTGCTGAACGGACGCGGGGGCTGTGTGTCTCGGATTTTCAGTTTTACGTCAGGCGCTGGGCTGTTTCACGCCGCCACGCGCCTGGCCCTATGGGGTCCTACCCCATATGAGAAGGGAGCGGCGCGGACGCCGCTCCCTTTCATGCTATCGGCGCAGGCCGAGCCGCTCGATGAGCGAACGGTAGCGCTGGATGTCGACCTTCTGCAGGTACTTCAGCAGGCGGCGCCGGCGCCCGACGAGCAGCAGCAGACCACGACGGCTGTGGTGGTCGTGCTTGTGCGTCTTCAGGTGCTCGGTGAGCTCGCTGATGCGCTTGCTGAGCAGCGCGATCTGCACCTCGGGCGAACCGGTGTCGCCTTCGGCCGTCGCGTACTCACTGATGATGGTCTTCTTGGCAGCGGTGTCGAGGGACACGGCTCTCCTTCGAACTACGGACACGCGCGAATGAGATGAGGTCGCGAACAACCGTGCGTGCCTACAGTCGCCGCGTGAAGGCCGTCATGGGCAGCGCGCAGCACCGCCGCTACAGAGCCGACATGAAAGGTTACCACCTCATGTCCAGTGCTCGGGCGGCCCGTCATGGACGAGTGTCAGCTCGTCAGGCGCCGGGCGTCAGGTCGTCAGGCGCCGGGTGGCCGCCACGTCGGCGTGGATCTGGGCGATCAGCTCGTCGATCGAGTCGAACCGGGTGTTGCCGCGCAGCCGCGCCGCGAACTCCACCGCCACGTGCACGCCGTAGAGCTCCAGATCGTCCCGGTCCAGCGCGTACGCCTCCACCGTGCGCGGCACGCCCTCGAACGTCGGGTTGGTGCCGACCGAGATCGCCGCCGGCCAGCGCTCCCCCTCGTACAGGGCGGGCAGGTTGGCCACCGGAACGCACTCCAGCCATCCCGCGTAGACCCCGTCCGCCGGGATCGCGGTGTGTTGCGGGGTCTCGACGTTGGCCGTGGGGAAGCCGAGCTGGCGCCCGCGCTGGTAGCCGCGCACGACCACGCCCTCCACCCGGTGCGGGCGGCCGAGCCGGTCCGCCGCGCCCGCCACGTCGCCCGTGACGAGCCGCTCGCGGATCGCGGTCGAGGAGACGGCGTCGAGCTCGGGCACGGCCTCCACCTCGAAGTCGTACTTATCGCCCAGCGTCCGCAATGTCTCTACATCCCCGCTGGCGCCCTGCCCGAACAGGAAGTTCTCCCCCACCACCACGACCGCGGCGCGCAGCCGCTCGGCCAGAACGTTCTGGGCGAACTCGTCGGGGCTGTTACGCGACAGGCCGAACGTGAACGCCACCGTGTCGATCTCGTCCACCCCGAGCCCGCCCAGCAGCTCGGCCCTGCGCCGCGCGCTGGTCAGCCGCGGCGGGTGCGACCCGGGCCGCACGACCTCGTCCGGATGCGGCTCGAACGTGACGGCCACGCTGCGCAGCCCCCGCTCGCGAGCGACGGAGACGGCTCGCTCGACCACCCGCTGGTGCCCTCGGTGGACTCCGTCGTACACGCCGATGGTGACGACAGACCTCTCCGAACCCTGCACACTAGGCCCCATTCGCTCGTCGCCGGATCAACCCGTACAAGCCTGCCATGCGGCTCGGCATTCCCTCCAATCGAGGGGACTATCATCGGGCATCATGCCTCGTTACGCGCTTCTGATCCTGCCTGCCTTCAACCGGGTCTACGGTGAGAGCTCCATCCGGCTGACCCGCAGTGAGCTGGCCGTCTTCAGCGCGCGTGCCCTCGGCGGCGTGGTGCTGGACAGCGAGGAGACGCGGATCGGCGGCGTCCCCTACGTGACGTTCGAGACGACCCGGCCGCTCGACGACGCCGACCTCGCGCTGCTGTCCAACCTCTCCTCCGTCTACGCCGTCTTCGGGATGGAGGGCGAGCTGCTCAGGCCGCAGACCATGCGGCCGCGCGACCGGCTGAGCAGCGACCTGATCACCATCCAGAAATACGCCGGCAAGACCAACGAGCACTTCACCAAGCTGCTGCTCAACGTCACCGCGCTGGCGGGCGACAAGGGCCTGGCCGACGGGCTGTCGGTGTTCGACCCGCTGTGCGGCCGCGGCACGACCCTCAACCAGGCCCTCATGTACGGCTACGACGCCTACGGCCTCGACGTCGACGCCAAGGACTTCGAGGCCTACACCGGCTTCGTCAAGACCTGGCTGCGCAACAAGCGGCTCAAGCACACCGCCGAGACCGTACCGGTGCGCCGCGAGCGGGCCCTGGCCGGGCGGCGGTTCAACGTCACCTTCGGCCTGTCGAAGGAGGCGGTCAAGGCCGGCGACGTGCAACACCTGACCGTGGTCAACGCCGACACCCTCAAGAGCCGCGAGTTCTTCAAGCCGCGCTCGTTCGACCTCCTGGTGACCGACGCCCCCTACGGCGTCCAGCACGGCAGCAAGGGCGGCGCGGGCCTGTCCCGAAGCCCTCTGGAACTGCTCGCCCGGGCCGTGCCGGTCTGGGCCGAGCTGCTGCGGCCGGGCGGGGCGATGGGCATCGCCTGGAACACCTACGGCGGCAAGAGCGCGGAGCTGGCGAACATCTTGGGAGACGCCGGCCTCGAGGTCGTGACTTATCCAGACTTCGAGCATTGGGTGGACCAAGCGATCGTCCGCGACATCATCGTCGCCCGCAAACCCGCCTGAGAGCTCCCCGGGATCACTCCGGCACGTCGAACCGGTTGCTCTTCACGGCCTCCACAAAGGTGCGCCATTCTTCGTCGCTGAAGTCGAGAACCGGGCCGTCACATCCGCGCTTGCTGTCCCTGACCTTGACCCGGCCGTCGCAGATGGCCACTTCCACGCAGCTCCCACCGTTGCACGCCCGCCGCCATGCACCGTGATGGGCAGAGGATCCGTCCGCCATGCGCTCTCCCTTGGAGATCGGCCAGTGACGCCCGTACGCGACACACCGCTCTCGCGATACCAAGCTTCAGTGAGTTTGCAGTCACCCTACTAGTGCCCACGTCTACACAACCGGAGTTGGCGACGACAGCCCCGGCCACGCGTCGCGACTAGAACAAGTCGTGCTTGCCTGCCTTGACCTCCTCGACGAAGCGGGCCCAGGCATCGACCGCGTAGAGCCGGTATCCCTTCTCAGGACTCTTGGAGTCGCGAACGGCGATCATGCCGTCGATGTAGGCGACTTGCACGCACTGACCGCCACTGCAGTGACTGGCGGCTCGCCACTTCAACGCCGGTGAGATCGCGTCCTCTGATGATTTCATCACCAGGCCCCTGTCTGTCCGTTTCAGCGTCGAAAAACGGGCGATCTATTCGCCGCTGAAGCAACCGATCAAGAATTTGCAATGGTCTCACGAGACGCCAAGATCCGTATTTTCATGTGTGGTAGCACTGCCTGATCTCTTCGACCAGCTTGACGGAAGCCGCAGGTGACAGTGCGGTCTTCCGCAGCTGGTCAATGGCCTCGCGATAGATGGCCACGGTCGCCGGTTTTTCCAGATATTCCACCGAGTCGATCGCCTCGTGGAAGACGATCCAGGCCGGCGTCGGCTCACGGAGCTCGAAGAGCATGAACGAGTCGTCCATCCCCATGTACGCCCCTCTGCGGAACGGCACCACCTGCAGCGTCACCCGACGCGTCTCCGCTATCCGGACGATGTGGTCGAGCTGCTCGTACATCGTGCGAGGACCCCCCACCTCCCGGTGGAGCGCCGCTTCGTCCAGGAAGACGCAATAGGGCAACGGCGGGTCCTCCGACAGCCGCGCCTGGCGCTTCATCCGGGCCTGCACCCGCCGCTCAAGCACTTCCGAAGCGATCCCGGGAAGGATTCCGCGGATGAGCGAGCGCGCGTACTCCTCAAGCTGGAGCAGCCCCGGTAGATATGTGATCTGCAGCTCGGTGATCGCAGACGCCGCGGACTCGATATCCATATACGTGTAGATAGCGGCGTCCCCTAGATCTCCGAACTCCTGCCTGAGCCCCTGCTGGCGTGACTCTGATGCCAAGGCCACCAGCTTGTTCACCATGTCCTGGTCACTGACGCCGTAGATCTCGCTCAGCTCCCTGACGTCACGTTGAGTCGCCCCACGCTGCCCATTTTCCATACGGCTGATCTTGGTCGGGCTTACTAGCAGCTTGTTGGCGACCTCTTCGATCGTCATGCCGGTGTTCTGCCGCATCTTCTTCAGCTGGGTTGCAAGCTGACGTCTGCGCAACGTCAGGTTCGTCGTGGGCATTGCTCGTCCCGAAGATCGTCAATGCCCACGCGATCCCCTTTTCTCGGTAGACAATGCATGCCACTTGAAAGTGGCAATTGCCAAACGGTTTCACGGTCTTTCACCAGTGACAAGTACCGGTGACACTACTAACAGGAGGTGCTCCTTGCGTGATCCGCCAAGTACTTAGGGAAGTGTCCCGGCGCCTGCCGGGACCATATCTGGACAGAGTCGTCCGCTCACTCCAGTCACAAGAGTTCGCCGTTCACTCTAGAGACGGCCCCTGCGACTTCTCAACGGAATCGAGCGATTCACCAACCATGAGCATTCAGCGGCAGCAGCCGCCATCGCGGGCGAAGGCCCCGCAACCCATCATCGTCATCATCCTGGTCCTGGTCATCAGCCTCCAGGCCGGCTACAGCCCAGACCAGATCCGAGAAGTCATCTCCATCGTTCTCGTCGCGCTCATCGCGCTCATCGCGGCGCTCGCCGTGCGTTCCCCGGTCGACGAATAGATGAGAGGCCCGCAGCGTATGCCGCTCCGCGCTGTGGAGCCTCTACCGCGAAGCTCGCGGTAATCCCGCGGCACCGCACGACCGGCACCGCACCAGCCACGGTGCCCGGTCAGAACCGGTGTCGTCCACTGGAGCACAGGACCGTGGAATCAACCGACGAAGACGGCCAGGGGCTTGGCCACCCGGCCCTGCTCCTCCACCAGCGCCAGCAGCTCACCCTCCGGTCCGAACACCCCGATCGGGCCCGTGCCGAGCCCGGCCGCGGGCAGCCGCCCGCCGTGCCCGATGACGCGGGCCTCCTCGGCCGTGACGTCCCGGCGCGGGAACGCCGCCGCCACCGCCTCGCCGATCGGCAGGATCACGCACTCCCCGGCCAGTTCCTCGATGGTCTTGGCCAGGGTGAGGTCGTAGGGCCCCACCCGGGTGCGCCGCAGCCGCGTCAGGTGCCCGCCCACCCCGAGCGCGGCGCCCAGGTCGCGGGCCAGCGCGCGGATGTAGGTGCCGCTGGAGCAGGTCACGACCGCGTCGACGTCCACGACGTCACCAGACGCCCGGATGTCGAGCACGTCGAACTGGCGCACGGTGACGGGCCTGGCGACCAGCTCGACCTCCTCGCCCGCCCGCGCCTTCTTGTAGGCCCGCTGGCCGTTCACCTTGATCGCGCTGACCTGCGGCGGGATCTGCATGATCTCGCCGGTCAGCGCCGCGACGCCCTTGTGGATCTCGGCCTCCGTGACACCGGCCGCCGAGGTCGTGGCGGTGGCCTCGCCCTCGGCGTCATCGGTGTTGGTGCTCACGCCGAGCCGGATCGTGGCGGTGTAGACCTTCTCGGTCAGCGTCAGGTGCCCGAGCAGCCTGGTCGCCTTCTCCACGCCGATCACCAGCACGCCCGTCGCCATCGGGTCGAGCGTGCCGGCGTGCCCCACCCGGCGGGTGCCCGCGATGCGCCGCATCTTGGCCACCACGTCGTGGGAGGTCCATTCGCCCGGCTTGTCGACGATGATCAGACCGCTCTCGGCCATCAGGAAACCTTCCCCAGCTCGCGCCGGAACTTCGCCATGGTCTCCTCCACGGTGTCGTGCGAGGTGTACCCGGCCGCGTTGTGATGCCCGCCGCCACCCAGCGCCGCGCACACGGCCGCCACGTCGGCGGTGCCCTTGGACCTGGTGGACACCTGCCAGTCGCCCTGGTCGTCCTCCTTGAGCACGACCGTGACCTCGGCCTCGTCGGTGCGGCGCACGATGTCGATGATTCCCTCGAGCTCCGCGTACGGCAGCCCGTACGCGGCCCGGTCCACCCGCGTCACGTACGTCCACACCAGACCGCCCTCCAGCTCCACCCGGTCGAGGGCGGCGGCCAGCACCTTGAGGTAGCCGAACGGCGAGCGGTCCCACAGCTCGCGGGCGATCTCGTCGGTGTGCAGCCCGGTGGCCACGAGCCTGGCCGCCATCTGGTGCACGGCCGGCGTGGTCGAGGAGTAGCGGAACGACCCGGTGTCCGTCACCAGGCCGGCGTACAGGCAGGTGGCGATGTCCCGGTCGAGCCGGCCGCCGAGCCGGTAGACGAGCTGCTCGGCCAGCATGGCGGTGGCGGCGGCCTTGGCGTCGATGAGGCTGAGCGTGCCGAACCCCGCGTTCGACGGGTGGTGGTCGACCACGACGAGCTCGCGCGCCACGGCCGCGTTGGGGCCCAGCAGCCCGAGCCGCTCGAACGTCGAGGAGTCGAACACGATCATCAGCTCGGGCGCGGCCGGATAGTCCGACGGCGGCACCAGCATCTCCTGCCCCGGCAGGAACCGCAGCAGCCGCGGCACCGCGAAGTGCCGGTCGCCGAACGACGCCACCACCCGCTTGCCCATCGAGCGCAGCACGAACGCGACCGCCAGCATCGAGCCGAGCGCGTCGCCGTCGGGGGTGACATGGCAGGCCAGCGCGACCTCGTCGGCCTGGCTGATCAGCCGCAGCGCCCGATCCCACGAGGACTCCGGGATCGGGCAGGTGTCCGCCGGCCGCGCGTCCAGGCGCGCCGGGCGGTCGGCCCGGTCGCGTACGTCGGGCGTCACGCCTGGTCTTCCCTACTGACTTCCGAGCTCAGCTCGGACACCGCGTCGACACCCTCCTCGTCGGGCTTCCTGTAGGGATCGGGCTCGCCCGCGTACGACGCCGTCTGGGCCTGCCGCGCCACCTCGGCGTCGCGCGCCCGGGCGGCGTTGATCAGGTCGTCCAGATGACGGGCGCTGTCGGGCAGCGGGTCGTGCTTGAACGTCAGCGTCGGGGCGAAGCGTACGCCGGTCTGGCGGCCCACCTCGGAGCGGATGATCCCCTTGGCGCTTTCGAGGGCGGCGGCACTGTCGGCCCGCTCGGCGTCGGAGCCGAACACCGTGTAGAACACCGTCGCATCGCGCAGGTCGGCGGTGATGCGGGTGTCGGTCACGGTGACGAAGCCCAGGCGCGGATCCTTGATCCGTCGCTCCAGCATCTCGGCGACGATCTGCTGGATGCGATCGGCGAGCTTGCGCGCTCGTGCGGCATCCACCATGTTCGCTCCCCCTCACGCACGACCTGGCCGTGCAGTCGTTCAATCTTCGTCGTTGTAGAGCCGATGCCGGGCCGACAGCAGCTCGATCTCGGGGCGGAAAGCCACCATCCGCTCGCAGGCGTCCAGCAGTTCCTTGCAGTTACCCGCGGAGGCGGACACTACCGCCACGCCGACCTCCGCCCTGCGGTGCAGGTCGAGATGGCCGGTCTCAGCCACCGCGATGCTGGGGTAACGGCGCTGCAGCTCGGCGATCAGCGGCCGTACGACAGAGCGCTTCTGCTTCAGCGATCTGACGTCGCCGAGCAGGATGTCCAGGGTCAGAGCACCCACATACATCGTTGTCAACCACCGCTTGGCCTGGTGTGGTGAACGCACGCCCGGCCTGCTGCGGTGGGAACCAGGCCAGGGCGTGCGAGAGGCGCCCCGCGGATGTCCCGCCGGGCGCCCGGCCGCGCGTCACACGCGCGGCTTCTCCCGCATCTCGAACGTCTCGATCACGTCGTCGATCCGGATGTCGTTGTAGCCGACACCGATACCGCACTCGAAGCCCTCGCGGACCTCGGTCGCGTCATCCTTGAAGCGACGCAGGGACGAGACGGTCAGGTTGTCCGCGATGACGACGCCGTCGCGGATCACCCTGGCCTTGCTGTTGCGGACGATCACGCCGGAGCGGACCAGCGAACCGGCGACGTTGCCGATCTTCGGCACCTTGAAGACCTCGCGGACTTCGGCGGTGCCCATCTGGACCTCTTCGAACTCGGGCTTGAGCATGCCCTTGAGCGCCGCTTCGATTTCCTCGATCGCCTGGTAGATGACCGAGTAGTAGCGGATGTCGACGCCCTCGCGCTCGGCCAGGTCGCGCGCCCGAGGCTCGGGGCGGACGTTGAAGCCGATGATGACCGCGTTGTCGTCGGCGACGGCCAGGTTGACGTCGTACTCGGTGATCGCGCCGACCGCGCGGTGCAGGACACGAAGCCTGACCTCGTCGCCGACATCGATCTTGAGCAGGGCGTCTTCCAGGGCCTCCACCGAACCGGAGACGTCACCCTTGATGATGAGCTTGAGCTCGTCGACGCGGCCCTTCTCGAGGTTGCTGAACAGCTCCTCGAGAGTCAGGCGGCGGCTCGACTTCGCCATGTCGGCGCTGCGCTTGCGCGCCGCGCGCTGCTGGGCGATCTGCCGGGCCATCCGGTCGTCGGTGACCACGATGAAGTTGTCACCGGCGCCGGGAACGGCCGTCAGACCCATCACCAGGACCGGACGGGACGGCGTGGCCTCCTCGACCGCGTCGCCGTTGTCGTCGAGCATCGCGCGGACGCGGCCGAAGGCCTCGCCACACACGATCGAGTCGCCGACGCGCAGGGTGCCGCGCTGGACCAGGACGGTCGCGACAGGGCCGCGGCCCTTGTCGAGGTGAGCCTCGATCGCGATGCCCTGGGCGTCCATCGTCGGGTTGGCCCGCAGGTCGAGCTCGGCGTCCGCGGTCAGCAGGATGGCCTCGAGGAGCTCGTCGATGCCCGTGGCGTTCTTCGCCGAGATGTCGACGAACAGCGTCGAGCCGCCGTATTCCTCCGCCACCAGGCCGTATTCGGTGAGCTGGGCCCGGACCTTGTTCGGGTCGGCGCCCTCCTTGTCGACCTTGTTGACCGCGACCACGACCGGCACCTCGGCCGCCTGGGCGTGGTTGAGGGCCTCGATCGTCTGCGGCTTCACACCGTCGTCGGCCGCGACCACCAGCACCGCGATGTCGGTGGACTTGGCGCCTCGGGCACGCATGGCGGTGAACGCCTCGTGACCCGGGGTGTCGATGAAGGTGATCTTCCGGTCTTCGCCCTCGTGCACGGCGGCGACCTGGTAAGCACCGATGTGCTGGGTGATGCCACCCGCCTCGCGCGCCACCACGTTGGTCTTGCGGATGGCGTCGAGCAGCTTGGTCTTACCGTGGTCGACGTGACCCATGACGGTCACGACCGGCGGACGCGCGGCCAGGTCGGCCTCGTCGCCCTCGTCCTCGCCGAACTCGATGTCGAAGGCCTCGAGAAGCTCGCGGTCCTCCTCCTCCGGGCTGACGACCTGGATGTTGTAGTCCAGCTCGGCCCCGAGCAGCTGCAGCGTCTCCTCGTTGACCGACTGCGTCGCGGTCACCATCTCGCCCAGGTGCAGCATGATCTGCACGAGCGAGGCCGGGTTCGCGCCGATGCGGTCGGCGAAGTCGGACAGCGACGCACCGCGCGGCAGGCGGATCGTCGCGCCGTTGCCGCGAGCGACCTGCACACCGCCGATCGCCGGCGCCGACATGTTGTCGAACTCCTGGCGCCTCTGGCGCTTGGACTTGCGGCCACGCGCGGGACGGCCGCCGGGGCGCCCGAAGGCTCCCGCGGTGCCACCGCCACGGCCACGACCGCCGCCACCGGGACGACCGCCGAAGCCGCCGCCACCGCCGCCGGGACCACCGGTGCCGGTGCGCTGGCCGGTGCCGCCGCCACCCGGGCGACCGGCGAAACCGCCGCCACCGCCACCGGGACGACCGCCACCGCCGCCACCACCGGGACGGCCACCGCCGCCACCGCCGGGACGACCGCCACCGCCACCGCCGCCACCGCCGGGACGGCCACCGCCGCCACCACCGGGACCGGCAGGACGACCCTGCGGCATCATCATCGGGTTGGGACGCGGGCCACCCGGACGGGGACCACCGGCGCCGGGACCCGGACGCGGGCCGCCGGGGGGCGGGCCCGGACGCGGGCCGGCCGCGCCGGTCCTGCCCTCGCCACCGCCACGACCCTGCGGCGGACGCGGCATCGCGCCGTCGCGCGGCGGACCGTCACGACGCTCACGCTGGCCGGGACCGCCACCGCCCTCGCGGTTGCCGCCCGGACGCGGCGGACGGGACTGACCCATGCCGCTGGCGTTGGAAGAGAACGGGTTGTTACCAGGACGCGGACCACGCGGGCCGGGCTTGGGACCCGGTCCGGGGCGAGCGCCACCGCCGCCACCGGGGCGCGGCGCCTGCTGGGAGCCGCCACCGGCACCCGGACCGCCCGAACGAGGCGCCGGGCCGGGCTTGGGGCCGGGACGGGGCGCGGGCCCAGGCCGCGGGCCCGGGGTCGGACGAGCGGACGCACCGCTCTCGGGACGGGTTGGCGCCCCGCTCTCGGGACGAGCGGGCGCACTCTCGGAACGAGCGGGCGCGCCGCTCTCGAAACGCGCCTGCGGAGCCCCTGAAGTCTCACCGCGCGCGGCCTCAGGCTGCTGCTGCGGCTGGTGAGGCATCGGCACCGGCGGGCGCGGCTGACCGCCACCCGCGGGGCCTGGACGCGGACCGGGCTTGGGACCCGGACGCGGTGGGGCGGGGACCGACGCCTGTCCGGCGCCGTTACCGGCCTGGCTGTCCGCCGGCCGGGGAGCAGCCCTTGGCGGCTGCGGCTTGTTGGACGGCTGACCGCCGCCTCTCGAGGGGCCACCCTTGGATGCCCCCAACGCTTCGGTGAGCCTGCGGACCACCGGCGCTTCGATGGTCGAGGACGCCGAACGGACGAACTCTCCCATCTCTTGGAGCTTGGCCATGACGACCTTGCTCTCTACGCCGAACTCCTTAGCGAGCTCGTATACCCGGACCTTCGCCACTGCACTCCCTTACTCGGCCCGGGAGGCTGGCTGTGCCGTCCGGACCGTCGCTACCTTGACGTCTTCATCGCCGCGTGCTCATCAGGCGCTCATAGCAATCTGACTCCGCCCATCAACTCGGCGTCCTACATGACATTTCGTGGTTCTCCCTCCAGGTGCGCCCGCACGGGCGACACGTCAAGCGGCCCCGGCACGCGGAACGCGCGCGGAAACGCTCGGCGCCGCTCGGCAAGCTCCAGACAGCTTATGGACGGGTGCAGCGATGCACCTCGGCCAGGAAGCCGTCCTCGCAGGTCAAGGACCACGTGGTCCTCGACCCTCACCAGGCGGAGCAGCTCGGACTTAGCCGTGCGAACCCTGCAGCCCACACAGGTGCGCTGTGGGACCGCTTGGCCACCATATTCCAGCTTACCGTGTTGACGCATCTACGGAACCGGCGGCGTCCTCGGCTTGTGTATCGGGCCGGATGTCGATCCGCCATCCTGTGAGTCTCGCGGCGAGCCGGGCATTCTGCCCCTCTTTCCCGATGGCCAGCGAGAGCTGGTAATCGGGCACGGTCACCCGGGCCACACGCCCGTCGAGATCGAGAACCTCGACATGGGAAACGCGGGCGGGCGACAGGGCATTCCCCACGAAGTCGCCGGGATCCTCCGACCAGTCGATGATGTCGATCTTCTCGCCGTGCAGCTCGGTCATCACGTTGCGCACGCGCGAGCCCATCGGCCCGATGCAGGCGCCCTTGGCGTTGACGCCGGGCTTGCGCGACCGGACCGCGATCTTCGTACGGTGGCCGGCCTCGCGCGCCACCGCCGCGATCTCCACGGTGCCGTCGGCGATCTCCGGCACCTCGAGCGCGAACAGCTTCTTCACCAGCCCGGGATGCGTGCGCGACAGGGTGACCGAGGGGCCCTTGTGGCCCTTCTTCACCTGCACCACGTAGGCGCGGATGCGCTCACCGTGCACGTATTCCTCGCCGGGGACCTGCTCGGCGTGCGGCAGCACGGCCTCGATCTTGCCGAGGTCGACCAGCACCACGCGCGGGTCCTTGCCCTGCTGGATGACGCCGGAGACCAGCTCGCCCTCGCGGCTGGCGAACTCACCGAAGTTGATCTCGTCCTCGGCGTCGCGCAGCTGCTGCAGGATGACCTGCTTGGCAGTGGTGGCGGCGATCCTGCTGAAGTTGTTAGGCGTGTCGTCGAACTCCCTGACGACCTCGCCCTCCTCGTCCAGCTCGGCCGCCCAGATCATGACGTGACCGCTGCTGCGGTCGAGCTCGGCCCGCGCCTTGGAGGCGGCGCCGTCGGTGCGGAAGTAAGCGATCAGCAGAGCGTCCTCGATCGCCTTGACGACCAGGTCGAAGGAGATGTCCTTCTCCCGCTCCAGGCTGCGCAGGACGCTCATGTCGATGTCCACGACGGCTCCCCCTTAGCCTTCGTCGCCGTCGACGTCGTCGTCGAATCGGCGGAATTCCACCTGTACCCGTCCCCGGGTCAGGTCTTCGTAATCAAGCCTGTGTGCCGCGCCCGCGACGTCGAGCTCGACGCCGCCCTCATCGGCGGCCATGATGCGGCCCTCCACCACGGTGCCGTCCCTCAGCTCCGCCTTCACCAGCCGCTTGGCCGCACGGCGCCAGTGGCGCGGCTCGGTGAGGGGACGGTCGACGCCTGGCGAGGAGACCTCGAGCGTGTAGGCACCCTGGCCCATCGAGTCGTCGTCGTCCAGGGCCGCGGAGACGGCCTGGCTCACGTCGGCCACGTCGTCGAGGCTCACGCCGCCGTCACGGTCGACGATCACGCGCAGCAGCCGTCTTTTGCCTGCCTGGGTGACCGTGATGTCCTCCAGGTCGAGGCCCTCCGCGCTGACCACGGGCTCCAGGAGCTTCATCAGGTGGTCGCGGGGTGATGCGCTGCCCATATCGACCTCCCCTATTGTCATGTCTCAGCCGGGCGGACCTCGCCACTGGCTCCCCGCCGCCTGGCCGCTCAGCCAGCGACGACAGTTGACACCCTATCCGTATGAGGGCACGGAAAGAGCGCCACTCGTCACGGTCGAATGGCGGAGCGTCGCCGGACGGTGATCCGGGGCACTGGCCGTACGATGCTACCGAGGCCCCCGACAAGGGCCGGCACCAACTGGAGGTTCGAGTCCGTGCGCCCGCGTCAGCTCTCCCGGCGAGCCCTGCTGGCGGGCGGGGCGGCCGCTCTGACCGCCTGCAGCGCGTCGGACCCGCCGCAGCCGTCCGCCCCGGCTCCCGACTCCCCGGAAACCGTCCTGCTGAAGGATCTCATCGCCGAGAAGGAACGTACGGTCGCGCTCTATTCGTCCCTGATCTCGGGCGGGGCCGGCAAGCTCGTGCCGTTCCGGGATCGGCACCAGGCCCATCTGAACGAGCTGCGCAAGCACGTGAAGGCCGGCACGGCGCCGCCGTCACCGTCCGCCGGCGCCACGGCGACCGCCAAGGCTTCGCTGGCGCGGCTGCGCACCCTGGAGCGCAAGGCCGCCGCCGAGCGGACGCGCCAGCTCGACGGCGTCTCGCCCGGGGTGGCCCAGCTCATCGCCAGCATCGGCGCCTGCGAGGCCGCCCACGCCGTCGCCCTGCCGAGGTCGCTGTGAACACCGTCCCAGCCGCCGTCCCGCCGAGGTCGTTGTGAACGCCGTCCGAGCCGTCGCCCTGCCGAGGTCGCTGTGAGTGTTGTGAGGACCGCCCGCGACAGGACCGCCGGGACCCCCGGCGACGTCGAGAAGCTGCGCAAGGCGCTGGCGGCGGAGCACGCCGCGCTGTTCGCGTACGGGCTGCTCGGGGCGCGGACGTCGGGATCGCTGCGCGACAAGGTCAGCGCGGCCTTCGACGCGCACCGGGCCAGGCGCGACCAGCTGCGCGCGTACATCACGACGCGCGGCGGCAAGCCGGCCGAGCCGGACGCCTCCTACATGCTGCCGTTCTTCCCCTCCGACGCCACGCTGGCCGCCAAGCTGGCCGTGCACCTGGAGACCGGCGTCACGGCCGCCTACCTGGAGCTGGCCGCCGCCGAGGAGGCGGCGCTGCGCCGCTACGCCGCGCTGGCCATGCAGGAGGCGGTGGCCCGCTCCTACTCCTTCCGGCCCGCCCAGCCGGCCGCCTTCCCCGGCATGCCGGTGGCGGCGGCCCCGTCGGTCTCGCCCTCAGCGGTACAGGGCGGAGGGTAGGTCGGGCCCGAGGCGCCCGACGTGCCCGAAGCGCCTGACGTGCCCGGCACCCGAGGCAGGGGTCTCGTCACCGTCACCCAGGGGTCGGGGCCGGCCCTCCCGGTCGCCTGACACCGCGCGCCACGCACGGCGCCCGGAGGGCCGTACGTGGCGCTGACGATGGGGAGAAGCAGGGTCAGCCGTTGACGGCCGCCAGGATGCGCTCGGCGGCCTCGGCGAGAGGGATCTCCGACTTCTCGCCGGACACCCGGTCCCGCAGCTCCACCACGCCCTGCGACAGCCCGCGCCCGACGACCACGATCGTCGGCAGGCCCAGCAGCTCCGCGTCCTTGAACTTCACGCCGGGCGAGACCTGCGGCCGGTCGTCCACCAGGACCCGCAGCCCGCGCGACTCCAGCTCCGCCCCGAGCTGCAGGGCGGCCTCCACCTGGTTCTCCTTGCCCGTGCCGACGATGTGCACGTCGGCGGGCGCGACCTCGCGCGGCCACACCAGCCCGAGCTCGTCGTAGGCCTGCTCGGCGATGACCGCGACCGCGCGGGAGACGCCGATGCCGTAGGAGCCCATGGTGATGCGGATGGGCTTGCCGTCGGGGCCGAGGGCGTCGAGGCCGGCGGCGTCGGCGTATTTGCGGCCGAGCTGGAAGATGTGGCCGATCTCGATGCCCCGGTCGATGGACAGCGCGGAGCCGCAGCGGGGGCAGGGGTCGCCGGCGCGCACCTCGGCGGCCTCGATCGTGCCGTCGGGGGTGAAGTCGCGGCCCGCGACCACGTTGGCGGCGTGCTTGCCGGCCTCGTTGGCGCCGGTCACCCACGACGTGCCCGTGACGACCCGGGGGTCCACGAGGTAGCGGATGCCGAGCTCGCGCAGGATCTGCGGGCCGATGTAGCCGCGTACGAGGCCGGGGTGCTTGGCGAAGTCGGCGGCCTCGAAGATGGCGGGCTCGCCGGGTGACAGCGCCGCCTCCAGGCGCTTGAAGTCGACCTCGCGGTCGCCGGGCACGCCGATGACCAGCGTCTCGGTCTTGTCGGAGCCGGGCGTGGCGACCTTGACGACGACGTTCTTGAGCGTGTCGGCGGCGGTGACGGACAGCCCGTGGTGCTCGTTGACGTAGGACACCAGCGTCTCGATGGTCGGGGTGTCGGGGGTGTCCATGACCCGCAGCGGCTCGGCGTCGTCCACGGGACGGGCGGCGGGCGCGGTGGTGACGACGGCCTCGGCGTTGGCGGCGTAGCCGCACGAGCGGCAGGCCACGAACGTGTCCTCGCCGGTGGGAGTGGGCGCCAGGAACTCCTCGGAGGCCGAGCCGCCCATCGCGCCGGACTGGGCGAAGACGATCTTGTATTCGATGCCGAGGCGGTCGAAGGTCCTGATGTACGTCTCGCGGTGCTGCTCGTAGGAGCGCTTGAGCCCGTCGTCGTCGAGGTCGAAGGAGTAGGAGTCCTTCATCAGGAACTCGCGGCCGCGCAGGATGCCGGCCCGGGGCCGCGCCTCGTCACGATATTTCGTCTGAATCTGGTAAAGGGTGACCGGATAGTCCTTGTAGGAGGCGTATTCGCCCTTGACCATGTCGGTGAAGAGCTCCTCGTGCGTGGGGCCGAGGAGGTAGTCGGCGCCCTTGCGGTCCTGGAGCCGGAACAGCGTGTCGCCGTATTCGGTCCAGCGGCCGGTCGCCTCGTAGTATTCGCGGGGCAGCAGGGCGGGGAAGAGCACTTCCTGGCCGCCCATGCGGTTCATCTCCTCGCGGACGATCCGGGCGACGTTTTCCAGCACCATCTTGCCGAGGGGCAGCCAGGAGTAGATGCCGGGGGCCACGCGGCGGACGTAGCCCGCGCGGACCAGGAGCTTGTGGCTCGGGACTTCCGCGTCTGCCGGGTCGTCCCGCAGGGTGCGAAGAAACAACGACGACATGCGCAGCAACACGGCCACTCCTTGTTCGAACCTGGATGTGAAGGACTACAGGCTATCGAGTCGGAGGAGCGCCGCGCTCGTGCTTATCAGGCACGATCAGGTGCGACCGGCGCGGGATCAGACGGCCAGCGGGATCCACCCGGACACGAAGGCGGCCAGGCCGGCCGTGAACAGGCCCGCCAGCACGGCCGACATCACCAGCGCGCGCACCCGCCCACGGGCGTTCCTGCGCAGCACGAGGACCAGCCCGATGGCCAGCAGGCCGACGGCCAGCGCGGGCACCGGCCAGAACGACCGGTCGCTGTCGATGAACCCCGGCGTCGCCCGGTCGACCACGTCGGCGATCAGCGCCGCGCCGACCGCGCCCGCCGCCACGTCGCCCCAGCGGTCTTCCCTGCGGGTGGTGTACGCGAGCAGGCCCAGGCCGACGAGCAGGACGATGGTCCAGTTGAGCCCGGCGGCGCTGCCGCCGACGATGTCGAAGGCGTCGTGGCCGCTCAGCGCGCCCGCTCCCATGGCCGCCACCAGCGTGGACACCGCCGCCAGGAACGTCGTCACGAGCGCCCACCCGAACCCCGACGCGCTGGCGCCCACCACCAGCGAAAGGGCGAGATAGGCGTAGGGGTCGTAGAACTGGCCGATCCATCCGGGGCCGTTCCCGGCGATGAACATGCCGAGCAGGCCGACGGCCAGTCCTCCTGCGAAGGCCGCCAGCAAGTGGTGTTCGATGGCGCGCTGCCGCCGGTCGTACTCGGCGAAGTCGGCGTAGTCAATGGTGGTGTTGTTCATCTCTATTCCCTGGTCAACCCCTCCCCCGGAGATGCCTGGGGATGACCACATCCAGATTATGTATTCATCCAAAAAAGGCAAATTTCGGTCATCCGCTAGCCAAAACAAGCAGCCGCTTGGTTAGCTGGACGGGTGGCACTTGCCGATGACCTCCGCGCCGTCGTCCGCGACTACCTCGCCGCCCGCCCAGGCGCGTCCTGGCGGGAGTTCGCGCGGGACGTGGGGATCGCGGGGCTGCTCGTCCCGGAGGAGTACGGGGGCGCGGGCTGCGGCCCGGCCGAGATGGCCGCCGTGGCCGAGGAGCTGGGGCGGGTCCTGTCGCCGCACCCGTTCCTGCAGTCGGCGGTGATGGCCGTCGAGGCGGCTCGGTGCTGCGGGGCGGAGCAGGTGCTCGCGGCGCTGGCCGGAGGCACGGCGAGCGCGACCGTGGTGCTGCCGGGGGACGGCGACCTCTCTCTGGAGGGGGATCGTCTCACGGGGGTCGTGCCGTACGCGCTGGAGGGGGAGCTGGTGCTCCTCTACACCGGCGGGCTGCTGGTGGAGGCGGTGCCGTCCGGGCGGGAGCCGTACCGGACGATGGACGAGAGCCGGCCGCTGCAGCGGCTCACCTTCCGCGACACCCCGGTACGGCGGCTGGGCGACGGGGGGTCGTGGGCCCGCGTCCGCGACCTCGGGATCGCCGCGCTGGCCGCCGAGCAGGTGGGCGGGGCGCAGCGGTGCCTGGAGATGGCGGTCGAGCACGCGGGGCGGCGGCACCAGTTCGGGCGGCCGATCGGGTCGTTCCAGGCGATCAAGCACAAGCTGGCCGACCTGCTCCTCCTCGTGGAGTCCGCCAGGTCGGCGGCCGGGGCGGCGGCCGGTGACGGGGTTTCGGCCGCCGTCGCGGGGTCGTACTGCACGGAGGCGTACCTGGTGGCGGCGGGGGAGAACATCCAGGTGCACGGGGGGATCGGCATCACGTGGGAGCATCCCGCGCACCGCTACCTCAAGCGGGCCACCTCCGACGCGCAGCTCTTCTGCCCGCCCCAGGCCCACCGCGCCCGCCTCGCCGATCACGTCTTCGGGACGAGCTGAGGGCCGGGCGGGGACGGGCGGAGTCAGCCGCCGAGGAGCTCTTCCCAGGGGTGGCGGGCGTTGGTGCGGCGGGTGGTGTCGAGGGCCTCGGCCAGGCGCCAGAAGCCGGGCCGGGCGCGTACGGTGGCGCGCCCCATCGGGTCGATAGCGCGCAGCTCGAACAGGACGCCCATCACGTCGAGCACGGCCGAGCCGTCGCCGCCCGGCCCCGCCCGAGTGACGAGCGAGCCGTCGAGGCCGGGGTCGCGCACCTGCTCGACGAGCAGGGAGGCCACCTCCGAGGCGTACGGCCCGTCGCGCCACTCGATGTGCCAGCTGTGGTCGGACCCGCGCCACCAGGTCAGGTCGCGGCACGACTCGATGAAGTCGGCCTCGGTCGCGAGCGCGGCCATCACCCTGCCGAACGCCTCATATCTGCGGGCGCTGGTGAGCGAGAGATCGTTGCCTTGGTCCGGGAACGTGCCGCCCTTCGGCCGCCGCAGCGCGTGCTTTCGCTTCACGAGCATCCACTCTGATCGCCGCCGCGCCCTTCCCGCAAGTCTTTGCCGCTGATACGCTCTACCAAGCGAGCGCTTGGTTTCCTACTTCGCCGGAGGCGCGATGACGTCCCTACGGATCAGCCTGGGGTATGAGCTGGAGGTCCGCGGTCGCACTCGCGCCGTCGAGCAGCAGGCGTTCCAGAACGTGATCGACCAGGTCGTGCTGGGCGACCGGCTGGGCTTCGAGGCCGCCTGGTTCGTGGAGCACCACTTCACCAGGGGCTTCTCCCACTCCTCCGCTCCCGACCTGGTCCTGGCCGCCATCTCGCAGCGCACCGAGCGCATCCATCTGGGGCTCGGGGTGGTGCTGCTGCCCTTCCAGTCGCCCATCCGCACGGCCGAGCGCGTCGCCACGCTGGACGTGCTGAGCGGCGGCCGGGTGGAGTTCGGCACGGGGCGGGGGGCCTCACCCCTGGAGTACCAGGCGTTCCAGCGGCCGTTCGAGAAGTCGCGGCAGATCTGGGAGGACTCGCTGGAGGCCACGCTGGCCATCTGGCGGGCCGACGGGGAGCCGGTCAGCCGGTCGAACGAGTTCTTCGAGATCCCCGACGTTGCCGTCTACCCGCGCCCGGTCCAGCAGCCCCATCCTCCGGTGTGGGTGGCCTCGACCTCGCTGGACGGCTATCTGGCGGCCGCCCGGCACGGGTACAACCTGCTCGGCATGACGATGCTGAAGGGCATCGACGACGTTGCCGCCGACATCGCGAAATATCGAGAGTGTCTGGCCGAGCATGGCTTCGACCCGGCCGAACGCCGCGTCGCCCTCATGATCCCCTGGTTCGTCGCCCCCACCCGCGACGAGGCCACCGCCACGGCCGCCGACCCCGTCCTGTGGTACATCCGCCGCCAGGTCAACCTCGTCACCCCGCCCGACTACTACGACGCCCGCCACGCCACCCACCGGGTGCTGGGGCAGCTCGCGGCCGGGATGCCGCCGGAGGAGTCCATGGCCACGCTGCGCGAGCACCTGATGGTGGTCGTGGACGACGTGGCGGGCTCGCGCAAGGCCCTGGCCAGGATCGCCGACGCCGGCGCCACGGATCTGATCATCCAGGCGCAGGTGGGCGGGCTGGCGCACGAGCGGGTGTGCGACGCGATGAAGCTCTTCATGACCGAGGTCGTGCGGTGATGGCGGGAGTCGCCAGGCGGTCCGGTCGGTGCACGGTTCTGGACGAGGTGGTGGTCTGATGGCGCGCTGGCTGACTCGGGACGATCTCGGGGGTGCCGCGGGCTCCGCCGCCGGGCTGCTGCTCGTCTCCCCCGACGTGTCGAGCGTCTTCCCGCTGTCACCTGACGACCGGGCGGCCGCGACCGGGCTGACCGGGGCGGCGCTGCGCGAGGCGGGGGTCGGTACGGACGACCGGGTCGTGGTGGCCCTGGCCGAGCCGGCCGGCGCCCTGTGGGCCGCGGCGGCGGCGGACGTGGCCGGGGCGGCCGCCTGCGTGGGCCCGCGCGGCCGGATGCGCCTGCACCACGCGCTGTCCGCGCTGAAGGCCACCACGCTGGTCGCCACCCCGACGGGCGCGATGGACTTCCTGGCCCGCCTGCACCTGGAGTTCCTGCTGGACCCGCTGGACCTCGGGCTCAGGAACATCGTCCTGACCGGCGAGATCGCCTCCAGGCGGACGCTGGGGCACCTGGCGGGCGAGTTCGGGGCCCGGGTCACGGAGGTGCTGGCCAGCCCGTTCGGCGGGGGCGCCCTGGCGTGGCGCACGGCGGAGGAGGAGCCGCTGAAGCCGCTCGTGGACGGCGTCCTGGGGCTGGCGGCGCTGGCCGAGGACGGCACGGCGGACCCGGCGGCCGGGCTCGCCGAGCTGGTCATCACCCCGTACGGGCACTCGACGCTCGGCGACGCGGTGCTCAGGACCGGGCTGGTGGCCAGGACGGCCGGCCCCGACATCCCGGCGCCCGCCCACACCGTCGGCGAGCACGTGCTGGTCAGGGGCGTGTGGCTGGCGCTGCCGCGCATCGGGAAGGCGCTGTCGAAGATCGACGGCGTGGCGGGGTGGGAGCTGGCCGTCAGCCGGCAGGGGACGCTGGACACGGCGGCGCTCACGGTGACGTTCGGCAGGGAGAGCCTGGTCGGCAACCCCATGTGGAAGGCGCGGATCGAGCAGGCCATACGCGCGCTGACCCCCGTCTCGATCAACGTGGAGATCGCCCAGAAGGTCTCCGAGACCCCTTCGCCCGGCACCGTGAACGACCTGCGCGGCCACCACCTCGGAAGGGACCGGGCGCTCATCACCTAGACCACCAGGGGGCAGCCCATGGGATCCATGCCGGACTGGGGGACGCTCCCCCGCATGCTGCGCGACCAGGCCGAACGGTATCCCGACGCCACGGTGGTCGCCGACGCCTCGGGCGCGCGCCTGAGCCTGTCGCAGCTGCGGGACGCGGCGTCCGGGATCGCCCGCGGCCTCATGGCGCTCGGCGTCGCCCCGGGCGACCGGGTGGCCATGTGGGGGGTGAACTCGGCGTACTGGGTGGCGCACGCGTTCGGGATCTGGGACGCGGGCGCGGTGATCGTGCCGCTGTCGTCGCGGTTCAAGGGCATCGAGGCCGCCCAGCTCATCCGGAAGACCGGCGCGGAGGTGCTGATCACCGGCGCGGGCCCGTCGGACGCCCCGCTGGCGGGCCTGCTGCCGCCGCTGCCCGGCCTGCGTCACGTCGTCGTGCCCGAGGACTCCGGGTTACCCGGCCTCGGCGCGCTGGTCTCCCGCAAGGAGGCCGAGGAGCGGGCGCTCGCCGTCCGCCCCGGGGATCTGTGCGAGATCATGTCCACCTCGGGCACCACCGGCGCGCCCAAGGGCGTCATGATCGACCACTCCCAGGTCCTGCGCGGCTACTGGGACTGGTCGGAGATCGTCACGCTGGACGAGCACGACCGCTACCCGGTGATCGCCCCGTTCAGCCACGGGTTCGGGCTGAACGCCGGGCTCGTCGCGTGCGTGCTGCGCCGGGCCACGATGTTGCCGATCCCGATCTTCGCGCCGGACGCCCTGATGTCGCTGATCTCCTCGGAGCGGATCACGGTGCTGGCCGGGCCGCCCACGCTGTTCCACCGCATCCTGGACGAGCTGGACCGGGGCTCCTCGGACGTGTCGTCGCTGCGGGTGGCCATCTGCGGGGCGGCGGCCGTGCCGGGCAGCCTGATCGAACGGCTGGTCGAGCGGGTGGGGCTGGAGCGCATGATCAACGCGTACGGGCTGATGGAGGGCACGGTCGTCTCCATGACCAGGGCGGGTGACCCCGTCGAGGTGATCGCCCGCACCACCGGCAGGCCCGTGCCCGGCATCGAGGTGCGGGTCGTGGACGACGACGGGAAGGAGGTCGCGCCCGGCGAGCGCGGCGAGATCCTGCAGCGCGGCTACGGCGTGATGCGCGGCTACTGGGACGAGCCCGCCAGGACGGCCGAGGTGATCGACGCCGACGGCTGGCTGCACACGGGCGACGTCGGCGTGCTGGACGAGGCCGGCAACCTCGCCATCGTGGACCGCAAGAAGGAGCTGTACATCGTCAACGGGTTCAACGTCTCCCCCGCCGAGGTCGAGTCGCTGCTGCTGCGCGAGGGATCGCTGGCGCAGGCCGCGGTCGTGGGCGTGCCGGATCCGGCGTCGGGCGAGGCCGGGCTGGCCTACGTCGTCCCGCGCCCGGGCGTCACGGCCGACCCCGGGGCCCTGCTCACGTGGGCGCGGGCCAACATGTCCAACTACAAGGTGCCCAAGCGGATCGTCGTGCTGGACGCCCTCCCGACGAACGTCAACGGAAAGGTGGACAAGCAGGCGTTGCGCCGGGCTCCGGGGACGGCTCAAGGCGAGTAGCGTGGAAGTGCGCCCTTCGCCCCAGGAGCTGCCATGTTGCGCCTGCTGGCTGGTGAGGCCGCACGTAGGTTCGGGGAGCGCGCGGCCGTGGTCACCGGCTCCACACAGCTGTCCTTCGCCGACCTGGACCGGCTCTCCGATCAGGTCGCCGCCGGGCTGGCCCATCGCGGGATCCGCGTCGGCGACGTCGTGGTCCTCGCCCTGCCCGACGGGCCCGAGTTCGTGATCTGCTACGTGGCGGGCGCCAAGATCGGCGCGGTCACCGCGGGCGTCGGGATCGAGCGCGCCGAGCTGCTGACCATGCTGGATCCCGCCCTGGTCATCACCGCTCCCCGCGTGCCGCCGCCGCCGGCCGGGCTCGACGTGGTGACGCTGCCCGCCGATCCGGGCGGGCGCGGGCGGGGTTACGACCCCGTACGGCTCGGCGGCCTGCGCCGGGCCGAGCCGCCACCGCCGCCGTTCCCGCCGGACCCGGCGCGGCCGGTCGTCATCACGTTCACCTCGGGCACGACGGGGCCGCCCAAGGGCGTCGTGTTCGGCAACCGCCAGCTGGAGGCGATCCGGGCCCACGGTGCCGGCGTCCGGTGGGGTACGGGGGACGCGCGGCTGGTGCCGTACCCGCTGGGCCGGCTGGGGTTCGCCACCCGGCTGCCGGTGTTCCTGCAGACCGGCAGGACCTGCCACGTCGTGCCCGAATGGAGCCCCGACGCCGCCCTGCGGGAGATGCGCGGCCACGGGATCCGGGTGCTGCAGGGCAGCCCGTACCAGCTGGCCGAGGTCCTGGCCTGCGGCGGGGACCTGCCGGCCCTGGCGCTCATCCTGTCCAGCGGCGCCCCCGCCGGTCCGGAGCTGATCAGGGCGTTGCGCCTCAGGTACGGCGTGCCCGTCTGCAACCGCTACATCTGCACCGAAGCCGGGCTGGGGCTCGGCACCCGGCCCGACGACCCCCCGGAGGACGCGGAGGTGACTGTGGGCAGGCCGCGCGGTGGTGTCGACGTGTCCATCAGGGACAGGGAGGGCCGCGTCCTGCCCGTGGAGGAGCGGGGCGAGGTGCTGCTCCGCTCGGAAGCGGTGATGAGCGGCTACGTTGGCAGGAGCCCCGATCACGCGGTATTCGCCAGGGACGGGTTCATCCGCACCGGCGACCGGGGATACATCGATCACACTGGCCGGTTGCATCTGGTGGGACGCGTGCCCTGTGTAACACAATCACCGGCATAGGGAGGCAGCGTGACGTTGCACGTGGCGGTCATCGGTTCGGGCCCTGCCGGGATCTATACGGCCGAGGCACTGGTCAAGCAGTCGGCCGAGCCTGTCGAGGTCGACGTTCTCGAACGCCTGCCCACCCCGTACGGACTCGTCAGATACGGCGTGGCGCCCGACCACACCTCCATCAAGTCGATCGCGAACTACCTGCGCAGGGTGCTGGAGCTGCCCCAGGTGCGCTTCCTCGGCGGCGTCACGCTCGGGTCGCACCTGTCGGTCCAGGACCTGCTCGGCGTCTACGACGCGGTGGTCTACTGCACGGGCGCGATGGTCGACAGGAAGCTCGGCATCCCCGGCGAGGACCTGCCCGGCAGCGTGGCGGCGACCGACTTCGTCAACTGGTACTGCGGGCATCCCGACGTCGATCCCGACCGGTTCACGCTCGACAGCTCCGAGGTCGCGGTGATCGGGGTCGGGAACGTGGCCGTGGACGTCGTGCGCGTGCTGGCCAAGACCTCCGAGGAGCTGCGCGCCACGGACGTGCCGCACGAGGTGCTCGAACGCCTCGGCGAGAGCGAGGTGAAGGCCATCCACATGGTCGGCCGCCGCGGGCCCGAGCACGCCAAGTTCACCCTGAAGGAGCTGCGCGAGCTGGGCGACCTGGCCAACGCCGACGTCTGCGTGCGGCCCGAGGAGGCCGTCGTCGCCACCGGCGTCGACTTCCCGCGCCAGGTCCAGGGCAACATCAAGGTCCTGCAGGCGTGGGCCGCCCGCGAGCCGGTGGGCCGCCCGCGCCGTCTCGACGTGCGCTTCTGGATGCGGCCCGTGGAGATCCTCGGCACCGAGCGGGTCGAGGGGCTCAAGCTCGAGCGCACCCGGCTGTCGGAGGAGGGGCGCGTGGTCGGGACGGGCGAGTTCGAGACGCTGCCCGTGGGCATGGTGCTGCGCTCGGTGGGCTACCAGAGCGTGCCGCTGCCCGGGGTGCCGTTCTCGGAGGAGACCATGACCGTGCCGAACGAGGCCGGTCGGGTGCGCGATCGCGAATACGTGGCAGGCTGGCTCAAACGCGGGCCGACCGGGGTGATCGGCACCAACAAGTCCTGCGCGGCCGACACGGTCCGCACGCTGCTGGCCGACCTGGAGGGCGGGGAGCGGGTGCCCGGCGGAGGCATCGACGCGCTGCTGGCCTCCCGTGAGGTGACGCCGGTGACGTACGAGGAGTGGCTGGGCATCGAGGCGGCGGAGGGCGAGCTCGCCCGCACGCTGGGCCGGGGCGAACGCGTCAAGCTCGTCGGTCTGGAGGCCATGCTCCGTGCCTGCCGTCCCTGAGGGCTTCGCGGAGGCGTACCGGCTGCAGCAGGCCCGCTACCCCGCGGCCGAGCCCGGCCCGCAGCCCGTCCACACCGTCTACGTCCCCGCCGACCGCTTCTCCGCGCGCACGGTCGCCGAATGGGGCGACCAGGCGCTGTCCCTGGTCAAGGCGCACCTGCCGAGCCCCGGCGAGCTGGCCGAGGTCTTCGGCGTGCCCGGGGCCCTGGGCGCGGCCGTGCACGAGAGGGTGGTGCGCAAGCTCTCCACCGAGCCCGTCGAGGACCTGCGCGTCGACTTCGAGGACGGCTACGGCGTGCGGCCGGGACCGGTCGAGGACGAGCACGTGGAGCGGGCCGTCGAGGCGATCGCCTCGATGCACGCGGCCGGGACGCTGCCGCGGCGGTGGGGCCCCAGGGTGAAGTCGTTCGCCGACGGGGACCCGGAGCGGTCGGTGCGGACGCTGGAGGGGTTCGTCACCGGGGTGGCGGCGCGGGCCGGGGAACTGCCCGCCGGGTTCACGGTGACCTTTCCCAAGGTGTTGATGGAGGCGTACCTCGGGCAGTTCGCGGCCGTGCTGGAGCGGCTGGAGGCGGGGCTCGGGACGCGGCTGCGCTTCGAGATGCAGGTGGAGGCGCCGCAGACGCTGCCGTTCCTGCGCGGTGACCTGAACGAGTCGCTGGGCGGGCGGCTGGCGGCGGCGCACTTCGGGGTCTTCGACTACACCGCCGCGATCGGGCTGCCGCCGCACGAGCAGCGGCTCGACCATCCCGCCTGCGACCACGCGCGGCACGTGATGCAGACGGCGCTCGCGGGGACGGGGGTGGAGCTGTCGGACGGGTCGCTGGCGGCCTCGCCCGCCTCCGACCGTACGACGGACGTGCACGCGTTGTGGCGGCGGCACGCCGAGCTGGTCAGGCACTCGCTGGGGCACGGCTTCCACCAGGGCTGGGACATGCACCCGTCGCACCTGGTGAGCCGGTTCGCCACCGTCTACGCCTTCCACCTGGCCCGCTACGACTCCTACCGGGAGCGGGTGCGGGCCTGGGAGGAGCGGCGCTCGGCCGGGGACGGGGTCATGGACGAGCCCGCCACGATCCGCACGCTGGCCGCCGCCCTGCGCCGCGCGGACGCGGCCCTGCCCTGACCGCGCCGGCCGCCCTGATCGTTCAGTCGCGCTCGACCAGCGCCCGCCACTGGCGGACGAGGCGCCACTCGACCGGGTCCGACCAGCTCGCCCGTACGGCGGAGCCGACGTGGAAGGCGCGGATGCCGTAGTCGAGCAGGGCCGGCACGTGGGCCGGCTTCAGGCCGCCGCCGGCCAGCACGATCGAGCCGTCGCCGGCGTCGGCCCGCGCCTTCAGCGTCGGCAGGCCCTTCCCCACCCCGGTGGGCGAGCCCGAGGTGAGCACGGTGGCCAGGTTGGGCAGCAGCCGCACGGCCCGCCAGGCCGCCTGGACGTCGGCGGCGTGGTCGACGGCCCGGTGGAAGGTCCACGGGAGGGGCGAGACGGCGTGGATGAGCGCCTCGGTGGCCGACAGGTCGACCGCTCCCGCGCCGTCCAGGAAGCCGAACACGAATCCCGCCGCACCGGCCTGCGCCAGCGCCTTGGCGTCGCGCCTGAGGCGGTCCAGCACGTCGGGGTCGGCGACGAAGTTGGCGTCGCAGCGGAGCATCACCATCTGGGGGAGGGGGCATTCCGCGGCGATCGCGGCAACCGTCTCCGGGGAGGGGGTCAGCCCGTCGGCCGCCATGTCGGCGACGACCTCCAGCCGGTCGGCGCCGCCCTGTTCGGCGGCCACGGCGTCGCGCACGTTGAGCGCGATCACCTCGAGCAGGGATCCGGTCATGGAGGAGAGGTTATATGGTGCTTTGCCGCTTTGGGCCAGAAAGTGCCGCCTGACCTCGGGCGAAGCACGTGGCGGCCCGCGATCCTTTTGCCGGTCGAGGCCCTGGCGTGCCAGCATCGGCCGATGCACGCGTCCCGATGTGAGTTGCTGCGCTGGCAGTTCGATTTCACCTGGTCCCTTTTCGACCACCACCTGGAGCGGCTGGAGCCGGAGGACTTCCTGTGGGAGCCCGCCGCGCGCTGCTGGACGGTGCGCCCGGACGCCGCGGGGGCCTGGATGCCGGACTGGGCGGACGTCGAGCCCGATCCCGTCCCCGTCCCCACGATCGCCTGGGTGAGCTGGCACATCGGCTGGTGGTGGAGCGTGACCATCGATCACGCGCGGGGGCGGGCGCCGCGAGAGCGGTCCGAGATCGCGTGGCCGGGCGACGGGAAGAGGGCCATCGCGTGGTTGCGCGGCCTCCGTGCGGACTGGCTGGCGGTGCTGGACGGTCTCACCGACCCGGACCTGGACGCCCCCGCCCCGTTCCCGTGGCCGGAGGGCTCCGAGCACACCGTCGCCCACATGGTCGCCTGGGTGAACGGGGAGCTGATGAAGAACGTCTCCGAGATCGGCCAGTTGCGCCTGCTGCGCACCGCGTCCTCGCAGTGATGTGCGGGAAGGCGGACGCGCCCGCGGGAACCGGCCCGCGGGCGCGTTCGAGATCGGCCGGTCAGTAGCGCGGGCTGATGTTGAGGTTGATCGAGGTCAGCAGGACGTGTGCCGTGGTGTGGCGGAGCAGGTTCCCCGGGGTCGCGGGCAGTTGCAGCGTGGCCTGCGCGTGCCTGGCCGCGGCGCCCACGGTCGCGGTCCCCAGCTGGGTGGCGGTCAGCGACTCGATCCGGGTCGAGGCGTTGACGCGCCGGTCACCCAGGTTCAGGTAGACCGCCAGCAGTTCGGCCCGCAGCAGGGAAGGGGGCGTCACCGGCAGCAGGAGCACCCTGCGCACCTCGGCCGCCGACAGCACCCCGTCGGGGGCGGAGCCGTCGGCGCCGTCGAAGCGGGTGTCGGTGGCCTGCACCCGGGCCAGCAGCTCGGCCGACCACTGGCCGCTGTGGACCACCCACAGCGCGGGTGGCCGGGGATCGCGGCTGGGCGGCTGCTCCGTGACCGTGGTGGTGGCCGTGGCGGTGGCGGCGGGGTAGGCGCAGCCGCCCGCTCCGCCGTACTCGGCCGCGGCCTGTACGGTGACGGCGGTCCCGCCGACGGTCAGCAGGCTGGTGCGCACCGTGAACCGCGCGGTGCCGGACGCGCCCGGCGCGACCGTACCCACCTCGTGCCGCAGCGTGCGCGGCGACACCTCGGCGGGCGCCTCCAGCGTCAGGACCACGCCCGTGGCCGGGGCGGAGCCGGTGTTGCGGTAGGCGACGGTGTACGTGAGCGCCTCGCCCGCGCCCGCGGAGCTGGTCCCCTCGACCTCCACGGCCAGGCCGGGCACGTGGGCGGTGGTGGTGGCCGTGGCGGTGTTGTCGCCCAGCATCCACTCGGGCTCGGCCCTGCCGGAGCCGTCGCGGCCGGTGACCGTCACCCGGTTGGTCAGCACCTGCCCGTCGGTGACGGTGCACGGCACGGTGGAGGTGACGCGCTGCTCCGAGCTCTGCCCGGCGGGCAGGTCGGGCAGGGCACGGGTGACGTCCGGGCCCGTGGGCGGGTTGTCGGTGATCGAGACGGCCGTCGCGGTGCCCGGCCCGGCGTTCCGCGCGGTGATCGTGTACGTGAGCTCGTCCCCGGGCACCGCGTCCCTCTTGTCCACGGTCTTGGTCACGCCGAGATCGGCCGCGGCCAGCCCCCTCAGGTCCACGGCGTCGATCTCGTCGAGGGCTGGCCCGTGCACGCCGTCGGAGAAGTAGGGGCTGTTGGTGAAGTTGTAGACCAGCCGGTCCCAGTCGGGGTTGCTGACCAGCATCTGCCCGGGCGAGGGCTGGGCGCACCCGCCGAAGTTGGTCAGGAGGTTGAGGTCGACCGCGACCGACGACTCCAGCTTGGGCGTGCCGTCGGGCAGGGTGTCCATCTTCCAGTTGAGGCGATCGTTGGCGGGGCCGTGGAACCAGAGGCCCGCGCCGTTGCCGCCCCAGATGATGCGCCGCGAGCCCGCGCCGGGCACGCCGGGCAGGCTGGTCTCGTCCAGCGCCGCCTCGTTGAGCGTCTGGACGTTGCCGAGCCGCTGGAAGTCCAGCGGGCGGGCGGGGTCGAGGTGCTGGCCGGCGGGCAGCGTCGCCACCGTGGCGAACTGCAGCGGGTAGTTCATGACGCTCAGGTAGTTGGGCTTGCAGTTGACGTGGTCCGCGGTCCCGTTGTCCCGGCGCCCGCCGTGCCCGAGCCCGAAGGTGTGTCCCAGCTCGTGCAGGAGCGTGGCCTGCTCGGCCTTGTCCCGGCCGCCGTACCTGTTCAGGTCCTCCGCCGCGGCGAGCCGGCCGAGCGAGACCACGAAGTCGTTGCCGCCGCGGTCGTCCATCTCGGCCCGGCCGGAGGTGGTGTTGGGCACCGTGGTGCCGTTCGGCCCCGGCACCGTCGCCGGGCCCAGGCCGTTGATGAAGATGCCGTAGCGGAAGTGGAGGCGCTTGAACAGCAGGATCTGGTCGCACAGCGGGCCGGCGCGGTCGGCGGGGGTGCCGAAGTGCCCGTCCTCGCCCCCGTTCGTACAGGTCCGATCGGGTCTGCCCAGTTTGAGATCGTCGAAGTCGTCGGCGGGCCCGGGGAACCGGTCGTCCTCGAACCACAGCGACTCGCCGAACGGCAGCTCCTCGTCGGCGATCAGGTGCAGCGCCAGCCCTTGTGCCCCGGTCGCCGGGTTGGTGACCTGCGCGTTGTTGAAGACGCCCTCGACCGCGGCCAGCACGCCGTCGCGGGGCTTGAGGCCGGCCATCCAGTCGATCTCGACGAACAGGTCACGCCGCCGCGGATCCGCCCACTGCTCCAGGTGCAGGTCGATGACGCCGTCGTCGTTGAAGTCCAGGCCGCGGTGCTCGGCGTAGTCGGTGAAGCTGTCACCGTCGCTGTCCTGGAAGCTGTACGGCTGGATGTTGTAGCAGACCTGCACGGGATGCCCGTCCCCGCCGCCCGTCGTGCACCCCGTCGGGTCGGTGAGGTCACCGGAGAGCGATCCGTCGACCAGGTCGAGCGTGAAGCGGGCCGCCGTGTCGCCGCTCCTGCGCGAGGCGTCGGCCACGTCGTCGCCGTTGGGGTCGGAGGGCGGATCGTCCTCCAGGATGCGGACGGCGAGCTCCACCGACGGCAGGGAGGTGGACACCGGGGCCGTCAGCGTCCAGCCCTCCGGGACGAACACCTGGGCCGTGTTCTCCACGATGGGAGTGGTCTTCGACGCCGAGCCGATGAACAGCTCCGCGAAGAAGTCGGGCTTGCCCATGCCCGTGCTCTCGATCCCGGTGGCGTCGCAGGCCGAGGCGCACTCGACCGACATGATGCGCAGGGTCACCTCCTGCGTGGCCGGGGCGCCGGCCCGCGCCTCGGCCGCCGGCGCTCCGCCGTACCCGCTCGGTAAGGCCGCCAGGCCCGCCGCCGCCAGCACGGCGGCGACCAGTGCCCTGCCCCATCGCGCCCAGTTGCCCATCTCCCGCTCCCCTGTGTCGGTGCTGTCCGGGCCTACAGGGTGCGGGGCGGGTGGGCGCGGCACATGAGTAGGGCGTACTCAGTTGCTCCGCGGCCCCGGTTCGTAGTGAGTGTGCAGGGACTCTCCGGCGTCAGCTTTCCGGAAGGCAGCACACCGCTCATCACGGCTTTTGGCAATCGTCAGCAAGCCGGTACGGGAGCGCGCGACATGGGACGGCCCGGCCGCCGGAACCGGGGCCGGGCCGTCGGAAGGGGGGTGATCAGGCGCTGATGAGCTCGGCGAGGGTCAGGTCACGGAAGACCGTGATCGGCACGTCCTCCGAGCGGCGCTGGAAGAGCGCCCCGGACGACCGGTGGGGCAGGTCCACCGTACGGACGTGGCGGAAGCCGCGAGTCCGGTAGTAGTCCTGCAGCCGGGGATTGTCCTTGGCGCAGTCCAGGCGCAGCCAGGGCAGACCCGCCGCGTAGGCCGACGCGCAGGCCCAGTCCAGGAGGGCGTCCCCGAGACCGCTGCCCGACCAGGGACGGGCGACGGCCAGCTTGTGGATGTAGAGCGCCGCCCCCGGGTCGTCGGCCGGAGTCCAGAACTCCGGGTCCGCGTGATCGTCGAGGGCTATGGTCGCCACCGGCGGGGCCGATTCGTCGGGGTCGAGATATCTGAGCTCGTCGTCCAGCAGGTACAGCACCCGCTCGTCGATGAGCGGCTCGATCCGCTCGGGACCGAAACCTCCGCGGGGCCATTGCCGCACTCCCTGCGCATAGAGCCACTCGGCGGTGTCGGCGAGCAGCGTGAGTACGCCGGGAAGGTCCGCTGGTTCCGCTCTACGGAGTGAGAGCGGATGAAGGAGGGTGTTTGTGTGCATAATACAACCCTTCGTTGCATGGGGTGTCCGCCATGCTGCATAGCGTGATGACGCAATGTCGCATAGGGGCGAATCGGGGCCTCAACCCGATATATATGGATAAATGGCGATTTAGGGGAGTATGCACGACTCCCCCAGGCCAGCGAGGCGGCTATTTCTCGCTGCGCCCGGCCGGCGGGATCACCCCTTCACCCCGAGCTCGTCAGCGGCGATCGAGCTCGTACCTGATCAGATGTTTGTCGGCTGGCAACACCGACACGGCGACACGGACTGGCATGTCGGCCCCGTCGTAACCCACTCGGACATAGACCATTACTGGCGTGCCGAGCTCGAGCTGGAGGCGCT
Source organism: Nonomuraea sp. MTCD27 (assembly GCF_041950495.1). Lineage (NCBI taxonomy): Bacteria > Bacillati > Actinomycetota > Actinomycetes > Streptosporangiales > Streptosporangiaceae > Nonomuraea > Nonomuraea sp. MTCD27. Next base: position 145,433 of record NZ_JBGNUW010000018.1, on the reverse strand, counting down.
CGGCCTCCTCCTGGTTGGGCATGCGGGCCCAGATGTCGTCCACGACGCGCACCTGGGCATGGCCCAACTCCTCCAGCACCCGGTTCGCCCCTCGCGCGATGTCACCGGGCCTGGCGATCTCGGAATCCGCGACCATGTCACGGGGAAAGTAGGAATCGTTGGTGTTGTACGGCTGGCCGTCCACGAAACGCAGACGGCGTCTCACCACCGCCAACTCCCCATCCGCCAACTCCAGCCTGCTGGCGATCTCCTCGACGGGAGACACCGTCAGCACCTCGATGTACTGGCTTGGCGCGCGGCCTTCCTGCGCCACGGCATAGGCGAAGGCTTCCCGCAGTTCCCCTCTGGGTTGCGGCTCGAGTTCCCGCTGCGGATAGATCAGCAGGGGTCTACGGTCTCTGACCACCGTTCCGCGCCGTGGCGTGCGCGTGACGAGTCCCTCGTTGACGAGTTCCCCAAGGGCCAGTCGTACGGTGTTTCTGCTCACCCCATGGTCTTCCATGAGCTGCGCCTCGGTCGGCAGCTGTGCCCCGGGGCCGAGGACACCCGAGTAGATGGCTCGTCGCAACTCCGAAGCCACCTGCTGATACAGCACCGACCTTGCCACTTTCACCCCTTTTGTTCCAACAATTTAGACGATCTGGTTCTAGCAGGCCACAACCCCTTGACCGAACCGCCTCGACCGGCCCATCATCCATTCGTTGGTACAAATCCATCTAAAGGCCGGTGAGGGGGTGAAGGCCAGTGTTGCCGGTCCGCACGGGTACGCCATACCTGCCCTGGCATGACCCATGTGAAGCAACACGTTTACTGCGTTACGTGTTGCACCACCAGGGGTCAACCCACACCTGTCAGAGCGATGGCAACGGCTTGTCCGTGCTATCGGTGTTGACTGAGCTGACCGTGCGGTGCGAAGACGGATCCTTTGTCTGGAACAAGGAGGGTGGCGCCCCCGTCACGCATCGCTTCGATGACCCGGTCGGTGCAGCTCGACGCATCACCACACGTTGCCGGCAGCAGGGACCTTCACGCTCCCCCATCGACTCCGTGTGTGAGCCAACGGTCTAGGACTCCATCCCTCGCCGGAGTCCTGGCGCCGTCACACACGGGGCAGGAAGCGCGTCCTGGCGGGTCCCCCACGCCCGCCAGGGCGCGCTTTCCTCCGAGGGACCGACCACGATCTACGCCTCCATCTCCCGATGGGGGCTTTGTTGTTTCTCCCGGCGGCGCACGGGCCGCCCGCCCCCGGATCCCGGGGCGGCTGACCCGGGTTCCGGAGCGCGACGGCCAGGGGCCGGGGCGGCAGGCAGGCAGGATCGTGTCGCGTGACCGTGTGGTCACGTTCGCCACCGAGTCCGTTTCGATCACGTCTGCCACCAAGTCCGAGCCGTCCACGCTGACGACGCCTACTGCCTCATCATCAACCCTCGGAGCCCAACGTGGGGGCAGCTTTCGGGATGGTGGGACTGGTGGGATTTTCCGGTACCAATCCAATTTCTGGAGCAAGGTCAACTTGCGGGAGGATTTTCGCCGTCCTGGAGGGAGCCGCTGGTTTCGGGCATCCAGTCGACAAGAGTCAACCCGTCTCTGACCTCGGTGTACGAGACGCGCACCCGTTCCCCGTAGACCGGATCCCGCTCCCCGCGCCAGTTGCCGTACACCAGACACCCCGGCACCGCCGCCAAACGGACCATTACCACTAGGTATGGATCGCGTGCCCCCGGGACGAACGGTTGGTGGCTGACGATCCAGCTCTCCACCGTCCCCTCGGGCGCCGCCTCGCGCCAACGCCACACCTCCGTACGGCACTCCGGGCAGAACGCCCGCGGCGGGAACCGCAGCCTGCCGCAGGTGCCGCACTCCTGCACCGCGAACTCCCGCCGGGCGACCCGCTCCCACCACGGCCGGGAGTCGCGGTCGGGCTCGGGACGGTACGCGGCCATCACGGCCTCCTCAGGATCAGGGCCGAAGTGGCGGGCAGGATGTAGCCGGGCTGGGCGGTCGACAGCGCCACCTCGGCCCCCGGCGCCTGGCGATCCCCCGCGTCGCCCCTGAGCTGGGACACCGCCTCGGCTATGTGGTTGATGCCGTGGACGTAACCCTCGGACAGGAAGCCCCCGTGCGTGTTGACCGGGAGCGCGCCGTCCAGGGAGGTGGCGCCCGAGGCCACGTACGGGCCGCCCTCCCCCTTGGCGCAGAAGCCGTAGTCCTCCAGCTGGACGATCACCGAGTACGTGAAGCAGTCGTAGAGCTCGGCCACGTCGATGTCGCCCGGCCCGAGCCCGGCCTGCGCGTACAGGCGCGGGGCCAGGGCGGCGGCCGCGGTCACCGTGGGATCGGTGGCCGGCCCCGACAGGTGGGAGCTGCCCCCGCCCCAGGCCGCGGCGGAGATGAGGACGGGCGGGCGGCGCAGCGAGCGGGCGCGCTCGGCCGTGGTGACGACGACGGCGCACGCCCCGTCGGTCTCCAGGCAGCAGTCCAGGAGGCGGAACGGCTCGGCGATCCACCGGCTGGCCAGGTAGTCGTCGAGCGTGATGGGGGCGCGCATGAGGGCGCGCGGGTTCTTGGCCGCGTTGGCGCGCTGGGTGACCGCCAGGTGGCCGAAGTGCTCCGCCTTGGTGCCGTACCGGAGCATGTGGGCGCGGGCGTACATGGCGTACTGCTGGGGCGGCGCCACGTACCCGTACGGGGCCTGGTACTGCACCTCGGGGCTGACCGGCACGCCCCGGCCCGTCCCGCCCATGCGGAACTCGGAGCGGGCGTTGATGGCCCGGTAGCAGACGACGGTCTCGGCCATCCCGGCCGCCACCGCCAGCGCGGCCTGGCCGACGACCGCATGGGAGACGCTGCCGCCGCCGAACTGGTCCAGGTGCCAGGCGAGGTCCGTCAGCCCCAGCGCCGGGCCGACCAGGGTGGGCGGGGCGGAGTCGCCCACCCGGTGCGTGGCCAGGCCGTCCACGTCGTCCGCCGTCAGGCCCGCGTCCTCAAGGGCGGCGAGCACGGCGCGGCAGGCCAGCGTCAGGGTGCTGACCCCGGAGTCCTTGGTGAAGGGGGTGTAGCCGACCCCGGCGATGGCGGTGCGGTCACGGAAATCAAGCAAGCGCTTGGGCACACTCGTCACGGTAGGCAGCCTCTTTCGCCCCTGTCAATGCAGGTCCGGAGGCTCGACTTGACAGCTTTTTCCGGTTGCGCCTACCGTCCAAGCAAGCGCTTGGTAAGATAGGCGCAGTCGGTGGACTAGGAGGCGGACCATGAGCACACACGCTGCCCGGCTCATAGCGCCGGACGGCTGTCGCGGCCTTCCGACGCCCCCACAGCGCAGGATTCGCAACGGAGCCGCCATGCCGACGGGCCCATCCCAGCACAGCCCGAACGGCCACCTCGACAGCCGCCGCTTCCGGCAGGTGCTCGGCAGGTTCGCCACCGGGGTGGTGGCGATCACGGCCGTGGACCCGGCGACCGGTCAGCCGTGCGGCCTGGCGGCCAACTCCTTCACCTCCGTCTCGCTCAACCCGCCCCTGGTCGCGTTCTGCGTGGCGCACACGAGCACGAGCTGGCCCCGGGTGCGCGGCGCCAAGGTCATCACCGTGAACGTGCTGGCCGAGAACCAGCAGGCCGTCTGCGCGCAGATGGCGAGCAAGGGCGGCGACAAGTTCGCCGGCCTGGAGTGGACCGGCTCACCCGGCGGCAACCCGGTGCTCGAAGGCGCGCTGGCCTGGCTCGACTGCGCGGTCGAGGCCGAGCACCTGGCCGGCGACCACATGATCGTGGTGGCCCGGGTGCTGCAGCTGGACACGCACGCGGACGGCGGGCCGCTGGTCTTCTTCCGCGGCGGCTACGGGGGATTCTTTGAGCCTTCGTGAGGAGGCGCGGACCTGGCTGGAGGCGAACCTCACCGGAGAGTTCGCCCACGCCAGGGGGCTCGGCGGTCCCGGTCGCGAGCACGAGGGTTACGAGCTGCGGCTGGCGTGGGAGCGCCACCTCGGCAAGAGCGGCTGGACGTGCCTGGCCTGGCCCGAGCGGTACGGCGGCCGCGCCGCCTCCCTGGAGGACCAGGTCGCCTTCCACGAGGAGTACGCCAGGGCCGACGCCCCCGCCCGGGTGGGCCACATCGGCGAGGGCCTGATCGGCCCGACCATCCTCGAATTCGGCACCGACGAGCAGAAGGACCGCTTCCTGCCCCCGATCCAGCGCGGGGAGGAGCTGTGGTGCCAGGGCTACTCCGAGCCCGAGGCCGGATCCGACCTGGCGAACGTCCAGACGCGGGCCCGGCTCGAAGACGGCGAGTGGGTGGTCACCGGCCAGAAGGTGTGGACCTCGCTGGCCCACGTGGCCGACTGGTGCTTCGTCCTGTGCCGTACGGAGGAGGGCTCCGTACGGCATCGCGGGCTGTCGTACCTGCTGGTCCCCATGGGCGGGCCCGGCGTCGAGGTCCGGCCGATCGTGCAGCTCACCGGGACCTCGGAGTTCAACGAGGTGTTCTTCGACGGGGCGCGGACGGCGGCGGGCAACATCCTCGGCGCGCCCGGCGACGGCTGGCGGGTCGCCATGGCCACGCTGGGCTACGAGCGCGGGGCGTCCACGCTGGGGCAGCAGATCGGGTTCAGGCGGGAGCTGGCCGCCGTCATCGAGACGGCGAAGCGGACGGGCGCGGCCGGCGACCCCGTGCTGCGCGACCGGATCGTGCGGGCCTGGCTGGAGCTGGAGATCATGCGGCTCAACGCCCTCAGGATGTTGCGCCCCGATCCGGGTCCCGAGGTGTCGATCGCGAAGCTGTACTGGTCGGAGTGGCACCGCAGGCTGGGCGAGCTGGCGCAGGCCGTACAGGGCCGGGCCGGGCTCGTGCACGAGCCCGGCGGGCTCAACGACCTGCAGCGGCTCTACCTGTTCAGCCGGGCCGACACGATCTATGCCGGTTCGAGCGAGATCCAGCGCAACATCATCGCGGAGCGCACCCTGGGACTCCCCCGCTGATTGGAGCAGCCCATGTCACCGCCCTACCCGAAGGCGCACGGCCTGCTCGACGGCAAGGTCACCCTGGTCACGGCGGCCGCCGGCGCGGGCATCGGCTACGCCACGGCCAAGCGCTGCGCCGAGGAGGGGGCGACCATCGTCGTCTCGGACCGGCACGAGCGCCGCCTGGCCGCCGCCGCCGACGCGCTGACCGAGCTCACGGGCGTCAAGCCGCTCGCCGTCCCGTGCGACGTGACGTCGGAGCCGCAGGTGCTGGCGCTGTTCGACGCGGTGGTGGAGGCGCACGGCCGGCTGGACGTGGTGGTCAACAACGCCGGCCTCGGCGGTACGGCCCCGCTCGCCGAGATGTCCGACGAGCAGTGGTTCGCGGTCATCGACGTCACCCTCAACGGCACCATGCGCTGCACCAGGGCCGCGCTCCAGCACATGATCGCCCAGGGCTCCGGCGTCATCGTCAACAACGCCTCCGTGATCGGCTGGCGGGCCCAGCGCGGGCAGGCGCACTACGCGGCGGCCAAGGCGGGCGTGATGGCGCTGACCAGGTGCGTCGCGCTGGAGGCGGCCGAGCACGGCGTACGCGTGAACGCGGTGGCGCCCTCGCTGGCCCTGCATCCGTTCCTGGCGAAGGTGACCAGCGAGGAGGTGCTGGCCGAGCTGGCGGCCAAGGAGGCGTTCGGGCGGTCCGCGGAGCCGTGGGAGGTGGCGAACGTGATCGTCTTCCTGGCCAGCGACTACTCCTCCTACATGACCGGCGAAGTGGTGTCGGTTTCCTCGCAGCACCCCTGACGATATCTTGCGAGACAAGATATCGTGGAAGGGTGAATATAACGGAGCCCATGTTCCTGGCGTTGACCGCGCTGGTGGACGAGCCGCGGCACGGTTACGGGATCGTCCAGGAGGTCGATCGGCTGTCCGAGGGGCGCGTGCAGCTCAAGATCGGCACGCTCTACGGCGTGCTCGACCGGCTCTCGGCCGCCGGGCTGGTGGTGCTCGACCGCGAGGAGGCGCAGCAGGGGCGGCTGCGGCGCTACTACCGGCTGACCGACGAGGGCGCCCGCGCGCTCCAGGAGGAGGCCACCCGGATGGCCGCCGCCGCCAGTGCCGCCACCGCACGCCTGCGCGCCAGAGCCGCCGGCGGCGCCGCCGCATCCCTCCTCGCGAGCATCGCCGCGTCCCTCCTTGCGAGGATCGCCGCGTCGCTTCGCCCCGGGGGTGCCGCGTGAGCCTGCTGGAGCTGCGTTACCGGTCCGTGCTGCGGCTGCTGCCCGCCTCCTACCGCGCCGGGCGCGAGGAGGAGATGGTGGACGCGTTCCTGGAGTCGGCGGGCGACCCGCCGGACGAGGCGAACGCGCGCCCCCGCTGGGGCGAGATCGCCAGCGTGCTGGCCCTGTCCGTGCGGGTGCGGCTCGGCGGCGCGGGCGCGCCCGCCCGTTTCGTGGCCTGGGGTGAGACCGTCCGGCTCGTCGCGCTGTTCGGGCTGGCCTACCAGAGCACGGGCTCCGTCTTCGTGGCGGCCGACCTGATCCGCGCGCTCGTGTTCGGCCCCGAGCTCGTCCTGATGGGCGCGCCCGGCTCGGCCGACCGGCTGCTGTCGATCGGCGTCGCCGCGGCGGCCGTCTGCTGGGCCGTCGCGTTCGTGGCGATCATGCGAGGGCACGTCCTCCTGGCGAAGGTCACGGCCCTGCTCGGCGCCGCGCCGACGGTGGCCTACTTCGTGATCCCGGCGTTCCTGGCCGGGCCCCGGCCGCCGGCGGAGGCGGCCAACCTGGTGTTCGTGGCGGTGCCGGTGATCGCGTTGCTGCTGGGCTTCCACAGCGACGTCACGCCGTGGCGGCGGCCGTGGCCGCTCGCCCTCACGCCGCCGGCCGCCGGCCTGGCGCTGCTGGGCACCGCGTGGCTGGTGGTCCGGCTGCGGCCGCAGGACGCCGAGTGGCTCTACCTGTGGCTGGACCTGGGCACGACGGTGCCGGTGTGGGCGGTGGCCTCGGTGGTCGTGCTGGCCCGGCGGCGCTCCCCGTCCTGGGCGCTCGCGCTGGCGGTCGCGGGGCTGCTGGTGCTGGCGGCCCGGCTGCCGATGCTCGTCAACCTCCCCGAGGGTCCCCAGTGGACGACGGCCGGCGCGCAGTGCGTGCTGCTCGGCGCCCTGTCCCTGGTGCTCGTCGGCGCGGGGTTGCGCGGCCTGCCGCGGGCTCGCGCGGCCTGACCGGACCCCGTCAGGGAAAGATCGGGGTATGCGGTCGGAGGATCCGGATCTAGTGTCCGGAGCATGGGCACACGCTCCTCCTTCCTGCTCGATGTCCTCATGACGGAGTTCGGCGAATCGATCAAGCGAGACCCCGCCGCTTTCAGGCGGAAGTTCCGGAAGATGGCGGCCTCGCCGTTCGCCTTCTACCGGGGCAGCGCCTGCCTGTTCTACGCGGACATGACCGCCGGCTTCGCCGACCAGTCCTACCTCGACGGGCCGACCAGCAGGGTGTGGATCCACGGCGACCTGCACGCGGAGAACTTCGGCACGTACATGAACGCCTCCGGCGTCCTGGTCTTCAACGTCAACGACTTCGACGAGGCGTACGTGGGGCCGTACGTCTGGGATCTCAAGCGGTTCGCCGGCAGCGTGGCCCTGCTCGGATACGCCAAGGCGCTGTCCGATGACTCCATCAGCATGCTCGTGACCGACTTCGCCGGCGCGTACCTGGTCGAGCTGGCCGCCATCGCCGCGGGCGGGGACGACGCCATCGGCGCGCTCACCCTCGACACCACCAGCGGCGTGCTGCACCGGGTGCTCCAGCGCGCCCGACTCAGCACCCGCGTGGCGCTGCTGGACGTGGAGACCGTGGTCGACGACTACGACCGGCGCTTCGCGCTCATGGAGGGGCGCGAGCCCGTGGACGCGGCGACCAGGCGGGCCGTGCTGGCGGCGTTCGAGGGTTACCTGGCCACGCTGCCCGTGACGGTCAACCCCGTCGAGCACGTGATCAAGGACGTGGCGCTGCGCAAGGGCGTGGGCATCGGGTCGGCCGGGCTGCCCTCCTACAACCTGCTGCTCGAAGGGCGCTCGCAGGCCCTGGAGAACGACGTCATCCTGTACATGAAGCAGGCCGCGGTGCCGGCGGTGGCCCGGCACATCACCGACGAGAAGGTGGCCTCCTACTTCCTGCACCAGGGGCACCGCACGGCCGAGTCGCAGCGGGCGCTGCAGGCCTACGCCGATCCCTGGCTGGGCTACACCGCGCTCGACGGGGTGGGGCAGCTGGTGGCCGAGGTGTCGCCGTACTCGGCCGACCTGGACTGGGACGACGTCAACGAGCCGGACGAGCTGCGCTCGATCGTGCAGGACCTGGGGCGGGCGGTGGCGCGCATGCACTCGGTCGCCGACGACGAGTCCAGCCACGACCTCGTGGACTTCTCGACGGAGGAGGCGATCGTGGCGGTGATCGGCAACGACAGGTCCGGATTTATCGGGATGCTGGTGGATTTTGCCCACCGTTATGGGGCACAGGCCCGGGAAGACCATCGAAGGTTCGTCGATCTGTTCCGCAACGGCCGTCTCCCGGGCGTGTGATCTCCCTGCGACCGCCGCGCGGGCGGTAGGCAGGAGGCACGTTGTGCGACATCTGATCGGGCTGCTGCTGGGAACGGAGGAGGACTGGCCGTCGGCGTACGAGACCCTGCTGCGCCGGCTGGGGCCGATCGAGGGGGTGGGCTCGTTCGACGTCGAGCGGCTCACGATCGAGCCGTTCGACCTGCGGGCCAAGCCGCGTCACGAGCTGGTGATCGACCGGCTGGCGTACTGGTACTACCACCCGCGCGAGTGGCTCAAGAAGATCTCCATGATGGACGACGTCTACCTGCTCAATAGCCCGTTCACGTTCCAGTCGATGGAGAAGCACACCGCGTACTGCGCGATGATGCGGCTCGGGCTCAAGGTGCCGGAGACGGTGCTGGTGCCGTACAAGAACCCGCTCGACAACGCCCGGTACGCCTACACCGCCGCCCGCTACAACGAGCCCTTCGACCTGGACGAGGTCGCCGAGGGCATCGGCTACCCGCTGTTCATGAAGCCGTACGACGGCGGGGCCTGGCGGGGCGTGTCCCTGGTGCGCGACCGGGAGGAGTTGCACCGGGCCTACGACGAGAGCGGCGAGATGCTCATGCACCTCCAGCAGGCCGTCCAGGGCTACGACGCGTTCGCCAGGTCGTTGTCCATCGGGGCGGAGACGATGGTGATGCGGTTCCGGCCCGAGGAGCCGATGCACGCCCGCTACGTCGTGGACCACGAGTTCCTGTCGCCGTCCGTCGGGGACGAGGTCGTCACGATCGGGCGGCTGGTGAACGCGTTCTTCCGGTGGGAGTTCAACTCCTGCGAGACGCTGGTCAAGGGCACGGACGTGCATCCCATCGACTACGCCAACGCCTGCCCGGACGTGGCGCTGACCAGCCTGCACTACTACTTCCCCTGGGCGATCAAGACGCTGGTGAAGTGGAGCGTGTTCTGCGTGGCCACCCGGCGGCGGCCCCGGATCGACCTGGAGACGCACGACTACTTCTCCGTCGAGGGGAGCTACGAGGAGCGGCTGGCGCGATACCGGCGGCTGGCGGACGACTACTTCGAGACCGAGCGCTACCACGACTTCTGCGCGCGGCACCTGGGGCGCCTCGACGAGCTGACGCTGGAGTGGGTGGCCGGGCCGGAGTTCGACCGGCTGCTGGTGGAGACGGTGCTCGCGACGTACCAACCGCATGAGCGGGAGATGTTCGTCGAGCACTTCAGGGGGCTGCTGCGGCTCTGGGTCAAGGACGAGGGCTTCTAGGAGTTCTGGCAACCGACCGTTCGGTATGGCATGCTCCCAGAACATGACTCTGTTCTCAGTGGAAGGCAAGACCGTCGTCGTGACCGGCGGTTCGCGGGGCATCGGGCGCATGATCGCCGCCGGGTTCATGGAGGCCGGAGCGACCGTCTACATCTCCGCCCGCAAGGCGGCCGAGGTCGAGAAGACCGCCGCCGAGCTGGGCTGCTTCGCCGTGCCGGCCGACCTGTCCACGCCCGAGGGGCTGGAGCGGCTGGTGTCGGCGGTGGACGGGCCGCTGCACGTGCTGGTGAACAACGCGGGGGCGACCTGGGGCGCGCCCCTGGAGGAGTATCCGGAGTCGGCCTTCGACAAGCTCTGGAACATCAACGTCAAAGGTGTCTTCTACCTGACCCAGAGGTTCCTGCCCCGGCTCAGGGAGGCGGCGAGCGCGGACGACCCGGCCCGGGTGATCAACGTGGGCTCGATCGACGGCATCAAGGTGCCCGCGCTGGAGAGCTACGCCTACTCCTCGACGAAGTCCGCCGTGCACATGCTGACCCGGCACCTGGCCAAGCAGCTGGCGAAGGAGCACATCACGGTCAACGCCATCGCCCCCGGGCCCTTCGACTCGAAGATGATGGCGTTCGCGCTCGACGACCCCGCCACCCGCGAGGCCATCGCCTCGAACGTCCCGCTGGGCCGCATCGGACGGCCCGAGGACATGGCGGGCGCGGCGATCTTCCTGTCGTCGCGGGCGGGGGCGTACCTCACCGGCACGGTCATCCCGGTGGACGGCGGGATCTCCTGTTGATCAGAGCAGCTCGGTCAGCGCCTTGGCGAAACTCGCCGCCGCGGACGGCTCGTGGCCCAGGAAGAGGTAGGGCTCGGTCAGCTCCAGCTCGATGACGGCGGGTGTGCCGTCGGAAAGCCGGACCAGGTCGACCCTGGCATAGAGAAGGACATGGGGTACGGCGGTGAGCACCTTCTCGGCGAGTTCGACCTGGTCCGGGGCTGGTGTGCGGAGCTGGGCCCGCGCGTTGTCGTCGATCGTCATCCCGGGGACGAGCATGGGGTTGCGGCGGACGGCGTGGCTGAGACGGCCGTTGAAGTACAGCAGCGAGGTCTCGCCCTCCGACTCGACCATGTCGAGGTACGGCTGCACCATCGGCGTGTGCCCCTTGGCCTCCAGCGCCGCGGCCAGCCTCGCCGCCTCGGCGCGGTCGGCGGTCCTGGTAGTGTCGCGGGCCCCGCCGGAGACGGTGGGCTTGACGACGTATTCGGGCCAGTCCGGCAGGTCCTGCGACGACCAGTGCGTGGGGACGGTCGGCACGCCGAGGTCCCGCAGGTAGGTCTTGTCGGTGTTGGACTCCAGCACGGCGTACGGGTTCAGCAGCCTCGTGACCGACTCCACGCCCCGTGCCCACGCGAGGAACTCCTCCCGCCTGAGGATGTAGTCCCAGACGGAGCGGACCACCACGGCGTCGTACGATCTCCAGTCGACCGCCGGGTCGTCCCAGCGCTCGACGCGCCCCTCGATGCCGGCCTCCCGCCAGGCGGCCAGCACCAGGTCACGCTCGTCGTCGCCATGAGGTTCCGCAAAAGTGGCATAAGCACAGATAGTCACCCACGGATGCTATTACGCCGCGAGCCGGGCCATATCGGACCCGGCTCGCGCACGATCCGGGGCGCGCCGCGTTCTGGCGCCGCGCGGCGCGGCCCGCCCGATCAGTCGTGCACGTCGTCGACGACCACGTCACTGCCGTTGCTGGCGGTCACCGTGTTGCCGTTGACGTTGTTGACCCCGGTCGCGCCATGGCCGCTCACGTTGGCGTTGACGACGTTGCCGAAGTTGTTGCCCGACTGCGAGGAGTCGTTGTTCGAGCTGGAGTTGCCCGCGTTGGTGTCGGCGTACGCGGGGGCCGACACCAGGGTCACACCGGCTGCGGCGGCGACGATGGCGCCGGTCACACAGAGCTTCTTGATCATGTCGAGGTCCTTTCGGAGTGCTGTTCTTCCGGACGTCAGCCGGTCAGTGGAAGATGTACGTCACCGTGATCCCGCCGTTGGTGGCGGTCGACGCGATGCCGTTGACGTTGTTGACGTTGGTGGAGTGTCCGTCGCCGCGGTTGCCGGCGAGGACGTCACCGAAGTTGTTTCCTGACTGGGACGAATCGCTGTTGCTGCTCCGGTTGGCGGACCAGTCGTCACCAGTCCACGGGCCGGCCCAGTCGTCGTCAGCGTGAGCGGGGACTGCAAGTAGTGCGCCGCCGGCGATCGCTGCCAGTACGACCGCGGCTGCGCACACCCTTCTGATCACGTCTGCTCCTTCGCCAGTGGGAAGCCCTTCAGGACGGCGGCTCGCCAGGGCCCTCGAGCGCACCACCACCCCTTTTTGACCTTCGCTGACCTCAGGGGATCAAGGTCAGCCCCACCATATAACTCTCCGTTGCTTTACGGTAGCTCTCAGTGATCAGAATATTGTTCGGAGCGGACGCTGACATGAGGTGTCAGTGACCCGGGCCTAACGTCCCTGGCATGATCTACGAGTTGCGGCGCTACACGATGCGCCCGGGACGGCGGGACACCCTGATCTCGCTGTTCGAGCGGGAGTTCATCGAGGCGCAGGAGGCCACGGGCATGCGCGTCACCGGCTCCTTCCGGGAGGCCGGCGAGCCCGACACGTTCCCCTGGCTGCGGGCCTTTCCCGACATGCCCTCCCGGCGGGCGTCACTGGAGGCCTTCTACGGCGGGCCGGTGTGGCTCACTCACCGTGACGAGGCCAACGCCACGATGATCGACTCCGACGACGTGCTGCTGCTGCACCCCGTGGGGCCGGAGCCGCCCTCCTGGGAGCGGCCGCCGGTGGGCGCCGGGGAGCCGCCGCCGTCCCTGTACGTCGCCACGATCTACCACGTCGAGGACGGCTTCGCCGGCTTCTTCGCGCGGGAGGTCGCGCCGGCGCTGGCCGAGGCCGGGGTGCCGCCGGTCGCCTGCCTGGAGACCGAGCACGCGGAGAACACCTATCCGCGGTTGCCCGTACGGACCGGGGAGAACGTGTTCGTGTGGTTCGCCCGGTTCGACACGCCGGAGGAGGAGCGGGAGGTGGAGCTGCCGATGCTGAAGTCCCGCCTCACCGCCGCCCCGGTCCGGCTCCGCCTGCGCCCCACCGCCCGCTCCGCCATGCGCTGAGGGACCCGATCGCCGACGCCCTCCGGCCGCCACCCTCCGACCACTGCCATCTGGCCGCCGCACTCCGACCGCCGCACCCCGACCCGCAACCCTCTGACCGCCGCTCTCCGGACGCGACCGTCCGGTCGCTGCCGTCACCCGGGGGGCGCGCCGTAGACCGGCTCCGGGGGTGGGGCGGTGGCCAGGAGGGTGGTGACGGCCTCGCCGACGGCCGCCGGGTCCCAGCGGGCGCCGCGGTCCACGCGCGGGCCGTGGTGCCAGCCGGTGGCCACGGAGATCGCGCCGCCCTCCACCTCGAACACCCGCCCCGTCACGTGGGCCGACTCCTCGGACCCGAGCCAGACGACGAGGGGGGCCACGTTCGCGGGGTCCATGGGGTCGAAGCCGGACTCCGGCCTGGCCATGACCGTGGTGAACACCTCCTCCGTCATGCGGGTGCGGGCGGCGGGGGCGATGGCGTTCACCGTGACGCCGTACCTGGCCAGTTCGGCGGCGGCCACCTGGGTCAGCGCGGCGATGCCCGCCTTGGCCGCCGCGTAGTTCCCCTGGCCGACGCTGCCCATCAGGCCCGCGCCGGACGAGGTGTTGATCACCCGTCCGCTGACCCGGTCGCCGGCCTTGGCCCGCTCCCGCCAGTACGCCGCCGCGTGCCGCAGCGGGAGGAAGTGGCCTTTGAGGTGGACGCGTACGACGTCGTCCCACTCCTGCTCGGTCATCGAGACCAGCATCCGGTCCCGTACGAAGCCCGCGTTGTTGACCAGCACGTCCAGCCGGCCGAACGCGCTCACGGCGGTCTTGACCAGCCGCGCGGCCCCGTCCCAGTCGGCCACGTCGTCGCTGCTGGCCACCGCCTGCCCGCCGAGCCGGTCGATCTCCTCGGCCACGGCCAGCGCGGGCCCGGCCGAGAGGCCCTCGCCGCCGGGGCCGGTGCCGAGGTCGTTCACCACCACGCGGGCGCCCTGCCGGGCGAACTCCAGGGCGTGCTCCCTGCCGATGCCGCGACCGGCACCCGTCACGACCACCACGCGGCCGGCACAGATTCCCACACAGACCTCCCGGAAGGATCAAGCAGAGATATCAGGAAATGTCGCCGGAAACTAGGTGTCGCCAGGCGGGGATCTCGCCGCCGCCGTCCACCCGTACCTCCGCGCCGGTCACGTAGCCGGGCGCGGCCAGCCACAGGCACGCCTGCGCCACGTCGGCGGGCGTGGCCATCCGGCCGGCCGGAATGGCCCTGCCGTCCAGATCCGCCCGGCCGCCGTAGTGGTCGGCGGCGTCCCGCGTGGCGGCCGGGCTCGCGCCGGAGGCGTCCTGGGTGGCGGCCAGGCCCACCACAACCGTGTTGACCCGTACCAGGGGCGCCCACTCGGCGGCCAGGCAGCGGGCCAGGTGGTGCAGGCCGGCCTTGGCGGCGCCGTAGGCGGCGGTGCCGGGCGAGGGACGGGCGCCGCTCGCGCTGCCGATCATCACGACCGCCCCGCCGACGGCGGCGAGCAGCGGGTACGCACGCTGCGAGACCAGCAGCGGCGCCGTCAGGTTGAGCTCGATGACGCGGGCGTGCAGCCGCGGCGAGGTGCCCTCCAGGGGCGCGGGCGGCGAACCGCCGGCGTTGTTGACCACCACGTCGAGCCGGTCGAACCCGGAGATCAGCCGGTCGACGTCCTCGGGAACCCGCACGTCGGCCTGCACGAACCGGTCCGGGACGGACTCGGGCCGGGTACGGGCGCAGACGGTGACCTCGGCGCCCGCCGCGCGGAAGGCGGCGGCGATCCCGGCGCCGATTCCCCTGGTGCCGCCGGTCACCAGGACGGCCTTGCCCGCGTAGTCGAAAGTCACGGTCACGGGTGCTACCGTACCAAGCAAGCGTTAGGTGGAGCGAGGAGGGTAATGGGGATCTCGCTGCTGGACGGGCCCGTCGCCGAGGTCGTCGTGGACGTGCCGCCGGTGAACGCGTTGGCCGTGCGGGACTGGGAGGAGCTGGCGCGGGCCGTGCGCGCGGCCGGGGACGACCCCGGGACCAGGGTGGTCGTGCTGCGGGCCGAGGGGCGCGGGTTCAACGCCGGCGTGGACATCAAGGAGATGCGCGACACCGAGGGTTTCACGGCACTGGTCGGGGCCAACCGGGCGTGTTACGCGGCGTTCGCGGCCGTGTACGAGTGCGCGGTGCCCGTCGTCGCGGCCGTGCACGGGCACTGCCTGGGCGGCGGGGTCGGCCTGGCCGGGAACGCGGACGTGGTGGTGGCCAGCGAGGAGGCGTACTTCGGGCTGCCCGAGGTGGACCGGGGCGCGCTGGGCGCGGCCACGCACCTGGCCCGGCTGGTGCCCCAGCATCTGCTGCGGGCCATGGTCTACACGTGCCGGAACGTCACGGCGGCGGAGCTGCACGCGTTCGGGTCGGTGCTGGAGGTGGTGCCGCGCGACAAGCTGCGGGACGCGGCGCTGGAGGTGGCCGGGCAGATCGCGGCGAAAGACCCGTACGTGATCCGGCGCGCCAAGGAGGCGCTCAACGGCATCGACCCGGTGGACGTCAACCGCAGCTACCGCTTCGAGCAGGGCTTCACCTTCGAGCTGAACCTCCTGGGCATCGGCGACCGGCACCGGGAGCGGTTCACGTGACGGCTCCGGCGAGCGTTCCGGCGGGCGGCCCTGCGGGCGTTCCGGCGAGCAAGGTGATGACGGCCGAGCAGGTGGCCGCCTCCGTGGAGAGCGGGATGACGATCGGCATCGGCGGGTGGGGCTCGCGCCGCAAGCCCATGGCCCTCGTCCGGGCCCTCCTCCGCTCCCCCGCCCGCGATCTCACCGTCGTCTCGTACGGCGGCCCGGACGTGGGCATGTTGTGCGCGGCCGGGAAGGTGCGCAGGGTCGTGGCCCCGTTCGTGACGCTGGACTCCATCCCCCTGGAGCCGCACTTCAGGAAGGCCCGGCAGGCCGGGGAGATCGAGTTCACGGAGTACGACGAGGGCATGTTCATGTTCGGGCTGCTGGCGGGCGCGCACCGGCTGCCGTTCCTGCCGACGCGGGCGGGGACGGGGTCGGACGTCATGCGGGTCAACCCGGAGCTGCGGACGGTGCGGTCGCCGTACGGGGACGGGGAGGAGCTGGTGGCGGTGCCGGCGCTGACCACCGACGTGGCGCTCGTCCACCTGAACCGGGCCGACGCCCGGGGGAACGCGCAGTACCTGGGCCCCGACCCGTACTTCGACGACCTCTACGCGAAGGCGGCCGGGCGGTGCTACGTGTCGTGCGAGCGGATCGTGGACACGGCCGACCTGCTGAAGGAGGGGCCGGTGCAGTCGTTGCTGATCAGCCGGTCGATGGTGGCCGGCGTGGTGGAGGCGCCGGGCGGGGC
This sequence comes from Nonomuraea sp. MTCD27, assembly GCF_041950495.1. Lineage (NCBI taxonomy): Bacteria > Bacillati > Actinomycetota > Actinomycetes > Streptosporangiales > Streptosporangiaceae > Nonomuraea > Nonomuraea sp. MTCD27. The sequence goes on along the minus strand of NZ_JBGNUW010000018.1, from coordinate 129,131 downwards.
CGGGTTCACCTCGTGCGAGCCGGACTACGGGCGCGACGAGGCGGCGCAGCGGCGGTACGTGGAGACCCCCTGGGAGGAGTTCCGTGAGCAGGGCTGACGTTTGCGTGGTGGCGTGCGCGGAGGCGTTCAGGGGCGACGGGGAGATCCTCGCGGCCGGGATCGGCGGGGCGATCACGGTGCTGGCGGCGCGGCTGGCGCGGCTGACGTTCGAGCCGGAGCTGCTCACGCACGACGGCACCTGCCTGCTCACCGGCGACGTGCCCGGCCTTGGGGAGGCGCCGGAGGTGGTGGAGGGCTGGCTGCCGTTCCGCGAGCACCTGTGGCTGGTGCTGAACGGCCGCCGGCACGTCATGCTCGGGGCCAGCCAGATCGACCGGTACGGCAACACGAACATCTCCTGCGTCGGCGACTGGGCGCGGCCCAAGGCGCAGCTGCTGGGGGTGCGCGGGGCGCCGGGGAACACGCGGTGCGACCCGACGAGCTACTGGATCCCCCGGCACTCGACCCGGGTGTTCGTGCCCGAGGTGGACATGGTCAGCGGGCTCGGCACGGACCGGGGGGCGTACGAGCTGCGGCGGGTGGTGACGGATCTGGCCGTGCTGGACTTCGGCTCGCCTGATGGGGGCATGCGGCTGGTGTCCGTGCATCCGGGGGTGAGCGTGGACGACGTGGTGGCGGCCACAGGGTTCGAGCTGAGCGACGTTTCCGGAAATGTCGCCCAGACACGGGAGCCGACCGCCGAGGAGCTCCGCGTCCTCGACCGGCTCGACCCCGGCCGCCTGCGCGACCGCGAGGTTGCGGCGTGAGGACCGCGCTGACCGCGCTGGTGGGCTGCCGGCATCCCATCGTGCAGACCGGCATGGGATACGTCGCGGGCGCCCGGCTGGCGGCGGCCACCTCGGCGGCCGGCGGCCTGGGCGTGATCGGCGCGGCCACCATGTCGGTGCCCGAGATGACGGCGGCGATCCGGCGGGTCAAGGAGCGCACGGACGCGCCCTTCGGGGTGAACATCCGCGCCGACGCCGACGACGCGGCCGAGCGGATCGAGGTGATGGTCAGGGAGGGCGTGCGGGTGGCGTCGTTCGCGATGGCGCCGCGCCGGGAGCTGATCGCCCGGCTCAAGGACGCGGGCGTGCTGACCGTCCCGTCGGTGGGTGCGCGCCGGCACGCGGAGAAGGTGGCGGGCTGGGGCGCGGACGCGGTGATCGTGCAGGGCGGAGAGGGCGGCGGGCACACCGGCCCCGTGTCCACCACGCTGCTGCTGCCGCAGGTGGTGGACGCGGTGGACATCCCGGTGATCGCGGCCGGGGGGTTCTTCGACGGGCGCGGGCTGGTGGCGGCGCTGGCGTACGGGGCCTGCGGGATCGCCATGGGCACCCGTTTCCTGCTGACCAGCGACTCGCCGGTGCCCGACGAGGTGAAGAAGTTCTACCTGGCGGCGAGCGAGACGGTGGTGACGCCCAACGTGGACGGGGTGCCGCACCGGGTGCTGAGCACGCCGTTCGTGGCCTCGCTCGAACGGTCGCGGCTGGTCAGGGCCGTGGTGAACGGGGCCAGGTTCAAGCGGCTGTCGGGGTTGTCGTGGCGGTCGATGGTCCGCGAGGGGCGGCGCATGCGGCGGGGACGCGAGCTGACCTGGGCGCAGGTGCTCCAGGCGGCGAACACGCCGGTGCTGCTGCGGGCGGCCATGGTGGAGGGGCGGGTGGACCTGGGGGTGATGGCCTCCGGGCAGGTGGTGGGCGTGATCGACGACCTGCCGTCCTGCCGGGAGCTGATCGAGCGTGTGATCGCGGAGGCGGACTCGGCCCTGGCCCGCCTGCCCGGCCGATCACCGAGTTGACCTCAAGTCCGATTGAGGTAGCAGGCTGGTCGCGACACCGATGAGGGGAGACCAGCATGCGAGCAGTACAGGTGACGCGGTTCGGCGGGCCGGAGGTCCTGGTGGCCGCGGAGGTGCCGGATCCGGTCGCCGGGCCGGGGCAGGTCGTCGTGGGCGTCGAGGTGGCCGAGATCAACTTCGTGGAGACGCAGCTGCGGCGCGGGATCACCCCCGGGCCGCCGCTGCCGGAGCCGCCCTACGTGCCCGGCGGCGGCGTGGCCGGGCGGGTGGTCGCGGTGGGCGAGGACGTGGATCCGGACTGGAAGGGACGGCGGGTGACGGTCTCCACGGCCTCCGGTCGCGGCGGCAACGCGGAGCTGGCCGTGGCCGAGGCGGGCGGGCTCGTCGAGGTGCCGGACGGGCTGGGGTTGCCGGAGGCGGCGGCCCTGCTGCACGACGGCGGCACGGCGGTGGGGCTGGTCGACCGGGCCGGGATCCGCGCGGGCGACTGGGTGCTGGTCGAGGCCGCCGCCGGCGGGCTGGGCAGCCTGCTGGTGCAGCTCGCGCTGGGCGCCGGGGCGCGGGTGGTCGCCGCCGTGGGGAGCGGGCCGAAGGCGGAGCTGGCGCGGGAGCTGGGGGCCGAGGTGGTGGTCGACTACACCCGCGACGGCTGGACGGACCTCGTACGGCGCGGGACCGGCGGGCGGGGGCCCGACGTGGTCTTCGACGGGGTCGGCGGGCCGATCGGGCGGGCGGCGTTCGAGGTCACCGCGCGGGGCGGCACCTTCTCCGTCCACGGGGCCTCCAGCGGTTCGGCCACGACGATCGATCCGGCCGAGGCCGCGGGCCGGGGCGTGACGGTGATCGGGCTCGACCAGCTGTTCGGCCTGTCGGAGCCGGACGGGGCGCGGCTGCGTACGGAGCGGGCGCTGGCGGCCGCCACGGCGGGGCGCATCAGGCCGGTCATCGGGCGCACGTTCCCCCTGGAGCGGGCGGCCGACGCCCACGCGGCCATGGAGGCCCGGGCGGTGCCCGGCAAGACGCTGCTGACGCTCTGACGTAACAGCTAGAGAACGGTGATGCCGCGGGCGGCGAGGATGGCGTTGGCCTGCGTCTGGTTGATGATGGCGCCCGCGAACGCGCGCAGCTTGGCGTCGTCCGGCTCGCCCAGGTCCGCCCCGCGCAGGTCCGCCTTGTGGAACTTCGTCTGCAGCAGCCGCGTGCCGATGAGGCGGCAGTCGCTGAGCGTGGCCTCGGTGAAGTCGCAGCCCGACAGGTCCGCGTCGTCGAAGCGGACGCCCTCGATGACCTCCTTGCGCAGCGAGCAACCCCCCAGGTTGGCCAGGGTCAGGTTGGAGCGGGTCACCCTGAAGCCGGTGCCCCGGGAGCCGGTCAGGACGGCGCCGATCATGCGGCAGCCCGTGAACGAGGCGTCCGTCAGCAGTGCCCCGGCGAACTGGGCCGACGACAGGTCCACGTCGGTGAAGGTCGCGTCGATGAGGTCGGCGTCGTTGAACCTGGTCCGCATCCCGCCGCCGCCCGCGAACACCGCGCCGTCGAGGTCGGCCCTGCGGAAGTCGGTCTGGTCCAGCACGCAGGACTCGAAGCGGGCCCCCGCCAGCGAGGCGCCCCACAGGTCGGTCTCCGTCAGGTCGCACTCGCGCAAGACGTGCTCCTCGCCGGGCGGGAGCCGGTCGGCCAGCGCTTTGCGGGAGAGGTCCTCGCCGTCGAAGTTCACGGTCTCAGAGACTACCGGTCAGCAACTCCGCCGCCGCCTGGCCGCAGACCCTGGCCGAGCCGTACGTGGCGACGTGCAGGGCGCCCAGGTCCGAGCGGGCGGGCAGGCCCATCTCCACCACCACGGCGTCCGGCCGGGCGCTGAGCAGGTGCCGCAGGGCCTCCGACTGCCAGGCGTGGCGGTGGACGTCCCTGACCACCACGACCAGCGGGTGACCGGCGGCTCCGCCGATCAGGCGCTCCAGCTCGGAGCCCGTGGCCTGCCCGGCCGTCAGGCGGGTGACCACGGTTCCGGGGCGCAGGCGGCTCAGGGGCTCGCCGACGCCCCACGGGGTGTTCCTGTCGATGGCCAGGTTCATCTCGGGGGCCAGCTCCACCACGTGCGGCGCGGCCTCCAGCGGCAGCACGGGCGTGGCGGAGCGGCGGGTGACGCGGATCGCCCGGCGGGCCGCGGCCAGGCCGATGCCGCCGTCCGCGGGAGCCGGGCTGCCCGAGGAGGCGGCCCACGCGGCCAGCTCGCGGACCCTGCGAGCGGCGTCGGCCAGCCGTTCCTCGGGCAGCAGCCCCTCGGTCACCGCCGCCGCGATCGCGTCGCGGATCCCGGCCGCGGTGGCCTCGTCGGCCCGCTCGCCGCCGACGCAGATCGCGTCGGCGCCGGCGGCGATGGCGCGGGCGGAGGCGCCCCCGATCCCGTGGGCCTCCGACACCGCGGCCATCTCGATGCCGTCAGTGATGATCATTCCGTCGAACCCGAGCTCCTCCCGGAGCAGCCCGGTGAGCACCTTGGGGCTGAGCGTGGCGGGCCGCTCGGCGTCGTACGAGGGCACGAGGAGGTGCCCGGTCATGACCGCCTTGACCCCCTCCGCGATCGCCTCCCGGAAAGGGAGCAACGCGTCCTCGATCCCGCTCTCGGCGACGACCGGCACCCCGTGGTGGGAGTCCACCGAGGTGTCCCCGTGCCCGGGGAAGTGCTTGGCGCAGGCGGCCACCCCGGCCGACTGCAGCCCCCGGACGAACGCCCTGGTATGCCGGGCGACCAGCTCCGGCTCGGCGCCGAAGGCCCGCAGGCCGATGACCGGGTTGTCCGGGTTGGAGTTCACGTCGGCCGAAGGCGCGAAGTCGATCGTGATGCCCGCCCTGGCCAGGTCCCCGCCGAGGTCGGCGGCCAGCGACTCGGTGAGGTCCACGTCGTCCACGACGCCGAGCGCGTACCCGCCAGGGCGACTGCTGCCGGTGGCCACCTCCAGCCTGGTGACCTCGCCCGACTCCTCGTCGGTGCCGACGAGCACCGCGGGGTTCTCGGCGCGCAGCGCGGCGGTCAGCCGGGCCACCTGGGCCGGGCCGGCGATGTTGCGCGAGAACAGCACCACGCCCGCCAGCCCCTCGCCGAGCCGGCGTCGGATCCAGTCGGGGGGCGTCTGTCCCGGGAAACCGGGGAAAAGGACGGCGTCGGCGAGGCGAAGCAGGTCACCGCTCAGGGGCATGCCCCGAAATCTAATAGGAAAGTTTCCTATTTGCTAGAGGTATTTTCTGACGTCAGCCCGCTCCCCTTGGTGACGAACTCCGCCACCGTACGCACCGGAGCCCCCGGATTGTCCACGAAGTCCACCGCGCGGAACGCCACCCGCAGCTCCTCGCCACTCACCGTGCACGACAGGTAACCGCGGTGGTCGTCGAAGAACTTCAGATGCGGGTTGGCGGCCAGCACGGCGGGACCGTCGGTGGCCGGGGGCATGCTGGTGATCGACGTGCCCACGAACTCGGCCCCGACGACGGCCGAGCCCGGGTCCAGGAAGTCGGCCTTCAGCTCCCCGGCCCAGGCGTTGTGCACGTCACCGCTGAAGACGGCCAGGCCGGGCGCGTTCGCCGCCAGGATGCGCGAGCGCTGCGCCTGGTGACCGTCCCAGGAGTCGCCGCGCAGGTTCGGGGCCGGGCCGGGCACGAAGCGGCGGGCGAAGAACAGCGGCTGCACCAGCAGGCGCCACCTGACCGGGCTGGTGACCAGCCGCGAGAGCAGCCACTGCTCCTGCGCGGCGCCGAGCATGGTCGTGGCGTCGCGGTGCTGGCGCACGTCGAGCACCATGAAGTCGGCCACCGTCCCGTACGTCCGCCTGCGATACATCTGCAGGTTCCCGCCCTGCGGCCGCACCCGGATCGGCAGGTTCTCGTAGTACGCCTGGTAGGCCGCGTCCCGGCGCCTCAGGAACGCCGCCGACCCGTCCCCCCTGCCCCGGTAGTTGTCGAGCACCTCGTGGTCGTCCCAGGTCGGCACCCACGGCGCGGCGGCATGCGCGGCCTGCAGGTCGGGGTCGGTCTTGTAGCGGGCGTAGCGCTGGCGGTATTCGTGCAGCCGGCTCGTCTCACCGGGCAGCGGCCCGAGCGGTCGCACGACGCGGGCCGACTGGCGGGACTCGTAGATGTAGTCGCCGACGTGGAAGACGACGTCCGGCCGCTCGGCCGCCAGGTGCCGGTAGGCGGTGTAGAAGCCGTGCTCGTAGCGCTGGCAGCCGGCCACCGCGAACCGCACCGGCCGGGCCGACTCCGGGTCGTCGGCCGTCCTGGTGCGCCCCACGGGGCTCTGCCCGCCGCTCGTCCTGAACCGGTAGAAGTAGTCGGTGCCCGCCTTGAGCCCGGACACCCTGACGTGCACGCTGTGCGCCCAGGCCGGCAACGCCTGGGCGGTCCCCTGACGCAGGCCCTGCGTGAAGCGCTCGTCCTCGGCCAGCTGCCAGCTCACCTCGACCGCCCGCGGCGCCATGCCACCCGGCCGGGCGGGGTCGGCGCTCAGGGGGTTGACCGCCAGCCGGGTCCAGAGCACCACACCGTCGGGCAGCGGCTCGCCGGAGGCGACGCCGAGGGTGAACGGATTCGCCATACCCTCATGGTGCCGCCTGGGCGGGGGGAGCGAGGCGCTCGATGACGGTGACGTTCGCCTGTCCTCCGCCCTCGCACATGGTCAGCAGGCCGTACCTGCCTTCGGTGCGCTCCAGCTCGTGCAGGAGCTTGACCGCGAGGACGGCGCCGGTCGCGCCGAGCGGGTGGCCGAGGGCGATGGCGCCGCCGTTCGGGTTGACCTTGGCGGGGTCCGCGCCGGTCTCCTTGGTCCAGGCCAGCACCACCGAGGCGAACGCCTCGTTGATCTCGATCGCGTCGAAGTCCTCGATGGACATGCCGGTCATGCCGAGCGCGTGCACGGTGGCGGGAATCGGGGCGGAGAGCATCATGATCGGGTCGTCGCCGCGCGCCGACAGGTGGTGCACGCGGGCGCGCGGGGTGAGGCCGTGCTCGCGTACGGCGCGGGGCGAGGCGACGAGCAGGGCGGCGGCGCCGTCGGAGATCTGGGAGGCCAGGGCGGCGGTCAGCCGGCCCCCATCGGTGAGGGGCTTGAGTGCGGCCATCTTCTCGCGGGTGGTGTCCCGGCGGGGACCCTCGTCCGTGGTGGCGCCCTCGTAGGGGGCGATCTCGCGGCGGAAATGTCCGGCGTCGATGGCGTGCAGCGCCCTTCGGTGCGACTCGTACGCGTACCGCTCCATCTCCTCCCGCGAGAGGTCCCACCGGGCGGCGATCATCTCGGCGCCGGCGAACTGCGAGACCTCCTGCGTGCCGTACCGCTCGGCCCAGCCCTTGGAGCCCCCGAAGGGGGTCTCGTGCCCGAGCGGGCGGCCCGCGAGCATCGCGGAGGAGATGGGGATCATGCTCATGTTCTGCACTCCCCCGGCCACCACCAGGTCGTTCGTGCCGGACAGCACGGCCTGGGCGGCGAAGTGCAGCGCCTGCTGGGACGAGCCGCACTGGCGGTCGATCGTGACGCCCGGCACCTCCTCGGGCAGCCCGGCCGCCAGCCAGCAGGTGCGGGCGATGTCCCCGGCCTGCGGGCCGATCGTGTCCACGCAGCCGAACATCACGTCCTCGACGGCCGACGGGTCGGCATCGGCCCGGTACATCAGCTCCTTGAGCACGTGCGCGCCGAGGTCGGCGGGGTGGGCTCCGGCCAGGCCGCCGTTCCTGCGCCCCACGGGGGTGCGGACGGCGCCGACGATGTACGCCTCACTCATTACCGCATCGTAGCAAGCGCTTGGTCTAGCCGCTAATGCCGTATGAGCTGGCACAGTTAGGTGAACAAGCGATTGTCTGAGGGCTCATAATGGGGACGTGACCACGCGAAAGAACTCCGGCAGCACCACCACCCCGGCGAAGCGCCAGCGCGCCACCTCATCGGGGTCGGCGTCCGAGCGCCGTGACCACCTCGTCAAGCTCGCCGCGGAGCTCTTCGCGCGCAAGGGCTTCCAGGCCACGACAGTACGCGAGATCGCCGACGAGGCCGGCATCCTCTCAGGAAGTCTCTACCACCACTTCGACTCCAAGGAGACGATCGTCGACGAGGTGCTGTCCACCTTCCTCGACGACCTCATCGCCCGCTACCGCGCGGCCCTCGACACCAGCGCCGACGCCCGCACCGTGCTGTCGGAGATGGTCCGCATCGGCTTCGGCACGCTGGAGCCCCACCGCGCCGCCATCACGGTGATGCAGAACGACTGGAACTACCTGCGCCAGTTCGAGCGGTTCAACTACCTGGTCAAGGCCGAGGACGAGGTCGAGCAGATCTGGGTGTCGCAGATCAAGGCGGGGCAGGCCGCCGGGCTGTTCAGGTCCGACGTCGATCCGAAACTGACCTACCGGATGATCCGCGACACGATCTGGGTCGCGGTGCGCTGGTTCCGGCCCGGCGGCAGGCTCAACACGGCCGGGCTGGCCGAGCACTACATCACCGTGCTCTTCGACGGACTCGCCACGGGCGAGCGCACCACCCAAAAGGGATGAGCCTCGGCAAGGCGGTGCGCCTGGCTCTGCAGGAGGCGGCCGAGCCCGGCAAGGCCGAGGCGATGCGCGCCTACATGAAGTCCACGATGCCGTTCCTGGGTGTCCAGGCGGTGCCCAGGCGGGCGGCGCTGCGGAAGGTGTTCGCCGAGCACCGGCTCGACACCGCGCCCGAATGGCGGCGCGCGGTGCTGACGCTGTGGCGGGAGGCCGAATACCGCGAGGAGCGGTACGCGGCCATCGAGCTGTCCGGCTACCACTTCTACCGGGAGTTCCAGACCCTCTACACCGTGCCGATGTACGAGGAGATGATCGTCTCCGGGGCCTGGTGGGACCTGGTGGACGAGCTGGCCACGCACCGGGTCGGCGCGCTGCTGGCCACGTTTCCGGACTCGATGCGGCCGCTCATGCTGGAGTGGGCGCACGACGGGGACCTGTGGAAGCGGCGGACGGCAATTCTGTGCCAGAACCGGTTCAAGGGGCGTACGGATACGGCGTTGCTGTATGCGTGCATCGAGCCGAGCCTGTCGGACAACGACTTCTTCGCCCGTAAGGCTATTGGGTGGGCGTTACGTGAATACGCCAAGACGAATCCGGGCGAGGTGCTGCGCTATGTCAAGGCCAAGGGGATCTCGGGGCTGAGCCGGCGCGAGGCGCTGAAGAACGTCCCGGTCACCACCTGATCGCCCTGCGGGCTCTCGCGGCGGGCGGTCCGGGGGTGCGGGTGATCCTCAGCGGGTCCACAAAGCGTCCTGGACGGCCTGGACCAGGGCCATCAGCTCCGGGGTGACGTGCTCTCCCGACCAGGCCAGGGCGTAGGTGATGCGGAGCTCGCCCGCGTCCAGCGGCACGAACCGGACGTCGTCCCGGCGGATGCTGCGCACCAGGAGCTGCGGGATGGGCAGCAGGCCGGCACCGGCGGCCACCAGGTCGAGCGCCGCGGCGAAGTCGTCGTCGGCCACCAGGCGGGGGCGGCCCGGCAGACCCGGCCACGGGCGGTTGGCCGGGGTGAGCAGCACCTGGCCGCCCAGCTCGTCCGCAGTCACCCGGGGCCTGGACTCCAGCCGGTGCCCGACCGGGACGGCCAGGTGGTCGACGGTGACGTGGAACCTGGCCGCCGTGACGAACTGGGCGGGCGCGGGCGTGGCCAGGATCGCCGCCGACACCTCGCCGTCCGCCAGCGCCCGCACCGCGGCCCCGCGCCCGGCCGCCCGCAGCTCCACGCCGACGGACGGGGTGCGGCCCGCCAGCCGCCTGACGATGCGCGCCGCCAGCGTGCCGACGATCGGTGGATAAGCGAGGTGAATGGTCGGCCTGGCCAGCCGGGCCGCTTCGGCGGTGAACGACCGGGCCGACTCGATCACCTGCTCCGCGTACGCCAGCAGCGCCTTGCCCTCCCCCGTGAGCCGCACCTCCCGGGCGGTCCGCTCGAACAGCCTGATCCCGGCGGCGCGTTCGAGGCGGGTGATGGCCTGGCTCATGGCGGGCTGGGACATCCCCAGGTCGGCGGCGGCGGCCGAGAAGCTGAGCCGTTCGGCGACCCTGGTGAAGCAGTGGATCTCCCGGAGCATAAGCAGCATCAATACATGATGCATGACTTCCCGGGTAGTCGGCACGATTCGAGCGACCTGATCGATATCGAGGGAGCCGAAGAAGATGTCCTCATTCCCCAAGTCCACCGTGCTCGGATACCCGCGGATCGGGCCGCGGAGGGAGCTGAAGCGGGCGCTGGAGTCGTACTGGGACGGGCGGTCGACCCGGGCGGAGCTCGACCAGGTGGGCGCCGAGCTGCGGGCCCGGACCTGGCGGCGGCTGGCCGAGCTCGGGCTGGAGGGGCTGCCGTCGAACACGTTCTCGCTGTATGACCAGGTGCTGGACACCGCGGTGCTGCTCGGGGCGGTGCCGTCGCGCTATCGGGACGCCGGCGACCCCTACTTCGCGATGGCCCGGGGCACCGAAGGGCTGGCGCCGTTGCGGATGACGAAGTGGTTCGACACGAACTACCACTACATCGTGCCCGAGATCGGGCCGGAGACCGTGTTCAAGCTGGACGCGAGCAAGCCGCTGGGCGAGGTGCGGGAGGCTCGGGCCCTGGGGTACGAGACGCGGCCGGTCGTGGTGGGGCCGGTGACGTTCCTGCTGCTGGGGTCGGCGCTGGAGCGGCTGGACGAGGTGCTGGGCTGCTACGAGGAGCTGCTGTCCGCGCTGGCCGCCGAAGGGGTGGCCTGGGTGCAGCTCGACGAGCCGGCGCTGGTGGGCGACCGGACGCCGGAGGAGCTGGCCGCCGTGCGGAGCGCGTACGAGCGGCTGGGGGCGCTGAGCGCGCGGCCCGCTCTCTTCGTGGCCTCGTACTTCGGCGACCTCGGGGAGTCGCTGCCGGCGCTGGCCGGGACGCCGGTGGAGGCCCTCGGCCTCGACCTGGTCCGGGGCGCCGTGCCCGGCACCGACCTGACCGGGAAGACGGTGGTCGCGGGGGTCGTGTCGGGGCGGGACGTGTGGCGGACCTCTCCTGAGCGTGCGCTGGCCGCCCTGGGTGCCGTACGGGCCGCGCACGTCGTCGTGAGCACCTCGTGCTCGCTGCAGCACGTGCCCTACACCGTCGCGGACGAGCCCGATCTCGATCCGGAGCTGAAGGGGCGGCTGGCGTTCGCGGAGGAGAAGGTGGCCGAGGTGGTGGCGCTGGCGGGCGCCGACTTCCGGGGAACGGCGCCGGCCGGGCCGTCCGTGGCGTTGCCGGGGCCGGTGGTGCGGGAGGAGCGCGGCCCGTACGCGGTCCGGGCCGCCGCGCAGGCCGAGCACCTGCGGCTGCCCGCGCTGCCGATCACCACGATCGGCTCGTTCCCGCAGACCGGCGAGCTGCGCGCGGCCCGCGCCGCGGTGGCGGCCGGCACGCTGCCGCAGGCGGACTACGAGCGGCAGGTCGAGGCCGAGATCGAGCGGGCGATCCGGGTGCAGGAGCGCCTCGGGCTCGACGTCCTCGTGCACGGGGAGCCGGAGCGCAACGACATGGTGCAGTACTTCGCGGAGCACCTCGACGGGTTCGCGGTCACCAGGAACGGCTGGGTGCAGTCGTACGGGTCCCGCTGCACCCGCCCGCCGATCCTGCACGGCGACGTGAGCCGTCCCGAGCCGATCACAGTGCGGTGGGCGACGTACGCGCAGTCGCTCACGGACCGGCCGGTCAAGGGCATGCTCACCGGCCCCGTCACGATCGTGGCCTGGTCGTTCGTGCGGGACGACCTGCCGCTGCGCGACGTGGTGTTCCAGGTGGCCGACGCCGTCGGGGAGGAGGTACGGGACCTGGAGGCGGCCGGGGTGTCGATCATCCAGGTGGACGAGCCCGCGCTGCGCGAGCTGCTGCCGCTGCGACGGGCCGGGCAGGCCGACTACCTGGAGTGGGCGGTGGCGGCGTACCGGCGGGCCACGTCGGGGGCGAGCGACCGTACGCAGATCCACACCCACCTGTGCTATTCGGACGCCGACCAGATCCTGGCCGCCATCGACGGCCTGGACGCCGACGTCACGACGATCGAGTCGGCGCGGTCGGGGGCGCGGATCCTTTCCGCCGTGTCCACGTTCGGGCGGGGACTCGGGCCGGGCGTCTACGACATCCACTCGCCTCGCGTGCCCTCGGAGGGCGAGGTGGAAGGGCTGTTGCGCAGGACGGTGGAGGTGTTGCCGGTGGAGCGGGTCTGGGTGAATCCGGACTGCGGGCTGAAGACCCGGACGTATGAGGAGGTCGAGGCTTCGCTGGCGAACGTGGTGGCGGCCACGCGTCGGCTGCGGGCCGAGCTCGGAGCCTGATACGCCTCGGAGCGGCGGTCAGCCTGGTGGGCGTCGCCGGGCGGGCGGTCAGTCGGGGGGCGAGGACGAGGCCGCGTGGTGGTGGTGGTGGTCGGCGACGCGGGTCAGGAGCCCGACGAGTTGCTCGCGTTCGGTGGCGGTCAGGGACGCGAGCAGTTCGTCCTGGGCGCCGGAGATGAGGCGGTCGAGCTCCTCCAGGTGCCGGGTTCCCTCCGGGGTGACGGTGACGATGTTGCGCCGCCGGTCGCCGGGATCGGGACTGCGCTCGACCAGACCTCGTTCCGCCAGCTGGTTCACGGTCGCCACGATGTCGCTGCGGTCGATGCCGGTACGACGCCCCAAGGAGGCCTGGCTGGCCGGCCCGAACTCCGCCAGCGCGGCCAGCAGCGCGTAGTGGTAACGGCGTGCTCCGATGGCGGCGAGCGCCTGGTCGACGAGCCGGTTGCCCGACATGGCGACGTGACCGATCAGGCGGCTCGGCAGGCCACGCAGCCTGCTCGGAACGATCTCCTCGGCGTTCTCCACGCCCACAAACCTACCAACGGTGTTGGCGTGCCCAACAATCTGACCTATAGTTGGCCGTGCCAACATTGGCACAGCCAACAAATCGGGAAAGGCCCATGACCATGTCAGATGACCGCGGAGACATCACCCAGCTGATCTACCGGCTCTACGCCTGCATGGACGAGGGGCGCTTCGACGACCTGCGATCGGTGTTCGCCGACGAGATCACCGTCCGGACTCCCGGCGGACTCGCCGAGGGGCCGGACGCCGCGATCGCCCAGGCCGCACGCAACCACTCGACCGAGGAACGGATCCAGCACTTCGTCCACAACGCCCTCGTCGACGTGGACGCGGACGGTCGACATGCCGGCGTACGAGCGGACGTGATCGTGACCTTCAGCGCCGCCGCCGCGCCGGAGGGACAGCTGGCTCCGGAGCCTCGACGCACGCTCAGCGAGCGGTTTCGTTACGACGTGACCCGCTCGCCCGAGGGATGGCGCCTGTCGGGCGTCGACGCCACCCCCGTATGGGTCATCGAGAACCAGCCCCAGGACGCCGTCCCGGCCGGGCGCTGATCGGCGCCACGGTCGCGCCTCGTCAGGCGTAGCGCTCGGTGTACTCCTCGACCGTCAGGCCGAAGAGGAACTCGTCGTGATAGCGGCCGTTGGCGTAGTGACTCCTGCGCCGGCGGCCCTCCTCCACGAAGCCCATGCGCCGGTGCAGGGCCAGGGAGGCGTCGTTGTAGCTGTAGACCCACGCCTCGGCCTTCTGGAAGCGGCGCTCGAAGAACATGTAGCGGAGCAGCAGGACGATCGCCTCGCCGGCGTAGCCCTTGCGGTGGTGCGGGGTGCCGACGGAGATCCCGTACGCGAAGGTGCCGTGGACGCGGTCGATCTGGTGGGTGTTGATCGAGCCGACCGCGGCGTTGTCTGCCTTGGTGGCGATGACCAGGGAGAACTTGTCGGGATCGAGCTCCTCCTCGGCCTGCTCGGCCGCCGCCTTCTTCGCCCGGGCGACCGAGTTGGGCGGGGTGAGCCGCCAGCCGCTGCGTACGGCGTCGGAGTCTTCGTCGAAGACCTGGAAGGCTTCCCAGTCCTCGGGTTCTTTGGCGCGCAGGCGGACGCGATCTCCTACCCAGGCCGATGTCGTCATGGGAGGGAGCCAAGCAGATCACGGTGTGGGGTCGCCAACGCTTTTCGGCACGCGACCGGCCCACCGTGTAGCCAGTCCGCGGGTGGGGGCGGGCTTTCCGGGGACCCGGCTACTCGAAGGTCCAGGGCAGGTGGGTGAGGGCCGCGTCGGCGTAGTGGCGGGGGCCCGTGCTCAGGCCGTACGCCAGGTCCTCGATCAGCGCGCACCTCGCGTAGAACAGCACCCTCGCCCGGTCCTCCTCCGTCACGTCGAACTCGTAGTGCGACAGTGTCAGCTCGAAGATCTCCGGGCCCAGGTCCCGGTAGATGAGGGCGAAGTCGTGGGCCGGGTCCGTGATGGCGGCGTCCGTCCAGTCGATGATGCCCGTGATCGAGTTCGTCCGGGTGTCCACCAGGACGTGTTCCGCGCCCAGGTCGTTGTGGCAGAAGCGCAGCGAGCGGGGCTCGTCCGGCGGGGTGTCGCGCAGGAAGCGCTCCACCAGCGGGCGCTGGTCCTCCGGGACGTGGCGTTCGACGTCCCGGTAGTCGAGCTCGGCGTCCTGCAGGAGCGTCGGCGCGGGGTAGACGTCCAGCGGCGCGAGCTCGCGCATCCGGCCGGGGGCGGCGCCGTGGATGGCGCTGAGGAAGCCGCCGAGCGGGCCGGCCAGGCTCCTGAGGTCCAGGTCGAGGCCCAGGTCCAGAGCCACGCCGGGGCCCAGGACGCCGGCCAGGTGCTGGTTGAGGGGCTCTCCGGGGAGCTTGCGGTACGCGATCGCACCGGACTCGTCGTCGGCGAAGACGACTTCGGGAACCGGCAGCGGGGACAACTCCCTGACGGCCGCCAGGCGGGCGACCTCCTGCCGGCTCGACTCGGGGTCCACTACTTTGTTCCGCCGGATCAGCAGCTCGCCGTTGACCTCGTACACGTCGTTGTCGAGGCCGTGGCCGAGGCGGCTGATGGAACGCACCCGGTAGTCGGGTAAGTGGCGGGCCAGCAACGCGCGGATGTCGCCAGTCACACTCCGCACCCTAAGCCCGGCATGTCCGGCGTGCGACCTATTTCAGTGCTCCCGAGGTCAGACCGGACTGTATCTGGCGCTGGAAGACGGTGTAGATGATCAGCATGGGCAGGATGGCCAGGGTGAGGGCGGCGAACAGGGCCGACCAGTCCTGGTCGTATCCGGCGGCGGTGGAGATGTCGGCGATGCCCATGGTGAGGACCCACTTGTCCCGTTCCTGGAGCAGGATCAGCGGCAGCTGATACTGGTTCCACTGGCCCAGGATGTTGAAGATCGTGATGCTGATGATGCCCGGCCTGGCCATCGGCAGCATGATCTGGAAGAAGACCCTCGTGTGGGACGCCCCGTCCACCATCGCGGCCTCCCCCACCGCCGTCGGCAGCGTGCGGAAGAAGGCCGACAGGAAGAAGACGGTGAAGGGCATCGAGTACGCGATGTAGACCAGAACCAGCCCCGCGTGCGTGTTCAGGCCGATGAACGGGCCGATCACCGGGAGGTTGCCCATGTTCTGGACGACGAAGAACAGCGGGGTCAGCGCCAGGTAGACGGGGAAGGCCAGGCCCGAGACGAACAGCAGGTAGATCGCACGGTTGCCGCGAAAGGGGTAGCGGGCCAGCACGTACGCCGCCATCGACCCGATGAGCATCGTCCCGAACGTACTGAACGCCACAACGATGACGCTGTTGAGCATGTACTGCCCGATGTGCGCCTGCTCCCAGGCCCTGGCGAAGTTGTCCCACCGCAGCGAGGCCGGCAGCGACCACGCGTCGCTGAAGATCTCGTCCTCGCTCTTGACCGAGGCCAGGAACGTCCACAGGATCGGGACCATCACGAGCAGGGTCCAGATCAGCAGGGCCAGGTGGGTCAGCACGCCGAGGGGGCCGAGACGGCGTCTGCGCTCCTCGCGGGCGATCTTCCGCGAGTTCGCCGCCGTCCACGAGATCATCGTTGTCATCAGTACTCGATTCGTTCGCGCCGGGACAGACGCAGCGAGAGGATCGCGAAGCCGACGGTGAAGAAGAACATCACCACGCCCAGGGCCGAGGCGTAGCCGAAGCGGAAGTGCTCGAAGGCGCTGCGATAGATCTCGGCGGCCATGACCGTGGTCGACCGGTCGGGCCCGCCGTGCTGGAGGGTCATCACCCACACGATGGCGAACACGTCCAGGGCCAGGATGCCCAGGTAGACCCAGGCCACCTGCACGGTGTCCCAGAGGAGCGGCAGCGTGATGCGGAAGAACAGGCTGATCCGGCTCGCCCCGTCGATCTGCGCGGCCTCGAACATGTCCTTGGGGATCGAGGCCAGGCCGGCCGAGAACAGCACGACGTAGAAGCCGACCGCCTGCCAGACCATCACCGCCAGCACCGACCAGAACGCCACGTCCCGGTCGGAGAGAAAACCGATCGGCCCCATCCCGAGGGCCATCAGCGGGCCGTTCAGCATGCCGCTGCCGTCCGGCCGGAACACCTGCTGGAACAGCACCGCGACCACGGCCACGGCCAGGACCTGCGGGAAGAAGAAGATCACGCGGTAGAACTTCGACCCGCGGATCCCCGTCACGCCCTGCGGCCCGCCCACGTTGAGGAGGAAGGCGAAGAACAGGGCGATGACGATCGTGATCAGCGGCAGCAGCACGAGCAGGGCGCCGTTGTGCATGACGGCCTGCCAGAAGACGTTGTCGTTGAAGAGCCGCTGGAAGTTCTCCAGCCCGATGAACCGGGGCGTCGCCGTCACACCGCGCCAGTCGGTCAGCGCGATGTAGAACGCCTGGATGTACGGGGAGATCACGTAAACCAGGTAGAGAATCACCGGGGCTGCCAGGAACGAGGTGATGAACAGCCCACGGCGATACCTGTTGAAGATCATGTGCGCTTGTACTTCTTGATCGAGGAGTCGTTCTTGATCTCGTCGGCCTTCTTCTGGATGCGCTCGAGGTACTTGTCCGGGGTCAGGCCGCCGGACATGAGCTCACCGGTGGCGGCGATGGCCTCGTCCTTGAGCGGGCCGTACCAGTTGAACCAGCGGTAGTAGACGGTGTTCGTCCCCGCGTCGGCGACCGCCTTCGAGGCACTGGTGACGCCCGGGGAGATGTCGCGGCCCTCGGTGGCGCCCTTGACCACGGTCATGGTGCGGACGAGCGCGCTGAAGTCGCCGGCCGCCTTCTTCGACAGCATGGCCCGCAGGTATTCCATGCCGGCCTGTGGGTGGGCGCTCCGGGCCGAGACGATGAAGTTCTCGCCGGGCTGGGTGTGCAGGGTGCCGTACGGCATCTTGTCGGAGCCGGTGACGTCGGGGATCGGGAACATGCCGTACTCGAAGTCGGCCGGGGTGGTGGTCTTCTGCTCGTTCTCCAGCCAGGAGCCGGAGGGCAGCATGGCCACCTTGTACTTGTTCTGGGCGGTCTGGGTCTGCACGTGGTCGAGGCCGGTGGTGCCCTCCATGAGGTATTTGGCGCCCACCTCGGCCCAGGCCGTGGCCGCGGTCTTCATGGCCTCGCTGGTCCAGGCGCCGTCCTCGAGGTTGTCGATGTTGACCAGCACCTCGTTGCCGCCGACCTTCGCGGCCATGGTGAGCAGCGGCTCGTAGAGGTACTGCGGGAACTTGCCGGCGTAGGTGAAGGGCGCCATCTTGCCGGACTTCTTGATGGTCTCGCACAGCGCCAGGAACTCGTCCCAGGTCTTCGGGATCTGCCAGCCGTTGTCCCGGAACACCTTCTGCGAGTACCAGATGCCGTGGATGTAGTTGACGTACCCGAGGACGCTGAACTTGCCCTCGTACATGCCGATGTCGATGACGGACTGGTCGATGGTGTCCCTGACCTTGGTGTTCGGGTCGTCCCACGAGGGGGCGTCGAGCAGCGGGGTCAGGTCCTGCAGCTGGCCGTCCTGGGAGAGGGCGCCGAAGTCCATGAAGTTGGCGCCGGAGTTGTCGATGACCTCGGGCGGGTTGCCACCGGCGAAGCGCGGCTGGAGGACCTTGGTGATCTCCTTGGTGGCGTTGTGCTTGATCTCGACGCCGGCGTACTTGCTCTTGAAGAGCGGCTGGTGGATGTTCTTGGCGTAGTCCTGGCCGAAGCCGCCGTCGAAGATCCAGACCTCCAGCGGCTTGCTGCCCACGCCGAAGGGGTTGGCCGCGCTGGTCGCGGCCGGGGCCGCCGAGCTCGATGCGGCCGGCGGTGCGGCGGGGGTGGCGCACGCGGCCAGCGCCCCTGCCACGGGCACGAGCGCGGCACCGCGGAGGAGCTCGCGCCTACTGAGGTGGGGGGTGTTAGGCATTATGACTACTCCTGACTGTTCATGATCCGCGCCTGATGCGCCCTGCGTAGCGGCTCTCCAGCGCCTTGTTGTGCTCGTCGCCGCCGGTCACGTTCGCCGACAGGTAGATGGGAGGCGTCTCGCCGAGCGCGACGAGCTCGTCCACCGCCTCGGTGACCACCATCTGCGCGAGCAACGCGGAGGTGATCGTGGAAACCGCACCGTAGCTGCCGCCGCCCGGCAGGTCGAGGATGGCGTCGCCGTACGGCGCGCCGTTGTCCAGCACCACGTCGGCCAGGTCGAGCAGCTTGCGGCCGGACGGGTGGCGCGAGGTCATGCGGGTGCTGTGCTCGACCGAGGTGATCGCGATCAGCCGGTGGCCGCGGTCCTTGACGATCCCGGCCAGCTCGACGACCGTGCCGTTCACGCCGGAGCTGGAGACCAGCACGAACACGTCCTCCGGCGCGACCGGGGCCAGGTCGTAGATCTGGTGCGCGACCGTCGGGTCCCGCTCCAGCTCCGGGGTGAGCACGCTCGCGGGCCGCCCGCCGTACAGCACGAGGTCCCTGGGGGTGAGGCGGTTGCTCGGTACGAGACCGCCGGCCCGTCCGGCGATCTCCATGGCGATGGCCTCGGAGTGCCCGGAGCCGAAGGCGTTGACCACGCCTCCCGCCCGGATCGAGGTCACGATGAGCGCGGCCGCCCGGCGTACCGGCTCGGCCTGGCGCTCCGCGACCTGATGTGCCAGATCGAGGACCTTGGATGCGTACGTCATTCAGCCTCTCTCCACCCGGTGGCTCTCCACGGCGCTGATCGTGCGCTCGAATGCCTCGTTCGTCCGCTCGTAGGTGCGTTGCGCGACCGCCACGTACACCGCGTCCAGCACGAAGACCTGCGAGTGGACGGCGGCCAGCCCGCCGAGCCGGAACGTGGTCTCCCTGCTGGCGGTGGTCAGCACCAGGTCGGCCAGCTCCGCCAGCGGCGAACGGGCGAAGGAGGTGACGGCCACCGTCAGCGCGCCGTGGCTGCCCGCCTCGGCGAGCGCCTCCATGACCTCCCGCGTACGGCCCCGGTGGCTGATGCCGATGGCCACGTCGCCCGCCTTCAGCAGCGCCGCCTCCGACAGGGCCACGTGGGCGTCGCCCGCGCTCCAGCCCGGGATGCCGATGCGGCGCAGCCGCCCTTCGAGCATCGTGGCGACGTCTCCGCTGGTGGAGACGCCGACGAGGAGCACCCGCGGCGCGGCCACGATGGCGTCGGCCACCCGGGCGACGACGTCGAGGTCGAGCTGGGCGGCGGTGTCCTGGATCAGCCTGGTGTCGGCGGCGGCCATCACCTCGATGGCCGCGTCGAGCGGGTCGTCGGGGCCGATCTCGTGCCCGACGCCCGCGCCCCAGCCCGCCTGGGCCGCCCGGCCGGTCTCGGTCGCCAGGGCGACGCGCAACTCGGCGTAGCCCGAGAAGCCGAAGGCCCGGCAGAACCTGGTCACGGTCGCGGGCGAGCTGCCCGCGCGTTCGGCCAGGGCGATGATGGTCGACCGCGCGGCCTCGGCCGGGTCGCCGAGAATCACCTCGCCGACCCTGCGCAATGCCTCCGGCAAACCGGGTAGTTCCGTTTCGACGCGCCCGAGGGCTCCTGAAGTCACGAATATTCCTTCCGAATACCCGGTCTTCTGGCGAAAATTATTCTTGCTTCCCGGCTGCGTCAACCCCCAGACTCGGACCGTGATGCAATCGCTAGTGGTTGGTGTCGATGCCGGTGCCACATCGACGCGGATCGCCGTCCACACGCTCGACGGCACGCGGGTGGGCTACGCCCGCAGCGTGGCGGGCAATCCGAGCGCCCACGGGGTGGCCAAGGCGGTGGCGGCCTTCGACGCGGCGCTGGCGCAGGCGCTCCCGCCGGGCTCGGGGAGCCGGGTGGTCGCATCGCTGGCCGGGGTGGCGGGGCACGTCGAGGAGATGGCGCCCGAGGTCACGAAGGTCTGGGCCGCTCACGGGATCGCCAACGCTCCTCGGTACGTGGGCGACGTGCCGATCGGCTTCGCCGCCGGCTCCCCCGACCCTGACGGGTCCTTGCTGCTCTCGGGCACGGGCGCGGTGGCGGCCCGGCTGGTGGGCTACGAGCAGGAGGTGCTCGCTGACGGGCTGGGCTGGCTGCTCGGCGACGCCGGGTCCGGCTTCTGGATCGGGCGCGAGGCGGCCAAGGCGGTGGTCCACGCCCTGGACCGCGGGATGCCCGTGGCGGCCGTGACCCCGGGCGCGCCGGTCGAGGCCGCCGGCCCCGAGCGGGGCGCCCGCGCGGACGGCGCCGCGGGAGGAGTGCTGGCGAGGCTCGTCGGGGCGCACTTCCTCGGAACGGAGCGGCCCGCCACGCCGCGGGCCGCCGCCGACCGCATCGTCCGGCTGGCGCAGGCCGACCACATGCGGCTGGCCGCCCTGTCCTCGCTGGTCAGCGAGGCGGCCGTGGCGGGCGACCCGCTGGCGGTCAAGATCGTGCACGAGGCCGCCGACCATCTGGTGGCGACCCTGCGCCGGGTGCACGTGTCAGGTCCCGTGGTGCTCGCCGGGAGCGTACTGACCAGTGACGGCCCTGTGCGGCGGGCCGTCACCGAGCTTCTGGGCAGCGAACGGATCACGACGGCCGGCGACGCGGCGGGCGCGGCGGCCTGGCTGGCCGCCCGCGACCTGCTGTCGGAGGCCGACGCCCGCGCCCGCCACGCCGCCTTCACCGCCGGCCGCTAGTGAGCCGGTTATGCGATGAGGGAGGCCTGCTGGAGTGATGGCGGACAGCAGACTCGAACCGCTGGTGTCATCGCAGCAGAGCGGCGGACGCTGAAGGGCTGGGCTCGGCGGCGTTCGACCACCCAGGGGCCGGCCTTGCGGGCCGGGGTCGTGCCGGCCTGCGCCGAGGGAGGTAACTGCGTGGCACGACCAGCACGGTGCGCTATCGGCGGGCGATCGGGTCCCCAGGTGCTGAGAGATGCGCAGTAGGTAGCCGTCCGGATCCTGCACCGCGAACCGGCGCACGCCCACGGCGTCGACGGTGCGATTGATCCCGAGCCCGTAGGGGTAGTCCCAGCTCCGCGCGCGGGCAGAGACGGTCCCGGCTCAACGGCTGCTCCAGCATCAGGTCCGCCCCACCACGTTCCAGGTAGGCAAGTCGAGACACCTCATCACAGCAAGTGCGCCCGCCTGGGGCGTTCACCCGTCTGACCGGCCAGCCCGCCACCCGATCGCTGATCGCCTGCCACCGCTGGCCGGGCTCAGGGTTTGCTCGTCCACCGGGTCACGCAACGTCGCCCGACAGCAGCTTGCTCCAGACCTCCATCGCCTTGGCGACCCGGCCGCGCGCGGTCTCGTGGACCTCAACCGTTCCGTTCCGCAACCGGGTCCTGCGGATGAAGTATTGGCCGCCGGACGAGCACAGCTCGTAATAGGGGTTCTGGCAGTCGCAGGTGTAGTCCCGGATGCGTGCGGTCTGGCCTTCCCGTAGGCGCTCCCATTGCAGTCGGGTGAAACCCGGGCGGGGCTTTGGTACGTGGGCCGAGTGGTACCGGTCGTCGTCTGGAACCGGTGGGGGTTCGATCATGCGGCCAACCGTAGATCTGGTCGTCTCGCCTTGTCTACATGTAGAGAGCACTCTGTCTAAATGGACAGAACGATATGAGAACTCTCTCCCGTCTTCGCCTATGTTGCCTACGTGCTCGACTACGAAGGGGACACCCACGTCTACATCCAGATCGCGAACATCCTGCGGGAAAGGGTCGCCGGCCTTCCGTCCGGCAGCCCGGCGCCCAGTGAGGCGGAGATCCAGCAGGAGTTCGGGGTCGCCAGAACCACCGCCAGGCGGGCGGTTCGCCTGCTGCGGGAGGAGGGGCTCGTCTACACGGTTCAGGGGGAGGGCGCCTTCGTCGGGCAGCCGGCGGGAGCGCCGCGCCAGAAACGGAAAATGCCGCTCTACCAGCAGATAGCGACAGAGATCACCGATCAGATCAAGGCCGGAGAACTCCTACCGCGACGCCCCATACCCGGCGAGACGGCACTGGTGAAGCGGCACGGCGTGGCGCGCGAGACGGTGCGGCGGGCCATGGCGCTCCTCCGGGAGCAGGGCTGGATCTACACCGTCGCGCAGCGCGGCAGTTACGTCTCGCCGAAGGAGTCGTGGCCCAACTCCTGACTTTGCCTGCCTGCTCGTATCGATACGTCTACGCTATGAGCATGCTCGACCGCGATGGCCCGACGCCCATCTACGTACAAGTCGCCGAGATGATCCACGAGCGGATCACCAGCGGGGAGTTGCGGACCGGCGACCCCGTGCCGAGTGAGACGGCTCTGGAGGCGGAGTTCGACATCGCGCGGACCACCGCGCGCAACGTGGCCCGGGAGCTGCGCCGGCGGCAGCTCGTCCACACCGTTCCGGGCGAGGGGACGTTCGTGGGGCCGCTCGGCGTGCCGCGGACGAAGCCGACGCGGGCGGTGCACGCGATCATCGCCAGAGACCTCATCGCCCGGATCACCCGCGGCGAGCTCCGGCCGAACCGGGCGATCCCCAGCGAGAAGGCGTTGATGCGCCAGTACGGGGTCGCCAAGGTCACGGCCCGGCAGGCCGTCTCGCATCTGCGGGACAGCCGCTGGGTCTTCACCGTGCCCAGGCGGGGCACCTTCGTGTCCGACCCGGAGGACTGGCCCGAGACCTCGCTCAGCCCTTGACCGCCCCCGCCGTCATCCCCGTGCCGACGCGGCGCTGCAGGAACAGGAACAGCAGCAGCGCGGGCAGCGCGAACAGGCTGGCGGCGGCCATGGTGGCGCCCCAGTCCGTGCCGAACACGTCCCGGAACGACGACAACCACACGGGCAGCGTCCGCTTGTCCTGATCCTTGATGATCAGCACGTTGACGAACGCGAACTCGTTCCACGCCGTGATGAACCCGAACAGCGAGGTCGCCATCAGCCCCGGCGCCAGCAGCGGGAACACCACCCGCCGGAACGCCACGACCCGGCTGCACCCGTCCACCTGCGCCGCCTCCTCCAGCTCCAGCGGGATGGCGGCCAGGAACCCGCGCAGCGTCACGATGGTGAACGGCAGCGTGATCATGAAGTAGACCCCGGTCAGCATCGCCAGCGAGTCCAGCAGCTCGGTGTCGCGGGCGATGATGAACACCGGCACCAGCAGCGCCTCCCACGGCGCCATCTGCGCCGCGAACACCGCCACCACGAACGCGCCCCGGCCCCGCCACCGCATCCTGGCCACCGCGAACGCCGCCAGCAGCGCCACCACCAGCGCGATCAGCACCGCCGCCACCGTCACCAGCAGGCTGTTGCGCCAGTAGGTCCAGAAGCCCGGCGCGTTGATCGCGGTGACGAAGTGGTCGAGCGTGGGGTCGCCGGGCCAGAACGTCGGGGTGTCCGCCTGGATGTCCCTGGTCGGCTTGAACGCGGTCAGGAACATCCAGTAGACCGGGAAGATCGTCGTCACGAGCACGGCGACCGCCGCGGCGTTGAGCATGAGCCTCTTCACGAGCGCACCATCCGACGCAGGTTACTGATCAGGGCGACGGCCAGGATGACCACCGTGAGCATGGCCACCGCCGAGCCGAGGTCGTAGCGGTGCAGCACGCGGGCGATCTTGAACGCGTACACGGGCAGGGTGGTCGTGGCGCCGTCGGGCCCGCCCTGGCTGAGCACCCAGATCTGCGGGAAACACTTGGCCACCCAGATCACCTCCAGCGAGGCGACCAGCGCGAACAGCGGCCTGAGCATGGGGAAGGTGACCTTCCAGAACACCTGCCAGCCGGTCCCGCCGTCGATCCTGGCCGACTCGAACAGCTCCGTGGGGATCGTGGTCAGCCCGGCGTAGAGGGTGAGCGCGGCGAACGGCACCGACTGCCACACGACCAGGATCACGAGTACGGCGAACGTGGCCGTGCCGTTGGCGAACCAGGTGTAGCCCTGGAAGGAGTCGAAGCCGAGGGTGACCAGCAGCCAGTTGACCACCCCCAGCTCCGACTGGAACAACCACTGGAACACGGTGGTGGCCGCGATGATCGGGGTGGCCCAGGCCAGCGCCAGGGCGCTCATCAGGGCCAGGCGCAGGCCGCGGCGCAGGCGCGGCAGCATCAGGGCGACGCCGGTGGCCAGCACCACGATGAGCACCACGTTGATCGCGGTCCACACGACCGTGCGCAGCAGCACCTGCCAGAACTCCTCGCCGGTCAGGAGCTCCTCGTAGTTCTCCAGGCCGACGAGCGTCGCCCCGCCCCTGATCAGCTCGCCCATCCGGAAGTGCTGGAACGAGATCACCGCCGCCTTGAGCAGCGGGTAGAGCAGGAGGAAGGCCCCGCCCGCCACCGTGGGCGCGATGAGCAGGTAGGGCCAGGGCGAGCGGTCCCTTCGCCACATCAGGATCCGCTGTTCAGGGTCGTGGTGATCGTCTCGGAGACCTTCTTCGCCTCCGCCGCCGGGTCCGCGCCGGTGAGAACGGCGGTCATGTACTGCTTGATCACGGAGGTGGCCTCCACGGCGGCCCAGTTGGGGGTGTTCGGGGTGGCGCGGCCGTTGGCGGCGCCGGTGGCCATGGCGGCGGTGCCCTCCTCGCCGGAGAGCACGCCGGCCAGCGAGGTACGGTTCGGCACGAAGCTCATGGCCTTGGCCAGCTCGGTCTGGAACTGCTCCCCCGCCAGCGCCTTGACCAGCTCGTACGCCTCGTCCTGGCGCTTCGAGGCGGCCGGGATGATCAGGTCGGAGCCGCCGGTGAAGACGGTGCCCGGCTTGTCGGCGGTCTTGCCCGGGATGGGGAAGAAGCCCATCTTGTCCTTCAGCTTGGCGTCCACCTCCAGGACGCGGGCGGCGACTCCGGGCACGGCGATGATCTGGGCGACCTTGCCCTGCGCGAAGACCTCGTGCTGGGGCGGGTTGGCCTCGTCGGCGTCCTTGGGACCCTTGCCGAGGGCCTGCAGGCGCCGGTAGTAGTCCATGCCGGCCAGCGCCTGGGGCGTGTCGAGGGCGCCCTTCCACTTGCCGCCCTCCTGGACCGCCAGGTCGCCGCCCTCGTCCCAGACGAAGCCGGCGAGGGCGTACCAGGTCTGGCCGGTCAGGTAGATGCCCTGGTTGCCGTCTTTATTGAGCTTTGTCGTGATATCTAGCCACTCGTCCCGCGTTTTGGGCGGCTGCTCGATGCCGGCCTTCTCGAACAGGTCCTTGTTGTAGACCACCACGCGGTTGGCGGCGTACCAGGGGATCCCGTACTGCTTGCCGTCGATGTTGCCCGGCTGGGCCAGGCCCGGCAGCCAGTCCTCGCCCTTGAGGTCGGCCACCTTGGCGGTCAGGTCGGTGACGCCGCCGCTGGCCGAGTACTGAGCGACCTGGGTGTTGCCCACCTCGATCACGTCAGGGGCGTCCGTGCTGGCCAGGGCGGCGGTGACGCGCTCGCCGATGCCGTCCCACGCCTGGATCTGGAGGTCGAGGTCGATGCCCTGGTGCGCGGCCTCGTACTCGGTCTCGAACTTCTTCAGCAGTTCCTGGGTGACGCTGCCGTCCATGATCCAGACGGTCAGCTTCGTCGGGCCGGTCGCCTTGGGCTCCTCGGCGGCGGTGCCGCACGCGCCCAGCGCGAACACGGCCGCCAGGGCCAGGATGCGGTTCTTCATGGCGTTCCTTCTGGTGGGGGGTGCCCGCGCCCGCTGGTCGCGGGCGCGGGGCTTTCGTCACGAGTTGGGGACGGTGTCCTTGAAGGCGGTGCCGGCGGCGCGCAGGGAGGCGACGCGGCTGAGCACGTCGGCGGGCGCGACGACCTCGTTCTTGCTGTGGTAGAGGTAGTCGACCTGCTGCCGGTACGTACGGGTCCCGGTGGCGCCCTGGAGATCGATGAACCACTGGTTGAACATGATCCACATCGGGGTCTCGGGATAGTAGATGTCACCGTGGTCGGCGAACAGGCGGCCGTCCACGTAATACCTGATCCGGCCACCCGACACCTGGATGACCAGGTCGTGCCAGCCGGCGAAGCTCGTCCGCTCCTCGGTGTGGGTGTTCACGGCCTGCCAGGGGTCGCCCTGGTAGGTCTCCCAGCTCGTGGCGTAGAGGATGTTGGACGGCTCGCCCCAGCCGCCGTTCGGCAGATACTCGAAGTCGAGCTCGCCGTACTCGGGGTCCAGGTTGTAGCGCAGCGGGGTGATGGTGAAGAACGTCTGCACCACGTGCTCGCCGTCGGGGCCGCTGGTGGGGGCGTCGCTGAAGCGGACCCGGGCGGCGTACGTGCCCTCGTGGAACTTGCGGTTCGCGGTGGACAGCTCGGTCTGCACGGTGCCGGCCGCCGTGCCGTTCGTGGAAGAGTCGAGCGTCAGCAGGCCGCCGGGGAACGAGACGCCCGCGGGCGACCAGGTGGCGCCGGGCACGCCGGGGCCTCCCGAGCTGGAGCGCACCGTCCAGCCACGCTGGGCGAGCAGCGGGTCGCCCGACCCGGAATACGTGAAGTCGTCGAACAGCACGCCCGCGCCGCCCGGGGGCACGGTCGGCGTGACGGTCGGGGTCGGGTCGGGGTCGGTGCCCGTCGGCTTGCCCCATGCCAGCTGGCCGTTCACGTAGACGGCGATCTTGTCCCAGTTCGCGTAGGCCGTCTGGGCGCCGTAGGAGTAGTCGTCGCTCTGGGTGAACGTCTGCCAGTCCGCGCGGTAGAAACGCAGCTGCATGTCGCTGGTGTTCTGGCCCGGGGCCAGGCTGCCGGAGCTGAAGCCCACCTCCAGGTACTGACCGCTGCCCTGCTGGCGGACGAACTGTCCCGTGATCGTCGAGCAACCGACGACCGCCCAGGAGCAGGCGAAGCGGTAGGTCTCGGTGCCCGTCAGGTAATAGCGGATCTTGACCTGGTTGAGCGGGATCGTGGTGGTGCCGTCGTTGAACAGGCGGAGCCAGGGCTCGGCCTGGGCGGTGGTGGCGCCGGGGGCGCTGGTGCGGTACTGGAGGCGGACGGCCTGGTCGGCGTTGGCCGGGGCGACCAGGGTGCCGAAGACCAGGGCCGAGATCAGGATGGCGGGGATGGCTAAGGAGAAGACAAGTTTTCCGAAATTTCGGGACATGGGCGGGCTCTCCTTGCGGTGGTTACGGCCCCCGAATTTCGTGCATGCCGAAGAGAGGTGGTGGCGCGAGAACGGTCAGGCGCCGCGGCGGATGCGGCCCGCGTACAGCGCCTCCAGGCGAAGGTTGTGCGCGTCGCCCTCGGGGACGTTGGCCGAGAGGTAGACGGGCGGCACTTCACCGGCTTCGAGCAGGTTGCGTACCGTCCGGGTGACGACGAGCTGGGCCAGCAGGGCTGAGGTGATCGTGGAGACGGCCCCGGTGGCGCCTCCGTCGGGCAGGGGCAGGACGGCGTCGCCGTACGGCGCGTGGTTGTCCAGGACGACGTCGGCCAGATCGATGAGCTTGCGGCCCGAGGGGTGACGGGACGCGGCGGCTTCGCTGTGGGCTCGGGAGGTGATCGCGATCAGGTCGTGACCGCGTTCCTTGACGAGGGTGGCGAGCTCGACGACCACGCCGTTCACGCCGGAGTTGGAGATGATGACGAACAGGTCGTGGCTCTGGACGGGGGCGAGGTCGAGGATGGTGCGGGCGACGGCGGGGTCGCGTTCGAGGTCGTAGCGGTCGAGCTCGGACGGGGGCGCGTCGCCGTACCGGACGATGTCCCTGAGGGCGAGCCGGTTGGTGGGCACGAGGCCTCCGGCGCGGCCGGCGATCTCCATCGCGACGGCCTCGGAGTGGCCGGAGCCGAACGCCTGGATGACGCCGCCTCCGGTCAGCGCCTTGGTGAAGAGATCTGCGGCACGCGAGATCTCCGGATCGTCCGGGATCGTGCGTACGAGGTGAGCGATGTGCTCGACGAATTCCTGCGGATCCAGCGTCATACATCCCCTTCTGGTAGACGGTGTCCGGCCACGGCGCGGACGGTGACGTCGAACGCCTGCTTCGTCCGCTCGTAGGTCTGCTGGGCGACGGACACGTACACGACGTCGAGCACGAGCAGTTGCGAATGGATCGCGGCGAACCCCTCGGAGCGGAAGCTCGTCGCCCGGCTGGCCGTGGTGAGCACCAGCTCGGCCACCTCGGCCAGCGGCGATCTCGGCTGCGAGGTGACGGCCACGGTGATCGCGCCGTGGCTGCCCGCCTCGGCGAGCACCTCGATGACCTCGCGCGTCCGGCCGCTGTGCGAGATGCCGATCGCGACGTCGCCCTGGCCGAGCAGCGCCGCGTCCGTCAGCGCGCTGTGGGCGTCGGACCTGCTCCAGGTCGGTACGCGCATGCGCTGCAGCCGGTATTCCATCTCGCTGGCCACGGCCGCGCTGCTCGACACCCCGAACAGCAGCACCCGCCCCGCCCTGGCCACGGCCTGCGCGGCCTTCTCGACCACGGCCAGGTCGAGCTGGTCGCGGGTCTCCTGGATCAGGCGGATGTCGTTGGCGGACACGACGCCCAGCACGCGTTCGAGGCTGTCGTCGGGCAGGATCTCCTGACCGATGTCGGTCTCCCAGGTCTGCTGCGCCACCCGGCCGGTCTCGGTGGCGATGGCCACGCGCAGCTCGGCGTACCCGGCGAAGCCGAGGGCGCGGCAGAAGCGCGTGATGGTGGCCGTGGACGTCCCGCTCCGCTCGGCGAGATCGACGATGGTCAGCCGGGCGGCCTCGGCCGGGGCGTTGAGGATGGCGTCGGCCACCTTGCGCAAGGCCTCCGGCATGTCGTGCCGTTCGGCTCCGATGCGGTTGAGGAGTTCCACGCGGTGATAATTATGCTCAGACAGTGGCGCCGTCAAGCTATTCGGGCAATAATTTTTGACATGCAGGTGGTTCTTGGGGTCGACGCCGGGGGCACTTCCTCGCGTGCGGCGGTGTTCACGGTGGCGGGCGAGCCGTTACGGCGGGGGCAGGCGGGCGGGGCCAACCCGGGGGCGCTGGGCCCGGACCGGGCCGCCGCCAACCTGACGGCCGCCGTGCGCGCCGCCCTGGCGGGGATCGATCCGGCGCAGGTCAGGGGCGTGGTGGTGGGGCTCGCGGGCTCGCCCGGGCGGTGCGCGGAGCTGACCGAACGCGTCTTCCGCGACCTCCTGCCCGGGGGCGTGCGGGGGGAGACCGCCGGGTCCCTGCCGGTGCGGACGGTCGGGGACGTCGTGACCGCGTTCGCGGCCGGCACGCCGGCGCCGTCCGGGACCGTGCTCATCTCGGGGACGGGGGCCATCGCGGCAAAAATTACCGACCACGTGCCGGTCGCCACCGCCGACGGGTACGGGTGGCAGCTGGGCGACGAGGGCTCGGCCTTCTGGCTCGGCCGCGCCGCCGCCCGCGCCACCATCCGCGCCCTGGACGGTGGGATCCCCGAGGGCGGGGTGCCGGCGGGCGGGCTGGTGGCCTCGGTCGTCGATCGGCTGGTGCCGGAGGGGCTGAACGGACTCGACGGGGCGATCGGCGTGGACGGATCGGGCAGGCCGGACGGGGCCGGATCGGACCTGGCGGGCGGCTCGGGCGGGGAGCTGGTGGCGCGGGTGGCGGCGGCGGTGCACGCGCGGCCGCCGCTGGCGCTGGCCGAGCTGGCGCCGCTGGTGAGCCGGGCCGCCCGGGACGGCGATCCGACGGCGGTGTCCATCGTCGCCGAGGCCGCGTCGCGCCTGGTCCGGACCGTGTCCGAGGTGCACGAGCCGGGGCTGCCGATCGTGCTCGCCGGCAGCGTGCTCACGGCGGAGGGCCCCGTACGGGACGCCGTACAGGGCCTTCTGGAGGGGGCGTCACCTGCCGTGGCGGGCGACCCGGCGGGCGCGGCGGCCTGGCTGGCGGCGCGCCCGTTCCTGGACCCGCGAGAGTCGCAGGCACGCCACCCGCGCTTCGTCCGCCCCGCCACCTGAGCATCGCCACCGCTCACCGCGTGAGCAGGGCCGCGCTCCCGTAGCTGCCACCGAACCCCGTCACCAGCGCCACCTCACGCCCCGCCCGCAGCTCCCGGACGGCCTGGGCCACGTTGTTCAGCCCGTGCACGTAGCCCTCGGACAGCAGGCCGCCGTGCGGGTTCACCCAGGCGTGCCGGCGCTCCAGCAGGTACGCCCCCAGCTCCCCCCGCCCGACCAGCCCGAAGTCCTCCAGCTGCCGGGGCACCAGCCACGAGTACGCGTCGTACGCCAGCACCACGTCCACGTCGGACGCCCGCATCCCGGACGCCTCCCAGAGCATGGGCGCCACGTACGCCGAGAAGATCGCCGTGACGTCGGGTGCCCGGTCCATCGAGGAGCAACCATGGCCTCCCCCGCGTACCACCGCCCGCACGCGTGGCCCGTCGATCACGCCGCTGACCAGCAGGGCGCAGGCCCCGTCGGTCTCCTGGCAGCAGTCCACCGTGCGGAGCGGGGTACAGACGTACGGCCTGGCGAGGTAGTCGGCCAGGGCGAGCGGCTCGCGGCGCAGGGCCCTGGGGTTGGCCTTGGCGTTGTCCCTGGACTGGGCGACGACGGCGTGCAGGTGCTCGGCCGTGAGCCCGGTGTCGTGCAGGTAGCGGGTGGCGGCCAGGGCGAACAGCGGGACGGGCCCGGCGAGGCCGTAGGTGAAGCGTTCCTGCGGGCCGGTGGAGACGGTGTTCATGCGCTTGCCGGAGCGGCCGTTAAGTGCCCGATAAATCAAGATATTTCGCGCCAGACCGGCGTGGATGAGCATGGCCGCGTCCCCCAGGATCGACGCCGCCTGCGTGCCGCCCCCGGCGATGTCGTTGTGCCAGCCGAGCCGTTCGATCCCCAGCGCGCGGGCGACCTGCACGACGGGCGCCGAGTCGTTCAGGTGGTAGCTGAGCACGCAGTCCACCTCGCTCGGGCCGATCCCGGCGTCCGCGCACGCCGCCCGGCCCGCCTCGACCGCCAGCTCCAGCTCGGAGCGCCCGGACTCCCTGCTCAGGGCCGTCATCCCGATCCCTGCCAGGGCTGCCCGCCCCGCGAACGGCTGCATGCCGCCTCCTCCGCTCGCCCGCACTGTCGCGATCTCACTATACGAGGCAAGCGCTTGCTCGGCAGAGCGGCGCGGCCACCCCTGCATGGCCTTTCCGGAAGGCCGTAATGGCGGCCTTTTCCGTCCCAAGTCATTCGCCGCCGGGCGGCTCCATGTCCGGGAAATCCCGCGTGACCAGCGGGTTACGCCGTCCCGCCAGGAATCAGGTGACTGAGAACCTTCACGGGAGCTGTCCCCTCTTGTAATACAGAGGTGCGATCTCCCGATAGCCCATCATCATCAAGCCCGAGGTGAGCGATGGATCTACGCTACGTCCGGTACGCCATGGCGATCGCACGGGCGGGCAGCCTCCGCCGGGCCGCCGCCGCGCTGCACATCGCTCAGCCCACGCTGTCGGAGCAGCTGAGGGCCCTGGAGAAGGAGATCGGCGTCGAGCTGTTCAGCCGATCGTCGAGCGGCGTGCAGCTCACCGAGGCGGGCGAGGCGTTCCTGGCCCAGGCCACCGTGGCCGTCGACGCCTTCGAACGCGCCGTGGCGGCCGCCAGGAGCACGGCCGAGACCGCCCGCCTGGGCGTGGCCGACGGCCTGGCCGACGTGGTCGCCCGGCTGCTGTCCCAGCTCCACAACGGCCACCTGCGGGTCGCCCCGATGGGCACGGCCGAGCAGATCGTCTCGATCGCGGACGGCGCCCTGCAGGCGGGGCTCGGGTACGCGCCCGGCTCCCTGCCCAGGGGCGTGGCCCGGATGCTCATCCACCGCTACCCGGTACGCGCGCTGCTGCACCGGGAGCACCACCTGGCGGCGCACGAGGCGGTGTCGCTGTCCGACCTGGCGGGCGAGCCGCTGCTCATGCCGGAGTCCGACGCCGTGTCCGGCGCCCGCCGGTTCCTGGAGGGCTTCGTACGCCACCGCCTCCACCCCCGGCTCGGCCCGTCGGCGGCCACCCACGACCTGGTCATCAACATGGTGGAGGAGGGCGCGGGCTACGCTTTGTGCGTGCACGAGGGCACCACGGTGCCCGAAACCCTGGTGTTCGTCCCGGTGAAGGAGGACGTGCCGCCCCTTGAGGTGGTCTTCCTCTGGAACCGCCAGGCCGACGTGCAGGAGCTCGTGAGCGCGGCCCGGCATCTGGCCCGCTCTGGATAGCTCTATTATCTAACGATGCGCATCTCCGAACTCAGCGCCAAGTCCGGCGTGGCCATCCCGACGATCAAGTACTACCTGCGCGAGGGCATGCTGCACCAGGGCCGGCAGACGGCCGCGACCAGGGCCGAGTACGACGAGTCGCACCTGCGCAGGCTCCGCATGATCCGGGCCATGCTCGAGGTGGGCAGGCTCTCCGTGGCCTCGATCAAGAAGGTCGTCGCGGCCGTGGAGGACGAGTCGCTGCCGACGCACGAGATGCTCGGGACGGCCCACTACGCGCTGAGCCCCGCAGTGGAGCCGGAGCCCGGCGCGGAGTGGCAGGCCGCCCGCGCCGAGGTGGACGGCTTCATCGCGGACCTGGGCTGGGACATCCACCCCGCCGCCCCCACCCGCGACGAGCTGGCCCAGACCCTGGTCCGGATGCGCCAGCTCGGCGTGCCGGTCGACCTGGCGCCGTACGCCGAGCTGGCGCGGAAGCTGGTCGCCGAGGTGGAGATGGACGCCATCCCGTTCGACGGCCCGCGCGACGCGGCCGTGGAGGCCCTGGTGCTCGGCACCGTCCTGTACGGCCGGGCGTTCGACACACTGCGCCGGATGGCCCAGGAGTCGGAGTCGGCCCGCCGCCTCACGTCCTAGACCAGCCCGTTCGCGCGCAGGATCGAGACCGTCTTGACCGTGACGGCGCCGCGCCACTCCAGCGAGCCGGCGGGCGAGAACCGCGCGTAGTCCACGGTCCACCCGCCGTCGTCCTGCTGCTCCCCCGCCAGCCGTACGAGGTCGGCCGCGATCACCTCGGGGTCGAACAGGCCGCGGGCCGGCCGCCCGGGGTAGGGCGCGATGTCGAGGGGCCGCAGCGCCTCGTTCTCGGTGCCGCCCTCGACGGGCACCCGCCCGTCCTCGGGGACGTGGGCGCCGAGCCGCTTGAGCAGGTCGGCGGCGCGGGGATGGCTGTCGTACACGGCGTCGAGGAAGTGCACGGCGAACGACAGCACGTACGCATGCGGCATCTCCTCCAGCGCCGCGATCGTGTCGAGGCAGTAGCGCGTGGCCTTCTCCAGCCACGGGTGCCCGGCCACGGCCGGGTCGTGGACCGCGACGCGGTGGGCGACCGCCGCCGTGATGGCGGTGATCTGCAGGGACGAGGTGTCGGCGGCGCCTCCCGCCCACCAGGTCGCGGTGGCGGTGGGAACCGTGAGCGGCAGCGAGAACGGCAGCCCGCCGTCGGGCAGCGTCACCGAGTCCAGCCAGTCGCACAGGGCCGCGGCGTGCGGCGAGGTGACCGGGGCGATCTCCTCGAACACCTCGAAGGCGTGCAGCGCCGAGCCGGGCTGGCTCTCGGGGGAACGCAGGTCGGGCTCCAGGCCCCAGCCGTAGCCGCCGTCCGGGTTGCGGTAGCCGTCCAGGGCGGCCAGCGCGCCGGCCGCGTCGCCTTCTCCCATGAGCAGGTCGTAGCGGCGGCGGTCCAGGATGCGTGCGTGCCCGGCCATGAAGCCGGGGACTGCGGAAAGGTTCACGTTCATGCAGCCATCGTGCCCGGATCGCCGCGGGCCGGTCTTGTAGGTTCCGGACACGCCGGCAGTGCGATCATGGCGGCATGGGGGTCGACTTCCACACCGGTCCGGCGCGGGCGAGGTTCGCCGCGCAGCGGGTGGCGCGCCTGGCCAGGCTCGCTCCCGACGGCACGCCACGCGTGGTGCCCATCACGTTCGCCCTGGACGGCGACACGGTGGTGACGGCAGTCGATCACAAGCCCAAGACGACCACCGACCTCAGCCGGCTGCGCGACATCAGGGCGAACCCGGCCGTCAGCGTGCTGGCCGACCACTACGAGGACGACTGGACGCGGTTGTGGTGGGTGCGCGCCGACGGGCGGGCCTTCGTCCTGGAGGACGGGCGGGATGCGGCGCTCGACCTGCTGGCGGCCAAATACCGGCAGTACCGCGAGCGCCGGCCCGAGGGCCCCGTGATCGTCGTCGAGGTGACCAGGTGGAGCGAGTGGTCGGCTACTCCCTGATCGTCACCGGCCGCTTCAGCAGCCACAGCGCCGCCCGCTGGAGCAACGTCCGGTGGATCTCGTTGTCGTACGACCTCGTGTCGTGCCCCAGCGCGTCGTAGAACACCCGCCCGCGCCGCACCGGCCGCGCCCAGATCAGCGGCTGGCCGTTCGACGAGGCCAGCGGCTCGACGTCGGGCAGCACGTCCAGGTCGCTGTAGACCTCGTCCACCACGTCGAAGTCCCGCAGGCCCTCCACCACCGGATGCGTCCCGTGCACCCGCACCCCTGTCCAGCCCAGCGGCGGGTGGTGGGACTTGGGCCAGGTCCAGCAGCCGCCCAGGACGCGTGGCCAGCCCTGCCAGTCGTCGAAGCAGATCGACGCCGAGTGCATGCACAGCAGCCCGCCACCCCGGTCGAGGTGGTCGAGGAGAGTCGTACGCGCCCCGGCCGGTAAGGCGAAGCGCCACTCGTCACGCAGGTCGGCGAAGCGGTCCTGGGTCATCTGCCAGCGCAGCGCGTTGACCGTGATGAGCTGGACCTCCGACGGCTCGCTCAGCGCGCCCGCGATGTCCTCGGTGATCTCCGACTCGATCCCCACCTCGGCGAACGCCTCCGCGAGCGCGCCCGACGTGGCGGCGAAGTCGTGGAAGGGGCCTCCTGACAGGATCAGATTTCTCGCCACTTGCCAACCTCATCACGCTTACCGCGACATTTCTACCCATGTCCTGGCAGTACGCGCCGCTGTGGCGGGAGGCGCCCGGGGTACGCGCCCGTGGTGGCGGGGATGGGGGTGGGCGGGCCGGTGCCGCGGTTGGCGGCCCCGGCACACCTCTTTCTTCGGCGGGCGGGCATGATGCCGGTCGTGGAGGACTTCGAGGAATGTCGCCCGATGCTGCTCGGTCTGGCCTACCGGCTGCTCGGCAGCATGTGGGACGCGGAGGACGTCGTACAGGAGGCCTGGCTGCGCTGGGAGGGCACCGACAGGGGCGCGGTCAGGGAGCCGCGGGCGTTCCTGGTGACCGTGGTCTCGCGGCTGGCGCTCGACCAGCTCCGCTCCGCGCGGGTCAAGCGGGAGGCCTACACGGGGCCGTGGCTGCCCGAGCCGGTCATGACCTCCGAGGCGGGGCCGCTGGACACGGCCGAGCTGCGGGACACGGTCTCGTACGCGACCCTGTACATGATGGAGCGGCTCTCACCGCCGGAGCGGGCGGTGTTCGTGCTGCGCGAGGCGTTCGAGCTGCCGTACGACGAGATCGCGGAGATCGTCGGCTCCTCCGTGGCCAACGCCAGGCAGATGCACCACCGGGCCTCCGTCAGGCTGGCCCAGGGGCGCGACCGGTTCCGCCCGTCCACCGAGGAGCACGCCAAACTGCTGGTGAGCTTCATGCGGGCGGCGCAGAGGGGTGACCTGGCCGCGCTCACCGAGCTGCTCCACGAGGACGTCGTGTCCTACAACGACGGCGGCGGACGGGTCCGCGCGGCGCTGCGGCCGATCATCGGCCGGGAGAAGGTGCTGCGGCTCCTGGAGGGCCTGGCGGAGCGCTACCGGGTCACGGACTCGCAGATGCTCGACGTCAACGGCACGCCCGCGGTCTTCACGCGGGTCGACGAGGTCCTGCGGCAACTCGTCCTGATCGACGTCCGCGACGGCCGCATCTCCGGGATCTACGCCGTGCTCAACCCCGACAAGCTCGCACACGTGAGCCGGGGCTGAGATCCGCGGCCCCCACAATCTATAGTCGCCCCTATGGATCTCGGCATCTCGGGCAAGGTCGCCCTCGTCACCGGAGGCAGCGCGGGCATCGGGCTCGCCGCCGCCAAGAGCCTCGCGCGGGAGGGCTGCGACGTCTGCGTCAGCGCCCGCGACCCGGAGAAGCTCGCGGACGCGGTGGTGGAGCTGCAGGAGTTCGGCAAGGTCGTGCACGCCGTGCTGGCCGACGTGGAGGACCCGGCCGCCGCCCGGCGGGTGGCCGAGGAGACGCGCGACGTGCTCGGCCCGATCGACATCCTCGTGGCCAACGCGGGCGGGCCGCCGCCCGGCCGCTTCGACGAGCTCGGCCTCGACGCCTGGGACGTGGCCGTGCAGCGCAACCTGCTCGGCACCGTGCGCCTGGTGCACGCGGTGCTGCCGGAGATGCGCTCGCGCGGCTGGGGCCGGATCGTCACGATCACCAGCAGGTCGGCCCGCGAGGCGCTCGACGGCCTGGTGCTGTCCAACGCCACCCGCTCGGCCGTGGCCGGCCTCGTGCGCACGCTGGCTCGCGAGGCCGGCCGCGACGGTGTGCGGGTCAACAACGTGATGCCGGGCCCGATCGAGACCGAGCGGCTGCGGGAGACCGCGGGCGGCGAGGACGCGCTGCGGCAGCGGGGCGAGTCGGTGCCGGTCGGCCGGATCGGTCGGCCCGAGGAGGTGGGGGACGTGGTGGCGTTCCTGGCCAGCGAGCGGGCCTCGTTCGTGAACGGGGTCTCGATCCTGGTGGACGGCGGGGAGAGCCGCGTCATCGCCTGAGGAGGGTGCGCACGACCGTGGCCGCCCAGGTCTCGTCGTCCTCGGGCAACATCACGTAGTGCGACAGGTTGGCCCGGTGGAAGCAGGCGCCCATCAGCAGGGAGGCGGCGGCGTCCGCGTCGATGCCCGCGTCGATCCGGCCCCGGCCCTGCTCCTCGCGCACGATCTCGGCCAGCGCATGGACCGGCAGGTGGGGCCCGGCACCGGCCTTGGCCAGCATGTTCCTGAACCCCTCCAGGAGCGGCGGGTCCCCCAGCACGCCGCCGCCGATGGCCGCGGCCCTGGTGTAGAACTCCAGGGCCATAATGGTGAACGTGCTGAAGTTGGCGGTCACGTCCTCCTGCCCCACGCTCTGCCGCAGCCGCGTCAGCGCGGGGCCGAGCGCGGGCATCCGCTCCAGCAGCACCGCGAGGAGGAGCGCCTCCTTGCTCGCGAAGTGCTTGTAGAGCAGCGCCTCCGAGCAACCTGCCTGGTGGGCGATGCGTTTCGTCGTGGCCCCCGCGATGCCGAACTCGTGAATCGCCTGCTCAGCGGCGTCGATGATGCGATCGCGTGTGCCCATCCGCCCATGATATGAGCGTGTGCTCACCCATACCGGCGTACATGACATCCTTCCTGTTAGGGGAACCATGGAAAGGGCGATGGGCATGGACAAGCCGGTCATCGTGACGGTGGATGACGATCCAGGCGTCTCGCGGGCGGTCGCCCGCGACCTCAGACGCCGATATGGGCAGGAATACCGGATCGTACGCGCGGAGACGGCCAGAGCCGGCATCGACGCGGTGAAGGAGATGCGGTTGCGGGGCGACGAGGTGGCGGCGATCCTGGCCGACTACCGCATGCCCCAGATGAACGGCGTGCAGTTCCTCGAGGCCGCCATGGACATGTATCCGTTCGCGCGCCGGGTGTTGCTGACCGCCTATGCCGACACCGACGCCGCGATCCAGGCGATCAACGTGGTGGACCTCGACCACTACCTGCTCAAGCCGTGGGATCCGCCGGAGGAGAAGTTCTACCCGGTGATCGACGGGCAGCTGGACGCCTGGTTGCGGACCGACCGGGTGGAGCGGGCCGAGTTGCGGGTGGTGGGCGACCGGTGGTCGGCGCCGTCCTACAAGGTGCGCGACTTCCTGTCCCGCAACCACGTGCCGTACCACTGGCTGCTGGCGGAGGACCCGGAGGGCGCGCAACTGGTGAAGGCGGCGGGCGAGAACTGCCACCTGCCGCTGGTGGTGACCGCCGACGGCGTCACGCTGGAGTCGCCCGACCAGGCGACGCTGGCCACGGCGGTGGGGCTGTCCACGACCCCGGCCACCGACTTCTACGACCTGATCGTGGTGGGCGGCGGGCCGGCCGGGCTGGGCGCGGCCGTCTACGGGGCCTCGGAGGGGCTGAACACCGTGCTCGTCGAGGCGTACTCGTCGGGCGGGCAGGCGGGCCAGAGCTCCCGGATCGAGAACTACCTGGGCTTCCCCGACGGCGTCTCCGGCCAGCAGCTCGCCGACCGGGCGCGCAGGCAGGCGCTGAAGTTCGGTGCGGAGCTGCTGACCGCGCGCAAGGTGGTCAGCCTGGAGCCGCGCGGGCAGGCGCGGGTGGTCGGGTTCAAGGACGGCGGGGAGATCGCGGCGCACGCGGTGATCCTGGCCACCGGGGTGACCTACCGGCGGCTGGAGGCGCCCGGGCTGGACGAGTTCGTCGGCCGGGGCGTCTTCTACGGCGCGGCCCTGACCGAGGCGCCCGCCTGCCGGGACACCGAGGTGTTCATCGTGGGCGCGGCCAACTCGGCGGGCCAGGCGGCGGTCTACCTGTCGGGATTCGCGAGCAAGGTCCACTTGTTGGTGAGGAGTGATGGTTTGGAGAAGTCCATGTCTCACTACCTCATCGAGCAGATCGCCGCGATCCCCAACATCGAGGTGCACGTCCAGACGCAGGTCGTGGGCGGCGCGGGCGACACCCATCTGGAGCGGCTGACGCTGTCCACGAAGGGCGAGGAGCGCACGGTCGACGCGCAGTGGCTGTTCGTGTTCATCGGAGCGGAGCCGTACACCTCGTGGCTGGGCGAGACGATCGAGCGGGACGCGCGCGGGTTCGTGCTGACCGGGCCCGACCTGGTGCAGGGCGGGCGGCGGCCGCGCAACTGGCCGCTGCGGCGCGAGCCGTACTTCCTGGAGACGAACGTTCCCGGGGTGCTGGCGGCGGGCGACGTACGCGCTGAATCGATCAAGAGGGTGGCCTCCGCCGTCGGCGAGGGCGCGATGGCCGTCGCGCTCGTGCACCGTTACTTGGAGAAGCAATGACCGACCAGATGACGATCGACATCGACGAGCTGCGCAAGTTGTTCCTGTTCGAGCGGCTCACGGACGAGCAGCTCACCAAGCTGGCCGGCAGCGGACGGGTGCAGACGTACGGCCAGGACGAGAACATCGTGTGCCAGGGCGAGCCGGCCGAGTGCTTCGCCGTGCTGATCGAGGGCGAGGTGCAGATGATCAGCGAGACGGTCAGCGCCGGCACCGTCGCCATGCCCCGCACCTCGCAGCCCGGCGTCTACGGCGGCGCCACCTCGGCCTACCTGGGCGACCGGGCGCCGGAGACCTACCAGCACACGCTGCGCGCCACCGCCCCGTCGCGGATGTTCATGCTGCCGGCCAAGAAGTT
Source organism: Nonomuraea sp. MTCD27 (assembly GCF_041950495.1). NCBI lineage: Bacteria > Bacillati > Actinomycetota > Actinomycetes > Streptosporangiales > Streptosporangiaceae > Nonomuraea > Nonomuraea sp. MTCD27. Next base: position 89,773 of record NZ_JBGNUW010000018.1, on the reverse strand, counting down.
CGCCTACATCGTGGCCGAGTGGTTCCCGATGGCGATGCACCTGCTCGACGGGCTGCTGTCAGGCGGGCGGATGCAGCGGGAGATCATCGACCGGCGCCAGCGGCTGACCGCGCTCGGCACGATCACGGCCGGGCTCACGCATGAGCTGAACAACCCGGCCGCGGCGGCCGTGCGGGCGGTGAGCGAGCTGCGCTCGCTGATCAAGACCTCCCGCATCCAGCTCGCCCAGCTCGCCGAGGACGGCATCCCGCCGGAGAAGCTGCGCGCGCTGATCGAGGCGCAGGAGGCGTGCACGAGCAACCTGGGCAACCAGGAGCAGCGCTCGCCGCTGGAGATCTCCGACGCCGAGGACGAGCTCGGCGAGGCGCTGGAGGAGCTCGGCGTCGAGGACGCGTGGGAGCTGGCCCCCGCGCTGGTCAACGCCAGCTTCAACAACGCCTACCTGCAGAAGATCCGCAGCAAGGTGGGCGAGGAGCACACCCCGGCGGCGCTGCACTGGCTGGCCGAGGCCATCGAGATCTCGCAGATGCTCAACGAGGTGACCGAGGCGACCGAGCGCATCACCACGCTGATCCGCTCGGCCAAGCAATATTCACAGATGGATCGCGCGCCGTTCCAGCAGGTGGACGTGCACGAGCTGCTCGACAGCACGGTCGCGATCTTCCGCGGCAAGGTGCCGCCGGGCATCACCGTGGTCACCGACTACGACCGCACGCTGCCGGACATCCCCTGCTACGCGGGCGAGCTCAACCAGGTGTGGACGAACCTGATCCACAACGCGCTCGACGCGATGGGGCAGGAGGGCACGCTGACCATCCGCACCGCGCACGACGAGGACGAGGCCATCATCGAGATCGGTGACACCGGCCCCGGCGTGGCGGAGGCGATCAAGGACCGGATCTTCGAGCCGTTCTTCACCACGAAGAGCGTGGGCGAGGGCACGGGCCTCGGGCTCGACATCTCCTACCGGATCGTGGCCGGCCGGCACGGGGGCGAGATCAAGGTCCGCTCGGTGCCCGGCGAGACCTGGTTCGAGGTACGCCTGCCGCTCCGCGAACCCGTGGCCACCGCTTGAAAACAGGCGGAAAATCCTTTCCCCGGCGCCGGCTCCCACTTGTCAGATCGCTTACTGACCGCATGTAATGGGTGACCGAAATGCGGGAGGGAGGCGAGCCGGTGAGTGCGCTGCCGGACGTCCCGCCCGGTTTCGTGCTGCCGCGCGACCCCGGAGCGGCCGTTCCCTGAACACCGGTGGAAGGATTCTCGTGTTGATCACCGACTGGGCCCGGCGGGCCCTGCCGGCCATGCTCGACGACCTCAGGGCCGTGGTGGAGCTGGAGACCCACAGCTACGACAAGGCCATGCTGGTCAAGGGGCTGCGGGCGATCCGGGGCAGGGCGGTCGGGCACCTCGGGACGCCGGACGACGAGATCCTGCACGAGGGCGGGCAGCACGGCGACGTCCTGGAGCTGACCTACCGGGGCACCGCGCCCGGCACGGTGCTCCTGCTCAGCCACTACGACACCGTCTGGCCGACGGGGACGCTGCTGGGCTGGCCGTTCGCGGTGGTCGAGGGCAAGGCGACGGGGCCGGGCGTGTTCGACATGAAGGCGGGGCTCGTGCAGTCGATCTGGGCGCTGCGCGGGCTGCGGGAGCTGGGGCTGCCGCATCCGAGCGTGCGGTTCCTGTTCAACGGGGACGAGGAGCTCGGCAGCCCGGCCTCGCGCGAGCACATCGAGGCGGCCAGCGAGGACGCGCTGGCGACGCTGGTGTTCGAGGCGTCCATGGACGGCGCGCTGAAGACCGCGCGCAAGGGCGTGGGGCTGTTCAACGTGAGCGTGACCGGGGTGGAGGCGCACGCGGGGCTGGATCCGTACGCGGGGGCGAGCGCGATCCATGCCCTGGCCGAGATCGTCACCACGCTGGCCGGGGTGGGCTCGCGCGAGCGCGGCACGACCGTGAACGTCGGCCTGATCAGCGGCGGCACGGGGCGCAACGTCGCGGCCGGGCGGGCGGCGTGCGGCATCGACGTGCGCGTGACCGACGCGGCGGAGATGGGGCGGATCGACGACGTGTTCGCCGGGCTGCGGGCCTCGGACCCGCGCGTGACGGTCTCCGCGAGCGGCGAGTGGAACCGGCCGCCCATGACCCCGAACCCCGCCTCGCAGCGGCTGTTCAAGGAGGCGCAGGAGGTGGCGGCCGGGTTCGGGTGGCTGGTGAACGAGGCCGCGGTCGGGGGTGCCAGCGACGGGAACTTCGTGTCGGCGCTCGGGCGGCCGGTGCTGGACGGGATGGGGGCCGTGGGGGACGGGGCCCATGCGCGGCACGAGCACGTGCTGGTGGAGCACATCCCGGAGCGTACGGCCCTGACGATCGGCCTCATCGCCGCGCTGGCCTGACCCGTACCGCTCCGGTGCGGGCCCGCCTCGATGAGAGCGCTCTCACCCTCAGCCGAAGACGCGGTCCCGGGTCAGGTCGAGGGCCGTCAGCACGGCGCCCTGGAGCACCGCGTTGCCCTCCACCGTGCTGGCGCGCACCTCGGTGGGCGCCGGTGACAGCTCCCGCAGCCGCGCGGCCACCTCGGCGGCCAGCTCGTCGCCGCCCGCGCGCCCGCTCTCGCCGCCGAGCACCACGAGCCCGGGATCCAGGAGCGTGACGAAGGCGAAGGCCCCCTTGGCCACGCGGGCGGCGAACTCGGTGAGGCCGAGCCCGCGCACGTCCGAGACCAGGTTGCAGAACGCGGTGCCGTCCACCTCCAGGAAACCGATCTCCCCGGCGCCGCCCGAGGCCCCGCGCCGCACCCGCCCGCCGAGCACGACCGCCGCCCCGACCCCGTCGTCCACCCACAGCAGCACGAAGTCCTCGCTGCCCCGCGCCGTACCGGTACGCAGCTCGGCGATCGCCGCCAGGTTGACCTCGTTCTCGAGGATCACCGGCATGCCGAGCCGCTCGCGCCAGGAGGCCACCAGCCCGGCCCGCCACCCGGGCACGTCGTTGGACGACACGAGCTCGCCGTCACGCGGGGCCACCAGCCCGGGCGCGCCGATCACCACCGTGTCGAGCACCCGCTCCCCTGCGGCCTCGGCCAGCACGCCTTCGACCAGATCCACGAGATCGCCGCCGACCGCCCTGGTGGCCGACCCGACGACCCGGCCTGAGATGTCGGCGACCGTGACGTTGACCGTCTCGCGCCGCAGGTCCACCCCCGCCACATGAGCCCGGTCCGCCACCACCCCGTACAGGCGCGCGTTCGGCCCCCTCCGGTCCTCCCCGGACTCGCCCGTGACCTCGACGAACCCGCCCTCCATGAGCCGCTCGATCAGGTCGGACACGGTCGGCCTGGACAGCCCGGTCAGCGTGCGGAGCTGGGGCGCGGTCAGCGGCCCGCGCTCCAGCAGCAGGTCGAGGGCCAGCCGGTCGTTGATCGCACGGGCCATGGCGGGGGTCGCGGTCTTCATCCACCAATAATAAGCAGGGAGCCTTCCTGAAAGCTCTTTTCATCAGGGAGCCTTCCTGATAGTTTCGGGGCATGAGCCATCATCGCGCCATAGCGGCTGTCTTCGCCGTGCACGGGGCCGTGGCGGGCAGCCTGTCCACGCGCATCCCGTGGATCCAGGACCATCTGGCCCTCGACCCCCGCCTCCTCGGACTCGCGCTGCTGTGCCCCCCGATCGGCGCCTTCATCGGCATGCCGACGGCCGGCCGGTTGGCCTACCGCTTCGGCGGCCGGGCGGCCACCCGCGTGCTGATCGCGCTGTGGTGCGCCGGGCTGGCCCTGCCCGCGCTCTCGCCGTCGCCGATCTGGTTGTTCGCCGCGTTCCTGCTGTTCGGCGCGGCCGCCGGCATGTCCGACATCACGATGAACGCCCACGCCGTCGTCCTCGAACGCCGCCTCGGCCGCTCGATCATGTCCGGCCTACACGGCATGTGGGCGGTCGGCAGCCTGGCGGCGGGCGGCATCGGGACCGTGGCCGCGCAGGCGGGCGTGGACGCCAGGCTGCACCTCGCGACCGTCTCGGCCGTGCTGCTCGTCCTGGGCGGGCTGGCCGGGCGCCACCTGTACTCCGACGACTCACCCGCCGACGAGCCCGCGCCCCGGCGCTTCGCCCTGCCCTCGCGGGCGATCCTGCCGCTCGGGGTGGTCGGGTTCTGTGCCACGTTCGCCGAGGGCGCCAGCGCCAACTGGTCGGCCGTCTACATCACGGAGGTCACCGACGCCGGCCCCGGCATGGCCGCGGCCGGCTACACCATCTTCATGTTCTGCATGGCGGGCACCCGCCTGCTCGGGGACCGGGTCATCCGGCTGCTCGGTCCGGTCAGGGCCGTCCGGACGGGCGGGGCCGTCGCGGTGCTCGGGGGTGTCGTCGTGGTGACGGCCCGCACACCCGTACCGGCCATCGCCGGGTTCGCCCTGGTCGGGCTGGGGGTCGCGGTGATCGTGCCGCTGGTGTTCGCGGCGGCGGGCAACGCCGGGGCCACCCCGGGCGAGGGGGTGACGGGGGTGGCGACGATCACGTACCTGTCGGGGATGATCGCCCCGGCCGTCACGGGATGGGTGGCCGGCGGGCTGTCCTATCCGGCCGCGTTCGCGCTGATCACCGGCGTGGTGGTGGTGCTGACGCTGCTCGCCCAGGTCCTGCGGCCCTCGGGCGGCGGGGGCGGTGTGCCCCAGCCGTCGGTGCTCGCCCGGGAGGGCGTGGCGAGGACGCAGGAGTGAGACCGGCGCGCGGCGCTGCCGGGGGCGCTGCCGATGGCGCCACCGGGAGCGCGACCGGGAGCGCGCCTCGCGGCTCGCCGACCAGGGGCTGCGCAATTGGTGGCGCGGATCGCCGAACCGACGGCTTGTCCGGAACGTCGTCTTTTACGTGATCAGTGCGGATATGTTGCTGGCGGGCCGGTATCGCTTGCTGTCGCGGCTCGGCAGTGGCGGGCACGGCGAGGTCTGGCGCGCCCAGGACACGCTGCTCGAGCGGGTCGTGGCGGTGAAGACGGTACGCGCGGCGCTGGCCGACAACCCCGAGTTCACGGCCCGGTTCCATGCCGAGGCCCGCTCGATGGCCACCATCGACCATCCCGGCGTGGTGGGCGTGTTCGACTTCGGGATCGCCGAGATGCCGGGTGGGCGGACACCGTACCTGGTCATGCAGTACCTCGACGGCGAGCCGCTGCACCTGCTGCTGTCCCGCCGGGGGCGGGTCGCCGCGGGCCCGACGATGGAGCTGGTCGCGCAGGCCGCCGCGGCGCTCCAGGCCTCGCACGAGGCCGGCGTCGTGCACCGGGACGTCAAACCGGGCAACCTGATGATCCGGCCCGACGGGACGGTGGCGCTGACCGACTTCGGCATCGCCAGGACGGCCGAGGGCCTCCAGCTGACGGCCACGGGCATCGTGCTCGGCACCGCCACCTACTGCGCGCCCGAACAGGCCGAGGGCTCCGCGCCCACCCCCGCGATGGACGTGTACGCGCTGGGCGTGGTCGCGTACGAGTGCCTGGCGGGGCGGGTGCCGTTCGAGGGCGAGAACGCGGTCGCGATCGCGCTCAAGCACCTGCACGAAGAGCCGCCTCCGCTGCCTGACGACGTCCCGGCCGGGGTCCGGGAGGTCGTCAAGCGCGCCATGGCCAAGGATCCGGCAGCTCGCTGGCCGAGCGCCTCCGCCTTGGCGGCGGCTGCCCGTGCCCTCGCGGACGGCGTTGACGCGCCGATGGCGGGCCTCTCCGGTGCCGACGGCCCACCCCAGCACCCCACACCCACCAGCGCACGTCAGCACCCCACACCCACCAGCGCACATCAGCACTCCATGCCCACCGGCGCGTCTCCAGACTCCCCGTCCGCGGATCCACCTGGCGACTCCGCGTCCGCCGACTCATCTGGCGGCTCGGTGTCCGCCTCCCGGACCACCGCCGAGGCCTCCGGCGAAGGCTCTCGCCGGGAGCAGACCACCGGCGTGCGAGGCGCACGTCGTACCCGACGGGGTGTGCTGATGGCAGGAGGCGGGCTCGCCGCCGCAGCGGCAGCGATCGCGGCGGCCGTGGCCTGGACCCTGCTCCAGCCCAGCCCACCGCCCACCACGGCGGCCCAGTCACGCGCCGGCGAAACCCTCCCGTCCACCGCGCCGGAGCCCGTACCGAATCCCAAGACGGACGCCAAGGACGGCGAGCCTCGCGACACCCCCACGACCCCTGACACGTCCCAGGATCCGGACGCATCCGCGAACCCCGACCCCTCCGCCGACCCCTCCACCGACCCCGACCCGTCCGCGAACCACCAAGGCCCGAAGACCGGCCTGCTCGTCGGCGGCATCGTTCACGTCGGCAAGCCCTCACCCGGCAGTGCAGCCACCGACGGCTACCAGCCCGGCATGGTCGAGGTCTTCACCGACAAGGGCCGGCGGGTGGCGGGCAAGCGCTCGGAGCAGAGCGGGTTCCGCTTCTCGTTACCTCAAGGCGGCTACCGCCTCCAGACCGCCGTGGGCGATGAGACGTGCTCGACGACGGCCCAGGTCAAGCTGGGCAAGACCACGCGGGCAGACCTGAAGTGCACCATTTCCCCGCCCCCCGCGTCCGAACCGGCCTTCCAGAGCGCGAGCATCAAGGACAAGAGCGGTGACGCCAAGGGCGGGCCGAACGCGGGGAAGCCACCCCTGTACGCCGACCTCCTGGCCGCCGTGGTGCGGGGCGGCAAGGAGGGCGCGACCGCCGAGTTCACCACCGCCGGCACCGTCCCCACGACCGCCCCCTCGGAAGTACGCAGCCGCAGCGCCTGGACCGTCTCCGTCGAGCAGGACGGCAAGACCGCCACCCTGTCGCTCACCGGCGCGAAGGACACGTGGACCCTCCGCTGGGCGGCGAAGGACAACAAGACCGACCAGGTGTCGGCGGCGGCCAAGCCCACGATCTCCGGGGCACGGATCTCCGTCGCCCTCGGCCACCGCGCCCCACTGAAAACGGCCCCGATCGACTTCGCCAAGCCGTACCGGATCGTCGGCGCCGGCTCCAACGTGATCCACGCGCTCCACGGCTGGACGGACGCCGCCCCCTGACGCCGGCCTCCCATGGAGACGGTGTGACCGGGCGAGTCCAGAACCACGAACCCGGTTGCCCGCAGGCATGCTGTGGTCAAGCATCATGGACCCGATGAAGAGCCCCGCCCGTGATGAAGGTGGGCTGCTGGCCAGGATGGAGCAGAACCTGGCCGAGCATGCCTGTCACCTGCACCGACGTATGGAGGGCGCGACCGTCGCGGAGACCGACGATCTCCTGGTTGCCGACAGCGGTCTCGCCGACGACACGTTCAACATCGTTGCCGCGGCCCGCTTCACCCCCGACACCGCCCAGGCACGGATCACCGAGACGATCCGGACGCTGGCCGCCACCGGCCGCCCCTTCTCCTGGTGGGTGGGCCCTGCCTCCCTCCCGGAGGATCTGACCGCCCGCCTGTCGGCGGCCGGCCTGCCGGCCGGCGAACAAGAGACGGCCATGTGGGCCGACCTGGAGGGCCCCCTGCCCCAGCCGTTCGTGGACGGACTGGACATCCGCCCGGTGACCACACCTGAACAGCTCTCCGACTACGCCACGGTCGTCGCCGCGAACTGGGACCCACCCGCCGCGGCGGTGCGCCGCTTCTTCGACCGGGCCGTCTCCCAAGCGCTGGCCGCCGACTGCCCGGCCCTCTATCTGGTCGGCTATGCGGAGGGCCGTCCGGTGTGCTCGGCCGAAGTCTTCCTCCACGCACACGTGGCCGGGATCTACAACATCTGCACCCTGGCCACCCACCGCCGACGCGGCTACGGAGGCGCCATGACACTCGCCGCCCTCCACACCGCCCGCCGTGAGCACCACCGCATCGCGGTCCTCCAGGCGTCCCCGAACGGCGAACCCGTCTACCGACGCCTGGGCTTCCACTCCTGCGGCCAGTTCACCGAGCACCACATCACGCCCTGAACCCCGACGTTCTCCCTGCCCGCTGAGCAAGAGGCTCCAGGACCACCGATGTCTCCGCATATCAGAGCACTGCCAAGGGCATCCGGTCCAACATGATCACATCGTGACCATCAGTGCGGCCACCCGCAGCGCCACCCCGAGAGCGTGTGAGCGCGATCCCGACCCGCCACCACCAAGCGCGTCAAGATCTAAAGGCAGGGACAGACACGACTTCGATGGCCACCGACTATGCGGCGGTGAACACATCGATGATGACCAGCCCTTTTTCCATTGCTATTTTTCCGGCAAGCGCTTCTTGAAGATCTGGCACATCGTGAAGATTCATGGGATCGTACGGCGCAATGGAGAGCTGCGCACCAGTCCATCTAGTTGATTTCATCAATACCCGCACTGGCCTGCTTTCGGCCTCGACAACCCACTCTTGTGCCTGTAAGTTCGCAACAGCCTTCGCCACCGCGCCCCGTGAGTCCGCCGCGCCAACGTCGATCACCAAGAAGTTTGTGATCTCGACCTGCCCGTTGGCGTCGCTCCGCATTTCGCTTTCGCCACTCAGTGTTCCGATTGCGCGGACTTCACTGAGTACGACGGGATCAACCTGGAGATCTCCTTTCAGCCAGCCGCATCCAACGACGAATGCGGCCATACAAATGAGAGCGCTTACCATTCTGAGCGAGCGCCCTCGCTCCACGCCGCATCTTGCAAGGTCCACCAGCGAAGCAACCTTCCACTTTTCGCATCGGCAGCCGACGTTCGAGCCTACTCCTCAACTGGCAGCTCAAACGTGCTGCTTGCTGGCGGGGTCTGGCCCGCAACGGAGCGGATGTGCGGCAGGCCGTAGCGGGCCCTCGGCGCCGGCATCACCTCATCCGGCACCGGCAGGTCGATGTTCCTGAGGTCCACCAGTCCTGCCCCGGCGTCGCCCCGTTTGGCCGCGAGGTCGCGGACCTGGTCAGCCACAGCCGCGCGGTCCGATCCAGCGGTCCGTACGACGGTGCCGTCACTTCTTCGCCGCGGCCGGGGGGCCGGCGTGCAGCGAGCAGGAACACGCGGTCCATCCGTCCGGCACTGGGCCGAGGTCGTCGTCGCGGCCGGCCTGGATGCGCGGTCCCTGGGCCATCGGGCGGCCGTCGTCCGACCGGAACTGGCCGCCTTTGGAACCCCAGCGCTGCGGCCAGCCCTCCGGTGAGTCCTCCCAGAGCTCCTGCCGCCCGTAGGCGGTCCGGTCCAGCAGTCCGTACGAGGGTGCCATCGCTTCGTTGCCGCGACCGGAGGTCCAGTAGGTCTCGTAGACCTGGTCGCCGACTCGGAGATAGCACGCCAGGATGCCGAAGTACCGGCCTGCGATCAGCCGTTCCACGGAGTCCTGCGGCACCGAGTACCAGGGAACGGTGTAGCCCATGAAGTCGCGGTACCGCGAGCTCTCCTCGTACGGCCCCTCGGAGAGGACCGCGTAGCTCACGTCGCGTGAGTGCAGGTAGGCCAGCTCGTTGATGTGGGAGGTGTTGAAGGTGCAGCCCTCGCACTGCTCCGCGGCGGGCCGGCCGGTGTGCCACATGTGGAAGTAGGCGATCAGCTGGGACCGGCCGTCGAAGATGTCGATCAACGGGACCGACCCGTCCGCACCGATCAACGGAGTCCGCGGATCGACTTCGGCCATCGGCAGGCGGCGCCGGGCGGCGGCTATCGCATCGCCCTCGCGGGTGTGCGCCTTTTCCCGGATCCGAAGCCGGTCCAGTTCGGCCTGGAACGCGGCCCGATCGGCGACCAGGGGTCTGGCCGTGTCGCCGATGGCTGAAACGTTGGGGTCGGTGGGCTGGTGGGTCATGTGAAATCCTTTCTCGTAAATGCCTGTCCCCGTCATCTAATTTGCTGCTGCACAACGATCGAAAGGCTACTTTCCGTGTGGGGAGGTGGCTCTTGACCTCGGTGGGCGTTGCCGGTCGGCGCGGTTTCCGCACGATGCGACCGCACGTCTCTGCGTCCGTACGGTTCCGTCGATGTCCGGTGCGATTACCGGGTCCACCGATCAGCGCCACGACGCTCATCAATGCCGGCTCTCACGTTAACCGTCGATAATCGTGCTTTCCACGCTGTGCGGTCTGGGATGTTTCGGAGTCAATATCTGCGCCTGCCAATACTGATTTACGAATGGAGGCGATACAAGGGCGAACGAAGGACATCAACCGGACAGATGGTCAGTTCGGGTTCGCGTGCGGGAGTTCTCGTTGGACCTGCCCAGGAACACGTACGTGCCCGAGCTGGAAGGACGGCACCGAATGAGTCTGACCACCGCGCCCCCGTCCCGGGATCGTTTTGGCACGGTGCGGACGGGTACGCACGTCATGTTGTTGCAGCTCATCGCGGGGGTGTGAGCGGTGTTGACGGTGGTTCGGTGTTCGCCGCGGTCGCGGAGCGGGCCCGGGGGTGGCCCGTGCCGGCGACTTCGCTGAGCGCCCCGGGACGTCCGGCATGAGAGCGGCTGCCCAGGGCATCGTGTGGATCGGCGTGTTCCTGGGAGTCTGCGTGGCACCCCTGGCGTTCGCGCTGATGGGGGTGAACCGCCCGGGGCAGGGCTTCTGGACCGACTTCTCCGTTGCCCTCGGGTTCGTCGGCCTGGCCTTGATCGGGATCGAGTTCGCCCTCGTCGCGCGGGTCCGGGCCATTGCGGAGCCGTTCGGCACGGATGCGGTGATCCAGTTTCACCGGGAGATCGGTTACGTCGGTCTGGCGTTCATCGTGGTGCACATGGCGCTGTCAGGTCCTGGCGTGTTCGCCGCCTTCTCCCCCACCGAGTTGCCGTGGAGGGCGCGGTTCGCCGTGCTGTCGGTGCTGGCGCTGCTGATACTCATGGTGACCTCGGTCTGGCGACGACGCCTGCGACTGTCGTACGAGGTGTGGCAGGCACTGCACGCGGTGATGGCGACGGTCGCGGTCGTCGCGGCGCTGATTCACGTGCTGCTGGTCAACTACTACATCGACAGCCTGTGGAAGCAGGTGTTGTGGGCGATCATGTCGGCGGCGTTCGTGGGGTTGCTCCTGTGGATTCGGGTGCTGCGGCCGCTGTGGTTGTGGCGCCGCCCGTGGGCGGTCGAACAGGTGATCCCCGAGCGTGGCCGCATCACGGTTCTCGTGCTGCGCCCGAACGGGCACGACGGGTTGCGTTTCCAGCCCGGCCAGTTCGCCTGGATCACGGTCGGCCGGTCGCCGTTCTCGGTCACCTCGCACCCGTTCTCGTTCTCCTCCAGCGCGGAGAGCGCCGAGATGGGTGGCACGGTCGCCGTGGCCGTCAAGGCGCTCGGAGACTTCACCTCCGGCGTCAGCGCGGTGCAGCCGGGCACCACCGTCTACGTCGACGGCCCGCACGGGGTGTTCTCCATCGACCAGTACGAGGGCGCGGGGTTCTGCCTGATCGCCGGCGGGGTCGGCATCGTCCCCGCGCTGAGCATGCTGCGAACCCTCGCCGACCGGGACGATGTGCGGCCGGTCGTGCTGTTCTCCGCCCACCGCGACTGGGACAGCGTCCCCTTCCGCGAGGAGATCGGCGAACTCACCGGCCGGCTGAACCTGCGGGTCGTCCACGTGCTCGAACAACCGCCGCCCGACTGGACGGGGGAAACCGGCCACATCACCGCCGACACGCTACGCCGGCACCTGCCGTCCGCCAATCCGCGCTTCCAGTACTTCATCTGCGGCCCGAACCCGATGCTCGACGCCATGGAGGCCGCCATCCCGCAGCTCGGCGTACCCATCGACCGTATCCACACCGAGCGCTTCGCCTGGGTCTGAGCTGTCTCTTCCGGAGGTACCGTGCGCCACGCCTACATGACCCGGATGACGGTCGCCGTCGCCCTGCTCCTGGTCCTCGCGTGCCTGGCCTTCGCCGCCATCCAGAACTGACCGGCATCCGCGTCGAACGAGCCAAGGAGTACGCCAATGGGAGAACCGCGGGACCTGCAGATCGAGATCCTGGACCGTCCGGCCATCGAGGACCTGATCGGGAAGGTCGAGAACGTCGCCGACCAGCCCGGCGCGGCCGAGCGGGTGAGCCAGTGGCGTGCCGAACACGGCACCGAGCGTGCCACGCCGATGGCCCGCTCGTTCGTCGTCGTCGGTTCGACCCTGATGTTCCTGCATCCGTGTCCGGACGGCGTCGTCCTGCCGTTCGCGGCGTACCCCGACGGGACGGTGAAGGTCTACACCGACCCCGAGCATGCCGGGCTGAGCTTCTACCGGGACGGCACCATGTGACGGGGGTGAATCTGGATGTCTGATCCGGATCCACCCCACGCGCGAAGCGCCCCCACGCGAAGGCCCATTCAGGGCGGGGTCCCGCCGGCTCAGCCGGTAACAAGGATTGGGGCGGGCACCGAAGCGAGCGGCGGGTTGCGGGGGTGGCTGTGGTACGCTCCCAAGCGAGCGCTTGGTTTACCGTTGAGGGGCCGCCGCATGAAGTTCTCGACCTTCCACCTCTTCCACCGTTTCGACGGCCAGAGCTTCAAGGACGTCTACGACTACCACCTGGAGCTCATGGAGCTGGCCGAGGAGCTGGGGTTCGACGGGGTACGGCTGGCCGAGCACCACTTCCGCGACTACGGCGTCGTACCGAACCTGTTCACCATGCTCGCCCACGCCGCCGCCCGCACCTCCCGCCTGCGCCTCGGCACCGGCATCGTGGTGCTGCCGCTGCACAACCCCGTCCACGTGGCCGAGGAGGCCGCCCAGGTCGACGTGCTGTCCGGGGGGCGGCTGGATCTGGGTATCGGGCGGGGGTACCAGAGCTTCGAGTTCGAGGGGTTCGGGATCGACCTGGCGGAGGCCCGGGACCGGTTCAACGAGGCGCTGGAGGTGATCGTCGGGCTCTGGACGCAGGAGGCGTACCAGCACGAGGGGAAGTTCTACAAGACCGGCGCCGAGGTCTCGCTGGTGCCCAGGCCGCTGCAGGCCCCGCACCCGCCGCTGCACGTGGCGGCCGTCTCGCCGGAGACCGTGACCATGTACGCCGAGCGCGGCCTGCCCATCCTGGCCGACCCGGCGGCCACGTTCCGCAAGGTCGTCAAGGCGGCCGAGACCTGGCGGGAGACGGCCGCGCAGGCCGGGCACCCGGCGGGGGCCGACCTGGTGGTGGCCCGCAGCGTGTACGTCGCCCCCACCCTGGAGCAGGCCCGCGCGGACCAGGCGAGGTTCGAGGCGTCGTTCGACCGCTCGCGCATCTTCAACGAGCGCAGCGCCCCCATCGACCCCAAGACCGGCCGGACCGCCCAGGGCTTCGAGTACTACCAGGACCGTTATCTCAAGGGCGGCACGGTCTCCCCCGACTTCCGGTGGGAGCAGCTCGAGGTGATCGGGGACCCGGCGCGCGTGATCGAGCAGATCTCGCTGCTCAGGGACGCCGGGTTCGGCAACCTCCTGTGCGACTTCGGCAGCACCCGGCCGATGCCGCTGGAGGACATGAAGCGGGTCATGCGCTTCTTCGCGACCGAAGTCATGCCGGCCTTCAGGGCCTGAGGGAGACCGAAGATGATCCACAGCCTGTCCCTGTCAGACGTCCTCGCCGACCACGCCCGCAGCCGCACGCAGGTGACGGCGGTGGTGGACGGTGACGTCCGGCTCGCCTACCCGGAACTGGACGTCCGCGTCACCCGGCTGGCGGCGGCGCTGGACGGGTTGGGCGTCGCGGCCGGCGACCGGGTGTTGTGGCTGGGGCAGAACTCGCACGCGGTGCTGGAGCTGCTGCTGGCCTGCTCCCGGCTGGGCGCCGTCCTGTGCCCGGCCAACTGGCGGCAGTCCGAGGACGAGCTGCGCTTCGTGCTCGACGACCTGGCCCCGGCGGCCGTCGTCGGGGAGCCGTCGGAGGCCACCACGGCCCTGAGCGCCTCGGCCCGGCAGCCGTGGGTACGCGCGGGCGACGAGTATCAGGAGCTGGTGGCGGGCGCCGACCTCAGGGAGTTCCCCCAGGTCAGCGATGCCGAGCCGGTCCTGGCGCTCTACACCGCCGCGTTCGGCGGCCGGCCGAACGCCGCCCTGCTCAGCAGCGCCGCGCTCGTGGCGCACGCGACCTCCCTCCTCGTCGTACGCCAGATGGAGCCCGGCTTCACCTTCCTCAACAACGGCCCGCTCTTCCACGTCGGGACCATGATGTTCTGCCTGGCCACCCTGCAGATCGGCGGCACGAACGTCTTCACCCCCGCCTTCGACCCCGAGGAGACGTGCCGGCTCATCGACGCCGAACGGGTGACGCAGGCGTTCCTGTTCGGGCCGATGATCGACGCGGTGACGAAGGCGAACGCGGGCGGCAAGTACGACCTGTCGTCGCTGCGGTTCGTCGCCCACTCGGCGGAGTGGGACGACATGATCACCGTGGACGACTCCCCCTGGTGCCGCTCCAAGATGGGCGGGTACGGGCAGACCGAGGTGGGCGGCATGCTGACCTTCCTCGGGCTGGCGGAGGGCGGGGCCGGGTTCGCGGGGCGGCCGTCGCCGCTGGCGCAGGTACGGCTGCTGGCCCCGGACGGCAGCGAGGTCCCGGCGGGCGAGGTCGGGGAGATCTGCGCCCGCGGCAAGACCCTCTTCTCCGGATATTTCGCCCGGCCCGACTTAAATGCCGAAAAGTCGGCGTACGGCTGGCACCACACCGGCGACCTCGGCCGCCGCGAACCCGACGGCACCATCACCTTCATCGGCCCCAAGCTTCGCATGATCAAGTCCGGCGCCGAGAACGTCTACCCCGCCGAGGTCGAACGCGCGCTCAAGACCCACCCCGCGGTGGCCGACGCCGCCGTCATCGGCGTCCCCGACCCCGACTGGCACCAGGCGGTCAAGGCCGTCGTGGCGCTGAAGCCCGCGGCCGAGGCGTCGGCGGACGAGCTGGTCGAGCACGTCAGAACGCTGCTGGCGTCGTACAAGAAGCCGCGGCACGTCACGTTCGTGGACACGATCCCCAAGCGCGGCTTCACCCCCGACTACGACGCCCTCGACGAGACCCACGGCGGCGGCAACTACCCGGGCGCCTGACCGCGCCGATCCACGGCCCGACCCGCGGCCCGATCCGCGGCCCGACCCGCGGCCCGATCCAGCGGCAGCCCCGCCTCCAGGTGGAGCAGGGCGCGGTCGAGCTCGGCGGGCGCGTCCATGCCCGGATCCTGCACCCAGTCGACCCACACCCCCATGATCAGCCCCACGATCGCCCCCGTGACGTTGCGGATCTCCGGGTCGTCCGGCGCGCGCCCCTCGCGCGCCGCGAGCCGCTCGTTGAGGCTCCTGACCACGCCGGTGATGTTCTCCAGGCTCGCCGCCCACAGCTCGGGCACGGTGAGCATGAGCCGCTCGCGCTCCAGGCTGTCGGCGCGCTCCTCCGGCGTCTGCGCCTCGATCACGGCACGCATGGCCATCCGTACGGCCGGCACGGGCCCCACCTCGGGCGGCACCTCCTGGAGCGCCTCGACGAAGGGCGGGAACTGGTCGACCATCACCAGTTCCTCCTTCGTCGCGAAATAGCGGAAGACGGTGCTGGGCGCCACCTCCGCCGCCTCCGCGATCTGCTCGACCGTCGTGGCCGAATAGCCCTGCTCGCGGAACAGCCGCAGCGCCTCCTTCTGGATCGACGCCCTCGTCTTGGCCTTCTTCCGCTCGCGCAGGCCCGGTCGGTCGCTCATGACTCCGCATTCTCCGGGGTACGGCGGTCCGCGTCCACTCACGAGAGATCACCATGTTTCGCTATACAACTCTCAATTGGGAGTCTACTCTCAGATTTATGCGACTTCCCATGGAACGCGATCCGCGATGCCCCTTCGACCCGCCCGCCGAGCTGCGCGGCCTGCCGCCGATGAGCCGGTTGGAGTTCCCCGACGGCCACCTGGGCTGGCTGGCCACCACGAGCGCGGCGGGCCGGGCCGTGCTGAGCGATCCCAGGTTCAGCGCGCGGCGGGAGCTTAAGCACGCCGCCCTGCGGTTCACCACGGCCGGCGAGACCGGGCAACCCGCGCCGCCAGGGTTCTTCGGCGCCATGGACCCGCCCGAGCACACGCGCTACCGCCGCCTGCTCACCGGCCAGTTCACGCTGCGCAGGATGCGCGTGCTGGAGCCGCGCATCGAGCGCATCGCCGCCGAACACCTGGACGCCATGGCCGCAGCGGGGCCGCCGGTGGACCTCGTGAGCGCCTACGCGCTGCCGATCCCGTCGGTGGTCATCTGCGAGCTGCTCGGCGTGCCGTACGAGGATCACGAGTTCTTCCAGGACCGCAGCCTCCAGATCGTCGGGGCGGACGGCGACGTCGCCAAGGCGATGGCCGACCTGGCCGGCTACCTGGGCGAGCTGGTACGGCGCAAGCGGTCCACGCCGGGCGACGACCTGATCAGCGGCCTCACCGGCGAGCTCACCGACGAGGAGCTGGTCAACGCCGCGATGATCCTGCTCGTCGCGGGCCACGAGACCACCGCCAACATGCTGGCCCTCGGCGTGTTCGCGCTGCTGGAGGCGGGACGCGCGTACGAGGAGGGCGTGGTCGAGGAGCTGCTGCGCTGGTTGTCGATCGTGCACCTCGGCGCGCCCAGCAGGGCCGCGACGGAGGACGTGGAGGTGGCGGGCACGCTGGTCAGGAAGGGTGAGACCGTCGCGCTCTCCCTGCCGCTGATCAACCGGGACCCGGACGTGTTCGACGACCCGGAGGCGCTCGACCCCGGCCGCCAGGAGGCCCGCAGGCACCTGGCGTTCGGCCACGGCGTGCACCAGTGCCTGGGGCAGCAGCTCGCCAGGATCGAGCTGCACATCGGCTATCGGGCGCTGTTCGAGCGCTTCCCCGGCCTGCGGCTGGCCGTCCCCGCCACGGAGGTGCCGCTGAAGCACGACGCCGCCGTGTACGGGGTCGCCCGCCTCCCGGTCACCTGGCCTGCGATCACAGGATCGCCAGCGGGGTGAGCGGGCTGCCGGTGCCGCCCTCGATCCGCAGCGGCGCCGCGACGAACACGAACTCCGTGCGTCCTGACGCCGCCAGCTCCTCCAGCCAGAGCATCTCGATCAGGTGGATGCCGTGCCGGTGCAGCAGCACGAGGTGCAGGTCGTCCTCCAGCGGCTCGTCGGCCAGCCCCTTCGCGTTGAGCCCGCCGATGGCGGCGTTGTCCGAGGCCACCACGGCCACGTCCCGCGCCGCCAGCCAGCGGCCCGCCTCGGCGGACAGCCCGGGCTGGCCCGACCAGTACTCCTCGCGCGAGCGCTCCCACACCACCGGCCACCCCGTACGGATCACCGCCACGTCCCCGGGACGCGGCGTGGCCAGCTCCTCCAGCAGCCCGGCCGGGACGCGGTAGCCGGCCGGCAGGTGGTCCACGCCGAGCCGCCGGGGCACGTCGTACAGCACCCCCCTGGCCACCACCCCGCCCACGTGCTCGATGCCGCAGCGGGTGGCGCCGTACGAGCGGACCCGGGCGGCCGGATGGCCGTTGTACAGCTCGTCGCCCGACCACATGTGGCACAGGGCGTCCATGTGCGTCGTGGTGCCGTGGTGGGTGACGACGAGGGCGTCGTCGGCCACCCGCAGGCCCGCGCCGATCGGCCGGGCGCCCGCCGCGTAGTCGCCGCCGTCCACGGACATGAAGTGCTGCGGCAGCGGGCGGCCCGGCAGGTGCGGCACCGTGCCGGGGGCGGGTGAGGACGTGGCGCCCCTGATCGGCATGGCCAGGCTCAGCACCTCGCCGGTGGTGGCGCTGCGCAGGGCGTCGAGGACCACGGCCGGGGTGAGGAGGTTGAGGGTGCCACGCTGATCGTCTGGGCCGAATCGTCCCCAGTTGTTAGGCTCGTGAACCAAGTAAGCGCTCCCTTTCTCTCCGGAGGTCCGATGCACTGCGATCCGCGGTTCTCTCGTGTGCGCGAGGTGTTCGAGCGGCATTTCGCCGACGGCGAGGAGCTGGGCGCCGCGTTCGCCGTCTACCTGGACGGCGAGCCGGTGGTCGACCTGTGGGACGGGATCGCCGACCGGCACACCGGGCGGCCCTGGGCGGCGGACACGCCGGCCTTCGCCTACTCCTGCACCAAGGCGATCACCGCCGCCGTGCTCCTGCAGCTCGCCGAGCGGGGGCTGGTGGACGTGCGCGCGCCGGTCGCGGACGTGTGGCCGGAGTTCGCGGCCGGCGGCAAGGAGACGGTCACCGTCGAGCACCTCCTCACCCACCAGTGCGGGCTGCCCGTGGTGGCGGAGCCGGTGCCGGTGGAGGAGTTCGAGGACCAGCCGGCGATCGCGGCGCGGCTGGCCGGGCAGGCGCCCCTCTGGGAGCCGGGGTCGGCGCACGGCTATCACGCGCTGACGTACGGGTTCCTGGTGGGCGAGGTGATCAGGCGGGTGACCGGCAAGTCGGTGGGCGACCTGGTGGCCGCCGAGATCGCCGGGCCGCTGGAGCTGGAGCTGTGGGTGGGAGCGCCCGACTCCGTGATCGCCCGTACGGCGCGGCTCAAGGCCGGCGAGCGCCCCGGGCCCGGCGTCACCGAGACCCCCGCCGGTGGGCGGCCGCCGGAGGTGCTGGCCGAGATGGCGCGCGCGGCGCTCGACCCGCAAAGCCTGATGAACCGGGCGCTCGGCAACCCCGGCATGCACCTGCTCAAGGGCGGCGCGAACAACCCCGTGGTCCTGCGCGCGGGCTGGCCGGCGGCCGGCGTCGTCACCACCGCCAGAGGGCTGGCCGGGTTCTACCGCGCGCTGGTCGGCGGCGAGCTGCTGCGCCCCGAGACGCTCCAGGACGCCATGCGCCCCCGCGTGCACGGCCCCGACCGGGTCCTCCTCCTGGACACCTCGTTCGGGCTCGGCTTCATGCGGCCGTCGCTGACCTTCCCGATGCCGTCGCCCACCGCGTTCGGCCACTCGGGCATGGGCGGCTCCCTCGGCCTGGGCGACCCGGGGCGCGGCCTGGCGATCGGTTACGTCATGAACAAGATGGCCGACGCCATCTCCGGCAACCTGCGCGGCCTGCGCCTGGTGCAGGCGGTCTACGACTCGTTGTGAGGTCATGGGCGCTCAGTGCATGGTCACGCCGCCGCTCACCGACAGGATCTGCCCGGTGATGTAGGCGGCGCGATCGGTGCACAGGTAGGCGACCAGCCCGGCCACGTCGGCGGGCGTGCCGAGGCGGCGCAGCGGGATGCCACGGGCGATCTTGTCGACCAGCCCCGGCTCGGCCGCGGACACCCGGCGGAGCATGGGGGTGTCGGTGGGGCCGGGGCAGACCACGTTCGAGGTGACGTGCGCCCTGGCGGCCTCGCGGGCGAGCGTCTTGGCCAGGCCGAACAGCCCGGCCTTGGTCGCCGCGTACGCACCCTCGCCGCCCGAGCCGGCCCTGGCCCCGTCGGAGGAGACGAACACCAGCCGCCCCCACCTCCTGGCCAGCATGCCCGGCAGCAGCAGCTTGGTCAGGAGCATCGGCCCGCGCAGGTTGACCTGCCACATGAGGTCCCAGCCCGCCGGGTCGCTCTCGGTGAACGGCTCCACGATCGACACCCCGGCGTTGTGCACCAGGACGTCCACCTCGCCCACCGCGCCCCCGAACCCCTCCACCGCCGGCGGCGAGGCCAGGTCCACGGCCATCGCCCGCGCGCCGGGCAGGCCGGCCGCCACCTTCTCGGCGTTCGGCAGGTCCACGTCGGCGATCACCACTTGCGCGCCGAGCGAGGCCAGGTCGGCGGCGATGGCCGCGCCGATCGCGCCCGCTCCCCCGGTCACCACCGCCACGCGCCCGTCCAGGCGCAGCCCGTCCATCACTGCCACGCCTCGACCAGGTCCGCCGTGGTGGTACGGGTGGCGAGCAGGCTGATCGTGTGCTTCAGCACGCCCCGCGCGTAGTCCTCCGGGATGCCCGCGACCGCGTCCGTGACCACCGTCACCCGGTAGCCCAGGTTGACCGCCTCCAGCGCCAGGCCCGGGATGCCCAGATTGAGCGAGACGCCGAGCGCGACCACGGCCGAGACGCCCAGCGAGCGCAGCGTCATGTCCAGGGAGGTGCCGGTGAACGGGGAGAAGCCGTGATGGCGCCGGCTCTCCAGGTCGCCGCCGTCCCGCAGTTCGGGCAGGACCTCGACGGCCGGCGTGCCCTCCAGCATGTGGTCCGGGTCCTTGAGCAGGGAGACGATGAACGGGCTGTTGGCCGCGTGCGAGCCGGCCCGGTCGGGGCGGAAGGCGGCCGTGCAGTGGATCACCGGCAGCCCGGCCTGCCGGGCCGCCTGGAGCAGGCGGGCCGCGTTGGCGATCACGTCGTGGCGGGCACACGCCTCCACCAATTCCGGAAATTTCGTACGATCGCCGACTACGCCCCGCTGCATCTCCATGACCAGCACCGCCACGCGCCCCACCGGCGACCTCCACAGCTATTTAGCCGAGCGCTTGCTTGGGAAGCATAACACCGACACTCAGCGTCAACTCGCATTAACGCGGGGCGAAATATCTGCGGTCGTGACAACCCGAACCCCGGGTGAGACCGTCGAATCCAAGACGGCTGCCTGATGGGGGTACGACTTGGTCCCTGGTTACCGTGAAGTGCGCCAGCTCGGCGCCGGCCGAACCGGCCGCGTGTTCCTCGCCACCTATCAGTCGACCGGCGCGTACGTGGCCATCAAGTACCTGAACGCCACCCTGCGCAGGGACGCCGAGTTCATGGACCGCTTCCGGTCGGACACCCACGAGCTCGTCGAGCTCGACGACCCCAACGTGGTGCGCCTGTACGAGTACGTGGAGACCCCGACCAGGGCCGCCGTGGTCATGGAGCTGGTGGACGGCGTGTCGTTGCGCACGCTGCTGGCCGAGCACGGCCGGACCAGCCCGGAGGCGGCGCTGGCGCTGGTCAAGAGCACGCTGCTGGCCCTGGCCGCCGCCCACGAGAAGGGCGTGCCGCATCGGGACGTCAACCCGGGCAACATCCTGGTCCAGGCCGACGGCACCGGCAAGCTGGCCGACTTCGGCGTGGTGGTGCACGCCGAGGAGCCGGGCGTGCCGGCGGGCAGCCCGGCGTACATGTCGCCCGAGCTGTGGACGCAGGAGCGGGCGGGGCCGCCTGCCGACGTGTACGCCGCGGCGTGCGTGCTGTTCGAGGCGGTCAGGGGGCGGCCGCCCTACCGGGCTAAGGAGGGCCCGGACGGCGAGCGGGACGAGGAGCCGGACGTCCCCGCGCTGCGGGACAAGCACCTGGTGGAGCCGGTGCCGCTGGAAGTGGCGCCGGACACGCTGCGCGATCTGCTCCGGCAGGGCCTGGCCAAGGACCCGGCGACCAGGTACGCCTCGGCCCGGCAGTTCGCGGCGGAGCTGGAGGAGGACGCGGTCGCCGGGTACGGCCCCGACTGGGAGAAGCGGGGGCGGCGGCACCTGGCGGAGCAGGCCACGCTGCTCGCCCTCCGCTTCCCCCTGGCCAGGACCGACCGCGAGGCTCCGGCCATGGCCGGCCTGCGCGACCGGGTACGGCGGATGCCCAGGCTGCCCCCGCAGCTGTGGGTGGCGGGCGCGACGGTGGTGGCGGCGCTGATCGCCATCATCCTGTCCGGCGGCCAGATGCCTCCCGGGCCGGGGGCGATCCTGATGCCGCCTCCCAGGGCCGAGACCCAGGCCGCTCCCGCGCCCACCACCGAACCCCCCGCCGCTCCCAGCCGGACGTCCGCCCCGGCCACCCCCCGCCGCACGCCCACGACCCTCGCGCCGCCGCCACCCCCCACCGGCACGACGACGCCCCCACCCCCGCTCCCCACCGGTCGCCAGGGCGGGACCTCGGTGCCGCTCCCCACCGTGCGGGCCGCCAGCATCGTCCGGTGGAGCGGCACGGCGGGCGCGGTCTCGGTCACGGCGGACGGGACGGGGCCGGTGCGGCTGCGGATCTCGTACACGCGCCGGGACGGGGAGGGCGGGACGGCCAGGACGGTCCGGCGGGAGACCCGGACCCTGCGCGGCAGCACCGCCTACACCAGCGACCTCACGCACGATCCGGGGGCGGTGGCGTGCGGGGAGCGGGCGTACTTCGGGATCCTGGTGATGACGGAACCCGCGGCGGGGAACGGGCCGCAGGTGAGCGAGGTGGCGGCGAACGGCCCCGCCTGCCCGCCGCCCCCCACCCCGACCCGCTCCGCCGACCCCACGCCGACCACGGACCACACCGCCTCCGGCACCGACACCCCCGCCCCGCCCACCTCCGACGCCCCCGCCGCCCAGCCCTCGGACGCCCCCGTCGCCCAGCCCTCGCCCACCCCGTCCACGGCGCCCCTCCGCACGTCCGAGGAGCCTTCGCCCGACCTCCTCCCCGCCACGCCGGACCCGTCGGACCCGTCGGACCCGTCGGACCTGTCGGACCTGTGGGAACCGTCGGACCCGGAGTGAGCGCCACGTGGGGTGCGGCAGCGGGGGTCGGCGCACTGCGGCCAGGCGGGCCTTGTCGGGAAACCAAGCGTGCGCTAGCTTGGCAGCGATGAGCGGTGACACCTCTGCCTACTGGGCCGCCTGCGGGCGCGGCGAGCTGGTCATCCAGCGCTGCACCGCCTGCGACCGCCGCATCCACCTCCCCGAGGCCGCCTGCCCCTGGTGCGGTGGCGACCGGCTCGTGTTCGAGCCCGCCTCCGGCGAGGGCGTGGTGCACACCTACACCGTCGTGCACCGCTCGTTCGCCCCCGCCTACCGGGGCCGCGAACCCTACGTGATGGCCTGGGTGGACCTGCCGGAGGGCGTGCGGGCCTTCGGGCACGTGGTGGAGTGCGCCCCCGAGCAGGTGCGCGTCGGCCTCCCGGTACGCGTGACGTTCCTCGACGACCTTCCCCACTGGAGGCCCGCGTGAAGCTCGGCAACGTGCTGATCCCCGTCGCCGACCTGGACGAGGCGATCGCCTTCTACGGGTTGCCGGTGAAGTTCCGCGACGGCGACCGGTTCGCCGCGCTCGACGGCGGCGGGGTCACCGTCGCGCTGGCCGGGCCGGCCGAGCACGTCACCACCTCGGCCGCCCCGTCGTACAAGGTGGACGACGTCGAGCGGGCCGTGCGGGAGCTGGCGGCGCGCGGCGCCGAGGTGGTGCGGGCGCCCGAGGCCGGGCCGCACGAGACGCGGGCCGTGCTGCGCGACCCCTCAGGGAACGTCTTCGTGCTGTACGCGTCCCTCCCAGCCCCTGCGAGCCCTCCCGAACCCCTCTGATCTGCCCCTCTGATCTGCCCCTCTGATGTGGAGGCACCCCCCATGGCACGATCACCCTACGGCAACTACGGCCACGCGATCCTGACCGCCGGAGCGCTGCGCACGCCCGACCGGGTGGCGCTGACGTACTGCGGTGAGCAGAGCTTCACCTACGACCAGCTCAACCGGAACGTCAACCGCCGCGCCAACGCCCTGCTCGCCGCCGGGATCACGCCGGGCAGGCGGGTGGCGGCGCTGCTCAACGAGACGTTGCGGGTGGCCGAGGTCTACCTGGCGCAGGCCAAGATCGGGGCGGTCACGGCGGCGCTGAACCCGTACTGGCCGGAGGAGACGCTGCGGGACGTGGTGGCGGCCTCCGGGTGCACGGCGTTCGTCCACGACGCGACCGTGGAGGCGGTGGTCGAGCGGATCAGGCCCAGCCTGCCGGAGGTGACCACGTGGATCGACGTGCGGGAGCTGGCCGAGGGGTCGGACGAGGAGCCGCCGCTCGCCGGGTTCCACGACGACCCGCTGGCGCTCTACTACACCTCGGGGACGACCGGGCTGCCCAAGGCGGTCACGCACACGCACGCGTCGTCGCTGGCCACGGCGCAGATCTGGCTGGACGTGCCGCGCGGGCCCGACTCCGTGTTCGGCACGGGCGCGATCATCTGGGGCATCGGCTTCCCGGCCATCGTGGGGCCCGCGCTGTACGCGGGGATGCGGCTGGTGCTGGAGCAGGACTGGGGGCCGGAGAACTTCCTGCGGGTCGTCCCCCGCGAACGGGTCACGCACGTGTCGCAGATCCCCTCGTTCTACGCGGCCCTGCTGGCCTCGGCCGCCCACGAGGGCGTGGACCTGTCCTCGATCCAGGTGATCATGCTGGGCGGCGAGCCGCTGACCGCGACCATGCTCGACCGGATCAAGGCCCGGCTGCCGCAGGCCGGGGTGTTCTCGTACTACGGGCAGACCGAGGCGCCGTACACGTGCATGGGGCGCGTGGACGACGGCTCCACCCCGCTGGGGTCCTCGGGGCGCGCCCGTACGGGGAACGCGGTGCGGATCACCGGCCCCCAGGGGAATTCGGTGATCGACGAGGTCGGCGAGATCAACCTGGCCGGGCCGCACCGGATGGCCGGGTACGACGGCCTGCCGGACAAGACGGCGGAGGTGCTGCGCGGCGACTGGTACGTGGGGGGCGACCTCGGGACGCTCTCCGCCGACGGCGTGCTGCGCGTCCTCGGCCGCAGGGAGGACTCCATCCTCAAGGGCGGCGTCTGGACCCAGCCGGTCGTGATCGAGGAGGCGGCCTCGGCGCTGGACGGGGTGGCCGAGGCCGGCGCGGTCGGGGTTCCCGAGGGGGCGGCGGAGCAGGAGGTGCTGCTGGCCGTCGTACCGCGCGCCGGGCACACCCTCGACGCCTCCAAGCTGGCGCTGGCCCTGGCCGACACCCTGCCCGCGCACCAGCGGCCGGACCGCATCGTGGTGACCGGCGAGCTGCCGCACTCGCAGGACGCCTCCGGCGGGCCCGGCAAGCTGCTGCGCAGGAAGATCCGCGAGCTGCACGGGTGAGCGCGTACGAGCACGAGGTCAAGGCGCTGCTCGCCGCCGCCGGGGTGCCGGTGCCGCGCGGGGTGGTGGTGCGCGACCTCGACTTCGGGGCGGCTCGGGAGCTGAACGAGCCGCTGGTGCTGAAGGCGTTCGGGCCCGGGCTGGTGCACAAGTCCGAGGCCGGGGCCGTGGCGCTGGGGCTGCGGTTCGCGGACCTGGAGGCGGCGGCGGCCGGGATGGAGGCGCGGCTGGAGCCCGCCGGGTTCCTGGTGGAGGAGCAGGCCGCGGCCGGGGTCGAGCTGATCGTGGGGCTGGTGCGCGACCCGGCGTTCGGGCCGGTGCTGCTCGCCGGGCTGGGCGGGGTGTGGACCGAGGCGCTGCGCGACACCGCGCTGCGGCTCTGCCCGATCGCGGAGGGGGACGCGCGGCGCATGCTGGCGTCCCTGCGCGGGGCCGGGCTGCTGGACGGCTGGCGCGGCGGGCCGCCGGTGGACGTGGACGCGGTGGTCAAGCTGCTCATGACGGTGGGCGGGCCGGGAGGGCTGTGGGAGCGGCTGGAGCTGGGCGAGTTCGAGCTGAACCCGGTGATCGCCGGCCCTGCCGGGGTGATCGCGGTCGATGCCCGCCACCTGCCGGGCGAGGCGTCCCCCGGCGAGCCCGTGACGCGCGCGACGGACTTCCTGCCGCTCTTCGAGCCCGGGGCCGTGGCCGTCGCCGGGGCCTCCACGTCCAGGCCGAACTTCGGGAACATGTTCCTCGGCTTCTACCGGGCCGCGGGCGTCCCGCTGGTGGCCGTGCATCCCACGGCGGCCGAGGTGGCGGGGGTGCCGGCCGTGCCGTCGCTGGCCGCGGCGGAGGTGGACTACGCCCTGGTCGCGGTGCCCGCCGAGCGGTGCGCCGAGGTGGTGCGGCAGGCGCGCGGGGTGCCGTTCGTGCAGGTGATGAGCGGCGGGTTCGGGGAGGCCGGCCGGCCGGAGCTTGAGGAGGAGCTCGTCGCGGCGGCGCGGGCGGCGGGGACGCGGCTGCTCGGGCCCAACTGCATGGGCGTGTACTCCCCCAAGGGCCGCCAGACGTTCGTGGGCGGCGGGATGGGACCCGCGGGCACGGTCGCGTTGATCTCCCAGAGCGGCGGGCTCGCCGGAGAGGTGATCAAGGTCGGGGAGCGGCGCGGGCTGGCGTTCAGCCGGGTCGTCACCGTCGGGAACGCGGCCGACGTCACCCCCGCTGAGCTGCTGCGCTGGCTCGCCCGCGACTCCGAGACGCGGGCGGTCGGGCTGTACCTTGAGGATCCGCGGGACGGGCGCGAGCTGTACGCGGCGCTGCGGGACGCGGAGCTGCCCGTGGTGCTGCTGGTCGGCGGGCGCACCGGGCAGGGGCAGCGGGCGGCGGTCTCGCACACGGGCGGCATGGTGAGCGACCGGCGGATCTGGGAGGCGGTGGCCGAGCAGGCGGGGGCGGCGCTGGTGTCCACCCAGGACGACCTGATCGGGGTGCTGGCGTTCTTCCAGGCGCACGGCTCCCGCGTCACCTCGGGGGACGGGGTGCTGGTGGTGGGGCCGAGCGGGGGCGCGAGCGTGCTGGCGGCGGACGCGTTCGACCTGGCCGGGGTGCGGCTGGACGCGCTGCCCGGCGACCGCCTGGACGCGCTGCGCGGGCTCGGGGTGGTGGCGGCGGGCAACCCGCTGGAAGTGCCGGTGGGGCCGCTGGGCCGGGCCGGGCTCGTGGCCGAGGTGATCGACGCGCTCGCGGGGCCGTACCGGGACGTGGTGGCGCACGTGAACGTCCCGGCGTTCTTCACCTACGGGGACAGGACCGAACCCCTGTACGCCTACACCCGCGCCCTCGCCGGAGCCCAGGCCGCGCGGCCCGGGATCAGGGTCACCCTGGTCACCAGGAACGGCGAATGCGCGCCCCCGGGCGTCGAGGACGAGGTAAGGCGGATCGCGGCGGCGGCGGGGATCCCCGTCTACCGCACCATGGAGGCGGCCGCCGTGGCCGTCGCGGCAGGAGGGCGTCATGGGACTGCTTGACGGCAAGGTCGCGCTGATCAGCGGCGGGGCCCGGGGCATGGGGGCGGCGCACGTACGGCTGTTCCTGGAGGAGGGGGCCCGGGTCGTGTTCGGGGACGTGCTGGAGGAGGAGGGCAAGGCGCTGGCGGCGGACACCGGGGCCACGTTCGTGCGGCACGACGTGACGAGCGTGGAGGAGTGGGAGCGTGCCGTCGCGACGGCCACGGAGGTGTACGGCAGGCTGGACGTGCTGGTCAACAACGCTGGGATCCTGCAATTTCGGCGGATAGCCGATATGTCGCCCGAGGAGTTCGACCGGGTGATCAGCGTCAACCTCAAGGGCACCTGGCTGGGGATCAAGTCGGCGATCGAGCCCATGAAGGCGGCCGGGCGCGGGGCCATCGTGAACATCTCCTCGATCGAGGGATACGTCGGCGCCGAGGGGCTGTCGGCGTACTCGGCCTCGAAGTTCGGGATCCGCGGCATCACCAAGTCGGCGGCGCGGGAGCTGGCCAGGTTCAAGATCCGGGTCAACTCGGTGCACCCCGGGGCGATCAACACCGCGATGGCCATGGACCCGGTGATGATGAACGAGGTCGACGGCGAGGCCTTCGTCAAGTCCATGGTCATCAAGCGCTTCGCCAAGCCCGTGGAGGTGTCGCACGTGGTGGCGTTCCTGGCCTCCGACCGGGCCAGCTACTGCACGGGCAGCGAGTTCACCGTGGACGGCGGGCTGCTGACGGGCGCAGGGTACTGAGACCTCACCTCAAGGTAGATCTTTTCTGGTTAAACCACCTAGGCATGGACATTTCTGGCAACATCCTTGACCTGCGGTTTCTATCCCTGGAGTGGCATGGGTCTCTCTTGGGACGTGCTTGACCTGGGGTTACAGCACGGTAGCCTCACTCATCACGGAAGACGACAGGCCTCCGGTCTTGTCACACCAGTCCCTGGTTACCTCTTTACCTAGGGCTGCGTGGATAAACCGGTCTTGCGCGGAAGGTTTCCCCACGCTTCCATGACGCCAGAGATCCAGAAGTACATCGAGCTGCTCGAGAGTCAGGTCGGCTACGCCGAGAAGTCGGGCGCGTACACCAAGTTCGGCGACTGGTACGGCAAGAACGTCGAGTTCGACGCCGACTACAGCTCCGCACCGTGGTGCGACATGTATCTCTCCTGGGCCGCGCACAAGCTCGGCTACGAGGAGTGGATCGGGCAGTTCGCGTGGACGGTGGCGCACGCGGAGTGGTTCAAGGAGCAGGGGGCGTGGGGCAAGACGCCCAAGGTCGGCGCGTTCGTCTTCTACGACTGGAGCGGCTCGAACGACGTCGACAACATCGATCACGTCGGCGTCGTGACGAAGGTCGAGAACGGCCGGATCTTCACGATCGAGGGCAACATCGACGGCGGTGTCGCCAAGCGCAAGGAACGTGACACGAGCAAGGTCGTCGGCTACGGCTACCCGGAGCGGATCAAGTCCCGGCTGGACGAGGCGGCGGCGAAGCGGGCCGAGAAGGAGGCGGCCAAGGATGGCGATCAAGTTGGCACGCTCCAGCTTCCCGAGGAGTCGCTCAGCTCGCTGATCCCCAGGGGCGAGGTGGGGCGGGCCCAGACCCCGCTGGCCGGGGCCGACCGGCTCCAGTCGCAGACCCCCGGGCGGGAGGAGTCGGGTGCCCAGGGGCGTACCGAGGGCCAGACCCCGGAGGAGGCCCAGGGCCGTGCTCAGGAGCAGCCCAAGACCCAGGTCCAGCCGCAGCCCCAGCCCTCCGTCTCCGCCTCGGCGTCGGTGACGACCAGCCCGAGGACGGCGGCCTCCCCCTCGCCCAGCACGGTCAAGAAGGGCAAGCACGCCAAGCCGGCCACGGCGGACACCGAGGCGGCGACCGCCGAGCCCCTTCCGACGCACACCGACGCCTCCGCCACCGGCCCGCTCCCGGCCGTCAGCGCCCCGACGCTGGTCGGCTCGGCCCTGGTGGCCGCCCTCGCGCTGCTCGCCGTGGCCAAGACCCGCCGCATGCGCCTGAGCCCGGTCGCCGCGGCGGGCAAGCCCGCCCGCCCGTCCCGCTCCAAGGCCGGCCGCCGCCGTCGCCGCCGGACGACCACCGTCCCGGTGACGGCCCCATTGACGGCCACGGTGACCGCCCCGATGACCGCCGCGGCCACGGCCGCCCAGCCCTCCCTCGTCACCGCGGGGGCCGCCCGCCCCGCCACGCACCGGAAGCTGCCGCACGAGACCAGGCCGTTCGACCTGGCCACGGACGCCGTGCCGCGGCACCGCAGCACCCGCTCCCACGGCCAGGCAGCCGGCGGCAGCGGCCCGTTCACGCCCGCCTTCGACGACGACCCCTTCGAGCCGGACTTCGACCGGAGCCGGTTCGAGTTCACCGACGAGACCGGGCCGCTGGAGGTCGTCCTCGACACCGGCCCGCTGCAGCGGGTCGTCGACACCGGGCCGTTCGAGCGCATCGTCATCCCCGGGGCCACCAGCGCGTTCGACGCCTTCAGCCCGCCCAGGCGCAGGCGCGGGCACGAGGACGTCCTCGACTCCTCCGAGGCCGCCTACCGGGGTCGCCGGCGCCGCCGTGCCGCCGAGGAGCACGCCACGTTCTCGCCCGACCTGCCGCCTCGGGGCCGCCGGCACCGGCGTCCGGACCACGAGCCGCTCACGCACGACGTCCCGCTGAGAGGGCGCCGCCACCGCCGGTCGGATCACGAACTGGTCGGCGCGACGCGCGCCGGAAGAGGCCGGCACCGGGCCTGAAAAGGTATATCGGGAACTCCCTTTCCGCGGCCGTCGTTGAGCCGTCCAGCGATAGACGAATACGGAAAGTGGGGCCAATTGTCGCCGACCGCCTTACGCACTTCTTCCCTCGGCCTGGCATTGCTCCTGGTCGCCGGATGCGCCGGACCGCCGGAGGAGTTCGTCCCGGAGGCCGTCTGGGAGGAGACCGACGAGGACGAAGGCACAGAGGTCGACCGGGCGGAGATCTGCGTAAGGAAGGCCACCCTGGTCAGGGCCGCGGACCAGCTCTGCGACGACAACAATCCTGGCCACGTTTGGTACTACGTCCCCCTGACCGCGAAAATACCCGCCGTCGGGAAGAAGGCGGGCTCCGGCACATTCGACGCCTCCGATCTGCCGTATCGGGTATCCGAAAAGGGCGGCACGGGAGAGGACATCGTCATTGCCGATGACGAAATGGACCGCATTGAAATCTGCGTGCGGAAACAGACCAGGATCCGGGTCAGGGACGGCCGCTGCGACGACGGTGACACCGGCTACGAGTGGTATTACTTCCCGCCCGACCGCCAGGTCCCCGCGGTGGGCAAGAAGGCGGTGAACGGCTCTTTCCACCGGTCCGACTACTCCGAGACGTTCCGGGCGCGGCCCTACGGCGGCAAGGGCCGCAAGGTCATGCTGGAACCCCCGGACGACGGTACGGGTGCCACGCCGCCGAGAACGACGACGAGGCCGCAGCAGTGCACCACGATCACGACGGGCAGGGTCACGACCCGCCGCTGCTCGTGACGCCGTAGTCGGCGGCGAAGGCGGCCAGCCGGGACACCGCGTCCCGGCTTCGCGTCCAGGGCCGTACGATGAGCCGCTCCACCCCGAGCGCCGCCCACGCGGCCACCTCGTCCGGCGAGGCCAGCGCATACGCGTGCGCCGTCACCGGCACGCCCGGCCCGAGCCGGTCGAGCTGCGGCTTGATCGACTCGATCGTGTGCGGCATGCTGACCCACCCGTCGCACAGCCGCGCCGCCCGGCGCAGGGCGGCGGCCGACTCCCCGCCCGCGAGCACGGGCAGCCGCCGCTGCACCGGCTTGGGTTCGAAGGCCACCTCGGAGAAGGAGTAGAACCGCCCGGAATGGGCGATCACGGGCTCGCTCCAGAGCCGCCTGACCACCTCGATCGCCTCGTCCAGCCGTGCTCCCCTGGTCTCGAACGGCACCCCGGCCACCTCCCACTCCCCCCGGTACCAGCCCGCCCCGACCCCGCAGATGGCGCGCCCCGACGAGACCACGTCCAGGGTGGCGAACGCGCGGGCGGACACGAACGGGTGGCGCAGGGCGAGGAGCTGGACCGCCGTGCCGAGCCGGACGCGCGTGGTGAACGCGGCCAGCCAGCACAGGTACGCGGGCGCGTCGAACAGCGGCGTCGTCGGCTTGATCCCCGGATCGGTGGTGCCCGGGTAGACGGCCAGGGACAGGTCGGTGGCGAAGACGAGGTGCTCGGGCAGCCACACCGACTCGAACCCGAGCTCGTCGGCCGCCACCGCCACGTCCTTCCAGGCGGCCGGGTGCAGCAGGCCGAGCGGGACGCCGAACTTCACGGGTACCTCCGCGGGGAGCCGCCGACGATCTCGGAACGCAGGTGCTCGCGGTGCGCGGCGGTGGTGCCGTACGCGGCCGACAGGGACCAGGCCCGCGCGAGCCAGAACCGCAGGTCCAGCTCCTCGGTGTAGCCGATGGCGCCGTGCACCTGCAGCGCCACCCGCGCCGCCAGCGTGGCGGCCTCCCCGGCGGCGGCCTTGGCGGCGCTCACGTCGCGCCCGGCGCTCGGCACCGCGCCGTCCACGGTCAGGGCCGCCCGGTGGACCAGCGGCGCCGCGAACTCCACCGCCACCGCCACGTCGGCGAGCTGGTGCTTGACCGCCTGGAACGACCCGATCGCCGCCCCGAACTGGGTACGGGCCCGCGCGTAGGAGACGGTCACCGCGAGCAGCTCCCTGGCGACCCCGACGAGCTGCGCGGCCGTCGCCACCGTGCCCCGCCACAGGGCGGCCTCGACGGAGACGGCCGGCGACCCGCCCAGCGGCCCACCCAGCGGCCCGTCGAGCGGCTCCGACGTGTCGAAGGCCACCTCGAACAGCGGCCGGCACGGATCCACCCCGGCCCGGGCGGCCAGGCGCACGGACTCCCCGGCCACCAGCCGCGCCCCGCCGTCCCGCACCACCACGAGCAGGTCGGCCAGGTCGGCGTCCGCCGCGTACGCCTGCCCGGGCGGCAGCACGCCGACGCACACCGTGCCGGAGGCCAGCTTGGGAGCCCCGGGGAGCAGCGACGGCGCCACCACCGCCGTCTCGACGACCGGCCCGGGCAGGCACGCGCGCCCGGTCTCCTCCAGCGCGGGCAGGACGTCGGTCAGCCCGAGCCCCAGCCCGTCGGCCTCGGGAGGCAGCAGCAGCCCGAAGAAGCCGAGCGCGGCCAGCTGCTCCCAGGCCGGGCGGCGCTCGGAGCGCAGCGCGGCGGGCGGGCAGTGCGCCCGCAGCACGTCGCGCACGGTCGCGGCCAGGGCGAGCTGGTCGTCGGTGAATCCGAAGTTCATCGCGGCAGCCCCAGGACCCGTTCGGCGACGATGTTGCGCTGGATCTCGTTCGTGCCCGCGTAGATGGGCCCGGCCAGCGAGAACAGGAACCCGTCCAGCCACTCCTGCGCCCGGTCCCCGAGCAGTTCCAGGGCCAGGGCGTGCATGCGCAGGTCCAGCTCGGACCAGAAGATCTTCCCCATGCTGGCCGCGGACCCGATCTCCTCCCCCGCCATGATCCGGCGGGCCGTCCCGAACGTGTGCAGCCGGTACGCCTCCGCCTCCACCCAGCACCTGGCGGCCCGGTCGGCCAGGGCCGGGTCGGCGGCGTCGCGGGCCAGCGCGACGAGCCGGTCGGCGGTGGCCAGGAAACGTCCGGGGCTGCGCAGGGTCAGGCCGCGTTCGGAGGAGGTGGTGGCCATCGCGATGCGCCAGCCCTCGCCGGCCTGGCCGAGCACCATCGACTCGGGCACGTACACGCCGTCGAAGTGCAGCTCGGCAAAGCCGGGCAGCCCGTCGAGCTGCGCGATCGGCCGCACGCCGACCTCGGACAGGGGGAACAGGAAGTACGTCAGCCCCTTGTGCCGCGTCCCCGAGGTGCGGAAGAGGCCGAACCCGTGGGTGGCGTGGGCGGCGCGCGAGCTCCACGTCTTGTGGCCGGACAGCCGCCAGCCGCCCGGCACGGGCTCGGCGCGGGAGGTGAGGGCGGCCAGGTCGCTGCCGGCCTCCGGCTCCGACCACGCCTGCGCCCACACGTCGTCGCCCCTGGCCATCCTGGGCAGCCAGCGCTCGCGCTGCTCGGCCGTGCCGAACCGCATCAGGGACGGCGCCAGCAGGAAGATGCCGTTCTGGGTGACGCGGGCGGGGGCGCCGGCGGCCCAGTACTCCTCCTCGAAGATCAGCCATTCGATCAGGGAGGCGCCGCGCCCGCCGTACTCCTCGGGCCAGGAGACGACGGACAGCCGCGCGCCCGCCAGCTCGGCCTCCCAGGCGCGGTGGGCGGCGAAGCCCTCGGGGGTGTCCATGGACGGGAGCGGGCCCGGCACGTGCGTCCTGAGCCAGTCGCGAACCTCGGCGCGGAAGTCCCGCTCGGCCGGGGAGAAGTCGAGATCCACGACAACCAACCTAGCGCACGCTTGGTAAGCTCGCCAGGCCGCCGCCCACCGACTTAGTCTGGTCACCGTGCAGGGACTGCTGCTGCGGCTCTCCACGCTCGACGCCGACGCGGAGAGCGCGGTGCGGGTCATCGCCTACTTCGACTCGCTGGTGCGCGACCACGTGAGCGTGCCGGTGCTCCTCGCCGCCACGGCGCGGCTGGCGCAGTGCCCGGTCGGCCTGCTCGACGCGACCACCGGCCGGCGCACGCGCACCTCGCCGGACGGCTCCGCCGACGCGCCCGCCGCCACTCCGGCCCGGGCCAGGGAGCTGAGCTCCGGGCTCGGGGCGGTCTGGATGGAGCGCGAGGGGCCCGCGCACGGGCTCGACGAGATCGTGCTCGAACGGTACGCCGCCGCGGCGGAGGTCACGCTGGAACGTGCCGCCGCGCTGACGCGTACGGGCCAGGACCCGGCGCTGGTGGAGCTGGCGCTGTCGGCCGAGACCGGCGAGGCCGAGCGCGCCCGCGCCCTGCGCCTGCTCGGCTTCGACCCCGCCACGCCGCTGCAGGCCCTGGCGATCGCGCTGCCGGACCGGGGGCTGGCGTCGGGCCTGCGCGCGATGGGCCACCACGTGCGCGAGGCCACCATCGGCGACACCCAGGCCGTCCTGGTGACCACCACCCTCCCACGAGAGGTGCCGGAGGGGGCCAGGGTCGGGATCGGCCCCGAGCTGCCGGGCATCCGGGCGGCCGAGTCGTGGTCGGGCGCGCGGGCCGCCCTGCGCTTCACCGGCCCCCACGACCTGGTGATGCGCTGGTCGGACCTGGGCGCGCTGGCGCTGTTCGCCGACCTGCCGGAGGCGGCGATCGCGGAGCTGGCCGACGTCCGGGCGATGGCGCGGCTCGGCGAGGAGTCGATGCTCGCGGTGCGGGCGCTGTGCCTGGCGGGCTCGATCCGCGGCGCGGCCGGAGCCGTGCACCTGCACCACAGCTCGCTGGCCGCGCGCATCGCCCGCGCCGAGTCGGTGCTCGGCTTCTCGCTGGCCGACCAGCCCGGGCGGATGCGCGCCCACCTGGCCCTGGCCCTGGTCCGCCTGCTCGCCAATCCGCAGGTCAGCGGCGGAACGCCCGCTTGAGCGCGGACATCCGGGCCTGCTGGGCCCGCCGGCTCAGCTCGGCGCCGGGGACCATGATGTCGAACCCGTGGAACGCCCCCGGATAGAGGTGGAACTCGGTCGAGACCCCCGCCTGCGCCAGCCGCCGGGCGTAGTCGAGGCACTCGTCCCTGAACACCTCCAGCTCCCCCACGTCCACGAACGCCGGCGGCAGCCCGGACAGGTCGGTGGCGCGGGCCGGGGCCGCGTACGGGGGGACGTCGTCGGTGCCGGCCCGGTCGCCGAGCAGCGCCGACCAGCCGAAGAGGTTGGCCGACCGGTCCCACACCACGGCCTCGGCGAACTCGTGGCTGGACGGCGTGGTGTTGCGGTCGTCCAGCATCGGGCAGACGAGGAGCTGGAAGGCCACCCCGGGGCCGCCCCGGTCCCGGGCCAGCAGCACGGTCGCGGCGGCCAGCCCGCCGCCCGCGCTGGCGCCGCCCACGGCCAGCCGGTCCGGGTCGATGCCTAGCTCGGCGGCGTTCTTGGCGGTCCAGACCAGCCCGGCGTAGCAGTCTTCGACGGGCGCGGGATGCGGGTGCTCGGGCGCGAGCCGGTAGTCCACGGACACCGCGACGACGCCGAGCCGCTCGACGTAGTCGATCATCATGGCGTCGTCGATCTCCGGCACGCCGATGATCATGCCGCCGCCGTGGATCCAGTAGAGCCCCGGCCGGCCCTCACCCTGCTCCTCCGGCCGATAGATCCGCAGCCGGACGTCCGGCTCCCCCTCAGGACCCGGGACCATGCGGTTCTCGATCGACACCCGCGTGTCGGGGGCGGGCGCGGCGGCCATCATCGCGTTCATCTGCGCCCGCTGCCCGGCGAGGGTCTCGAACGACAGCGCCATGTCGGCCGCTGCGAAAGGGACCTGCTCCATCCCGGCGCGCAGCTCGGGATCGAGGTTGGGGTGCAATGCCATGGGGTTTCCCTTCCAGGGGAACGGTGGGGCTACTTCCTCGATGGTCGGGCCCGCGACCGTGGCGCACAACCGCCATCCGGCGGCGATTACCCGTCTCAGCCCCGCCGTTCGGCGAGCAGCCCGACCACCTGCTCGGCGAGGGGGGCGGCGCTGGCCGGGTTCTGGCCGGTGGCCAGGCGGCCGTCCACGACGACCCGGGCCTGCCAGTTCTCGCCCGGCTCGTGCTTCGCGCCGCGCGCCACCAGCGCGTCGGCCAGCAGGAACGGCACCACGTCCGCCACGCCGCGCTGCTCCTCCTCCGCGTTGGTGAACGCCGCCACCCGCTTGCCCGCCACCAGGTACGAGCCGTCGGACAGCGTGAGGTTCACCAGGGCGGACGGGCCGTGGCAGACGGCCGCCACGACGCCACCGCGCTCGTACACCTCCCGCCCGACGCGGATCACGTCGGCGTCGTCGGGGAAGTCCCACATGGTGCCGTGGCCGCCGGCGTAGAGCACGGCGTCGTAGCGGGAGGGGTCGACGTCGGCCAGGCGGGCGGTGTCGCGCTGCTCGGGCGAGGCGAGGAAGGCCACCTGGGCGGGGTCCTCGGGGTCGTACCCGTCCTGGGGCGGCTCGCCGCCGCGGACGCTGGCGACCTCCACCTCGAACCCGGCCGAGCGGAAGATCTCCCAGGGGTGGGCGGCCTCGGGCACGTAGTATCCGGTCTTCTCCACGCCGCCGAGGTCGTCGTGGCTGGTCAGAGCGATGAGAATGCGCTTGGTCATGCCCCCAGCATCGCCCCGGCCCGCTATCAGCGACAAATCACAGAACCCGCCCCGAGGCATCAGAATACTGATATGTCGCCTCTCTCGCTGGACCTGCTGCGGACCTTCCTCGCGGTGCACAGGACCGGCTCCATCACGGCCGCCGCGCAGACGCTCGGCCTGTCGCAGCCGGCCGTGACCGCGCAGGTCAAGACGCTGGAATCGGTGCTGGACCGGCCGCTGTTCGACCGGCTGCCGCGCGGCGTGGCGCCCACGCCCGCCGCCGACGAGCTGGCCCGGCGGGTGTCGCCCGGGCTCGACTCGCTGGATGAGGTGGTCGAGTCGGAACTGCCCTCCGACGAGGCCGTCCATCTGGGCGGGCCGGCCGAGTTCCTTTGCGAGGAGGTGATGCCGATGCTCGCCCCGCTCGTACGCGACGGGCTGCGGCTGCGCTTCACCCTCGGCCTGTCCGACGACCTGCTGGCCGGCCTCGCGGCGGGGCGGCTGGACCTGGTGCTGTCCACGGTCCGGCCCCGGCTGCGCGGGGTGCGGGCGGACGCGGTCTACGACGAGGAGTTCGTCCTGGTCGCCTCGCCCGAGGTCGCCCGGTCGGTGTCCGGGGCCGGGCCGCGGGAGCTGGCCGGCGTGCCCCTGGTGGCCTACGCCGAGGACCTGCCGATCGTGCGCCGCTACTGGCGTGGCGTGTTCGGCCGCCGTCCCACGATGGCGGCCCAGGTCGTCATCCCCGATCTGCGGGGCGTGCTGAGCGCGGTCCGGGCCGGGGTCGGGGTGTCGGTGCTGCCCGCGTACCTGTGCCGGCGCGACCTGGCCGCCGGCGCGCTGGTCAAGCTGGCGGAGCCGCCGGAGGCGCCGATCAACACCGGCTATCTCGCCGTCCGCTCCGGCGCGCAGGCCAGACCTGCCGTGGCGGAGGTGCGGGCCCATCTCATCCGGTCGTTGCGGGCTGCGCCACCGTATTAGGGGCATGCTGATCGCATGTGCCATTCCACCGACAGCAGGCCGCCCGCCCCGCCCGTCCAGGGCGAGGTGGTCGCGCACGAGCAGATAGAGCTGACCGCCGCCGACGGCAACCGCCTGATGGCCTACCGGGCCGAGCCCGCCGAGCCGAACGGGCGGAGCATGGTGATCCTGCCCGACGTACGCGGGTTGCACCCGTTCTACCGGGACCTGGCCGTGCGGTTCGCGGAGGCGGGGTTCCGTACGATCGCGATCGACTACTTCGGCCGCACCGCCGGGCCGGGCGACCGGGGCGACGACTTCGACTTCATGACGCACGTCAACCAGCTCGCCAACGACCACGTCAGGGCGGACGCGAAGGCGGCCACCGAGGCGCTGGACGGGCCGGTGTTCACGGTGGGCTTCTGCATGGGCGGCGCCCAGTCGTGGCGGCAGGCCGCCGAGGGCAACGGCCTGGCGGGCGGCATCGGCTTCTACGGCGCCCTGCGCTTCATCGACGCGCCCACCACCGGCCCTGGGGCGCCGCTGCTGCTGCTCCGGGGCGGGGCCGACAAGGTGTCCACGCCGGAGGAGTTCGACGCGTACGAGGCCGCGCTCGACCGGGTGGGCACCGAGCACGAGACCCACGTCTACGAGGGCGCCCCGCACTCGTTCTTCGACCGCTCCTACGCCGAGTGGGCCGGCGCCTGCCAGGACGCCTGGCGCCGCATCCTGTCGTTCACCGAGCGGCACTCATGACGTTCGCCGAGCGGCGCTCCTAACCGAGGTAGGCGGCCCTGACGACCGGGTCCTCGCGGATCTCCCCGGGCGCCCCGGCGGCGATCACCTTGCCGAGGTCCAGCACGACGATCCGGTCGCAGGTGTCCATGACGAAGCCCATGTCGTGCTCGACCAGCAGCACGGTCGTGTCCAGGGCCCTGACGACCTCGCCCAGGCGGGCCGTCTGGCCGGTGTCCAGCCCGGAGGTGGGCTCGTCGAGCAGCAGCAGGCGGGGCCGGTCGGCCACGGCCCTGGCCAGCTCGACCAGGCGGCGCTGGCCGACGGGGAGCGCGGCGGCGTACGCGTCGCGCAGCTCGGTGAGCCCGCACAGCTCCAGCACCTCGGCCACGCGCTCGCGCCGCTCGCGCTCCAGCCGCCGCCGGGCCGGCCAGCCGACCAGGTCGGCGGCCAGCCCGCCACCGCCGCCGTGCCAGTCGAGCGCGGCCAGCACGTTGGCGGCCACGGTGAGCCGGCCGAAGACCTGGGTGCGCTGGAACGTGCGGCGCAACCCGGCCCTGGCCCGCCTGACCGGGGACAGGCCGGTCAGGTCCCGGCCGGCCACGCGCACGCGGCCCTCGCTCGGCCTGCGCAGGCCCGACACGACGTCGAACAGCGTGGTCTTGCCGGCCCCGTTCGGCCCGATCACGCCGCAGACCAGGCCCTCGCCGACCTCGAACGACACCTTGTCCAGGGCTCTGACCCCGCCGAAGGCCACCGACACGCTCTCCACGGCCAGCACGTCACTTCACCCCCAGGTAGGCGGCGGTCAGCCGCTCGCTGTCCACCTCGGCGCGGGGACCGGCCCAGGTGACCCGGCCCAGCCGCATGAACGCCACCCGGTCGGCGATCGCCAGCGCCTCCGTGGCCTTCTCCTCGACCAGCAGCAGCGCGACCCCGCGCTCGCGCAGCTCGGCGAAGACCTCGAACACCTGCCGCACCACCATCGGCGCCAGCCCGAGCGACGGCTCGTCGGCGATCAGCACGCGGGGCGGGCGCACGAGGGCGGGCGCGAGCGTGAGGAGCTGCTGCTCGCCGCCGGACAGGGCGCCGGCCAGGACGGTACGGCGCTCGGCGAGCTGGGGCAGGCGCTCGAAGACGGGCTCCGGGTCGGGCAGCCAGGTCCGCAGGTTCTCCTCCACCGTGAGGCCGGGGAAGACGCCCCTGCCCTCGGGCGCGAGCAGGATGCCGGCGCGGGCCCTGCGGTGGGCGGGCCAGGCGGTGATGTCCTCGCCGTCCAGCAGGATCCGGCCGCCGGTCACCGGCAGGTCCCCGGCGGCGGCCGCGCAGGTGGTGGACTTGCCCGCGCCGTTCGCGCCGAGCAGCGCGACCACCTCGCCGGGGCGTACGGCCAGGTCCACGCCGCGCAGCACCGTGCAGTCCTCGTACCCGGCGACCACGCCCTGCATCACGAACAGCGCCTCCTCGCGCTCGGCCGGCGCCTCCGGGACGACCCGCACGTCCGCGGGCCGCCGGCGATGGCGCAGCTCGGCGAGCTGGGTGAGCACCCCGTCGGGGTGCTTGGCCAGGATCATCCCGCCGAGCCCGAACAGGATCGCGCCCACGTGCGCGGACACGTGCCAGGTGGCCAGCAGCTCGGGCACGGCGACGGCGATGAGCCCGCCCAGCACGGCCCCGCCGATGCGCCGCACGCCCTGCAGCACCACCACGGCCAGCCACACGAACCCGGAGAACGCGGGCAGGTCGGTGGCGGTGATCGAGCCCTTGGAGATGGCGAACAGCACCCCGCCGAGCCCCGCGATCGCCGACGCCAGCACGAACAGCATGATCTTGGTACGCGGCGCAGACAGCCCCGACGTCGTGGCCGCGGCCGGGGCCGACCGCACGGCCAGGATCGCCCGCCCGGACGCCGACCTCTCCAGGTTCCGCACCAGCAGGGCCACCCCTCCGATCAGCAGGAGCAGCACGACCACCCGCACCCGGGGGTCGGAGGTGTCGGCGAAGCCGAACCCGAGCGCGGGCAGCGACCACCCGATCGTCCCGTTGCTGAACGCGTCCACCTGGAACAGCACCTGGTCGGCCAGCAGCGCCATGGCCAGCGTGGCCAGCGTCAGCACCCGCCCGCCCAGCCGCAGCGCGGGCAGCGCCACCAGCATCCCCACCGCCGCGGCGGCCAGCACGCCCAGCAGGATCGCCGCGAAGAACGGCAGCCCCGACGAGAACGCCCACCCGCAGGTCAGCGCCGCCATCGAGGCGAAGGCGGCCTGCGCCAGGTTCACCATGCCGCCGATCCCGGTCACGACCACGAACGAGCAGAAGATCAGCGCCAGCACGAGCCCCTGCGCCGCGACGCCCACGTAGTATTCGGACCCCGCGAAGGCGAACGCCACCAGCGCGGCCACCCCCAGCGCCCACGGCAGGCGCCGCCGCCACGGCGGCAGCCCGGCCAGGTGGTCGGGCGGCGGCGCGTCCTCCGCCGCGCTGCCCGCGACCCGGTCACGCGACCGGTTCAGCAGCACGAGCCCGGCGAACAGCAGGATCACCGGCACGGCCGTGCGCAGCCCGGTCACCTCTTCGAGGAAGTCGGTGTAGCCGGCCACCAGGTTCTGGACCACGCCGAGCGCCAGCCCGGCCGCGAACGTCCAGGGGATCGAGCGCAGCCGCCCGAACACCGCCGCCGTGGCCGAGGCGAACAGCAGCACCGTGTACGCGGTCGCGTCCAGCCCCAGCACCGACACCGCCAGCACCCCGGCCAGGCCGGCCAGCCCGGAGCCGAGCATCCAGGCCAGCGCGGAGGTGGCGTCCGCGTCGATGCCCCGGAGCGTGGCCAGGCGGCGGCGGTCCACGGAGGCGCGCATGCGCAGCCCGTAGCGCGAATGCCGCATGAACGCCCACAACCCGGCCGCCGTCACCGCCGAGAAGCCGAACGT
Source organism: Nonomuraea sp. MTCD27 (assembly GCF_041950495.1). Lineage (NCBI taxonomy): Bacteria > Bacillati > Actinomycetota > Actinomycetes > Streptosporangiales > Streptosporangiaceae > Nonomuraea > Nonomuraea sp. MTCD27. The sequence continues at coordinate 49,311 of NZ_JBGNUW010000018.1, read as the reverse complement.
GATGAGCTGGTCGCTGTCCAGGCGCACCCCGAGCACCTCGAACGCCTGCGCCGGGTGCGGCCCGACGCCGCGCGGCAGCGATGTCGCGTCCGCCGGCGGCAGCCCGGCCAGATCCACCACCAGCAGGCCGAGCGCGGGCAGCGCGATCGTGAGCCCGATGGTGGCCACGATCTGCGCGGTCTCCCCCGCCTGGGCGAGCCCGCGGAACATCGCCCTGTGCAGGACGTAGCCGAGCGCGGGCGCGAACAACGCCACCGACACCAGGGCCGACAGCCACGCGGGCAGGCCGGCCGCCTGGTTGAGCTCGTAGAACAGCAGGGCGGTCAGGAAGCCGACGGCGCCGTGGGCGAAGTTGAACAGCCCGGTGGCCGCGTACGAGAGCGTCAGGCCCGATCCCATGATCGCGAAGATGGCGCCGGTGACCAGGCCGCTGAGGATGTAGTTCAGGATCATTTGAGCGGCACGTTGTCGAAGCACTTCATGCTCTTGGCCACCTGGAAGGCGCCGCCCTCCAGCTTGACCAGGGCGCCGCAGCCGTTCGGCTCGCTGTGGTCCTTGGGATACTGGATCTTCCCGAAGCCGGCGTTCTCGTACAGGTACGAGCCGTTGCCCGTGGCCAGGAACTTCTCCCTGGTCAGGTCCTTGCCGGTCTTGTTCAGCATGTCGAGGAAGATGTCGGCGGCCCAGTAGCCGATGGCCAGGTGCTGGGTGAGGACGGTGCCGGGGGCGACCTTCTCGACGTCCTGCCTGAGCCGGGCGATCTCGGGGGCGGTGGACTCGAAGGGCTCGAACATGGGCGCCGCGATCACGCCCTCCAGGGCCTGGGCGCTGGCCGGGTCCTTGAGGATGGCGGCGTCGTAGCTGGTGGCGTCCGTCAGCACGCCTTTGTAGCCGGCCCGCTTGAGAGCCGCGTACAGGCCGACGTTGAACTTGGTGCCGGCGATCACGGAGACCACGACGTCCGGGGGCGCCCCGCCGTCCGAGGTCATGATCTTGTTGACGTACGGGAGCCAGTCCGGGGGTGGGGCGGCGGCCGGGAGGCCGGAGTTCACGCCGGCCAGCTCGAAGCCGGCAGCGGTGAACGACTGGGAGATGGTGGTGCCGCCGTACTTGCTGCCGCTGGAGTCGGAGGTCTGCACGTAGACGCTCTTGCCCTCGGCGCCGCCGAGCAGGTCGGCCATCTGCCGGCCCCACCACGTCTGCGAGCCGGCCCCCTGCTTCGGCGCGAGGCACCCGTTGTACCCGAATCCGGTCTTCGTCCCGCACCACTGCGGCCCCGTCGCCCAGCCGAACCACGGGACGCCCTGCTGCTCCAGGAAGGCGGCGCCGCCGAAGTTGGGGGCGTGCACGGGGACGAGGGCGAACACCTGGTCCTTCTGCACGAGCTTCTTGGCCGCCGCGTCGCCCTTGGCCGCGTCCTGGCCGTCGTCCTCGGCACCGAGGAACTCGATCTTCCGCCCGTGCACGCCGCCCTCGGCGTTGGCCCGCTCGAACCTGGCCTTGGCGCCGAGCTCGGCGTCCTTGGTGGAGTATCCGCTGGCACTGGTCTTGGTCAGCACGCCGCCGACCTTGATCGTCGTGTCGGTCACACCCGCCGCGCCGCCCTGCGCGGTCGTACCCTGCTGCTGGGCCGCGCATCCGGCGGCGAGCAACGCGACCACGACCGCCATCGATCTACCCCGCACCATGACGGCCTCCCGTGCATTTGGCCTAGCGCTCGCTTGGTTTTGTGTCATGAGCGTAAATTCGCCCGGGAGGGCCGTCAACGGGCGCGGTCACATGTTCCCGAGCAACCGCTTGCTCGTGATCGCCCGCCCGGCTAGCGTGTGGCGCATGCTGATGCGCGCGGCCGTGCTGACCGCATTCCACGCCCCCATGGAGATCCGTGAGGTCGAGATCGCGGATCCGGGCCCCGGCGAGGTCCGCGTGCAGATCAAGGCGTCGGGCGTGTGCGGCTCCGACCTCAAGGCCATCGACGGCAAGAGCCCCGTGGTGAGCAGGCTGCCGTTCATCCTCGGACACGAGAGCGCGGGAGTGGTGGAGAGCGTCGGTACGGGCGTCACCACCGTCAAACCCGGCGACCACGTCATCATCGCCATGAACGGCCCCTGCGGCCGCTGCCGCCCGTGCGGCGCGGGCCGCTTCCACCTGTGCTCGGGCCCCGCCCGCCTGCCCACGATCATGGGCGGCCTGCCGAGGATCACCCTGGACGGCGAGGAGACCCGCCGCTTCATCGGCATCGGCTCGTTCGCCGAGTACGCCGTGGTGGCCGAACTCATGTGCGTGAAGATCGCGAAGTCCGCCCCCTTCGACGCGATGAGCCTCCTGGCCTGCGGCGTCGTCACCGGCATCGGCGCCGTCCTGAACGTCGCCCAGGTCCCGCCCGGCGCCTCCGTGCTCGTCGTGGGCTGCGGCGGCGTGGGACTCAACGTCATCCAGGGCGCGGTGCTGGCGGGCGCGACCACCATCATCGCCGCCGACGTGGCCGACCAGAAGCTCAAGCTGGCCGAACGCTTCGGCGCCACCCACACCCTGCGGGCCACCGACCTGCCGAAGCAGGTGGGCGAGCTGGCCAGGGGCGGGGTCGACTACGCCTTCGACGCGACGGGGGCCCCCGGCGTCCTGGCCCAGACCTTCGCCTCGACCCAGCCCGGCGGCACCACCGTCATGGTCGGCAGCCCGCCCCAGGGCCACCCGATGAGCCTGGACACGGGCCTGCTGTTCGCCTCCCGCCGCCTGATGGGCACCCAGGGCGGGGACGCCGCCCCCCACCGCGACCTCCCGATGCTGGCCGCCCAGTACCTGGCCGGCCGCCTCGACCTCAACGGCCTGATCTCGGAACGCCTCCCCCTGGCCCAGATCGACGAAGCCGTCACCCACGTCCGCCAGGGCACCGTCGCCCGCACGGTCATCACGTTCTGAAAGGCTGCCCGCCTTCCGCCCATCCCCGGCGTCAACCGGCAAGCCACCCGCCGACGAGATCCGCCACCAGCGCCCCGCCCCGATCGCTCAGGTGGACATGGTCGACCAGCAGCGCCCGCCCACCCGCACGGGCGATCTCATCCCAGCTGCGCCCCAGCAGGTAGTGCTGAGCCGCGACAGCCAGAGCGAGCGGAAAGCTGAAGTCGTAGGGCATCCGGCCTTCTGTCAGCCGCAACTCCTCGACCACCCGCTCGTACAAGGGCAGGTAGTCGGCCCGCGCCCGAGCGGCGACCTCCCGGATCACGGCGTTGTAGGCGCCGAGCCGGCCGTTGATCTCGCTGCCCAGATCCTCACCGAGCGGCGGCAGGGACACCAGCGCGACCCGGGCGCCCGTGCGAGCCCTGACCCGATCGACGATCGCGTCGAGGTTGGCGCGATACTCCTCCAGCGGAACCCCGTTGCGAACGTCGTTGGTGCCGATGAGGATCGTCACCGCCGCCGGCCGGCAGGCCACGATGTCGCCGTCGACACGCTGCCGCAGATCGGCCGTCGTGTTGCCGTTGACCCCCGCGTTCACGAACTCGTGACCGCGGAATTCGGCCCGCTCCCGCAACGCGCCGACCCAGTTCGCGCCGAGCGCCCCCTGCGTCATGCTCGCCCCGGCGGCCACCACCCGGGGGCGCGTCCCGGCCCCACCCGCACACGCCTCGGCCGGCGGGTTGTCGGCCGGGCGCAGGAAGGTGAGGTAGCCGACTGCGCCGGTGAGACCGAGCACCGTGGCCAGCACGGTGGCCAGCAGCGCGCACAGGCCGATGATGATCCGCCTCTTCATGGTCCGCTTCACCTAGACTCCTTGGTTAGTAAACGCTCGCTAACGCTTGCGGGAAGGAGGCTAGTGAGCGTTTACTAACCACGTCAAGCGCTACCCCGGCACAAGGAAGGGACGAAGATGGGCAACACCAGGGATCTGATCATCGACGCGGCCGCCCAAGTGATGGCCGAACGTGGCCTTGCCCACGCGACCACCCGTCAGATCGCGCAGGCCGCCGGGTTCACCGAGGCGGCCCTCTACAAGCACTTCACCAACAAGGCCGACCTGCTCGTGGCGGTGATGCGGGAACGCTCACCCGGCTTCGCGTCGCTGGCGCAGGCGCTGAACGGCAGGGCGGGCACGGGGACGCTGGCGGCCAACCTCACCGCCGTGGCGCGGGCCGCGATCAGCTTCTACGGCGAGGGCTTCCCGATGCTCGCCTCCATGTTCGCCGACCCGGCCACCCTCACCGCGCACAAGGAGGAGCTCCGGCAGCAGGGCGCCGGCCCGCACAAGGCCAACGAGTTCGTCGCCGCGTACCTGCGCGCCGAGCAGGACCTCGGCCGGATACGCCGGGAAGCCGACGTCACCGCCGCCGCCGGCCTGCTGCTCGGCGCCTGCTTCCAGTACGCCTTCCTGGGACACATGGCGCCGCCCGCCGGCCGCGACGACGCGGCCGCCGCGGCTGCCTTCGCCCGCACCCTCCTCCAACAGCTCGCCTCATGAAGCCCGAAGTAGCGCGCGGGGCGGCGCGGGAAGCTGGACGGCCCGCCGTCACCGGGTTATTCGGTGGAGCATGACAGAAACCACGACCCGCTTCGCCATCTCCCTCCCCCAGCAGGTCCGCGACGGCGCCTTCGACCCCGGCGCCTTCCGCGCCTACCTGCGCCGCGTGGAGGACCTGGGCTTCCACAGCGTCTGGACGCGCGAGGGGCCGCTGTCGCCCATCCCCACCCTCGGCCCCATCGAGGTCATGACGTACGCCGCCGCCGCCACCGAGCGCCTGCGCATCGGCTGTGCCGTGTTCGTCAGCGTCCTGCACAACCCGCTGCACCTGGCCAAGAGCCTCAGCACCCTGGACCAGCTCAGCCAGGGGCGGCTGGAGGTGGGGTTCGGCCTCGGCGCCGCCGACATGCCGGCGCCGTTCGGCGTGCCGCCCGAGGGGCGGGTGACGCGCTTCGTCGAGGGGATCGAGCTGATGAAGGCCTGCTGGACGGAGCCCAAGATCGCCTTCCACGGCCGGTTCTGGCAGGTGGAGGCCGCGATGGAGCCCAAGACGTACCAGAAGCCGCATCCGCCGGTGTGGATCGGCGGGCACCAGCCCGCCGCGATCCGGCGCGCGGTCCGGCACGGTGACGGGTTCGTGGGGGCGGGCGGGGCGACCACGGCGGCGTTCGCCGAGCAGGTGCGTACGCTCAGGGCGGAGCTGGAGCAGGCCGGGCGCGACCCGGCGCGCTTCGGCGTCGCCAAGCGGGTCTACGTCTCCGTGGGCACGGAGGGCCGGATCGAGGAGCAGCTCCGCCGCATGTACGGCGGCGCGGACGTGGCCGTCACGGGCCCGCCGGAGGCGTGCGTGCGCGGCCTGCGCGAGGTGGTCGACGCGGGCGCGGGCCTGGTGCTGCTGGACCCGATGTTCGACGAGCCGGAGCAGCTCGAACGCCTCGCCACGGAAGTACTACCGGAATTGTGAGGACTATTCTAAGCTTCCATGGAAAACTAGAGGAGGCGGAAATGTCCTATCCCGAACCCCGCTACTTCGGCGAGACCGGCGAGCACAGCGGCGTCTTCAAGCCGGCCGGCCAGGCGCCGGACCTGTCCATGGGCGCAGGCGGCACGCAGGTCCACTACCTCGCGACGGGTGGCTCCACGAACGGCGCCTACGGCCTCTACCGCTGGGACATGGGCCCGCGCCCGTCCGGGCCCGGCGCGCACTTCCACCGGACCATGACGGAGTCGTTCTACGTGCTGTCCGGCACGATCAAGCTCTACAACGGCGACAAGTGGGCCGACGGCAGGCCCGGCGACTTCCTGTTCCTGCCGGAGGGCGGCGTGCACGCCTTCAGGAACGAGTCGGGCGAGCCGGCCTCGATGCTGATCCTGTTCACGCCGGGGGCGCCGCGCGAGGCGTACTTCGAGGAGCTCGCCGAGATCGCCACCACCGGCCGGCAGCTCACCCCGGAGGAGTGGACCGAGCTGTACCTGCGCCACGACCAGTACATGGTCTGATGTCCGCGTTCCCGGAAGAGCCGATCTACGCGCAGCTCGCCCGCATCGGCAAGGCCCTGGCCAGCCCGGTGCGGCTGCGCCTGCTGGACGTGCTCGACCAGCGCGAGCGCACGGTCGAGGAGCTGGCGCAGGCGGCGGAGATCCCGCTCAAGAACACTTCGGCCCAGCTCCAGCAGCTCCGCGCCGCCAACCTGGTGACCAGCCGGCGGGAGGGCACGCGCGTTCACTACCGGCTGGCCGACGAGGGGGTCTCGCGCTTCCTCGGGGAGTTCCAGGCGTTCGCGGACGGCCGGCTGGCCGACCTGCGCGAGGCCGTGCGCGCGCGGCTGGGCTCCCTGGAGGGCGTGACCGCCGACGAGCTGGCGGCCCGGCTGTCCGATCCGGGCACGGTGGTCGTCGACGTGCGCTCGGCGGCCGACTACGCGGCCGGGCACGTGCCGGGGGCGATCTCGGTGCCGGCGGCGGAGCTGCGCGACCGGCTGGCGGGGCTGCCGAGGGAGGCGGAGATCGTGGCGTACTGCGGGGGGCCGTACTGCGTGGTCTCCCCCGAGGCGGTACGCCTGCTGCGCGAGCACGGCTACGACGCCCGCCCGCTGGACGGCGGCTATCTCGCCTGGAGGCGCGGGGAAAAACCATTGGAACGTTGAGTGACCGTGCCATTACTGTGAGAGACGATCTCGACTCACAGAGGGAGGCACGGTGCACATCAGACGAGCCACCATGGCCGGCCTGCTGGCGGCCCTGACGCTGGGCGGGCTGGTCCCCGCCGAGACCGCGCAGGCCAGACGCCTGTACGACTTCGGCGCCCAAGGCGTGATCATCTGGAGCGAGCCGCGGGCGGGGTCGGGCCGCAACGGGCTCGGCTACGCGGGGCAGGGGTTCGAGGCGAACCGGTCGGAGGAGCACGGGCTCTACCGGTGCGACAACTTCGAGAGCACCCTGTGGCACCACGGCCGCAACGTGACCACCGGCGTCGTCGGCTGGGTCCCCGCCTGCAACCTCGCCGACCCGGACTAGTGGAGGCCCGCCGATGATCCGCCTCATCACCGCCACCGTCCTCGTTCTGAGCGCCCTGAGCGCTCCCGCCCACGCGGCCGGCGTGCCGACCTACACCTGCGACACCGTCCGCGGTGACCCGGGCGTGTCGGTGCTGTTCGGCCACTGCCACGCCTCGCCGGGCGCCGTGACCAACGGCCGCTTCAGCGGCGAGGCGATCGGGGTGGCCCACACGGTCCCGCTCAGGATCAAGTGCGTGAGCGGCGGCACGGCCGCCCTCCCCGAGGAGGTCACGCTGGTGGACTGCACGCAGATCAGCTGACCCGCGCCCCGGGGGGCGGTCCGCGCGCCCCCGGGGTCCACGGCCTCATTCGGCCGGGCAGACGGTGCCGGCCGGCGGCAGCTTCAGCTCGGTCAGGTACGCGGTCGCGTGCGCGATCGGGCACTTCCTGCCGCTGAGATACATGACGTGCCCGGGCCCGTCATAGCCCACGGTGACCGACCCCGGCACCATCCGGGTGAAGCGCTCCGTCCACGGGAAGTCCCCCTCCAGGGAGCCGACTCCCAGCACCGGCGGCACCCCGCGCACCTCCAGCGGGCGGGCCGGGTTGGCCACCTCCTCCGGCCAGCCGATGCAGCCCAGCGCGTCGAACGCGGCCCCGGCGAAGCTCGGCGCGACCTCGCGCAGCTGGCGGCGATGCTCCCTGAGCTGCCCGTAGCCGGTGTAGCCGCGCTCGTCGCCGCAGGTCATGGCCAGCATCCCGGGCATGGCCCACACGTGCGCGTTGCCGAGCACCCACTCGGCGAATCCGGACCCGTCACCGCGCCGCGCCCGGTCGACGGCCGTCGCCAGGGTCAGCCAGTTGGCGGCGTCCGGGCCGGGATCGGGGACGAAGCTGAAGCTGCGCAGGCGCCAGCCCGTCAGCTCGCCCGCACCGAACTGCTCCGACGTGACCGGGATCGGGTCGCGGTCGGCGGCGCGGGTGAGCTCGCGCCAGACCTCCGCGGCGTCCTCCCCGTGCAGCGCGCAGGCGGGCGTCTCCGCGCACCAGCGCCCGAACCGGGTCAGCGCCTCCTCCGCGCCGCGGAACGCCACCAGGCCGGCGGCCGGCCAGCCCTCGGTCTGGTTGATCACCCCGTCCACGTACATGGCCCGGATGCGCTGCGGGAACAGCCGGATGTAGGCGGCCGCGGCGACGCCTCCGTACGAGTTGGCCATGATGCTCAGCCGCTCCTCGCCCAGCGCCCGGCGGACGGCGTCCATGTCCCTGGCGACGGACAGGGAGTCCAGGTGCGCGAACAGGCCCGTGCGGTCGTCGGCCCGGCACGCGGCGAAGGCTCTGGCCATGGTCGCGGCCAGGGCGGCGTACTGCTTCCGGTCGCGGGGCTCGTACAGCGCGAGCGGGGCTCGGGCACACGAGGCGGGCATGGACTCTCGCCAGACGGTGGTGCGCGGCCGGTAGGCGACCAGGTCGAAGCGGCGGCGCAGCTCGGTGAGGTCGTCCGCCGCGTGCTTGAGGTCGTCGATGCCGTTGGCCCCGGGGCCGCCGGGCACTCCGAGCACGCTCCCGACGCGGCGCCCAGTAGTGGACCCGGTGGTGGGCAGGCGGGCCAGGTCCAGCCGGACCTTCGGGCCCTGGGGCCGGGCCCAGTCCACGGGCACCTCGATCGTGGCGCACTCCATCCCGGCCGGCACGTTCCCGCCCGCGCACGGCCGCCACGGGAGCCGGGGCGTCTCAGCGCTCGCCGGGGCGGTCAGCGTCATCGCCAGGACCCCAGCCACAGCCACAGCCACCGCCACCGCCCCACTGATTCTGCCGAACATGTGTCTCCTCCATCCGACTTGTGATCACCTCCCCACCCTCGTTCGCGGGCCCGGCCGCGGACCACGGGGGCGTCCGCCGGATCCGTTCGGGACATCCCCCGGGGGCGCACCGGGTGGCCGTCCCTGGACGGGGTCGTCACGCTGTAGGGGAGGAGAGAGGAGCAAGCCGGTGCGGATCTGGCGCGAGCTCGCCTACACGCTGACGCTGCCGCTGCTGGCGGGCGTCGGCCTGGTCCACCTGGTCGTCGTGCTGCTGAGCGCGGTCGCCTCGGCCTACGTCGTCGGGCTGCCAGTGCTGGCGCTGTGCGTGCTGGGCGCCCGGCGGCTCGGCGCGGTCAACCGGGGGCTGGCCGGGAGGCTGGCGGGGGTGCGGGTGGCGGCGCCCGAGCCGTTCCGGCCCGGCCGGGGGCTGGTGAACCGGCTGGGTTCGGCGCTCGGCGACGTCACCGGCTGGCGAGCCCTCGTACACGCCTTCGCCCGGCTGCCCGCGGCCGTCCTCGCCGTCGCGGTGGCCGCCGGGTCGTGGGGGTTCGGGCTGGTCCTGCTCGCCTGCCCGCTGTGGTGGCGGACGTCCGCGATCCCGGTCCTGACGCCCGGCGGCTGGCCCGGCGCGCTGCTGATGAGCGCGGCGGGGGCGGTGCTGCTGCTCCTGGCCCCGTGGGCGGTGCACGTGGCGCTGGCCCCGGAACGGCTGCTGGCGCGTACGCTGCTCGGCCCGGCCCCCGGTCAAGCCCGCATCCGCGCGCTGGAAGAGACCCGGGCGCTGGCCGTGAACGACGCCGCCGCCGTGCTCCGCCGGGTCGAGCGCGACCTGCACGACGGCACGGCCGCCCGCCTGGTGGCCCTGGCCATGAGCATCGGCATGGCCAGGGAGGAGCTGGCCGCGGCCGACGACCCCGTCCGGCTCGACCGCGCCCGTACCCTCCTCGACGGCGCCCACCGCAACGCCAAGGAGACCCTGTCGGAGCTGACCGACCTGATCCGCGGCATCCACCCGCCCGCCCTCGACAAGGGCCTCGAGGTCGCCCTGGCCACGCTGGCCGCGCGCGGCCCGCTGCCCGTCGACCTCGACGCCGACCTGCCCGACCGGCCCTCGCCCGCCATCGAGACCATCGCGTTCTTCTGCACCGCCGAACTGCTGGCCAACGTGGCCAAGCACAGCGGCGCCCGGCGGGCCGCCGTCCGGGTGCGGGCGGAGGACGGGCTGCTGCGCCTGCGGGTGTGGGACGACGGCGAGGGCGGCGCGGTGGTGGGCGCCGGGTCGGGGCTGCGTGGGCTGACCGACCGCGTACGGGTGGTGGACGGCGAACTGGTGATCCACAGCCCCGCCGGAGGCCCTACGGTGGTCACCGTCGACCTCCCGCTGCACTCCCGGACGGAGCAGGCATGCGCATCGTGATCGCCGAGGACGCCGTGGTGCTCCGCGACGGCCTGTGCCTGCTGCTCACCTCGCGCGGCCACGAGGTGGCGGCGGCCGTGGGCGACGGAGAGGCCCTGGTGGCGGCCGTGGCCGAGCACCGCCCCGACGTGGCCGTGGTCGACGTCCGCATGCCGCCGTCCCACACCGACGAGGGCCTGCGCGCCGCGATCCGGATCCGCCGCGACCACCCCGACCTGGGCGTGCTGGTGTTCTCGCAGTACATCGAGACCCGCTACGCCGCCCGGCTCCTCGCCGGCGGGGCGCGGGGGGTCGGCTACCTGCTGAAGGAGCGCGTCGCCGACGTCAGGGACTTCCTGACCGCCCTGGAGCGCGTCGCGGCCGGGGAGACGGTGCTCGACCCGGAAGTGGTCACCCAGATCATGGGCGCCAGCGGGCGCACCGACGCCCTCGCCCTGCTGTCGCCCAGGGAGCGGGAGGTGCTGGCCATGATGGCGCAGGGCCGCTCCAACAGCGCCATCGCCGAGGCGCTGTTCCTGTCGTACGGCTCGGTGGAGAAACACGTGACGCAGATCTTCACCAAGCTCGGCCTGGCGCCCTCGGACGGCGACCACCGCCGGGTGCTGGCCGTCCTGCGCTATCTCCAGGTAGGTTCCGGCTCGTGACCGTTCAACCCGAGGGGCCACGGTGCTGGTCGCCTGGCTGGGCACCCGGCGCGGCGAGGTGAGCGGCAAGGTCAGCCGGGGCCGACCCTAAACGCCCAGCTTGACCGGCTCCCGCCGCTCCACGGCGGGCGCGTCGTCCTCCTCGTGCCCCTCGACCGACAGGTTCGGCAGGATCCGGTCCAGCCACCGCGGGCACCACCAGTTGAGCCGTCCCAGCAGCACCATCGTGGCCGGCACCAAAAACCCGCGGATGATCGTGGCGTCCACCGCGATGGCCACCGCGAGCCCCACGCCGAACGTCTTGACCATCGCATCCGGGTAGGCGATGAACGCCACGAACACCGCCACCATGATCAGCGCCGCCGACGTGATGACCCGGCCGGTCGAGCCGAGCCCCTCGGCCACCGACCGCGCGTTGCGCCCGTGCCGCAGGTACGACTGCCGCACCGCCGTCAGCAGGAACACCTCGTAGTCCATCGACAGCCCGAACAGCACCGCGAACAACATCAGCGGCACGTAGCTCTCGATCGGCACCGAGAAGAAGATCGTCTGTACGTACGAGGCGCTGGCCGGCGCGTCCATGCCCACCAGCCCGCTGCCCAGCCCGATCGAGAACACCATCGCCAGCGCCCCGAACGCGGCCCCCAGCGACACCAGGTTCATCACCGCCGCCTTGATCGCGATGACCGGCGCGCGGAAGGCCAGCAGCAGGAGCAAGGCGCTGAGCAGCACCACGACGCCGATCACGAGCGGGGTGCGCTCGGCCATCCGGTCCCCGGCGTCGGTCAGGGCCGCGACCTTGCCGCCGACGTGCACGTCCACGCCCGGCAGCGAGATGGCCCGGACGTCCCTGACCACCTGGGCGGCCCGGTCGTCGCTGGGGGCGTACTCGGTGACGGTCTGCAGCAGCACCGAGCGGCCGGAGGTGTTGACCTTGGGGTCGGCCACGTGGGCCACGCCCTCGACGGCCTTCACCTCGCGGACCAGGTCCTCGACGACGGGGTCCGCGGCGTCCGCCACCTTGGCGGGCAGCTCGGCGACCACGATCAGCGGCCCGTTGGAGCCGGGGCCGAAGCCGGTGGCCATGAGCTCGTACGCGCGGCGCGGCTCCGAGCCCTTCGTGCCGTACCCCTCGTCGAGCGCCCCGAGCTTGAGCGCCAGCGCGGGGGCGGCCAGCGCGCCCAGCACGACGACGCTGGCGAGCAGCACCTGCCACGGGCGGCGCGCCACCCACGACCCCAGGCCCGCCCAGCCGGAGCCGGACGAGCCGGCGCCGCGCAGGAACGGCACCTTGAGCGCGTTGACGCGGTGGCCGAGCAGCCCCAGCAGGGCCGGCACCAGCGTGATCGAGGTCAGCACGGCGGCCACGACCGAGATGCCGGTGACCCAGCCGAGCGTGGCCAGCAGGGGGAAACCGGCCAGCATCAGGGCGCTCAACGCGATGATCACCGTGCCGCCGGCGAACACGACCGCCCCGCCCGAACTGGCCACGGTACGGCGGACGGACTCCGCGACCGGCACTCCTTCGGCCAGCAGCCGGCGATGGCGGGACAGCAGGAACAGCGCGTAGTCGATGCCCACGCCGAGCCCGATCATCGTGGCCATGATGCCGGCCTGCTTGGGCATGTCCACGACCCACCCGAGCAGCCCGATGATGCCGAGCCCCGAGGCCACGCTGACCAGCGCGGCGAAGATCGGGATCATCGCCGCCACCAGCGTCCCGAACGCGAACACCAGCACCAGCAGCGCGCACGCCACGCCGATGATCTCGCTCGGCCCCGTCTTGATCTCCTTGTCGGCGGGGGTGGAGCTGTCGGCGGGCACGACCTCCAGGCCGGCGGCCCGCGCCGGGTCGGCGGCCTTCGACAGGGCCTGCGTGGTCTCGGCGATCTTGTCGGAGTCGTTGCCCTCCAGGCGGATGGTGATGAGGCCGATCTGCAGGTTGGAGGCGATGCCGCCGACGCGGTACGGGGTGTCCACCCGCTCGACGTGCGGCATCGTGCGCAGCCGGTCGACGGACTGCTCCACGGCCTTCTTGCGGGAGTCCTCGGTGAGAGGGCCGTCGGCGGAGTAGAGGAGGAGTTGTACCGTTCCGCCCGTGGCGTAGCCGGAGCCGAAGCCCGTCTTCATCAGGTCGTGGGCGCGTTGCGCGTCGGTGCCGGGAATGCTGGCGTCGCTGCTGGTCGGGCTCGGAAAGGCCAGGCTGCCGCCGATCAGCGCGGCGGCCGCGAGCACCCAGCTGATCAGCACGATCCAGCCGTGTCGCGCGCACCAGCCACCCAGACGTCCCAGTAACCGCGTCATCGCTCAGTCCCCCGGCTCGACGACCGTCCTGTACGGTCGTACAGGACATACGATAAAACGGGAAATATCCGGAAGGTTGTCTTCCACAGGGAATGAGACGATGACCACACCCGACGACACCCGCACCCGGATCCTGGCCGCCGCCAGAGAGCTGTTCGCCGAGCGTGGCTACGCGGCGACGTCGCTGGCCGACATCGCCGCCGCCGTCGGCCTGACCAAGACCGCGGTCGCCTACCACTTCCACCCGAAGGACCGCCTGGCGGCCGAGCTGCTGTCGCCGGCGGCGGGGGACATGCTGGCGCTGCTCGACACCTCGTACGCGAGCCGGGGGGAGTTCGTCGAGGCGCTGGTCGGGTTCGCGGTGCGCTATCGCTCGGTGATCCGCCTGTTCATGGAGGACCTGGCCGCGGACGACGCCGCGACGACGCCGGGCTCGGAACGCGACACGGTCCGGACGTTCCGGGACGAGATCTACGCCAAGCTCGTGGGCGACGACCCCGGCCCGGAGGCCAGGCTCAAGAGCTGGGCGCTGCTGGGGGCGCTGCAGTGGGGCGCGGTCAGGACGATGGACCTGCCGGAGGAGCAGGTGCACGCCGTCCTCCTCGAGGCCGCCCGGGCGTACTAGCGCCTCCTCGAGGCCGCCCGGGCGTACTACAGCCCGAGCACCTCGCGCTCGACGTGGTCGAGCGCCAGCCGTACCGCGCCGAGCGCCACCGCCTCGTCCCCGAACGTGGAGGCCGCCACCTCCGGGGCGCTCACGCACAGCTCGGCCAGGTGCCGCCGCAGCGGTTCGAGCAGCACGTCACCGGCCCGCGCGTAGCCGCCGCCGAGCACCAGCAGGTCGGGGTCGATGGCCAGGGCCAGCGCCGAGGCGCCGACGGCCAGGTTCTCGGCGTAGCGGTCCACCCGCCGCAGCGCGTCGCGGTCGCCCGCCAGCGCCGCCTCGAACACCTCCGCCGCCGAGGCGTCCTTGACCAGCTCGCGGGCGGCGTCCTCCCAGCCGACCTGGCGCAGCGTGCCGATCTCGCCGGCGGCCCCGTTGCGCCCGGGATGCAGCCGCCCGCCGATCAGGACGCCGGCGCCCGCCCGGTGGCCGATCAGGACGTACACGACGTCGGAGGCGTGCTGCGCGCCGCCGCGCCAGTGCTCGGCCAGCGCGGCGAGGTTGGCGTCGTTGGCCGCCAGCGCGGTGCAGCCGAACCAGCGCCCGGCCAGCCCGGCCAGGTCCACGCCCGTCCAGCCGGGCAGCGTGATCGACAGGGACACGCGACCGCTGCGGTCCACGATGCCGGAGGTGCCCGCGGCCACGGCCCAGACCCGCCGGCGCGCCACGCCGGCGGCGTCCACGCACGTCAGCGCCGTACGCTCGGCCACCTCCAGCCGCTCGTGGGCCGCGGCGTCGCCGGAGACCCCGGCCCGCTCCCACGCGACCACCTCGCCGTTGAGGTCGGCCAGCGCGGCCACGATCGCCTCGGCGCCGATCTCCACGCCCACCACGTAGCCGGCGTCCGCGCGGAACCCGAACCGACGCGCCGGCCGCCCCATCACGCCCTCGTCGGGCGGCACCTCCCGCACGTAGCCGCGCTCGCCCAGCTCGTCGAGCACCGCCTCCACCGTCTGCCTGGACAGCCCGGCGACGCGGCCGAGCTGGGTCAGCGTGGCCACGCCCGCGCGGCGCAGTGCTCTGAGCGTGACCTGAGTGTTCACTTTGCGCAGCAGCGACGCGTCACCCGGCCGGAGCTCGGTCACTTATGAGACCCTTTCCCATAACTTCCCTATTGACGACTACCAGCCCGGATCCTAGCATCGGCCCGACATACGTGAATTGGTTACATAAATTGGAGGAAACGATGGTGACGCTCGCCGTCGTCGGCGCGGGTTCGCGGGGGACCTCCTATGCCCGCCACGCCGTCGCGAGCGGCCGGGCGCGGGTGGTCGCGGTGGCGGACCCGCTGGACGGCCGCCGCGGCAGGTTCCCCGGGGCCGAGCAGTACGCGGACTGGCGCGAGCTGGCCGCGCTCCCCCGCCGGGCGGACGCGGTGATCATCGCGACCCAGGACCGGGACCACGTCGAGCCCGCGGTGCGCTTCGCCGAGCTGGGCTACGACGTCCTGCTGGAGAAGCCGATGGCGGTCTCCGAGGACGACTGCCGGAAGATCGTGGCGGCCGCCGAGCGCTCCGGCGCGATATTCGCGGTGTGCCACGTGCTGCGTTACACCCCGTACACGCGGGCCCTGAAGGCGCTGCTCGACGGCGGGCGGATCGGCGAGATCGTCAGCGTGCAGCACCTGGAGCCGGTGGGGTGGTGGCACCAGGCGCACTCGTACGTGCGGGGCAACTGGCGGCGGACGGACGAGTCCACGTTCATGCTGCTCGCCAAGTCCTGCCACGACCTCGACTGGCTCGTCCACCTGACCGGCAGGCAGGTCACCCGCGTCTCCTCCTTCGGCGGCCTCAAGCACTTCCGCCCCGAGAACCGCCCGGACGGCGCCGCCGACCGCTGCCTCGACTGCGCGGTCGAGCCCTCCTGCCCGTACTCCGCCAGGCGCATCTACCTCCCGCTCGCGGGCAAGGAGGTCTGGCCGGTGTCGGTCCTCACCGACGACGTCTCCGAGCAGGGGTTGCTGGAGGCGCTCAGGACCGGCCCGTACGGCAGGTGCGTGTACGCCTGCGACAACGACGTGGTCGATCACCAGGTCGTGAACCTCGAGTTCGAGGGCGGCGGCACGGCGTCGTTCACCATGACCGGGTTCACCCCGGCGCTCCACCGGCAGACGCGGATCTTCGGCACCCGCGGCTCGATCGACGGCGACGGCGACCGCCTGACCGTCCACGACTTCGTCACCGGCCGCACCGAGACCGTCGAGACGTCCCCCACGGGCGACGCGACGGCCAGGGGCGGACACGGGGGCGGCGACGAAGCGCTCGTCGAGGCGTTCCTCACGGCGGTCGCCACGAGGGACGGCTCGACGATCCTCTCCTCGCCCGGCGAGAGCCTGCACAGCCACCTCATCGCCTGGGCCGCCGAGCGGTCACGGCTGACCGGTGAGACCGTCTCCCTGGAAGGAACTCCCCGCGCCGGCGCCCGGGTCGTCTCCGGCTGTACGTCCGACGCCGGAAAGTCGCCGGATTGACCGCAGGCGCACTGAAGTAGCCGAAGAGCAGCCCATCGAGCCGTACGAACCGGAATACTGGTACGCCAGACTTTCATTTCACCCCTCCCCCCAGCACAGCAGGGAGTTCGTGCTTTGCGTACCTGGTTCGAGCCCGAGGAGGCCGAGGAGTTCGAGGCGGCCAAGACCGTGCTGATCCGGCGCTGCCTCTCCTGGGCGGGCCGGCACGGCCTCCCCGCCGACGACCTGCTGATCACCGCTGCCATCGACGCCCGCCACCAGAGCCGCGACGGCCGCCTGGCCTACTGGGACGCCCGCCAGATCCGGCGCTTCCTCCTGTCCTGGATCCCGCGTAACGTCGTGGCCCCGAGGGAGATCCTCGACACGGCCCCGGAGATCCTCCGCACCTACCTGCGCTACCTCGCCGCCACCGGCCTGCGCGACCCGCGCGGCGCCACGGAGGCCGAGACGGACCAGGCGATCACCCAGGCCGCCGCCGAGTTCCAGAAGGCCCTCGACGACCCCTACCGCCAGGGCCTGGCCAAGTTCTGGGCGCAGACGGCCCTCGACCACGGCCTCAACCTCACCGACCCCGGCACCTTCGAGGACTTCAAGAACGACCTCGATGCCGGCCGCATCCGCTACGACCAGGGCGTGCTCGACAAGATCCTGGAAGCCCGCCTCACGGAGTCGGCCCTGGACGCCGACGACGAACGCGCCTACGTCCAGCCCCCCATCGCCCTTCCCCCGGCCTCCGACCTCACCGAGGCCGCTGCCCGCAGCAAGATCGTCCAGCGGCTCGTCACCCTGGCTGACTGGCTGGGCAAGGACGGCCGCCAGCTCACCAAGGCCGGCCACCTCCCCCTCACGGCCGCCCGCCGGCTGTCAGAGCTGCTCGGCACCGGCGAGGAGCGGTTGCACGTCCGCAGCAGCGCCGAGCTCCCGCACCTGAGCCTCCTCCTCGCCTGGGCGAAGGAGGCCCGCCTGATCCGCGTCAGCAAGGGCCGCCTCCTCCGCGTCGCCAAGGCCGCCCCTCTCCTCCGCGACCCGGAGGCGCTGTGGAGCCGCGCCTTCGCGGTGCTCCCCCACCTGGGCGGCGTGATCACCACCCCCGTCGCCACCTGGCGACCGGCCGCCCTGCTGGCGGAGCTCTTCGACGAGATCCTCCCGGACATCCTCAACACCCTGTACGGCATGGACGACATGCCGGTGACCCGCCTGGCGGAGACGGTGTGGCTGGCCTGCCAGACGTCCTTCGTCTTCGACGACGCCGAGCCCCACCTCCGGGACCTGTGGCGCGAACAGGTGGCCCATGACCTCGAAAGCACCTTCGCCGTCCTGTCCGACCTGGGCGCCGTGGAGCTGACCCGAGGCCCGGCGGACGAGCTCTACTCCAGCGACCTCGACCACGAGGACCAGGAGCTCCCCCCGGAGGCCGTGGACCGCCTCCGCACCGGCCTCGCGGCCCCCGACCTCCTCCTGTCCACCCTCACCCCCCTCGGCCTGCGCGCCGTCCGCGAACGCCTCCTGGAGGAAGGCCGCGACGCCCCTCTGATCGGCGAGCTCGCCACCGCCCCACCCGCCGAACTCCTGGGCGTCCTCACCCAGCACTACCCTCCCCAGGAAGCCGCCGCCGAACTCAACGCCTGGCTGTCCCACCCGGGCCAGGACGTCGAAACCCTCCTGGAGGCCATCAGAGCCTGCCCGTTCCGCACCCGCACCGCCGCCATGCTCAGCGTCCTCACCGAAACCCTCCCCCAGGGCCCCGCCCTCCTCCGCAGCCTCCGCCAAGACCCCATCCTCGGCCCCACCGCCCTGACCTTCCTCATGGACGAGGGCGAGATCGACCCGGGGACGCTCGGGGAGCGCGATCACCTGCTGCTGGGGGCGGAGAACTTCCTCACGTTGCTGGAGCTCGGGGGTCCTGAGCCGTTGATCGAGCAGCTCAGGGCCATGGCGGGGAAGGACGCGTACGAGTTCGCGGAGGCGGTGCTGGCCTCGGGGCACCACGATGCGGAGGGCCTGGCGGAGATGCGCGACCTGGTCGCCGAACCCTTGCGCGCCGGCCGCCACCGCCTCCGCCTGGTCCACAGCGCATCACCGGGCGAACGCGGCCGCCCCAAGGGCACAGGCAAGAAGCGCAGGCGCTGAGAGGGCTCCCAGGCCGAAAGGCAAGGCCTTCCACAAGGGGGCGCTGCGCGCCGTTCGGTTCCAGACAGCGCCTCCCAAGGGGGCTCCGCCCCCTTTCGATCCCCCGAAAACCCCGCTCGCTCGCGCTCGCCCCGTGCCCCCGGCCCCACGCAGGTTCGCTGGATCTAGGGGCGTCCTTGTTCCGACGCCTGACAGCACGCAGGATGCGGCGGACCGGCCAGCTCTGAAGCCTTCCTAGCCGAACGGCTCAGATCAGGCCGACGTCCAGCAAACAGCCGAGGCTGCTGGTCGATCACTTCGCCCTGGACGGAGGGTCAGTGGACCACGTCCGCCAGGATCAGGGACATACCGGCGACGACATTGTCGCCGGCGCGCGCCGACCCGCAGCGCCTGGAGACGCGACATCAGCTCCAGCAGCCGTGCCTCTACGTTCACGCGTTCCTACCTTCGCGAAGCCAGGCAAGGCGATCCCCGCGCCGGGTGCTCCGTGCTCACGGAGAGCACGCACAGGAAGTCGACGCTGATCACAGGTGATCGGGTCGGGCGGGAGATCCTCCCCCGCCGTTCATACGCGAGGGCGGTTCGACGCCGGTGCGCTTATGGATCTACCTAGGGCCGTGGTGTGCGTGGTGCTTGGTTCTCGCCGGGTGGCGTCGGGTGTGCTGGGTCTCGTGCGGCGGCTGCTGTCGTCTGCGCCGGCGTCGGGCCAGGTACCAGCCGATCCCGAGGGCGACCAGGCCGATCGGGGTGCGGGCCAGCCAGCGCGCCACCACCAACTTCAGGAATTTCTGCATGGACGCCAACTGCCCTTGAACAGGCGGTGCACGCCCGTCAGTCTCCGGTGACCGGGCCGGTCGGGGTCTCTGTGGGTTCGTGGGGGTCGGGGCCCGACTGGCCGGCGAGGCCTACCGCGATCACGATCTGGCTGGTGGGTCTGGCGCAGGTGCCTGGTGGGAGGCTCTGGGAGAGGACGACGCCTACCCGGGATTCGTCGTCCACCACCTGGTCTCTTACGCGGACGGTGAAGCCGGCGGCGATCAGGGCGGCTCGGGCGTCCTCTCTCGCCTGGCCGACGACTGAGGGGACGGGGGTGCCGGTGCGGGCCAGGGTGAGGGCCACCGGGGTACTGCCCGGGACGCGGCGGCCCGCCTGCGGTTGGGTGGAGAGGACCTGGCCGTTCGGCTGCGGGGAGCAGGAGCGGGTGATGGCGCCGACCTTGAGGCCGGCGGCCGTGATCGCGGCTTCGGCGGGTTTGCGTTGCATGCCCGTGACGGCTGGTACGGGCAGGCCTGCCGACACCTGCAGCGACACCGTGCTGTTCCTGGGCACGGACGTGCCGGAGGCGGGCTTGCTGGACAGGACCTGGCCGATCTTCTGCGGTGAGTCGGCCTGGGAGACCGTGCCGAGTGTCAGACCGGCGCGCTTGAGGGCCTTGGTGGCGTCGGCTTTGCTCAGCCCCGTCAGGGCGGGGATGGCGACGGTTACGGGTGGGCGTACCACCGGTGGACTGGCCGTTGGTTCGCGGGGGCCGTGGGTCTCCGCGGGTTTGGTGGGGGGTTCGGCCTTGTCGGTCTCGGGGGCGGAGGTCTCCGGGTTCGGTGGTTCCGACTTCGGGGGGACGGAGGGGCCTGCCGCCTGGGGGCCGGTGGCCGTGTCGTTGCCGGTCAGGGAGGGGATGACGACGGTGAGGAGGACGGCGGCCGTGACCAGCAGGGCGACGCAGACCGCGATGGCGGCTCTGGGCCAGCCCTTGCCACGGCCGTTGCCGTCACCTGCCGGGGATCCGGCGCCTTGGCTCGGGTCGCCGCCACCGTCCGAGTGATCGGCTAAGACGGAGTGGGCGGGGTTCGCGGGTGCGTATGGCTGCGCGCCGCCGCCACCACCGTCATGCCCGCTGCCCCGGCCGAGACCGCTCCCATTGCCAGGTCCGTTCCCATTGCCAGGTCCGTTCCCATTGCCAGGTCCGTTCCCATTGCCAGGTCCGCTCCCATTGCCGGAGCCACTGTCTCCGATGGGAGGCCAGGGCTCGCCATCCGGCGGCCGGGGTCCCGAAGGGTGCGAGTCGGGCAGCCGGTAGGCGTCAGGTGCGCCGGTCGCCTCCGGCTCGGCCATCGGCGGCCATCCTCCCGGCTCGCCGCCCGGCGGGCGCGACTCGGGTTCGGCGACGGGCGGGCGGGGTTCGGGGACCAGGGGTGGTGGGGCGCGGAGGATGTGGGGCGGTGGTGAGCGGAGGACCTCGGGCGGCACGTCCCCGGTCGACTCCCCCAGCAGCTCGAACAGCAGGTCCCTGCTCGTCGGCCGGTTGCGCGCGTCCTTGTCCAGGCACGCCTCCACCAGCGTACGCAACCGCCCGTCCAGCAGCCCCAGATCGGGTGGCGCGGTCAGGATGCGGTGCAGGACCGGCGCCACCGAGTCCTGACCGAACGGCGCGGAGGCGTTGGCCGCGAAGCACATCGTCGCGCCCCACGAGAAGACGTCGGCCGCCCCCGTGACCGCCGACGCGGTGATCTGCTCGGGCGCCATGTACGCGGGCGTGCCGACCCCCCGCCCGCTCACCGTCGCCGCCGCGTCCAGCGCCCTGGCCAGGCCGAAATCGATCACGCGCGGCCCGTCCGATCCGAGCAGCACGTTCTGCGGCTTGAAGTCCCGATGGACGATCCCGGCCCGGTGAATCGCGGCCAGCGCAGTGGCCGTGCTGACGGCCAGGCGTTCCAGCCCTCCACCGCGCCGGGGCCCGGTGAGCGCGACCTCCCGCTGGAGCGAGGGCCCGTCGACGTACTCGCTCACGATGTACGGCCGGCCCTCGTCGAACCCCGCGTCGATCACCTGGGCGGTGCAGAACCTCGCCACATGCTTGGCCAGCTCGACCTCCCGCAGGAACGCCGCCCGCTCGTCCCCCACGGGCCCATGCAGCAGCTTGACCGCGTACGTCTCGCCGCCCCTGGAACCGAGGAAGACCGCGCCTTGACCGCCCTCACCGAGGCGCCCGGAAAGGTGGTACTCCCCGAGTCGCTGCGGATCCCCCGTTCTGAGCGGCTGCGCCGTTGGCACGGGGCGCCTCCCCTCGCCGCAACCCCTTCTGCTCTCTACTGAACGCAACAGGCCGCGAACAGTCAACGGTGCTCAGAACAATCGCTGCCTGACCGTGACACAGCCGGTCAGGATGTACGCGCGACCTTGCCGGAATACGTCACTTCGTCCTTAGCATCGCGTGTCACCTTGATGGCCATCTGGTTCACGTCGGCGGTGGGGAACATCCGCAACGTCCCCGGGTAGCACTCCGCGCCCTGGACCTGATCGAGGACGAAGACCATCCCGCTCCCGACCCGCCCGAGCCGGCCCGTGCAGTGCAGGTCCGCTCCCCAGCGCATCAACCCGCCACCGTCGCCGCCCAGCCGCACCTCGATCGGGAAGACCCGCCGGGCGGAGAAGTGCTCGGCCGACCCCGACCACGTCCCCTCCAGTCCCGGCCCCTGAGCGCTGCGCAGCCAGAACACGAACCCGCCGACCCCCATCAGCAGCCCGGCGACCAGCACGGCCACCTGCCAGCCCCGCACCCGCCGCCAAACGGGCCTGGGGCCGGGGGTGGTGGCGACGCCGGGGGCGGCGTCCGGGGTGGTGGTGTCGTCAGGGGTGGTGGCGGCGTCGGGAATGGTGGTGTCGTCGGGGGTGGCGGCGGCGGCTTCGGCGTCCCGCTTGGCCCTGGCGGCCAGCTGAGGCGCGGTGATCGCGGGGAAGCTCGTGGTCGGATCGGGATCGGTGATCACACCGGCCTCGGCCTCGGCCGCCCCGAGCCCGAGGACGGCGCCAGGACGAGCGGTGAGCGACCTCAGACCGCCACCACCCGTCCCGCGCCCCTTCGCCCCACCACGACCGGCCTTCCCGGCCTCGGAACCGCCCTCCGTGGAACCGCTTTCTGTGGGATCACCCTCTACGGAATCGCCCTCCGCCGAGCCGCCATCCTCCGGGGCGTCCGTCTCGCGGGCCGGCCCTTCGACGGCCGCCATGGCCCCGGTCGACAGCAGCGCGTCCGCCCCGCCCACGCTCTGCCCCAGCAGCAGCCGCAGCACCTCCTCCGCATCCGGCCGCTCCCCCGGATCCGTCGCCAAGCAAGCCTGCACGATCTCCCGCAGCGTCCCGCCCAGCGCTCCCAGGTCCGGCTTGCCGTAGAGGACGCGAGCCAGCACCTCCTGATGCGTATCAGCCGTGTACGCGTTCCGCCCCGTAGCGGTATAGACGACGGTCAGCCCCCAGGCCCACATGTCGGCAGGCGGCCCGGCCGGCTCCCCTTTCATCCGCTCGGGCGCCATGTAGGCAGGCGTCCCCATCGGCAGGTGGCTCGTCGTGGTGGCGGTGTCGACCAGCCGCGACACCCCGAAGTCGATCACCCGCGGCCCGTCGATGCCGAGCAGCACGTTCCCGGGCTTGAAGTCCCGATGCACCACCCCGGCCCGGTGGATCGCCCCCAGCGCGGTGGCGGTGCCGATGGCCAGGCGGTCGAGGGAGCCACCCCGGCGGGGCCCCTGCGCGATCACGTGCTCGCGCAGCGAGGGGCCTTCGACGTACTCACTCACCAGGTACGGCCGATCGCCGTCGAGGTCGGCGTCCAGGAGCTGCGCCGTGCAGAACGCGGCCACCCGCCGCACGGCCTCGACCTCGCCCAGGAACCGGCGCCGCACGTCCGCATCCCCGGAGAGGCTGGCGTGCAGGAGTTTGACCGCCACCTGCGATCCCTGCGGGGAGTGGCCGAGGTAGACGACCCCCTGGCCACCCTGGCCGAGCCTGCGTGTCAGCCGGTACGACCCCAGCTGCCGCGGATCATCGGCACGTAGCTCGGACATATCCCGCCATTATGCCCGCCACCCGGCGCTGAACTGTCCGTTCAGAGAAGCGTGGCGTACTTGTCCAGCAGCGGCAGCACGACCTCGGCCGGCCCGCTGGGCAACGTGGCCACCGCTTCCTCGACCCCGAGCCCGGCGAAATACTCCAGTTTCTCCTGCGTGGGCCGCGTACCGAAGGGGATGACCTTCGCCATCGGCCGCCCCGCCTTGTCGCACGCCTCGCGCAGCGCCGGCAGCGCGGCCTTGATCCCGTGCCCGCCGATCGGCATCCACCCCTCGGCGTACTCGGCGACGTGCGCGAACAACTTCGCCCCCGCGGCCCCGCCCACGTAGACGGGCAGCCCGGCCAGCGGCTTGGGCCAGGACCAGCAGGGTTCGCACCCGTCGATGGAGGCCACCTCGTCGCGCCACAACGCCTGCATGGCCAGCACGTTCCGCCGGGCCACCTCGCGCCGCCGCCCGTACGGGACCCCGTGGTTCTCGATCTCCTCCACGTTCCACCCGAACCCGACCCCGACCACGACCCGCCCGCCCGACAACCGGTCGAGGGTGGCGATGGCCTTGGCGGTGACGATGGGCTCGCGCTGGGCGGCGAGCAGGATGCCGGTCCCGACGCGCAGGCGGCTGGTCGCGGCGGCGGCGAAGGAGAGGGCGACCAGGGGGTCGAGCGTGCGCCGGTACTCGTCGGGCAGCTCGCCCGCCCCTCCCGGGTACGGCGTGCGCCGCGAGACCGGGATGTGCGTGTGCTCGGGCACGTACAACGAGTCGAAGCCGCGCTCCTCCGCCGCCCTGGCCAGGTCCTGCACCGGCATGGCCAGATCCGTGGTGAACATCGTGACCCCGAGCCTCATGCGACCCCCAAAGGCAGCGAACCAAGCGATTGCTCGGTTAAGATTTCCAGAGTACCTTGCAGAAGACCATCCCGCGGAAAGAGGTCCCCGGTGAAGTTTTCTATCTTCCTGAATCCGCAAATTCCAGGCTCTGGTTACGCGGCCGAGCAGAATGCCAAGGCCAAACGACCCATCGGGCGCGACACGGAGTCGTACCAGAGGCTGCTGCACGAAGTACGGGAGATAGCCGTCCACGCCGACCAGCTCGGGTTCGACGCGCTGATGATGACCGAGCACCACTTCCACTCCGAGGGCATGGAGTTCTCGGTCAACCCGCTGATGTTCCTCACCGACCTGGCCGCCAGGACCGAGCGGATCCTGCTCGCGCCGCTCGGCCTCGTGCTGCCGGCCTGGGACCCGATCCGGGCGGCGGAGGACGTGGCGCTGCTCGACCAGTTCTGCAAGGGCCGGCTGCGGCTGGGGGTGGCGCGGGGCTACCAGAACCGCTGGATGAACGTCCTGGGCCAGCGCTGGCACGCCGCCGCCGCCCGCTCCGACGGCTCGGCGAGCGACACGCGCAACTTCGACGTCTTCGGCGAGGTGCTGAAGATCATGAAGCTGGCCTGGACGGAGGAGACCCTCCGCTACAAGTCGGACGTGCTCGACTACCAGGTGCCCTACCCCTACGAGGGCATCGAGGGCTGGCCGGCGCTGGAGTGGACCAAGACGTTCGGCGCGCCGGGCGAGATCTCCGAGGACGGCAAGGTGCAGGCCGTCTCCGTCTGCCCCCGGCCGTACCAGAACCCGTACCCCGAGCTGTGGCAGCCGTTCACGATCTCCGACCGGTCGGTCATCAGGGCCGCGCAGGAGAACATCCTGCCGTGGATGTTCACCCCCAACCCGGACGACCACGCCGCCAAGGCCAAGCTCTACCAGGAGGAGTCGGCCAAGCAGGGCCGCCACTACAAGCTGGGCGAGCACACCGGCATCCTCAAGATCGTCGGCATCTCGGACACGACCGAGGACGCCATCAACACCTTCGGCCGCAGCATCCCCAAGGACTTCGCCGCGTTCTTCGGCCCGTTCGGCTACCTGGAGGTGCTGCGGAAAAAGGAGGACGAGAAGCACAAGCCCATCTCCCCGGAGAAGGGCGACGCCAAGCGCATGAACGACGTCGAGATGGCGCTGTTCGGCACGCCGGACGACGTCAAGCGCGGGATCCAGCGCATGCTCGACCGGATGCCGGACCTGGAGTGGTTCGGGCTGTACATGCAGGGCCAGCAGGGTGTGCTGCCGCTCGACACGGTCAAGCGGAACCTCGAACTGTTCGCCACCAAGGTCGCACCGGAGTTCCGATGAGATTCTGGCTGGGAGCCTCGTTCGTCGACACCGACCAGTTCGTCGAGCTCGCGCGGGCGGCCGAGCGCTGCGGGTTCGACACGCTGACGCTGTCCGACCACCTCTTCTACACCGACTTCGCCTCGCCGTACCCGTACTCGCGGTCGGGGCGGCCGCGGTGGGACGCGCGTACGCACTGGCCGGACGTCTGGGTGACGATCGGCGCGATGGCGGCGGTGACGAGCACGCTGCGCTTCTCCCCCAACGTCTACATCGCGCCCGCCCGCGACCTGTTCACCGTGGCCAAGCAGGTCTCCACGGCGGCGGTGCTGTCGAACGGGCGGGTGACGTTCGGGGTGGGGGTCGGGTGGTGCAAGGAGGAGTTCACCGGCACCGGCCAGGACTTCCACACGCGCGGGCGGCGCCTGGACGCGATGCTCCCCGTGCTGCGCTCGCTGTGGGCGGGCGAGACGGTCACGATCGAGGACCTCCCGCCGCTGTCGATCTCACCCACCCCGTCCGGCCCCATCCCCGTGTACGTGGGCGGCGACAGCGAGGCGGCCCTGCGGCGCGCGGCGCGGCTCGGCGACGGCTGGATCGGCAACCGCATCTACACCGAGGAGCAGTTCGACGGCGTGCTCGACGCCCTGCGCGGCCACCTCGACGCGAACGGCAGGACCGGCGAGGGCTTCGAGATCATCGCCCCGCTCGCGGTGATGCCGGACGCGGACACCTACCGCCGGTTCGCCGCCAAGGGCGTGACGGGGACGATGGCCGCCCCGTGGTGGCTGGCCACCCCCGAGGAGAAGGCCCGGTACGGCGAGGGCACGCTGGACCTCAAGATCGCCACCATGGAGCGCTTCGCCGAGGAGGTCATCGCGAAGATGTGAGCCCGAGTCCGGCCACGGCAGGCCGCGGGGTCGCCGGCCTCGCCGATCAGCCGGAAGGAGACGGCGGCGGCGTGCCGGTCGCCGAAGGCCCGCTCCAGCAGCGCCGACCGGCCTTTCACCCGGACCACTTTCCTATGAGGAAAGTAGATGCTACTTTCCTCATAGGAAAGTAGCCGACTTCCGGGGGGAACGTCCCATGAACCCGCACGACGCACAGAATTCGCTCGACGACATCCACCGCCTCCAGGACAGGACCCGGGAGGAGATCGTCCGCCAGAGCTTCACCCTGCCCCGCGTGATCATCTCGGCGCTCGGCCTGTTCGTCGCGTTCTCGACCATCGACCTCCCGCGCCCCTGGAACCTCAGCTTCATGGTGCTCGGATTGGCCGTGTACGCGGGGGTGGGAATCGTCTGCGAGCACCGGGCCTCGGTCCGCCGGAAGACCACCACGCAGGAGGCCCTGTTCCACGGCGGGCTGATCGCCTGCATCATGGTGGCCTTCGCCGTCGGCCGGATCGCCGCCTTCGCGCTGTTCGACCTGCCTCCCCACGGGCTGCTGTCACAGGCCGCCGGGGGCGCGATCGTGGCGGCGGTGGCGTACGTCGCGGCCACGCCGCTGAACCGCTCGGTGCTGAAGTCGATCGTCCAGCAGGGCGGGCGCGCCTGATGGACCCGCTCTTCGACGAGTTCCTGCACGTCCCGGCGCGGCTGTCGATCGTGGCCCTGCTGGTGCCGGCCGAATGGGTGGACTTCGGCTTCCTCAGGGACTCCGTCGGCACCAGCGACTCGGCGCTGTCCAAGCAGGTGTCCGCGCTGGCCGCGGCCGGATACGTCACCGTGCGCAAGGACCAGGACAAGCGGGCGCGGCGCACGTACGTACAGCTCACCCCTCATGGACGGCTCGCCTTCCAGCGGCACGCCGCGGCCCTGGAGCGGATCGTCGCCCTCGCCCGCGAGTCCGCCGAGTAGCCCGCGCCCGGCCCGCGCCCAGTGCCCGTTCCAGTGCCCGGTCCTCGGCGCCGGGCCGGGAACGATAGCCTCATCTCGTGCTCGAAAAGATCGCGGCCACCCGCTATGTGACCCCGTTGCGGGAGGGCGGGTCGCTGCCCGGCGTCGTCGAGGCCGACGACCTCGGCACCTACGTCGTGAAGTTCCGCGAGGCCGGTCAGGGCCGGCGGGTGCTGGTCGCCGAGATCATCGCCGCCGAGCTGGGCCGCCGCCTCGGCCTGAAGACCCCCGAGCTCAAGCTCATCGACCTCGACCCGCAGCTCGGCATCAGGGAGCCGGACGAGGAGGTGCAGGACCTGCTCAAGGCCAGCACCGGCCTCAACCTGGCGGTCGACTTCCTGCCCGGCGCCCTCGGGTTCGAGCCGCTGGCCTGGGTGCCCGACCCGCTGTTCGCGGCCAGGGTGGTGTGGTTCGACGGCCTCATCCACAACATCGACCGGAGCTGGCGCAACCCCAACCTGCTGATCTGGCACCGCGACACGTGGCTGATCGACCACGGGGCCGCGCTCTGGTTCCACCACAACTGGCGCACCGCCGACCCGCAGCGGCCGTTCGACGCGGGCGATCACGTGCTCGCGCCCTACGCCGGCGACGTGGCGGCGGCGGGCGAGGAGCTGGCGGAGAAGATCACGACAGAGCTGCTGGAGACGGTGACGGCGCTGGTGCCGGACGAGTGGCTGGCCGGGGAACCGGGCTTCGACTCCCCCGACGACGTGCGCGCGGCGTACGTCGAACATCTGCTCCAGCGGGCGCACGGTCCCCGCGAGTGGCTCACCAGTCAGCAGCCCAAGGGGCACAAGACGGGTCCGGGGTCGGTCGGCGAGTTCTGGCGGGGAGGCGGCGACCGATGACGAGGGACGTCTACGAATACGCGACGATCCGCGTGGTGCCCAAGGTCGAGCGGGGCGAGCTGATCAACGCGGGCGTGCTGCTCTACTGCCAGCCGCGCGACTACCTGTGCGCCCGGGTCGAGCTCGACCCGGGCCGGCTGCGGGCCCTCGACCCGGGCGCCGACGTCGACGGGGTGCGGCGGGCGCTCAGCGCGTACGAGCTGGCCTGCGGCGACGAGTGCGGCCCGCTCGCGGGCGAGCCGCTGGGCGGCAGGTTCCGCTGGCTGACGGCACCGCGCAGCACGATCGTGCAGACCGGGCCGGTGCACGCGGGCCTGACCACCGACCCCGGCACCGAGCTGGCCCGGCTGTTCGACAAGCTCGTACGCGTCTAGCGCTGACGGAGGCCGGCTCTGGCGGAGCCGACTCTGGCGGAGGCGGCCGCGACGCGGAACTCGGCGGGCTAGCTCTGGCGGAACGCCTCGGTGCTGGCCGCCGCCCACTCCTCGAACGTGCGCGGCGGCCGTCCCGTGACCTGCTCGACGGTGGGCAGCACTACCGACTCGTCCAGCTCACCGCGCGCGAAGAACCCGAGGAACACCTCGGCGTACGCCTCCGGCATCCCCGCGAGCAGTTGCTCCCTGGCCTCGGCGTCGGTCAGCCCCTCGAACCGCAGCTCCCTGCCCAGCGCCGCTCCCAGGATCCGCACCCGGTCGGCCGGGCGCAGCGCCTCGGGCCCGGTCAGCCCGTAGACCTGGCCGTCGTGCCGCCCCTTCTCCAGCAGGGAAGCGGCGGCCACGGCGGCGATGTCGAGCGGGTCGACGGTCGCGACGGCGACGCCGGGGAAGGTGTCTCGCACGACATTTCCGGCTCTGATCTGGTCGGCCCAGCGGAGCGTGTTCGACATGAACGTACGCGGCCGCAGGATCGTCCACGGCACCCCCGACTCCCGTACCAGAGCCTCGGACTCCACGTGATACTTCGAGATCGGGTTGCCCAGGTCGGCGGCCTCCGCCGCGCTCGCCGACAGCAGCACCACGTGCTCGACCCCGGCCCGCGACACGGCGGCCAGCGTCTCGTCCATCCGGTCGTAGCCGCTCAGCAGGAACACCCCGCGCACCCCGCCCAGCGCGCCCGCCACCGACTCGGGGTCGTTCAGATCACCGAGGTGCAGGTCGGCCGGCAGGTCGACCTCGCGCCGCACCAGAGCCCGGACCGGCTCGCCCGCCCCGGCCAGGGTGCGCACCAGCGCCCCGCCCGCGTTCCCCGTGGCACCCGTAACAAGGATCATGCCCCGGATGCTAGAACAAAACGGACATGAAGGTGTCGACCTCGTGGAAGCCCACCTTCCGGTAGACCGCCCGCGCCGAATGGTTGAAGTCGTTGACGTAGAGCGAGACCACGGGGGCGAAGCAGCTCATCGCGGCCTCCACCACGGCGGCCATCCCCGCCACCGCGTGCCCCTTCCCCCGCAGCTCGGGGGCCACCCAGACGCCCTGGATCTGGCAGGCGTGCGGCGTGACGGCACCCACCTCCGCCTTGAACACCACCCGCCCGTCGTCGATCCGCGCGTACGACCGCCCGATGCGGATCAGCTCGGCCACCCGGGTCCGGTAGAGCGCGCCGCCGTCACCGAGGTTCGGCGAGACCCCGACCTCCTCGGTGAACATCGCCACGCACGCCGGCAGCAGGATGTCGAACTCCTCCGGCCGCACCCGGCGGACGAGCGGATCGGCCGGCACGGGTGACTTGCGCGAGGTCGCCATGACCGGTTGCGCCCAGCGGATCGCGCGGGCGCGCCCCCAGTGCGGCTCCAGCCGCTCCCACAGCAGGGAGACCGCGTCGACCGGGCCCACGATGGACGAGCACCGCCGCCCCTGTTTGCGGGCGCGGTCGGCGAACGCGTGCACGGCCTCGGGACCGGCGTTGACCGGCACCATGTTGGCGCCGGCGTAACAGAGTGACACGAGGCCGCCGCGCGTCCCGAATCCCCACATCTGCCCGCCGAGCCTCGCCGGGTTGAGTCCGACGGCCCGCACCCGGGAGGAGACGAAGACGTTGGCGACCGGGTCGGAGTCCAGCAGTGCGAGAACTTCGTCCCGGTCGTTGTCGTCGAGCACGCGCGACGCCGATGTACGCAGCATCACACGGTCAGACTACGCGAAGGGTTACCGATTAACTCATCCGGCAATGCCCACGGTAACCCTTTCTTGACATCAGCCGGCGCTGAGCCTTTCCAGCACGCCGAGAATGCCGAGGAGTTCGTGGGTCTGAGGGCTCCCCGACGTCATGTGCGCGGCCGGACGGGGCTCGGGCGGCGCGGCGCACTTCGCGCCGCGGCCCGGCAGCTTGCCGTCCCGCAGGTACGCGGCCAGGTGTCCGTCCATGCACTGGCTGCCGGTCAGCGAGACTCCGTGGTTGCCGCCGCCGTCGAGCACCATGCGGGCGCGCGGGAAGCGCTCGGCCATGTTGAGCGCCCCCTCGTACGGGGTCGCGGCGTCGTACCGGGACTGGAGGATGAGGAACGGCGGCAGCTTCGGCGACGCCTTCACCGGCACCGGCGTGCCGCCCTTGACCGGCCAGAACGCGCACGGGGCGTTGAACCAGGCGTTCGGCCAGGTCAGGAACGGCGCCTTGCGGTGCATCGCGGTCATGTCCGTCCGCCACCGGTCCCACTGGCGCGGCCACCGGGCGTCGCGGCACTGGACGCCGAGGTAGATGGCGTAGCCGTTCTCGTCCGCGGCGTCGTTCTTGCCGTGCCTGTTGTAGATCTCGGTGAGGCCCGTGACGTCGCCCTGGCGTACGTAGGAGGACCAGGCCTGGGCGAACTGGGGCCAGATCTTGTCGCTGTACCCCGCCACGGTGAAGGTGTCGTCGAGCTCGCTCGGGCCCACGACGCCGCCGGCCGGTCGGGCGCGCAGCCGGTCGCGCATCGCGTAGTAGGCGAACGACGTCTGCTTCGGCGTGGCGCCCAGCTTGTAGACGTCGTGGTGCTTCGCGGTCCAGGCGAGGAACTGGCGGTGGCGGCGTTCGAAGGCGCGGTCCTGCTTGAGGTTCGACTCGTACCAGACGCCGGTCGGGTCCACCGCGCTGTCCATCACCAGGCGCTTGACGCGGTGCGGGAAGAGGGTGGCGTAGACGGCGCCGAGGTAGGTGCCGTACGAGTAGCCGAGGTAGCTGATCTTCTCCTCACCGAGGGCGGCCCGGATCACGTCCATGTCCCTGGCGGAGTTCTCGGTGGTGAGGTGCGGCAGCAGCCAGGACCAGAAGTGGCCGCAGCGCTGGGCGTACTCGGCGGCCCGGCCCAGCAGCACTCGCTCCTCCGCCTGCCCGTGCGGCACCTGGTCCGGCCTCGGGGCCTTGTAGTACGTGGCCGGATCCACGCAGTGCACCGACGGCTCGCTCCCGCCGACGCCCCGCGGGTCGAAGCCCACGATGTCGTACCGCTCGGACACGTCGGCGGGCAGTGACGTGGCCACGAGCTCCGTCAGATCCCGCCCCGACGACCCCGGCCCCCCGGGATTGAGCAGCAGCGTGCCCAGATGGTTGGCATCCCTGGACACCTTGGCCTTGATCCGGTTGAGCGCGATCTCGATCGACTGCCCCATGGGCTCGCGGTAGTCGAGCGGCACGCGTACGGAGGCGCATTCGAGCGCCGCCGACGCGGTCTTCCCCGCCACCTTCGGGCAGGCCCCCCACACCACGGCCGCCGGCGCCCCTCGATTGGCCACCGCCGCCCCATCCGCGCCGCCCACCCCGGCGACGAGCACCACCAGTCCGGCGACAACCCCAACTACCCGCTTCACCCGGCCCCCTTCACTTTCATAGGCGTTGCGATATTCCCCTAAGTGACAGGGCGATGACGGTGGGTATGGGGAAACGCTTGCCATTCTGTAATCGTCGGATGGCATGCGGTAACCGACCGGCGAGCCGGCATCCTGCGAGGAGGTCTTCGGACCGGCGAGCCACACCGAAATCAGCCGCGTGAGATGTGCGGGCGAAATACATTCGCTCGCCTCACCGTGCCCTCGCTAGGGTCACGCGGATGCGTGACGTTCCGCTGCCCGTGCTGTGGCTGTCGGGGCCGACCGGGGTCGGGAAGTCCTCGGTCGGCTGGGAGGTGTTCGCGCAGCTCACTCGTGATGGCGTCAAGGCGGCCTTCGTCGACACCGACCAGATCAGCCTGTGCTACCCCATGCCGGAGGCGATGACGCATCGCGTCCGGGCGCGGAGTCTGGCGGCGATGTGGCCGCATTTCCGGCTGGAGGGGATGCGGTGCCTGGTTCTTTCGGGTTTCGTCGACACGCTTGAGGAGGTGCGCGAGTACACGGCCCTGCTGCCCGAGGCCGCGTTCACGTTGTGCCGGTTGCGGGTCGACAGTGCTGAGCTCAGGGAGCGGTTCCTCGGGCGGGGGTGGCGGCCGGAGCTGGTGGCGGAGGCGGTCGCGGAGGCCGGCAGGCTGGACCGGAGCGAGTACGCCGACCTGGTCGTGGACACCGGTGGCCTGGCGGTGTCCGAGGCGGCTCGGCTGGTGCGGGAGCGGGCCGAGGGGTGGCCGGGCGACCTCTCCGCGGCCGGGCACGGGCTCGGTCCGCGGCCGGCGGCGGCTGCCGGTTCCGGGGCGGTGCCGGTGTTGTGGCTGCGCGGTGCCACGGCGGTCGGCAAGTCGACGGTCGGCTACGAGATCTTCACGCAGGTCTGCCGGAGCGGCGTGCGGGCCGCCTATGTCGACGTGAAGCAGATCGGTGCGCTGCGGCCCGTCGCGGATGACGATGTGGACGGTCATCGCCTCAAGGCGCGCAACCTGGCGGCCGTCTGGGCCGGGTATCGCGCGGCGGGGGCCCGGTGCCTGGTCGTGTCCGGGGAGGCCGACTCCGACGACACGGTACGGCGCTACGCCGCCTTGCTGCCCGGAACCGCGTTGACCGTGTGCCGGCTGGATGCCGGGCCGGCGACGCTGGCCGAGCGGGTGGCGCGGCGTGGGCGGGGCGGCGGGCCGGCCATACCGGGTGACGAGTTGAGGGGGCTCGGCCCGGAGGCCCTGCACCGTGCCGCCGAGCGAGCGGCGCGGGAGGCCGCGGCGCTGGACCGTACCGGGGCCGAAGGGCTGTGCGTCGACACCGATGGCCGGTCGGTGGAGGAGGTGGCGGCGGACGTGCGGCGGCGCGGCGGCGATTGGCCGGACCTGGGCCGGATCTGGACCGGCCGATGAGGGCGCACGGTGTGAGCCCGGGCGCCGAGCCCACACCTTCCGCTGGACGGGACGTCAGCCGACCGTGACCGTGGGGCCGGAGTCCTCCTCCAGGTCCACCTCGACGCCCATCTCGTCGGCCAGGCGCAGGGCCTCCTCGATCAGGGTCTCAACGATCTGCGACTCCGGCACGGTCTTGATGACCTCGCCCTTGACGAAGATCTGGCCCTTGCCGTTGCCCGAGGCCACGCCGAGGTCCGCCTCGCGGGCCTCGCCGGGGCCGTTGACGACGCAGCCCATCACGGCCACCCGGAGCGGGACCTTCATGCCCTCCAGGCCGGCCTGGACCTGCTCGGCCAGGGTGTAGACGTCGACCTGGGCGCGACCGCACGACGGGCAGGAGACGATCTCCAGGCCGCGCTCCCGCAGGCCGAGCGACTCCAGGATCTGGGCGCCGACCTTGACCTCCTCCACCGGAGGGGCCGAGAGCGAGACGCGGATGGTGTCGCCGATGCCCTCCGCGAGCAGGGCGCCGAAGGCCACGGCGGACTTGATCGTGCCCTGGAAGGCCGGGCCGGCCTCCGTGACGCCCAGGTGCAGCGGGTAGTCGCACCTAGCGGCCAGCAGGCGGTAGGCGTTGATCATCACGACCGGGTCGTTGTGCTTGACCGAGATCTTGATGTCGCGGAAGCCGTGCTCCTCGAAGAGCGAGCACTCCCAGAGCGCGGACTCCACCAGCGCCTCGGGGGTGGCCTTGCCGTATTTCTGCAGCAGGCGCGGGTCGAGGGAGCCGGCGTTGACGCCGATGCGGATCGGCACGCCGGCGTCGGACGCCGCCCGCGCGATCTCGCCGACCTTGTCGTCAAATTTCTTGATATTTCCGGGGTTGACCCGGACAGCCGCGCAGCCCGCCTCGATGGCGGCGAACACGTACTTCGGCTGGAAGTGGATGTCGGCGATCACGGGGATCTGCGACTTCCTGGCGATGATGGGCAGCGCGTCGGCGTCGTCCTGGGACGGCACCGCCACGCGTACGATCTGGCAGCCGGACGCCGTGAGCTCGGCGATCTGCTGCAACGTGGCGTTGACGTCGGCGGTGACCGTCGTCGTCATC
This sequence comes from Nonomuraea sp. MTCD27, assembly GCF_041950495.1. Classification (NCBI taxonomy): domain Bacteria; kingdom Bacillati; phylum Actinomycetota; class Actinomycetes; order Streptosporangiales; family Streptosporangiaceae; genus Nonomuraea; species Nonomuraea sp. MTCD27. The sequence goes on along the minus strand of NZ_JBGNUW010000018.1, from coordinate 14,878 downwards.
GACTGCACCGAAACCGGGGCGTCGCCGCCCACGGGCACGCTGCCGACCATGATCTGGCGGGAGTGGCGGCGTTCGGCCAGCGGCTTGGGGCGGACTGTCGGGATGCCGAGAGCTACAGAAGACATTTCAACCCTTAATGTGACGACGCTTTCCAGTTTAGGTAGCTAGCGGGACTGCCCGGATGTGAGTTCGGCCGCACGGGCCCGAGCCCAGGCGTCGGCCGCCAGCACCTCTTCGACGGAGTCGGCGGGAGTCACCTGGTGCTCCTCGACGACCTTGGCCACCGTGTCGACGATGGCCAGGAACGGCAGCTCGCCCCGCATGAACGCGTCGAGGCACGCCTCGTTGGCGGCGTTGTAGACGGCGGGCGCGGTGCCGCCCTCGGTGCCGACGTGCCTGGCCAGCGCGACCGACGGGAACGCCACGTCATCGAGGGGCTCGAACGTCCACGTGTGCGCCCTGGTCCAGTCGATGGGCCGGGCGGCGCCGGGGAGGCGGCGGGGATGGCCGAGCGCGAGCGCGATCGGCAGGCGCATGTCGGGCGGGCTGGCCTGGGCGATGGTCGAGCCGTCGACGTATTCGACCATGGAGTGGATGATCGACTGCGGGTGCACCACGACCTCGATCCGGTCGAAGCCAAGGTCGAACAGCAGGTGCGCCTCGATCACCTCCAGCCCCTTGTTGACCAGGGTGGCGGAGTTGATCGTGATGACCGGGCCCATGGACCAGGTGGGGTGGGCCAGCGCCATCTCCGGCGTGACGTCGGCCATCTCCTCGCGCTTCATGCCCCGGAACGGCCCGCCGCTGGCGGTGATCACGAGTTGCCTGACGCAGGAGGGGTCGTAGCCGTCGGGGCCGGCGGCCCACAGGCACTGCTGCACCGCCGAGTGCTCGGAGTCGACCGGGAGGATCTGCCCCGGCCGGGCCAGCCGCTTCACCAGCGGCCCGCCGATGATCAGCGACTCCTTGTTGGCCAGCGCGAGTGTCCTGCCCGCCTCGAGCGCGACCAGGGTGGAGGTCAGCCCGAGCGCGCCGGTGATGCCGTTGAGCACCATGTCGCACTGCCACCCGGCCACCTCCGCGACCCCTTCGGGACCGCCGAGAACCGTGGCGCCGGCGCCGTGCGCCGCCAGCGCCTCCTTCAGCTCGGGCACGACCGAGGCGTCGGCCACCGCCACCACCTCGACACCGAACTCGGCCGCCTGCCTGGCCAGCAGCTCGACCTTGCCGCCCCCGGCAGCCAGCCCGGCGACCTTGAACCCGCCGGGGTTGGCGGCGACGACGTCGAGGGCCTGGGTGCCGACCGAACCGGTGGAGCCCAGCACGACGACGGAGCGGAGGGTCTCTTCATGCACCCGTCCATTGTCCCCGCTGTGCGGCGCGCTCGGGCACGCGGCACCGGACGTCCTAAAATTCCCCTCCTTATGTGACACGAGGTGAGCCAGTGAATTCATGCCGGAATATTGCTATATCGGTATGCGCAAATCTTGAGAAATCTGGATATTGAGGCGGCTACCTTCCAAGCCCAAGTCCGGTTTAGGGAGGTACGTAATGAACCGCAGTTTCGCCCTGCTTTCCGTAGCCACGCTCGCCATCGGTGCCGCCTTGCTTCCCGCTGGTGGAGCCCAGGCCGCTGACACGCGGGCCCGGCCGAAGCCCGCCCAGCAAGCCGCCGCCGACACGACCTCGGAGCAGCGGCAGGTCCTGACGTACTGGACCGAGCGGCGGATGGAGGCCGCCCAGCCCCTGGACGCGCCCGGTCCCAAGCAGAAGTTGACGGCGGCCGAGCCCGAGCAGGGCAGCGCCTGGACCGCTCCACCCACGCGCGGGCAGGCCGGTGGCGGCGTGGACCTGCAGGCGGCCAGGAGCTCGGGTGAGGCGTGGACCGGGGGCGGCGCGGTCACGCGGACGACGGGACGGGTCTTCTTCACCACGCAGGGCCGCAACGCCTCCTGCTCGGGCACGGCGGTGACCAGTGCCAACAAGAGCGTGGTGATGACCGCCGGCCACTGCGTGAAGATGAACGGCGCCTTCCACACCAACTGGGTCTTCGTCCCGGGCTACGCCGGCGGCAACCGCCCCTTCGGCACCTGGGCCGCCACCAGGCTGCTGACCACGCAGCAGTGGAACGCCCGCGAGGACGTCAACTTCGACGTGGCCGCCGCCGTGGTCGCGCCGCTGGAGGGCAGGACGCTGGTCGACGTGGTGGGCGGCCAGGGCGTGGCGTTCAACCAGCAAAGACGCCAGCAGATGTACGCCTTCGGCTACCCCGCCGCGGCCCCGTACGACGGCTCGAAGCTGATCTACTGCAGCGGCCGCACCTTCGACGACTTCCTCGCGACCGACGACCACGGCCTCACCTGCAACATGACCGGCGGTTCGAGCGGCGGCCCCTGGATGCTGAATTTCAACGAGTCCACCGGCCTCGGCACCCAGAATTCGGTCAACAGCTTCAAATACAACTTCGCCCCCAACTGGATGTTCGGCCCATATTTCGGGAACGAGGCTCAGTCCGTCTACCAAGCAGCACAAAGCGCCAACGCACTCTAAGCAATTTACCGAAAGTAGTCACAAGAACACATCTCGTAGTGCACACTCGGTGGGCATGACCCTGAGCACCCCCCTGCTTGCGGCCGCTCCGCTCCTCGCGGGGCTCGTCGGCCCCGCGCTGCTCGGCGCGGCTCCCGGCCGCCAGCAGGCCGCACCACCGGCCGTCGCACCCGTGCGCACGGTCCAGCGGAGCGACATAGTCGAGCACGTGGCCGCCCGCACCGCCGCCGATCAGCAGCGCGTGCTCGACTACTGGACGCCCGAGCGCATGGCCAAAGCCCTGCCGATCGGCCTGCTCGACATCGTGACGAACGGCGACGACCTGCTGAGCGGCCTGACCGGCCGGGCGGACCTGAGCACCACCCCCGACCTGTCGGGCAGGAAGGCCGACCTGTCGGTCCCGCGCAGGCTCATGGGCTCGCGCCACCTGTCGGCGGCCCGACCGGACGCCAGCACGATCGGCTCCCGGTGGATCACCGGCGGCCTGGTGGCCAGGACCACGGGCCGGGTGTTCCTCACCGTGGCCGGGGCGGACTTCGTCTGCTCGGCCAGCACGGTCAAGAGCGCCAACAGGGACGTCGTGGTCACCGCGGGCCACTGCGTCAAGGACGGAGCGGGCGAGTGGGCGGCGAACTGGACGTTCGTCCCCGGCTACGGCACGGCCGGCGAGCACCCCTACGGCCAGTACACCGCCCGCCGCATGTTCGTGGCCGGCCCCTGGTCGCGCAGCGGCGACGACAACTACGACGTGGGCATGGTCGCCCTGGCCACCTCGCGCGGCAAGCACGTGGCGGACGCGGTGGGCACGCAGGAGATCGCGTTCAACCCGGGACGCGGCGGCCAGGCGTTCGGCTTCGGCTATCCCGCCGACCCGCCGTACGACGGGGGCGACCTGGTCTACTGCGCGGGCCGGCTCAAGGACGACCCGTACGGCCAGACCCGCGACCAGGGCCTGGGCTGCGACATGACGGCGGGCTCCAGCGGCGGCCCCTGGATGACCGGGTTCGACGCCGGCACCGGCAAGGGCACGATCACGTCGCTGAGCAGCTTCAAGTACAGCGACGACCAGCGCACGATGTACGGCCCGTACTTCGGCGACTCCGTCAAGGCCCTCTTCAACACCGCGCAGCACGCGTGACCGGGCCCGCCGCCGCGATCCGGGCGCCGCGGCGGGCCCCATCGCCAGAGGTCAGAGCGTCAGCCCCGTCAGGACCATGACCTTCTCGTACGTGTAGTCCTCCATGGCCGAGTGCAGCCCCTCGCGCCCGACCCCCGAGTCCTTCACCCCGCCGTAGGGCATCTGGTCCGCCCGGTACGAAGGCACGTCGCCGATGATCACGCCGCCCACCTCCAGCTCCCGGTTCGCCCGGAAGGCGGCGTCCAGCGAGCGCGTGAACACCCCGGCCTGCAGCCCGTACTTCGAGTCGTTGACCATCGCGTACGCCTCGTCGACCGAGGCGGCCGGCTGGAGGATCATGACGGGCCCGAAGACCTCCTCGCAGGAGACCTTGGCGTCGTGCGGGACGTCGGCCAGCACCGTCGGGGCGAGCGTGGCGCCCTCCCTGGTGCCGCCCGCCAGCACCTGGGCCCCGGCGGCGACCGCCTCCTGGACCCACTGCTCGACCCGCTCGGCCGCGGCCTCCGAGACCAGCGGGCCCACCTGGGTCTTCTCGTCGGCGGGGTCGCCGGTGACGAGGCCGTCCACCGCCGGGAGGAGCCGCTCGACGAACGCGTCGTAGACCGGCCGCTCGACGATGACCCGCTGCACGGCGATGCAGCTCTGGCCGGCCTGGTAGTTGGAGTAGAGGGCGATGCGCTGGGCCGCCCAGTCGAGGTCGGCGTCGGCCAGCACGACCGCGGCCGCGTTGCCGCCCAGCTCCAGGGTCACGTGCTTGCGCGGCACCTGGTCGGCGATGGCGTAGCCGACGGGCGCCGAGCCGGTGAATGACACGACCGGGAGCCGCGGATCAAGCACCAGGCCGGACGCGCGGTCGTTCTCGATCGGCAGGACCGAGAACATACCGGCCGGCAGGTCCGTCTCGGCCAGGATCTCGCCCAGGAGCAGCGAGGACAGCGGGGTGGCGGGGGCGGGCTTGACGATGACCGGGGCGCCGACGGCGATGGCCGGGGCGACCTTGTGTGCGACGAGGTTCAGCGGGAAGTTGAACGGGGTGATCGCCAGCACGGGACCGTGGGGGACGCGCGAAACGTACGCCAGGCGCCCGGCCGCCGCCGGCTCGGTGTCGAGCCGCTGCACGCCGCCCGACCAGCGGCGGGCCTCCTCGGCGGCGAAGCGGAACGTGGCCACGGCCCGCCCGACCTCCCCGCGCGCCCAGACGATCGGCTTGCCGTTCTCGGCCGTGATCAGGTGGGCGATCTCGTCGGCCCGTTCGGCGAGGCGGCGCGAGACGTGCGCCAGGGCCTCGGCCCGTACGTGCACGGGCAGCGCGGCAGCCTCCCTGGCCACCGCGTGCGCGGCCGCCACGGCCTCCTCGACCTGGGCGTCGGTCGGCACGGAATGCCGGCCGACCTCGCGGCCGTCATGCGGGTTGGTGACAGTGAGCTCGGTGTCCCCGGTCGCGGCGCGGCCGGCCAGCCAGAAGGTACGCACGTCCATACCCACGACGTTATGCCAAGGCGTACATCGGGGATTTACACCACGATGCACAAGACTCCCACGAGGGCTCACCGTTAAGTACAAGCCCCGTTGTATACCCATGATGTAACAGAAGTAGACCCAATTCGGGATGTTTACCATGCGGAGTGGTTTGAGCGATCTCCGCTATGGCTAAGTCATCGGTGCGGGTCTCCAGCGCGGCGGGCCCCCGATCAGAAAGGCGTGGGCCCCGTGACCGAACAACGTGAGGTCACAAGGACGCATAGCTGGTCCTTGGCCACCAGGGAGGTCTCATGACCTCGGCGCCGCTGGGACTGCAGGGCGCCTACCTCCTCGGTGAGCGCGCCAGCCACGACGAACTCCGCTCCCGCCTCCTCGACGTGGCGGTCAACCTGCTCCGGACGGACGGGCCCGACAGCCTCACCATGCGCAGGATCGCCGCCGAGGCGGGCTGCACGACGACCGTCATCTACACGATGTTCGGCAACCGGGAGGGCCTGGCGGAGGCGCTCTACCTGGAGGGGTTCGAGCGCTTCCGCCGCTTTCTGGAGGCCGTGCCCCAGCGGCGCAACCCGTTCGAGCACCTGACCGCGCTCGGCCCCGCCTACCGGCAGGCGTGCCTGGCCGAGCCGGGCTACTACAGCCTGATGTTCGAGCGGGCGATCCCCGGCTTCGAGCCGAGCGAGCGTGCCAGGACGCTGGCCCGCGCCGCGCTCAACATCCTCGACCGGGTCATCGCCGACTGCATCTCGGCCGGTTACCTGATCCCCACGCAGCCCCGCAAGATCGCGGACGCGCTGTGGTCGGCGGCGCAGGGCGCGATCAGCTTGGAACGCGCCGGGCACCTGCGCGACGGCCGCACCTACGAGGCGGTCACGACCGCGATCATCTGCTGCTATCTGGTGGACAAGCAGAAGTAACGGGCCGGCGGGCCACTTCCAGGGCCAGCCACAGCTCCGCGCGCACACCCGGGTCGTCGAGGTCGCGGCCGAGCAGGTCCGCGACGCGTCTCATGCGATAGCGCAGGGTGTGCCGGTGCACGCCCAGCCGCTGCGCCGCCGCGTCCCAGTGGCCGTTCCCCTCCAGGTACGCGCGCAGCGACTCCACCAGGTCGGCCCGGGAGCCGTACGCGTTGAGCGGGGCCAGGATCGCGGCCGAGAACGCCTGGGCGGCGGCCGGGTCGAGCAGGCCGAGCAGGCCCTGCCCCGCCAGCTCCCCGAACCTGACGACCATCCCCGGACCGGCCGGCCCGGTGATCCCGCGCGGCCCGGCCTCGGGCTCCTCGCCGTCCCCCGGCCCCTCACTGCGACGGGCCGCACCGCTGCGGGCCGCCTCCAGGGCGCGTCTGGCCTGGTCGAGCGCGTTGTGCAGGGAGGTGGCGGCGTATCCGGCAGGCAGGCTGAGACCCACGGGCGCCTCCGCGCTCATCGCCGCCTCCTCGGCCGCGGACCCGGCCACGATCGCGACGGCCGTCCGTCCCACCCCGTCCCCGTCGCCGGCCAGGGCCGCGAACGTGTGCGGCTCCAGGGCCTCCAGGGCGTCGGGGCCGGCCGCGAGGACCACCAGCGGCTCCTCCGGCAGCCGCCCGCCGAGCGGCCGCAGCACGTCGCGGGCCCGCGCCTCCTCCCCCGCCAGCAGCAGCTCCAGCACGGCGGTGCGGACGCGGCGTTCGGCGGCCAGCTGGGTCCTGCCCTGGGCCATGGCCAGCGTCAGCAGGGAGCCGGCGGCGTTGATCACGGTGTGGGTGACGGGCGAGAAGGCGTGCCCGGCGCCGACGGCGAAGAACCCGCGCGGCCGCCCCCCGCCGCCCAGCGGCTGCACCACGATGTGCTCACCGGGCCCGGACAGCGCCAGGCTGGCCGGCATCCGCTCGCCACCCGCACGGCCGGCCTGCACTCCGCCGCCCGCTCCACGGGGCCCGCCGGTGCCCGCGTGCACCCCGTCGCCGGTCTCTTCGGCCTCGGGGGCGGCGGGCGGGCCCGGATCGGACGGGCGGGAGGCGGTGGGGGCCGGGAGGCGGCCGCGGCGGCGGGACAGCTCCCCGGCGACCTCGTCGGTCCTGGCCCCGCTCGTGGCGTGCCGGACCTCGCCCGACTCCGCCAGCAGCGCGGCCCAGCCGCCGACCTCCTTGGCCAGCCGGTCGATGACCGCGTGCAGGCCGTCCGGCCGCAGCGCCGCCCGCGTCAGGCGGCCCTGGGCGGCGAAGGCGCGGCTGATCTCCTCGTACTGCTCGGCCGCCAGCAGCTCGCTGACCGTCTTGCCGACCGCGATGAACGGCGTCTCGCGCGGCACCTCCAGCAGCGGCAGCCCGGCCTCCTCGGCGGCCGTGACGAGGGCGGGCGGCACCTCCTCGTGCGAGACGCCGACGCCGAAGCCGAGCCCGGCCACGCCGCGGGTCACCAGGCGGGCCACGTAACCCGTCAGGTCGCCCTCCATCCGCAGGCCGGTGGTGAGCAGCAGCTCCCCGCCCTCCAGGTAAGGTGTCGGGTCCGCGAGCTCGCTGACCGCCACCCAGCGCACCGGCGCGTCGAGCACCCCCTGGCCCGACGTCCCGGCCACCGGCCGCAGGTTCATGCGGCGGACGACGATCTGCAGGGAAGGCGGCATGCGAGTTTTGTCCATTCCGGCAAAGACGAGCACTCCTAGTGTGACATATCGACGTATCGGTCCTGGTGAGAGCCCGCCGTAGCGTCAGAGCCATGAGCATTCCCCAGGAGCGGCGCGTCGTGACCGCGATCCCAGGCCCCAAGTCCCAGGAGCTGCTGGCCCGCAAGCAGGCCGCCGTCCCGCCCGGCATCGGCACGACCCTGCCGGTCTTCGTCACCCGCGCCGGCGGCGGCGTGGTGCAGGACGCCGACGGGAACTCGCTGATCGACTTCGGCTCCGGCATCGCGGTGACGAACGTGGGCAACGCCGCCCCGAAGGTCGTCGAGCGCGTCCGGAAGCAGGTCGCCGACTTCACCCACACCTGTTTCATGGTCACCCCGTACGAGTCGTACGTGGAGGTGTGCGAGAAGCTCAACGAGCTCACCCCGGGCGACCACGAGAAGCGTACGTTCCTGGTGAACTCGGGCGCCGAGGCCGTGGAGAACGCCGTCAAGATCGCCCGGCACGCCACCGGCAGGCAGGGCGTCGTGGTGTTCGACCACGGCTACCACGGCCGCACGCTGCTCACGATGACGCTGACGGCCAAGAACATGCCGTACAAGCAGGGGTTCGGCCCGTTCGCGCCGGAGGTGTACCGGGTGCCGCTGGCCTACCCGTTCCGCTGGCCGAGCGGCCCCGAGAACTGCGCGGAGGAGGCCGCCGAGCAGGCCATCGACATGATCACCAAGCAGATCGGCGCGCAGAACGTGGCCGCCGTGGTGATCGAGCCGATCGCGGGCGAGGGCGGGTTCATCGTGCCGGCCAGGGGGTTCCTGCCGCGGATCGCCGAGTTCTGCCGGGCCAACGGGATCGTGTTCGTGGCCGACGAGGTGCAGACGGGCTTCGCGCGTACCGGGACGCTGTTCGCGTGCGAGGACGAGGGCGTCGTGCCGGACATCATCACCACCGCCAAGGGCATCGCGGGCGGCCTGCCGCTGGCCGCGGTGACCGGGCGGGCCGAGATCATGGACAAGGTGCACGTCGGCGGCCTGGGCGGCACGTACGGCGGCAACCCCCTCGCCTGCGAGGCCGCGCTCGGCGTGCTGGAGACCATCGAGTCGGAGGACCTGGTCGCCAGGGCCCGGCGGATCGGCGAGATCATGCTCCCCCGGCTGGAGGCGCTCAAGGAGCGCTTCGACGTGGTCGGGGACGTGCGCGGCCGGGGCGCGATGATCGCGATCGAGCTGGTCGAGCCCGGCACCAAGGAGCCGAACCCGACCGCCGTCCAGGAGCTCGTCAAGCGCTGCCACGCCGAGGGCCTGCTGGTGCTGACGGCGGGCACGTACGGCAACGTGCTGCGCTTCCTGCCCCCGCTCGTCATCCCCGAGCACCTGCTCGAGGAGGGCCTGGGCATCCTGGAGAAGGCGATCGCCGAGCTCTAGACGAACCCCTACGAAACGGGCATCCAGCTTGCGGCTGGATGCCCGTTTTGCGGTGTAACAGGTGCCACTCGGGTAGAGAATTCACCCTGACTTGACGCTCAGCTAGACGCTCACGGCCTCGGTCAGGGTTATAACGGTTCCGACATACGGAGGGGCGATGGCTGCTGGGAGCGTGATGAACTGGGGTCCGACCAGAACGGCGCGGAACATGTTGACGTTCGACCCTGAGGGCCTGACCTGGGCCCAGCGCGACGGCGACGCCTGCGTCGTCTGCCACAAGAGGTGGCCGCGCCCGCGCGTGCGCGTGGGCCGCCTGCCCGACGACTCGCCCGTGCTGGCCTGCGGCGACTGCGCCGAAGCGCTCATCCCCGCTCCCATGGCCACCGTGGTGGCCTTCCCGTCTCGATAGCGAGACGCCCCGGGACGGGGGGGAAGGCCCGGGGCGCCTCTGACGGGCCGCGCCCAGCGGGGGGAAGGGCGGGTCCGCGGCACGGTCACGTGGGGATCGGCGGCTCCCACTCACTTGGCGAGCTCGCGCCACCGTTCTGTCCATGCGGCGTAGTCAGTGCATTCCCCGTCCTCCGCGCCGCAACCCCCGGGCGGCCGCACAGCGAACACGACGCGGTCGAGCCGCTTGTCGTCGCCCACCCCATAGGTCTCGCACATCGTCCTGGCCCGCCCCTTGCACGCCTTGTCGTTGGCGGGCGCCATGCCCACCCACGCGGCCGCGTCGCGCTGCGCGTCCGGCTCGGTCACCCAGTTGAGCCACCGGTAGGCGCAGGTGGTGTCGGGGACGTTCGCGCCGAGCATCCAGGAGTCGACCCACCCGGTGGTCTTACGCGTCTCGATCACCTTGACCGGCTTGCCGGCCGTCTGCAGGAGCAGGCGATGGTAGGGGGTCATCTGGGCGTAGTCGAGCGACCCGGTGGCGAAGCCCTTGACCAGGTCGACCGGGTTGCGCCAGTAGGTGCGGTCCTTGTTGCGCTCCAGCAGCGTCATCGCCTTGCCGAGCTCGGTCTCGCTCAGCTCGTACGGGTCCTTCGCCGAGCCCTCGGCCAGCGCCGCGTCGGCGATCGTCAGCGGGCTGTCCCTGAGCGCCACCCGGTCGGAGGCGAACGCCTGCCCCAGCCCGCCGCCCCTGACCTTGGCCGAGTCGTAGACGAACTCGTCGTACGCCCACAGGTAGGGCACCCCGTAGACCTTGCCCGACACCGTGGCCATGTCGCGGAAGCGCTCGTCGAGGTCGTCGTAGCCGCTCACCTTGGCCGGGTCGATGGCCTGCACCTGCTTGGCCTCGATCAGGCCGGCGGCCAGCACGGGCCCGGCGGTGATCACGTCGTAGGGGCGCTGGCCGACCCTGGCGGCCATCTCGTCGGCGGTCTGCACGGTGTCGATCCGGGCGATCCGGCAGCCGGTCTCCTTCTCGAACGAGCCCACCCAGTTGGCCTTGGGGCTGGTGCCGCCGTATTCGGCGTAGCCGCGGTAGGTGAGGATCTGCAGCGTGCCGTCGCTCTGCGTGGCGCTCGGGCTCGGGGTGGGAGTGGGCGAAGCCGAGGGCGACGGCGAGGGCGAGGGTGTGGGACGGGCCGCGCCCATGCCGGAGACCAGCGCCGATGCGGCGAGCGCCAGGGCAAAAGCACGACGACGATTCACCAAGTCCCCCCTTGTCCGTGTGCTGGAGCTTACCGGGGACAGAGCCGGGAGGGACGCCAGTCCCTCCCGGCGCCGCGATCGCCGCTCACCTGTTGGTGGGGAAGCCCAGGTTCACGCCGCCGTGCGAGGGGTCCAGCCAGCGGGAGGTGACGACCTTGCCCCGGGTGTAGAAGTGCACGCCCTCGGTGCCGTGCACGTGCGTGTCACCGAACAGGGAGGACTTCCAGCCGCCGAAGCTGTAGAAGGCCATCGGCACCGGGATGGGCACGTTGATGCCGATCATGCCGACCTCGACCTCGTTCTGGAAGCGCCTGGCCGCGCCGCCGTCGTTGGTGAAGATCGCGGTGCCGTTGCCGTACAGGCCGCCGTTGATCACTTCCAGGCCCTCCTCGTACGAGGAGACGCGCACGATCGACAGAACGGGGCCGAAGATCTCGTCGGTGTGCGTACGCGACCCGACGGGCACGTGGTCGAGCACGGTCGGGCCGAGCCAGAAGCCGGGCGCCTCCGACGCCTTGCCGCCGCCCAGCACCTCCGTCTCGCGGCCGTCCACGACCAGCTTGGCGCCCTCCTCGACGCCGAGGTCGAGGTAGGAGGCCACCTTGTCGCGGTGCGGCCCGGTGACCAGCGGCCCCATCTCGGACTTCGGGTCGTCGCCGGGGCCGATCACCAGCTTGTCCACCCGCTCGACGATCTTCTGGACGAGCTCGTCGCCGATCGGGTCCACGGCCAGCACGACGGAGATCGCCATGCACCGCTCCCCCGCCGAGCCGAAGCCCGCCGACACGGCCGAGTCGGCCACCAGGTCGAGGTCGGCGTCGGGCAGGACGAGCATGTGGTTCTTGGCGCCGCCGAGCGCCTGGACGCGCTTGCCGTGGGCGGTGCCGGTCTCGTAGACGTACTGCGCGATCGGGGTGGAGCCGACGAACGACACCGCGCGAACGTCCGGGTGCTCCAGCAGCCGGTCCACGCTCACCTTGTCGCCCTGCACCACGTTGAACACGCCGTCGGGCAGCCCGGCCTCCTGCCAGAGCCGCGCCATGAGCAGCGAGGCCGACGGGTCCTTCTCCGACGGCTTGAGCACGAACGCGTTCCCGCACGCGATCGCGATCGGGTACATCCACATCGGCACCATGGCCGGGAAGTTGAACGGCGTGATCCCGGCCACGACGCCCAGCGGCTGGCGCATCGAGTAGGAGTCCACCCGGGTCGAGACGCCCTCGGAGTAGCCGCCCTTGAGCAGGTGCGGGATCCCGCAGGCGAACTCCACGACCTCCAGCCCGCGGGCCACCTCGCCGAGCGCGTCGGAGTGCACCTTGCCGTGCTCGGCGGAGATCAGCGCGGCCAGCTCGTCGCGGTGGGCGTACATGAGCTCGCGGAAGCGGAACAGCACCTGTGCCCGCTTGACCAGCGACGCGTCCCGCCAGGCGGGGAAGGCCGCGACGGCCGCCGCCACGGCGGCGTCCACGTCCGCGGCCGAGGCCAGCGCGACGTGGCCGCTGACCTCGCCGGTGGCCGGGTTGTAGAGCTCGGCGGTACGTGCGGGGTCGCCGTCCGCGAGGGCTCCGTTGATCCAGTGCTTGACCGACTTCACTGAGCTGCTGCCTCTGCGTTGATGGTTTCGAGGGCGGTGACGATGATGCCGAGGCCCTCGGTGGCCTCGTCCACCGTGAGGGTGAGGGGCGGGGCCATGCGGATGGCGGTGCCGTACAGGCCGCCCTTGCCCGCCAGCAGGCCCGCCTGCTTGGTCAGCTCCATGAAGCGGGCGGCCTGGGCGGGGCTCTCCAGCTCGACGGCGAACATCAGGCCCTTGCCGCGCACGTCCTTGACGACGGGCAGGCGCCCGGCCGCGGCCTTGAGGCCGCCGATGATGATCTCACCGGTACGGGCGGCGTTGGCCTGGAGGTCGTGGTCGAGCACGTAGTCGAGGGTGGCGTTGGCCGCGGCCATGGAGATCGGGTTGCCGCCGAACGTGGACAGGCCCACGGCGTGCGGGCCGTCCATCAGGTCGCCGCGCGCCACGATGCCGCCGACCGCGAAGCCGTTCCCGAGGCCCTTGGCGAACGTGATCATGTCGGGGGTCACGCCGTGGTTCTGGATGCCGAAGAACGCGCTGCCGGTCCGGCCCCACCCCGTCTGCACCTCGTCGGAGATGAACAGGATGCCCTGCTCGTCGAGCACCTCCTTGTACGCGGCGAACAGCCCGTCAGGGGGCATCGTGAACCCGCCCACGCCCTGGATCGGCTCGGCGATCAGCGCCGCCACGTCGTCGGACACGGTCGTGGCCAGCACGTGGCGCAGGTCGTCCACGCACGCCTGGACGTAGTCGGCGTCCGACAGGCCCTTGAACTGGGTCAGGTGCCGGTCGGCGCCGTGCAGGAAGTGCACGTTGAGCGGGGAGAGCGAGTTGTTCTTCCAGGAGCGGTTGGAGGTCACGCTGATCGCGCCGAAGCTGCGCCCGTGGTAGCTCTGGCGCATGGCCAGCACCTGGTCGCTCTTGCGCGCGTACGTGGCCAGCAGCAGCGCCGTCTCGTTGGCCTCGGTGCCGGAGTTGGTGAAGAACACCTTGGCGTCGGGGATGCCGGAGAGCCGCGCGATCTTCTCGGCCAGCTCGATCTGGCCGCGCAGCAGGTAGACGGTGCTGGTGTGCACCACCCCGGTGGCGAGCTGGCGCTCGACGGCCTCGCGCACCTCGGGCACGTCGTAGCCGATCATGTTGGTCAGGATCCCGGCGAAGAAGTCGAGGTAACTCTTGCCGTCCGCGTCGACGACGCGGTTGCCCTTTCCGCTGACGATCTCGATGGGCTCGGTGTAGTTGAGGGCCAGCCAGTTGGGCATCACTGCCCGGTGGCGCGCGAGAAGCTCCGACATGCTACCGAGTATCCCTTTTCCCGCCATGCCGCTCCTACCCACAACCTGTCGGAAGGGCGGCCCGTTGCCTTACACACTGGAATATCCCCTAGGGGATTACCCGTCCGCCTCCAGACGTACGTATCCCGTGCCCAGTACACCGCCGGAATCACCGGAAAAGACCCCTGGCGGCCGACGACCGGAGGCCCCTCTGTCACCGACGATCGGTACATCCGAGGAACGAAGGAGACAGAGATGACCGTCATCGCCGACCACCGCCCTGAAGCCCCGTCCGGCCCGCCGAAGCTCGACCGGGCCCAGCTCCTCCAGGCCCAGCGGGACACCCTGGCCACCCCGCGCATGGACTACAGCCTCCTGGCCAAGATGATGTTCAAGCCGGTCGACCTCATGTACGGCGTGAAGGGGTCGTACACGAAGTTCGCCATGCTGGAGATCATCGCCCGGGTGCCGTACCAGGCGTGGGAACGGATGGGCTACTGGGCCGTCCACCGGCACGCGGGGCGCTCCGGGCTGGCCAGGAGGATCTTCGAGCGGATCGTGGAGGCCCGCGCCGACCAGGACAACGAGCAGTGGCACCTGCTGATCATGCAGGACCTGGTGCAGCGCACCGGGCAGAGACAGACGTGGTTGCTGCACAAGGCGGCGCCGTGGCTGATCGCGTTCTTCTACTACCACGTGTCCTGGGTGCTGTTCCTGGTCAGGCCGGACTGGAGCTACCGGCTCAACGCGGAGTTCGAGGACCACGCCGAGCATGAATACATGACCTTCGTGGCCGAGAACCCGGACCTGGACCTGGTGCCCGACCCCGGCACGTACGCCGCCGAGTACGGCCGCTACCGCTCGGTGGCCGACCTGCTCCGGCAGATCGGCCACGACGAGCGCACCCACAAGCTGGACAGCCTTGAGAGCATGAAGGAACCCCGTGTCCGCTAGGGCGTGTATTTGGTTGTGATCAATCTGCGGGATCCGCCCTCGTTTCGGGGTCCGATCTGGTAGATCGTTTTGCGTGACGCGAGTGCAATTGACGGACGCGGAGTGGGAGTTCATCGAGCCCTACCTGCCGATCGGTGGGTTCGGCCCGTACCCCGAGCGGCTGCGGCAGCAGTTCGAGGGCGTGATCTGGCGGTTCCGGACGGGCGGGCAGTGGCGGGAGATGCCG